>NZ_JBHTDB010000016.1:0-807380 GCF_042666455.1 Chelatococcus sp. GCM10030263 | reverse complement strand
CGCCGAGTTCGCCCTCAAATCCTCGCTGGAAAAAGAGGCCGCCTGAGGCCAGAAACGAAACCTAGGACTCTCCCTCAGACCGGAGGAGAAAAGGGTCTCAGGTCACGCGAGTTACCGAATCACGGCATCTCGACCGGATATCGAATCCACCGTGCCGTCGTGAACCGCTGGGAGCTTGAACGCCATGGCGGTCGCTGGATGATTGCCAAGCGGACGCTTCTGCCCGTCGATGGATCAGCTATTCACCAGGAATTATTGCGCAAGGGATTGAACGATCTGTACTTCGCTTAGTCCAACGGGAACGGCGGCCGCTATCTGCCACCGCTGCTGTTGCACCCCCACCTTGCCTGACGATTCGATTGGAAACCTGCATGAGGCACGCACACATCGCTGCCAATGACATAACGATTCACGCCGTGGAGCTCGGGTCAGGACCAGCGGTGATCTTCTGCCACGGCTTCCCCGACACCTGGCGCGGATGGAGACGCCAGATGGAAGCGGTCGCCGACAAAGGTTATCGGGCAATCGCGCTCGACATGCGTGGTTACGGCGGAAGCTCAGCGCCGGAAAATCCGGAGGCCTATACCGTGCTCCACACGGTAGGTGACGTGGTGGGCGTAATGGACGCTCTCGCGGTGAAACAGGCGGTGATCGTCGGTCATGACTTCGGCGCATCCGTAGCATGGAACGCGGCGCTGATGGGCCCGGATCGCTTCCCCGCGGTGTTCGGCCTGAGCGTTCCATTCTCGCCTCGTGGCGAGAAGAGCTTCCTCCAGGTGATGATCGAAGCTGGGCATCCAAACTTCTATATGTTCAGTCGTATGCTGCCGACCGCCGAGGCGGCCTGGTCAGATCTGCGAAAGCGCCTGCCGGCAAATCTCTACTGGTCTTCGGCTGCGGCTCCGAAGCCGGAGCGTTGGACGCTGTTCAATCGAGACGAGCCAAAGTACCAGCAATTACCCGCCCCTCTACCCGGTTGGGCGAACATGGAAGACCTTGAAGCGGCTATCACCGACTTCGAGCGCACGGGCTTTCGCGGCCCGCTGAACTACTATCGCTCCATCCAACCGGGCTTCGATCTCACCGCCGCTTTCAAGGGGAGATTGGTCGAGCAGCCGTCCTTTTTCCTGGCGGGCGACGAAGACGGGACCAAGGACGTCGGAGGGGGATTCAGTGAGGAGCGCCTACGCAAAGCACTGCCGGGGCTGATCGGTTGGCAGTTGCTTCCCGGTGTCGGTCATTGGCCTCAACTTGAGGCGACCGAGGCGACCAACGCGGCTTTGATTGGCTTTCTTCAAACGCTCAGCCTCAGGGCACGATGATCACGAACGACGATGATTCGGGAAACGAAGCCCGACGTTCGCAGAATGAACTGCGTCACTAAGCCAGCGCCGCGTCTATAGCCGATTCGCAATGGATCAGGGTCGTATCGAAAACGGGAACGGAGACGTTGCACTCATTGAGCAGCATTCCAACTTCTGTACAACCGAGGATCACGCAGTCGGCACCTTTTTCAATCAAGCCCTGCGCTATGTTCTCATAGATCGAGCGGCTGTCCGTCGTCGTAATATCCTTGCAGAGCTCGTCATAGATGATGCGATGCACTTCGGCCCGATCGGCGTCGTCGGGAATGATGGGTTGAAGCCCAGCCGCTTTGAGACGATCGATGTAGAAGGTCTGCTCCATAGTGAACGCTGTCGCCATCAGGCCGGGCGTCTTGAGGCCTGATTTCGTGATCCGATTCGCCGTCGCGTCGGCGATATGCAGGAGCGGGATGCCCACTCCGCTCATCATCTGCTCAGCCAACTTGTGCATCGTGTTTGTTGCCAGGACGATAAGGTCAGAGCCGCCGCGCTCCAACCCCTTGGCCTCAGCATTGAGAATACGCCCGGCTTCGTCCCATTGACCACTGGCTTGCAACGTCTCGATTCTTGCAAAATCCAGCGAGCGGATCAGCAGCTCGGGAGAGTGCAAGCCTCCAAGTCGCTTGCGGACGATCTCGCACATCTTGCGATAATAGATCTGCGTCGAGGCTGCGGACATGCCTCCGAGGATTCCAATGGTTTTCATTCTGTCTCCGATCGCGCAGCATCGTTGGCTCTTGCTGTGATGTCGGCGCAATGCGACATGATCGCGTTCGCAAGCGTGAATGGAATGTTCTCATCGGTTCAGCGGACGGTGCGTCGTCAGCGCTCATGGTGAGTTTGGTCAACCGGAGCTCGACGGGATCGCTGGGGACGTGCTCTGTCGATCGGCCAAGTCAAAGGACGGGGGACATACCACCATCCACCCGCAGGTTGATACCAGTGATGTAGGCTGCGAGCGGGCTGGCGAGGAAAGCAACGGCGCTCGCCAACTCGTTCAATTCTCCGACGCGTCCGAGCGGCACTTGTGCGAATAGCGGCAGGACACCGCGCTGAATCTCCCCCCAAGGCGCATCGGCGGAAGCGATACCACGGTCCGTCGCGACGGCTCGGAAGGCTTCTTCCAGCTTGGCGCTGCGGATGGTTCCCGGCGATACTGCATTGACGGTGATACCTTCACCCGCCACGGCTTTCGCCATTGAGGCTGTCATCGCGTTCATCGCGGCCTTGGCGGCCGAGTAGTCGGGACCGGTCGGCGGCGGCATGGTCGCCGCTCCACTGGAGATGTTGATCACGCGGCCCCACCGAACTTTCCGCATTCCAGGCAGGAGGCGGGTCGTGACACGAAGGGCGGCGAGGACGTTACGATCATAGGTAAATGTCCAGCCTGAGGGCTCTGTCGTCTCCCAGTCGTTCTTCGGGCCGGAGCCTCCGGCGTTGTTCACCAGGATGGCGATGGGGCCAAACCGCGCCTCAGCCTCGTCGATCAGACGGTCGACATCCGCTTCACTCATCAGGTCGCCCAGAACGCCAAATGCGGTCCCCCCTTGGACGCCAATGGCCTCCACCGCATAGTCGACCGCCTCCGGGTCGCGGCCGTGAACGACAACATGGGCGCCCTCGCGCGCCAGGGTGGTGGCGATAGCTTCACCTATGCCCTTGCTGCTCCCGGTCACGAGGGTGGCCTTGCCGTGAAGTTGCAACTCCATATGCTTGAAATCCATCCAATTTGCAGATGATAGGACAGATCGGTCGATATGGTCGACGAGACAAGTACGCACTTAAAAGTGCCCATCAGAGCCCAAGAGCGTGACGTCTGCCTTGGTCCCGATGGTGCTGTCGCGCATGTGACTCGCGTCATTCGGATGATCCAAGGTCGTTGGAAACTACCGATCCTGTTCCGCCTTTATGCTGCCTCGTCCCTGCGCTCATCGCAGTTCCTGCGCGACATGCCCGGCATCTCGCAAAAGGTGCTGACGCAGCATCTTCGGGAACTGGAGAAAGATCATCTGGTGGAGAGGATCGATTTTGCCGAGAAGCCGCTTCGCGTGGAATATCGGCTCTCCGAGCGAGGTCGGCAATTGATGCCCGTGCTGATTGAGGCCAGGCGCTTTTCTGCCGAGCATCCCGCATACTAACTGCGTCCGTGCACCTTCAGCTGGCGTCGTGTAGGCGATCGGCCGGGCCAGCGATAGAAGCATTCGCAACTAGACTAGCTGCAAACCACTGACCAGAAGATCGACCATCCGCACTGCTTGTCGCTTCCAGTTTTCACCGGGTCTCACGTGAGCCACGCCTGAGAGCGCGCGAAGCAAGTCGTGTGGCTCGACGTCGTCCCGAAAGACGCCATTCGCAACCCCACGTGAGACCAATGCCTTGACGGGCACGTCGAGGCGCTGCGGTGTTTTGCTGTAGACGCGCTCCGGTCCGCCGATGAGGGTATCCATCGCTGCGGCCATGCCGTGCTTGGCGTCGAGAAACTCCACGAAGAGCAAAAGCCACTCGCGGAGCGCATCAGCCGGTTCTCGTTCGCGCATCAACTCATCGGCTGCCTCGATCAGCGCGGTGACTTCCTGCTGGTATACCTCCGAAATGAGTTCGTCGCGCGTCGGAAAGTGGCGATAGAGCGAGGCGATGCTGACGCCTGCGCCGCGTGCGACATGTTCAAGACCGACGCTTGCGCCCTTTTCAGCAAAGGCGCGCTTGGCCGCCTCGATCAATCGGAGTCGGTTTCGCTCGCCGTCGGCGCGGGGCCGGCGCGTCGGCTTGGTCGTGGTGTCTTCCTTCAAGTCGAGTAAGCCCCTTGATAAGCGTAGGATATCTACGTATAATAAGTGTAGTCACCCTTCGGTTTTAACATAGGGCGCGGCGCGATGGAAGCAAGCTGATGCGACTGCTCTGAGCGGGCGGGAGAAGAGTCGCTTTCAAACGGCTCGGTAGCAGAGTTAGTCGCTGAAGGACTCGGGCAAACGTTCGCCCGGCGCGCAGGGCTAGGCCCTCGCGAGCGTAGACGGGCTCGGCGTGGAGGTGTCCGTCGCGCTGTTTCGGCGCAACTGTGATCGGCTCCGGCCATCCAACAGACCAGCCGCAGCGGAAGATGTCGGGCAACCCGATGTATTGCCAATTTTCGTCGACGACAGCGTCATGAAAGGCGCTGTCAATCGCGGACTCTAATCCATCCATACCCTTGCCGGTTACTCCGGCGAGCTTCCGCTCTTCTCAACAATTCGCTTTGCGATCCCGCGTCTCCTTTGAACGTGCGGCGTGTCGCGTGCCCGAACGAATCCGAAATCGCTCAAGGAGCCCGCCCGATGGCGACGTCGCAAATATCTCAGCCCCAAACAGGCGAACCGCCGATTATGACGCCTCGGCAAAGTCTGATCGCCGTGCTTCTTCTCGGCACCAATTTCATGCTGTCGGTCGACTTCTCGATCCTCAACATCGCGCTGCCCGAGGTCGGGCGGGCGGTAGGTCTCGATCTCGTCAGCCTGCCCTGGGTCGCGACAGCCTTTGCGTTGCCTGCCGCTGGACTGTCGCTCCTCTTCGGGCGACTCGCCGACCTTTACGGGCGTCGCCTCCTGTTTCTCCTGGGACTCGCGCTGCTTGCGGCGTCATCCTTGATGGGCGGTCTGGCGACCGGGCCGGTGACGCTTCTCGCCGCGCGTGCGCTCCAAGGGGTGGCAACCGCAATGACGGCGCCGGCCGCTCTGTCGCTGCTGATCACGACATTTGCCGATGAACGTCAACGCGCGCGCGTGCTTGGCCTGAACGGCGCATTGCTTTCCGCCGGCTTCACGGTCGGCGCGCTGGCGGGCGGGATACTCGTCGGCGCATTGAGCTGGCACTGGACCTTCCTGATCAATGTGCCCTTCGCTGTTGTGATCCTTGCGTTGGCGCCGTTTGTCGTTCCCGCAGCCCACACGCCCGAGGACGTGAAGCTCGACATCCCGGGCGCCGTCTCGGTCACGCTCGCGCTCTTTGCCATCGTATTCGGGATCACCGAGCGCTCACTGCCGGTATTGATTGTGGGAGCCATTCTTCTGGCGCTGTTCTTCTGGATCGAGCGCCGCGCGAAGGCCCCGTTGGTCGCCCTGGAGATGCTGGCATTGCCGTCGGTGCGGTGGGGCAACCTGGCGCTGCTGATTGTCTTCGCGATGGAGGCCGGGCTGATCTTCCTGGTCACGGTGTATCTCCAGGATGCGCTGCATTTTGGAGCAATGACGACCGGCCTGATCTTTGGTGTTCCGGGGCTGGCGGCCGTCGCGGCGGGCGTTATCGCGGGCCGGATTATCGCTCATCGCGGCGCGCGTCCCGTACTTTTGGTGGCAATGGCGGTTCAGGCGGTCTTCACCGCGCCGCTGATCATGCTTGGCAATAGTCCATCCTGGCTGTGGCTGCTGATCCCTGCGCTGTTCATAGGTTTCTTCGGTCACATCACCGCCGTCGTCGCCGCCACGGTTGCCGCTACCTCGGAAGTGACGGATGAAAACGAAGGACTAGCCACCGGCCTTTTGAGCATGACTCAGCAGGTTGCGGTCACAGTTGGAATCCCAATTCTCGGCGCGGTCATGGCTCTGCGGGCCGATATTCTGGCCGGAATCCAACTCGCCTTCGTGGCAGACGTCATTCTGACGCTGGCGGTTGTGTTCCTGGTCGCCGTTGGCCTGAAGCAAATGCGGACTGCGAGCTTCACATCGTCTGCGGCCGAGTAGCAGCGACTGCGTCCCGGCAGGCTTTTGTGGCCCCTGCTTCGAGCCGGAGCGAGGGGCCGCAAGGGTGGTGTCGTGCTGCGGAGGCGGCGGGGACCGACCTGCATATCGCGCCAATTCCAAGCCGACCAAGCACGCAGGGCGTCGTCAAACTTGATAAGCGTAGTGTGGCTACGGGCCGCGTCGGCTTGACCAGGATATGAACCTGCAGCGTGGCGCCTGCGCCGCTCTGCGTGTCGCCGATGATCCAGCGCACGGTGTCGCCGGCGGCGACCGGCCCGGAGCCGACGAGCTGCTCGCCCGGTTGGAGAGCGATGTCGGTGATCTGCCGCCGCCGATGACGCCCGAAGCGCCGACCCGCCCCGGTGCCTTGTTGGTCAGCCCGCCTGTCGAGGTAGCCGCAGCCAGAGAACCTCGCATATCTCGGGTTACTGCACCCACAGTACCGTATTTTTTTCCATCGTGGTCCAGTTCAACCCGACAGCTATTGCGTGCCGCCATCAACTGCGCGCGCCGTAGCGCAGTTTCGAGAAAAGCTCGCGTCGATCAGGTCGAACCCCGCCGCCGCAGCATAGCGTTCAGCGCCTGCCCCGACGAAGAGACATGCTCGGAATGGTCGAGGATGTGGCGTACTAGAAGAATCGGATTGCGAATGTGAGCGACGTTCAGAACGCCGCCCGTCGCCAGATCGCTGCCGCGCATAATGGCGGCATCGAGCTCGAACGTGCCATCTGCCGTAAGAACGCTGCCATGCCCGGCGTTGAAACAGGCGGCGGTCATCGAGCGGCAGCAGCGATCGCCTGATCGATGGTTTCCGAGCCTCGCCGGCTTATCTCAAGCTCGCCAGCGAATGACGGCGCTGAACGCGGTGAAAGAAACGTCCGCTCACGTCTGATCTGGCCGCAGCCGAAGGCTCGCTCATCTTGAGACGTACAAATTTCTCTTTGAAATCGAACGCGGAAGACCCTTGCTCGTTAGGCAGTCGGAGTTTCACTGTCCCAGCAACGCTGCTGATCACGGTCGGGTAACATCAGTCTCCGTTGCCGCTGCAGCAGGTTCCTCCAGCATCGCGTCCGCTTCCGCCTGGAGCCGATCGAGGCATTCGATCAGAAGATCGGCCGTCCCTTCGGGAAGGCTGGCCAAAAGTCTCTCCTGTCGCGATTGAGCTACAGCAAGGATGGCGGCATGCATCTTTCTACCCTCAGCGGTGAGAGAGAGTAGAATCCGGCGCCCATCTCGCTCGTCGGGCCTGCCTGCCACCAATCCCCGCTGCCGCAAGCTGTCTGCGGAAAGGCCGACCCATCCCTTATCGGTCGCAAGATTGCGGCTGACCTCTCGCGCCGTGGTCGGTTCGCAGGAGGCGACGATCGAAAGCACGCGCCATTCCGGGAGCGTTATCCCGAACTCGTCGCGATACCGACGGCTGGCGTAGAGGCCCAACGTATTCGACAGCCGGAGAAGGCGCGACGACAGGAAATCGGTGACTGTATTCGGCTTTTTCATGAGCGGTATTTACCAATTGACGGCCACCCTGATCAAGCCATATGGTAGTGATCACATCTAATTCGATCCAGGCATGGCTTCGGCGGCCGCACTGGATCGTCACAGTCTGGCCGTTGCAGGTCCGGGTTTGAACTCGGTATGGCGCCCTGCGGAAGCCCGGACTCATCAGGGAGGGGAGACCATGCTGAACAGACGCATGTTGCTGTGGCGCGGACTTGCTGCGGGGGCAGCCACCGTGCTCGCACGACCGGCTCTTGCGGATTCCGGCTGGGAGAGCGTCGTCACCAAAGCCAAAGCGGAAGGGCGGGCTGTCTACTACTCGAGCGGGATCGCCAAGACAGAAGAGCCGCTCATGGCGCAGTTCGGCGGGAGTGCGGGCTTCACGGTCGAATACGCGCGGCCCGGCGGCGGTGAGATCGTGCTGCGCAAATACGAGCAGGAGATCAAGGGCGGAGCCGATTCGGCGGATGTCTGCGGCCTCAGCGACTACGCGCTGGGCATCTACGCTCGCGACAAAGGCTATACGGCGGCACCGGACCTGCCGAATGTTGCAAAGCTCGGTGGGGCCTTCGCGTTGACCGATCCCGGCATCTATCCGACCGGCGGCCTGGCGATGACGATCGTCGTCAATAAGAACATCATTCCAGATGGCGAAGGCCCAACCAAGTATACCGATCTGGTCGACCCCAAATACAAGGGAAAGATCCTCTTCGGCGCCCCGGAGAATGCTGGGACGTCGACGCTGCTCATCAAGGGCCTCGTGGAGCAGCACGGCTGGGAGTTCATCAAGGCGCTCCGGGCCAACGAGGTCAGCGAAATGCGGCTTCAGGCCGAAGCCATGCAGGCCGTCGCGCGCGGCGAGAAGCCGATCTGCGTGGTCGCCCAGGCGTGGGGCTTCCTCTACCAGTTGCAGGGCTCGCCCACGCGCATGATCTTCCCAGAAGACGGGACGGTGCTCGCGCGTTATTGCTGCTTCATCTCAAAGCAAGCGGCCCATCCTGCTGCCGGTGCGGTTCTGGCAAACCATCTCCTTTCGGCGGAATACCAGAAATCGCTCGCCCAGGAGAACGGCTTCTACGGATCCAACAGCGACGCGCCTCCTCCCCCGGGCATGCCGCCAGTCTCGAAGTTGAACATCTACTCGCCGAATCTCGTCGAACTCACCGCCCAGCGCGGCGAGATCATCGACACTTGGCGCAAGATCATGGGCTGATCGTGTCGAGAGTCGAAGTCGGTAAGCTCGTGAAGCAGTTCGGCGCCGTGCGGGCGGTGGATGAGGTGTCGTTCGATGTGCCAGAGGGCGGTATCACGACGATGCTCGGGCCGTCGGGCTGCGGCAAGACAACGATCTTGCGCTGCATCGCGGGACTGGAGACCGCGACGTCCGGCGACATCGTCATTGGATCGCGTCCGGTGTTCAGCAGCGGCCGCGACCTTGTTCCAGTCGAGGCGCGCAATCTCGGCATGGTGTTCCAGTCCTATGCGATCTGGCCCCACATGACGATCGCACACAACGTCGCCTACGGGCTCAAGGTTCGCGGGCGCCCACGCGAAGAGATCGAGAAGCGCGTGCGCGCGGCGCTCGAACTGGTGCGCCTGCCCGGCTATGGCGAGCGCTATCCCGGGCAACTGTCCGGCGGACAGATGCAGCGCGTGGTGCTGGCGCGCGCCATTGCCTATGATCCGGAGCTTCTTCTGCTCGACGAGCCGTTGGCCAATCTCGACGCACATCTGCGCGAGGAAATGCGGCAGGAACTCAAGCGCATTCAGCGCGAGACGGGCATGACGATGGTCGCCGTCACGCATGATCAGTCGGAAGCGCTGGCGTTGTCCGACCAGATCATGGTCATGTCGGCCGGGCGCGTGTTGCAGAGGGGCAGACCGGAGGACATCTTCCACCGTCCGCGGACGGCCGAGGTGGCGCGTTTCCTGGGCGCCACGAACACCCTGTCGGCGCAGCGCGTCGATGGGCGGTTGATGATCGAAGGCATCGGCGCCGTCCCCAACCATGCACAGGCGACATCGGCCGATCGCGCCCAAGTCCTGTTCAGGCCATCCGATGTCGTGCTCCAGCCGGAAAACACGGGAGAAGGCTGGCCGGGGCGGATCGTTTTTGCGCAGTTCCTCGGCCGCGAGGTCCAGTATCTCATCCGATGCGGTGACAGGAACATCACGGCCGAGGTCTCGGGGCGTGACGGCGTTCTGGAGGAGGGCGCGCCCGTCTCGATCGGCGTGAGGCCGGGCGCTCTGCTCGTCTATCCGGAGGCCGCCTGATGACTGTGGCGCAACCGGTTTTGACGGCTTCACTCCCCTTCACCATGCGCCGGCGGCGAAGCGCCGGCCTGCTCGCGATCTATGTATTGACCGCCATAGTGCTTCTCGTACTGACGGTCTACCCGATGGTCTGGCTCCTGATCGGAAGTCTGAGCGAGAAGAACGGCAGCTACGGCCTCACCAACTACGTCGAGCTTCATGACAAATTCGGAGCGGGCGGCGTCCTGTTGAACTCATGGATCTTCGCCTTCGGCTCGGCCGCCGCGGCCACCGTGACAGGCGTGCTGCTCGCCGTTCTGGTGGCGCGCACGGATGTGCCGTTCAAGAACCTCGCGCGTTTTTCTGCCATTCTCGCTTTCGTATCGCCACCGTGGCTGACGGCGATGGCTTATGTCTATATCGCCAGCCCCAATGCCGGTTTGGTCAACCAGTTCCTGGACCAGATCATCGGCGTCAAACCGTTCGACATTCAGTCGATGTCGGGGATGATCTTCGTCACCGCGCTTTTCCTCTACTCCTTCGTTTTTCTTACGGTCGAGGCCGCGCTGTCCTCCGTGGACGGCAGTTTCGAGGAAGCCGCGCGTGTTGCCGGAGCGCGCCCGCTCAGGGTGGTCTGCACCGTCACCTTGCCGCTGATCACGCCTGCGATCGTTTCGGCGACGGCCTTCTCGATCATCATTTCCTGGGGGCTTTTCGCAGTGCCGGCCATTCTCGGTATGCCGGCGCGCATCTACGTCTTCTCGACGCAGCTTTATCTGTTCCTCAGCTCATTCCCGCCTAGGCTGGAACTAGCCGCAGCGATGGGCGTCACTTCGTCGCCACTGCGCTCGTGGTCGGAATGCTGGTCTGGGTTCTGCGGCGCCGTCGTCAGGCCAACACTTTTGCCGTGGTGATCGGCAAGGGCGCGCGCGCAGCCGCTGTTCCTCTCCGGCGCTGGCGTCCGGTGGCCGCTCTTTTCATCGTGCTGCTCTCGCTCCTGTCCGTGGTCGGCCCCTATCTCGTCGTGTTGTGGATGTCGCTCAACACGCGCTGGTTCGGCAACGCGAGCCTGTCGGGCCTGTCGCTCGCGAATTTCGACTATGTCGTTCGGCAGTATTTCGCGTTCTGGCAAATCAGCGGCAACACACTCAGAATTGCCGCGATGGAGGTCACCATCGTGCTCCTCGTCGGCACGGCGGTCAGCTATTTCGCGCGCCGAACGAGGCTTCCGGGGCGCTTCCTGCTCCAGGGGACGGCGATGTATACGCTGTTGGTCCCCTCGGTTGCCTTTCTCACTGCGGTCATGTGGGCGTGGATCGGCTCGCCGATCGGGCTCTACGGGGGGCTCACACTGATTGCGATGACCCAAGCGGCGCGATCGCTGCCTATCGCAACCCGCAACATCGGCGACGGCTTCGGACAGATCGACCAGTCCCTGGAGGAAGCGGCCAACATATGCGGCGCGGGCCGGCTTCGCACGCTCGCTACGGTGACTCTGCCCCTGCTCAGACCGGTCCTGCTAGCCGCTTTCACGGTGGTCTTCCTGTCGGCCCTACGGGACCTCAATACGCCGCTCTTCCTGGGCGGCGGGTCGACGAAAGCCATGACGCTTTCGGTGCTCATCTTCCAGTTCTGGTCAGAGACGCGGATCGGCGAGGCAGCAGCCCTGACCATCATTCTCTTGTCGGTCACGCTCGCCATTTTCCTGCCGCTCTCGCGGACTTTCAGCCGCGGCTATTGAGGAGAAGCAATGCAACCCCTTGAAGGCTTCCGGGTGCTCGATCTGACCCATGTGCTGGCGGGTCCTTGCGCCACGCATCATTTGCGCTGTCTGGGCGCCGAGGTGATCAAGATCGAGCGGCCGGGAAGCGGGGATCCCATGCGCGGCTCGGCTCTTCAGCCGGATGTCGGGGGGCTGCCGCCGGGTTTCCGGGCGCTCAATGCCGGGAAGAAATCCGTCGTGATCGACCTGATGACAGCGGAGGGCAGGGCGGTTGTTCTGCGGATCGCCCAAGGCGCCGACATCGTCGTCGAGAACTTTCGTCCCGGCGTTGCGAGGCGGCTCGGCCTCGGCCCCGAAGACGTGCGTGCCGTGCAGCCCGATGTCATCTACTGTTCGATCTCCGGATGGGGCCAGTCGGGTCCCAACAGTGCGAAGGGCGCCTACGACCACGTCATCCAGGCGGCGACCGGCATGATGGCGCTGCAGGGTAACAGCACCGACCGCGCGCCGGTGAAGGTCGGCTTTCCCGTGATCGATATCGCCACGGGGATGGCCGCGGCCGAGGCGATCCTCGCCGCAGTCGTGCGGCGTCTGCGCGGCGACCGAGGGCCGATCACGATCGACGTTTCGATGGTCGATTCAGCCTTGTCGCTCATGTCCGGTCCGGCATCGTCCACACTGGCCACCGGAAAGGCGCCGGAGAAGGTCGGCAACCGCGGCTTCGTCGGCAGCCCGGGAGCCGAAACCTTCGCAACGTCCGATGGCCACATTTCGGTGGCGGCGAACACCAAAGGCCAGTTCACCACGCTGTGCCACCTGCTCGGCAGGCCGGAGCTGGCCGAGCCGCCGTTCGTGCCAGCGGAACTGGCAAGCGAGGCTTTCTTGGCGAATCTGGCCACCGACGAGCTTCGCGAAGCTCTCGCTGAAGCCTTCTCGCGGGCCAGCGCCGATGAGCTGGAAGCGGCATTGAGCGCTTCGGGCGTTCCGGCCGCACGCGTGCGCGATCTCGGTGAATATCTCGCCGAGCTCTATCCCGGGACGCCGGGGATCGGCATTGCCGGGGAGCCGGTCGCGCTTGCGCCGCCGTTCCGATGGGAGCGGGACCAGCCGCTCGATCTGCCGAAGGCCCCACGCCTGGGAGCCGATACGGCCATGTTCACGGACTGAGCAAACAATCGGGGTCGGCCTGCTGCAGCGTCCTCCCGGCTATGGAGGACAGCGCCGAATTCGTGAAGTATTGGGGACGCCTCGGGGAGCGCTCTCAAGGCAAGGGATATGGATGTATGATCGATCTGACAGGACGAGTGGCCATCGTCACGGGAGCAGGCAACGGTCTCGGGCGCGAACATGCACTGCTTCTGGCAGCCCGCGGCGCCAAGGTGCTGGTCAATGACCTATCGCAGGCCGCAGCACAAGCGGTCGCCGACGAGATCCTGTCCGCCGGCGGCGAGGCTTTTGCCGTCGCCGCCTCGGTCGCCGACTTCGAGGCCGTCTCGGCCATGGTTCAGGAGACGATCGACCGCTGGTCCAAGGTCGACATCCTCGTCAATAATGCCGGCATTCTGCGCGACAAGACTTTTGGCAAGATGGATCTGGATGACTTCCGGCTGATCATCGACATCCATCTCATGGGCGCGGTTTATTGCACCAAGGCGGTGTGGAACCATATGCGCGAGCGGAACTACGGCCGCATCGTCATGACCACGTCGTCCTCGGGGCTCTACGGCAATTTCGGCCAGTCCAACTACGGCGCGGCCAAGATGGCGCTGGTCGGACTGATGCAGACCCTGGCGCTGGAAGGGGCACGCCATGATATCCGGGTCAACTGCATCGCACCGACCGCGGCCACACAAATGCTCGACGGGCTTCTCCCGCAGGCGGAGCTCGAACTGCTGCAGCCGGCTTGTGTCAGCCCCGGCATTCTCGCCCTGGTACGGGAGGACGCGCCCACCAAGACGATCCTCGCCGCAGGAGCGGGCTCGTTCGAAACCGCCCATGTCACGCTGACGCGCGGCGCTTTTCTCGGGCGCGGTTCCGAGGTTGCCGACACGCTCGTCGAGCGCTGGTCGGAAGTCGTCGACCGCAGTGGTGATTTCGTGCCCCAATCCGGAGAAGGGCAGGGGCGTTTCGAACTGCAGAACGCGGGCTACATCCGGCCTGTCGACGGAGGGCAGTGATATGCGCGACGCTGTGATCGTTGCCACGGCGCGAACGCCGATCGGCAAGGCCTTTCGCGGAGCCTTCAATGCAACGCCCTCGCCCAGTTTGGCCGCCCATGCCTTGCGCGCGGCCGTGGAACGCGCGGGCGTGGAGCCTGGCGAGTGCGACGACTGCATTCTCGGCTGCTCGCTCCCGCAAGGACATCAGCAGACGATAGGGCGCATGGCGGCGCTGCGGGCGGGGCTGCCGGTCGAGGTGCCTGGAATGACGATCGACCGGCAGTGTTCGTCCGGTCTGATGACGATTGCCACCGCGGCCAAGCAGATCATGGTCGATCGCATGGATATCATCCTTGCCGGCGGCGTCGAGTCGATCTCGCTCGTCCAGACGCCGGAACTGCGCATCGACCTGGATCCCGAGCTCGTCGCGATGCACGACGATGCCTATATGGCGATGATCGATACGGCCGAGGTCGTCGCCAGCCGCTACGGCATCTCGCGCGAGCGCCAGGATGCTTATGCCCTGCAATCCCAGCAGCGCACGGCGGCAGCGCAGGCCGCAGGCCGCTTCGACGACGAGATCATTCCCGTCACGGCCAGCAAGGCGGTTGTCGACAAACAGACCGGCACACAAAGCCAGGAGACCGTGACCCTCACAGGGGACGAAGGCAACCGCCCGAACACGGATCTGGACGGCCTCGCATCGTTGAAGCCCGTGCGCGAGGCCGGCACCATAACGGCCGGCAATGCCAGCCAATTGTCGGACGGCGCATCGGTCGCGGTGCTCATGGAAGCGAAACTGGCCGAAAGGCGAGGGCTGCAGCCGCTCGGCCGCTATATCGGGATGGCCGCCGCTGGAACGAAGCCCGACGAGATGGGTATAGGGCCGGTCTTCGCCGTGCCCAAGCTCTTGAAGCGCTTCGATCTCGGCATCGACGACATAGGTCTTTGGGAGTTGAACGAGGCATTCGCGGTGCAGGTTCTGTATTGCCGGGACAAGCTCGGCATTCCCAACGAATTGCTCAACGTCAACGGCGGCGCGATTTCCATCGGACATCCTTACGGCATGTCCGGAGCGCGTATGATCGGGCATGCGCTGATCGAAGGGAGGCGCCGCGGCATCCGCTATGTCGTGGTCACCATGTGCGTAGGCGGCGGCATGGGCGCCGCGGGGCTCTTCGAGGTGCTGTGAACCATGGAACGCAGAGCGCTGACGATCGACGCCTACGCTCGGCTGATCGGAACCGAAGTCGGAAAATCCGGCTGGATCGAGATCGACCAGTCGCGGATCGATGCCTTCGCCGATGCGACACTCGACCGGCAGTATATTCATGTCGATACAGACCGGGCGAAAGACTCACCATTTGGGGGGACGATCGCGCACGGATTTCTATCCTTATCTCTGCTCAGCCACATGATGTTCGACGCTCTCCCGAAGATCGACGGGATCAGCATGAGCATCAATTATGGAATGAACCGCCTCAGGTTTATCGCGCCCGTGAAGTGCGGCAGCCGCGTGCGGGGGCGTTTCGTCCTGGCGGCGGTTGAGACAAGAAATGCCGGTCGCGTTCTTCTCACCCATGAGGTGACCGTCGACATCGAAGGCGGCGATAAGCCGGCCCTCGTCGCCGAATGGCTCACACTGCTGACGCAAGGACAACAGGATTGACACGCTTCGGCGCCCTCCGTTCCGCCATTCCGGTAAACGGAATGGGCCGACAAAGCCGAGGCAGCCGCGACAGCCTCCGTCGTAGGATCACAAATCGAGGTCCGCCTGAACGTAGTCGGATCGAGGGCGGGCCGAAGCGACGCCGTTGCCCCAGCACGGCATGAGGATCGAGAAGCTTCCTCGTGTTCGCGAGCATGGCGAGATCAGGAGCAGGGCCATGGTGGACGATCTGTTCTCGGTCGCGGGCAAGGTCGCGCTGGTCACCGGCGGCACCAGCGGAATCGGCGCGATGATCGCGCAAGGTTTTGTCGAGCGAGGGGTGAAGACCTACATCACGTCGCGTGATGCGGACCGCAGCAGAGCGGCAGCGGCCGAGCTGTCACGCGCGGGGATCTGCATCGGGTTGGCCGCCGACCTTGCGTCCGAGGAGGGCCCCGAGACACTCGGCGCGCTCGTCAAAGCGCGGGAGGGGCGCCTCGACATCCTGGTCAACAACGCCGGCGCCAACGACCGCGCCGCGATCGAGACGGCGACGCGGGACCAGTGGGATTTCGTGCTGGACGTGAATTTGCGCGCGCCCTTTTTCCTCGTGCAGGAACTGCTGCCGGTGCTGCGCGCCGCCGCGACGGAGGAGACACCTGCCCGGATCATCAACGTGGGCTCGATCGGCGGGCTGCACATTCCCAGCTGGGAAGCCTATCCCTACGGCGCGTCGAAGGCGGCGCTGCATCACCTCACGCGCGCTCTCGCCAAACGCCTGGGGCCGGACCGGATCCTGGTCAATGCCATCGCCCCGGGCCCCTTTCCTTCACGGCTGACCGACACCGCGTCCGACGCGGTGAGGAGGAGCGTCGAGACCTACATTCCCATCAAGCGCCCCGGCCGGGCGGAGGATATCCAAGGCCTCACGGTCTTTCTCGCCTCGCGCGCGGGCGCCTACGTGAACGGCTGCACCATCCCGCTCGACGGAGGCTATCTCGCGGCGCTGTGAGAGGCCGCTCTACGGCGCAGCGGCGTCGGTAAGCCCGAGCAAGCGGCGTGCATCACTTGATGTGGCTATCCGGCCGCCGAGAATTTCGACGACCTTGCGCGCCTTTTCGACCAAGGCGGCATTGCTGGGCGCGAGAACCCCTTTGTCGAGATAGACGGCGTCCTCGATGCCGATCCTGACATGTCCGCCGGCCAGATAGGATTGGGCGACCATCGCAAAGGCGTGCCGGCCAACCCCGAAAGCGGTCCAGAAGGAGCCTGCCGGCAGGAGGCTGCGCCCGTTGAGCAGCATTTCGGGCGTCGCCGGGAAGCCGTATTTGACACCGAGGACGAGGGAGCAGGTGATGGGCAGATCGATCGTTCCCTCGGCGATGAGATCGTGCAGAAGCGCGGTATCGCCCGTGTCGAACAGTTCGATTTCGGGCCGGACGCCCGCTTCCCGAATGATCGCCGCCATGCGCCGGATGCTCGCCGGCGTGTTGATGACGACCTCACGGCCAAAGGTCATCGTGTTGAGGTCGAGCGTGCAGATGTCCGGCTTGAGTGCCGCCACATGCGCGACGCGCCGCTCCGGGGTCGTCAGGGTTGTTCCGGGTCCTGCGACTCTCGGGTCCGCCTCGCCGGGCATGAAGCGCCCGCCGGGCCCTGTCGTCAGGTTGATCACGAGGTCGGTGTTGCGCTCGCGGATCCGTTCGACGACCTCGCGATAGTGGTCGAGCTCCATGGACGGGCGGCCCGTTATCGGGTCGCGGACGTGAATATGCACGATCGCCGCACCGGCTTCGGCGGCCTCAAGACATGATTGCGCGATCTCGGCCGGTGTGACCGGCAAATGCGGTGTCTGTTCCCGAGTCGTCAGATTACCGGTGACGGCGCAGGTGATGACGGTCTTCGCATCGCTCGAGGTCATGGCGTCTTCCTCCTTGAGGAGCCGGAGGTAGCAGGCGGCGAAAATGCCAGGACAGAATTCTACCGCCGTTCTGCTGGCCGGAATTTGCTCGTGGGTTCCACCGCCGGATCGTCTGCTTCCAGCGCGGATGCGCTCTCGCTGATCCGTTCGGACAAGGTTCGAAGCAGCGGAACGAAGCTGGAGACCGCCTGCGACAGCGGATAGGCGGAATTGTAGTAGGTCATCCCGATCGTCGCGAGCACGTCGTTCCCGCGCATGATCGGCATGGCGATCGTGTTCGACGAGCGTGGCTCCACCGTCGGGTCGCGGAGCGCGAAGCCCGCTTTCCGAATGCGCGCGAGCATGGTGAGGACGGCCTGGCGCGCTTCGCTGTCGCTGACGCCCAGCACGTCGAGCAATAAGGAGCGCTCCCGATCGGAGCAGAAAGCAAGATAGGCCCGTCCGAGTGCCCGCGTCAGCAGATCGAGACGAAGATTGATGGTGCCGTGGAAGGGCGACATCGGGCTGTCGGGGATCGTGCTGAGGCGGACGAAGACGGCGTCCCTTTCGAAGGTCGCCATGGCGATCGGCCAGCGATGCTGCCTGGTGAACTCGATCGCCCACGGCCGCGCCGCCTCGACCACCAGCGGATCGCCGTGATATCCGCAGCTCAGCGCCTTGACGTTGGACGTGACCTGGTAGCCGCCTTGTCGCCGGTCATTCGTCACATACTGCGCTTCGCACAGCGTTTTCAGCAATCGGACAATCGTCGCCTTTGGAAGGCCGGTGGCGGCATGAAGATCCTTCACGGACGAGACGCGCGTGCGATTCAGCTCGCGCAGCAACGCCAAGGCTCGCAAGACGGACTCGACCGGCTGCTCGCTCAAGAGGGTCTCCCAATTCCGTCAGGTGGAACGGCGAAGCAGCTTGATGGATCGCCCGCGTCCGATTTGCAACCTCTCTGGGAACATCAAGAACACAGTCGTCACATAATGCCCTGGGAGGAAACGGTGCCCACCGCTCACGCTATCAACGAGCAAGAGCTGATCAGCCGTATCGCGTGGCGGATCATGCCTATGGTGATCGGGCTCTATCTCTGCGCGATCATCGATCGATCGAATATCGGCTTCGCCAAGCTGCAGATGATCGACGAACTGCACCTCTCGGAGGTCGGTTTCGCGTTCGGTTCCTCGCTCTTCTTCTTCAGCTATGTCGCCGTGGAGATCCCGAGCGCGCTCGCCGCCGTGCGCTTCGGCGCGCGTATCTGGTTTGCGCGGATCGCCTTTACCTGGGGTCTGGCGACGGTATTGCTGGCCTTTTCCAATTCCGGCTCCACCTTCTACGTGATCCGCTTTCTGCTGGGTGCGGCGGAGGGCGGCCTCTATCCGGCCGTCATTTTCTATCTGACGCTCTGGTTTCCGGAACGCCATCGCCCCCGCGCATTCGGCCTGCTCACCTTGGGCAGCGCTTTCGGGAACATGTTGTCGGCGCTGATCGCCGGACCGCTGCTCGATCTTCACGGTTTGGCGGGGCTGAGTGGCTGGCAATGGGTGTTCATCGTGACGGGCGTGCCGCCGATCCTTCTGTCGCTGGTCGTTCTGAAGTTTCTGCCGAGCAAGCCCGCCGAGGCTGGCTTCCTGTCGGCCACCGAGAAGGAATGGCTCAGCACGAGCAGGACCGAGCCGGAGCATGGCGGAAATCCGCTCGGCGCGATGCTTGATCCCAGAGTGCTGGCGATGGCGGCCATCTACTCGCTGATCAACATCTCGCTATTCGGCGTGATCTACTGGCTGCCGACGGTCATCAAGGGCTTCGGTGTCAGCGGGACACAGAACGGACTTCTCAATGCCGTCCCATGGGCGCTCGCAGCCGTGCTGCTGTTCACGCTTCCGCGCCGCCTCCAGACCGAAACCGCGATCATAACGGCTGCCGCGATCTTCACCTTCGTTGGGCTCTGCTCGTTCGCAGCCGCGACGATGCTGCCGTCGGATTCGCTCCGTTTCGTCGCCCTGGCGATCGGCACGCCGTGCATCTCTGTGCTGTTTCCGTGCTTCTGGTTCTTCCCTGCGCGGATCTTCAAGGGCTCGCGCGGTGCGGCGGGCATCGCCGTCATCAATACGATTGGACTGCTGGGCGGGTTTGTGGGCCAGAATCTCATGCCCTCGGTCTCGCAGGCGGTCGGCAGTCCGGTTGGCGCGATGATCGTTCCTGCCGCCTGCCTCGGCATGCTCTGCCTCGTCTGCGGGCTGAGGAGCGCTCTGGCCACCGGCAGAAGGCCTCTGCCGGCGGTCTCCAGCGGCAACGCCCACGATCTTTGAAAGACGGATGATGACCATCAGCCAGCAATCGACGCCTCACGGCTTTCGCCAACGCTTCGTAGCGGGAGAGCGCCTCTTCGGCACCTTCGTGAAGACGCCGACGCCGCATCCGATCGAGATTCTCGGCGACGTCGGCTTCGACTTCGTCGTGATCGACGAGGAGCATGCACCCTTCGATCGCGGCACGATCGACATCGCGGTGCTCGCAGCCCGTGCGGCCGATATCATCGCGCTTGTCAGGGTCTCGTCCATCGGATCGATCCTCAGTGCGCTCGACTGCGGAGCCGAGGGAATCCTGGTTCCGCATGTGTCGAGCCTTGCCAAGGCAAAGGAGGTCGTGGCCGCTTCGCGCTATCGAAACGGACATCGCGGCTATTCGGCCTCGGGCCGCTCGGGTCGCTACGGCGGGACGGCGTCCTGGCCGTACATCGATGCCCAGGACGAAAAAGTCACCGTCATCGCGATGATCGAGGACCCTGCCGCCGTCGAGCACATCTCGGACATCGTGGCGGTCGAGGGTCTCGATGGCTTCTTCGTCGGGCGCGGCGACCTTTCCGTCGCTCTCGGGGCAAGCGACTCCCGCGCGCCGCAGGTCACCGATGCCGTCCAGAAGATCTCGGACGCTGCAAGAGCCGTCGGAAAGCCGGTCGTGGTCATGGCGAACAGCCGGGAGGAGGGCGATGCTTTCGCCCACATGGGCGCCTCGGCCTTCATCCTGTCGACCGATCAAGGGCTGTTGCGCAAAGCGGCCAGCCAGATCCTGAAGGACTTCCGATCCTGAGGTCGCGTCAGGGCCATCGATAAGGGAAAGCCTCATGTACGATCCAACAGACCCGCGCGCGAGCCTTGCGCCGTCGAAGCCCGGCAGCACGCGGAACGAGCCTGCATTTCCCGCGACCTACGCGCGGTTTTATCAGTCGCAGCCTCAGGAGCGTGGGCCTGGGGTGGACAGCTGGATCGTGCGCGGCCAGACCTTCGTGGTCGTCTACAGCGAGGCCAAAGGTGAGCAGGTCTTCGAAAGGGTCGGGCAGCCCGACGAATACGTCCTCCTGATCCCCGACAGCGCGACGGAAGCGATCGTCGAGGCCAACGGCGCGAGGACGGAAATCGCCGGCAATTCCATCACCTTCGTGGCCCCCGGCGACAGCCGCATCATCCTGCCCGCGGGCGGGCAGGTCATCCGGCTGTTTACAGAGGCGGCAAGCGACTTGATCGCCAAGGCATCAAACGCCGCGACCTACGAGACGTCGAACGCCGCGATCCCGAAGCTGAAGCCATGGCCCGCACCGCGCGACGGATTTCGCGTCCGCAGCTATAGCCTGGACGTTCCTCCCGAACCCGGCCGGTTCGGTCGGATCTACCGCGGCTCAACTTTCATGGTGAACTATCTCGAGCCGAAGAACGGGCCACGCGACCCCTCGATGCTTTCGCCGCACCATCACGAGGACTTCGAGCAGTGTTCGCTCGCCCTTTCAGGCGAGTATATCCATCACCTGCGATGGCCGTGGACGACCAACATTGCGCACTGGCGCAACGATGAGCATGAGCACTGTGCATCGCCGTCCGTCGCGATCATCCCGCCGCCGGCGATCCATACTTCGCAGGCGATGGGCCAAGGCATCAACCAGCTCGTCGACATCTTCTGCCCGCCGCGTGCGGATTTCTCGGCGAAGCCGGGATGGGTGCTCAACGCCGACGACTATCCTCTTCCGGATGAGCCGGGCGCCATCGAAACGCAGAGCTGATCCCTTCCGGGACGAGAGTTGACATTCATGAATATCGAAGCATTCCTGCCCCGCCATGACGGCGCCTTCGAACTGCCGGCCCCGAGCCGTGCCGAAGAGGTGGCCGAGCTTCTCGTCGGCGCGGTCGACCTGCACTGCCACAGCGGCCCGGCGGCCATGCCGCGCATCCTGGACCATCGCGAAGCGATGCTCGACGCCGAGCGCGCCGGCTTTCGCGCGCTTCTTTTCAAGGATCACTACTATGTCGGCATGCCGCATGCGATCCTGCTCCAGACGCTCTTCCCGGCGGAGAAAATCCAGCTCTTTTCCGGCATTGCCCTGAACAATGCGTCCGGCGGCATCAATCCCCATGCGGTGGATCATGCCGTCGGCCTCGGCGCTGCGATCGTCTGGATGCCGACCCTGTCGGCCGCCAACCATCTCGCCGATGGGGGCAAGCAGACGAAGACCTTCCCGAAGACCACCCGCAAGATGCTGCCTCCCGAACCGCTGAGCGTCTTGGACGCCAACGGGGCGCTCACCGACGAAAGCAAGCAGGTGCTCGACATCATCGCCGAGGCCGACATCATCCTGGCCGGCGGACATCTCTCGGCGGCCGAGCTGGCGATCCTCTTCGAGGAGGCGAAGAGGCGCGGCGTGCGCAAGCTGCTCGTCAACCACCCGACCTATGTGATCGGCTGCACGGATGAGGATATCCGAGGGCTCGTCGGCCTCGGCGCTTTCATGGAACATTCCATCGGCATGTTCGTCGGCGGCAAGTCGCTGAAATTCTCGCCGCAGGATCTCGCCCATCTGATCGAGGTCGCCGGCGTCGAGCGCACCATCCTGTCCTCGGATCTCGGCCTTCTCGGCGGACCGCGGCCCGTCGCCGGCTTTCGCGCCATCATCCAGACACTGCTCGACCTTCGGTTCGCGACGGGCGACATCAGGAAGCTCGTCGGGGATAACGCGGCGTCGCTTCTGAACTTGGCGTGAAGGGCGACACGGGCGCGCACATCTGGCTCGCCCATACCGTTGCCCGAGGGCATGCCCCCATGAAGAAGCGTTAGAGCCAGCCTGCGCTGAAGGGCAGGCTCTGTTCCGTTAGCGCCTGCCGAAATTCTTGATCGAGCGGTCGGGCTTCGGCCTCGCGCGTCGATCAAGCTCATCGGTGACTGTCACGGATCAATGCGGGTCGGGTGTTGCGCGCCTTGAAGAGCGCCGCAACGAAGGCCCGAACGATGCGGCCCTTTTGGATGTCCGGCCGGAACAGCAGGTGGCTCCTGAACGGCACCTCCGGCTTGAACGGACGCAGGACGAGGCCGCGTTGGGGAAAACCGTCCGCGGCGAGCGGATTGACGATGCCTATCCCGACGCCTTCGAGCGCGAGGGCGCAAACCGTTGCCGAATTCGGTGTTTCCGCGACAAGGCGGGGCGCGACACCAGCCTGCTCGCAGATCTGGTGCAGTCGCAAGCGGGCCCGATCCTCCGGTGACAGGGCGATATAGTCGACGCCGTCGAGATCGGCCGGACCGATGGTCTTGCGATCGGCGAGTGGATGGCCGCCCGGAATGGCGCAGACGGCCGCAACACTGCTGAAGAGCTGGTGCTCGACCCCGGACAGGTCGACCTCGTCAGCCGCGAGACCGAGATCATATTGCCCGTCTGCGACATGGTTGCGGACGGCCGATGAAGACATGACCGTGAGGGTGACCGTGACCGACGGATGCTGGTCGCGAAAAAGCTTGGTTGCACGCGGCAACAGCGTCGAGCCGAGAGCCGCGAGGCTCGCCACCTTGAGGCTGCCCGAGCCGAAGTCCCGAATGCGCGCCGCCGAAGCCCTGAGCCGGTCGAGGCCGACGAAGCTCGCGTCGACGTCGCGGAAGAACAACTGCCCCTCGGGCGTGGGCACCAGCCGGCCTTTGATCCTGTCGAACAAGGAGAAGCCGACAAAGGATTCGAGCTCGGCGATGCTGCGGCTCACGGCCGGTTGCGTGATTCCCATCAGCTCAGCCGCGCGCGAAACCGTGCCACTGATCATGACGGCGCGGAAGGCTTCCAGCTGCCGCGGATTCACGAACGGAGCACCCTATAAGGATTTGGCATAGACTCACGCCTGTCCGTCAATGGTTTTTCTAGTCTGTCTGTGGATCAATGCTCCCGCAAGTCATTCATGCAGGAGTTTTCATGCGCGACCGGACGCTCTGCGTGCATCGCCCCGCCGTATCCCAAGAGGGGTTCGCCAGCCTCTCGGTTCCGACCTTCCGCGCGTCGACGATCGTCTTTCCCGATGCCCAGGCCTATGCCGACCGTAAGCACCGCGGCCCGGACGGCTACACCTATGGCCTGCACGGCACGCCGACGACGCGCACCTTGGAAGCGGCGCTGACTGAATTGCAGCAGGGCGTGCGCACGGCCCTCGTCCCCTCCGGACAGGCGGCGATCGCCATGGTGATGCTGACCGCGTTGATGCCGGGCGATACCGTGCTCGTCCCCGACACCGCTTATCCTCCAGTGACCGGCCTCTGCGAGAATTTCCTGAAGCCACGCGGCATCGCTTCCCGCATCTACGACCCAATGATCGGGCCCGGCATCGCCGCGCTCCTGGATCCCACCGTCAAGCTGGTCTGGACGGAATCGCCGGGTTCCACGACCATGGAGGTGCAGGACATCCCCGCCATCGTGGCCGCGGCGCACCAACATGGCGCGCTCGTCGGCTGCGACAACACCTGGGCGACCCCCATCTTCTTCAAGCCGCTGACGCACGGGGTCGATTTCGTCGTCGAGGCGCTCACCAAATATGTCGGTGGCCACTCGGACCTGCTTATGGGGGCGATCAGCCTGCGCGAGCTGCCGCTCCATCGGCGGCTGAAGGACACCATGCGCATGCTTGGCATCGGTGTTTCCCCGGACGAGGCGAGCCTGGCGCTGCGCGGTCTGGAAACCATGGGCGTGCGCTTAGCCCATGTCTCGCGCGTAGCCACCACCTTCGCCGAGCGAATGGCTGGCAGCCTGCCTCCTGAGCTCGTGCTGCATCCGGCGTTGCCGCATTGCCCTGGCCATGCCGAGTGGAAACGCGATTTCGCGGGTGCGAGCGGCGTCTTCAGTCTCGTCATTCCGCCGGCTGCCGAGGCGGCCATCCCGGACCTGCTGACAGCTGCAAAGGTCTTTTCCATCGGCGCGTCCTGGGGCGGCACGCATAGCCTGATCGCGCCCATGAACATCGCCGGGGATCGCAGGGTGAGCCGCAACGTCCACCAGGGCACCATTCTGCGCATCAGCATCGGGCTCGAAGACCCGGACGACCTGTGGGCCGATCTTGCGCCCATCGTCGAAGCAATTGCTGCGGCAGCGCCGTCTTCGATGCAGCGGGCCGCCGTCTGATCAAGAAGAAGTCTGATCCAACAAGAAGAGGGGACCAACGATGAGAATGAAGACATGGATGCTCCCGGCCCTCGCCGGCGCGATTTTCCTCGGCTCGGCCGCGAGCAGTCCGGCCTCCGCGGAATCGACACTAGAGGCCGTCAAGAAGCGCGGACACGTGATCTGCGGCGCGAGCCAGGGCACCGTCGGCTTCGGTGCGCCGGACAGTAACGGTTATTGGCGCGGCCTCGACGTCGAGACCTGTCGGGCCGTGGCCGTCGCCGTCTTCGGTGACAAGGACAAAGTCGAGTTCGTGCCGCTCAGCGGCAGCAACGTATTCCGGCCCTGCAAACCGGCGAAGTCGATGTCCTGCCGAGGACACTGACCTGGACTCTCCGCCGGGATGCCAACGGTATCAATCCGACCGTTCCCAACTACTACGAGTTTACCGGCTTTATGATGCCGAAGGAATTCGGTGTTACCAAGGTCGAGGACATGGCCGGAGCCTCGGTCTGCATACAGACCGGTTCGACCACCGAGGTTGTCGCGAACGATGTCTCCACAAAGCACAAGCTCGGCCTGAAGCCGGTGATCTTCGACAATGTCGCCGCCACCCGCCAGGCCTTCTTCTCTGGCCGCTGCGACGCCCTCATTACGGATGCGGCGGCGCTCGCCTCCGTCCGGGCGACCCAAGCCAAAAACCCGGATGACTACGTCATCTTCCCGGCGACCCAATATATGGACGCCCTCACGCCAGCGGTCCGGCACGGCGACGACCAGTGGTTCGACATCGTGAAGTGGTCGATCCAGGCGCTCCTCGCGGCCGAAATGTACGGCATCACCCAGGCCAATGTCGACGAGATGCTGACGTCAAACGACCCACGCGTACGCCGCTTTCTGGGCGTCGAGCCCGGCAACGGGGCCGCGCTCGGGCTCGACGAGAAATTCGCCTACAACATTGTCAAGCAGCTCGGGAACTACGCCGAGATCTTCGACCGCAATCTCGGCGCGGCGAGCCCGCTGAAGCTCGACCGCGGTCCCAACCGCCTGTTTAAGGACGGCGGCCTCATGTTTCCGTTGGACTTCCAGTAGCGGCGGCCGGAGTAAGCCATGCTCGCCAGGATCTGGTACAGCGAGAAGGTGCGCAGCTGGCTCACACAGGCCCTGCTGCTCGCCGCCGTCTTCGGCCTTCTCTCCTGGCTCGTCGGAAACACCGCCGCCAATCTCGCCGCCAGGGGCATCCGCGTCGGCTACGATTTTCTCTGGCGGCCGTCGCGCTTCCCGATCTCGGAAAGCGTGATCCCCTACAGCCCAACCGACACGTTCTTCTGGGCCTTCGTCGTCGGGATCGCCAACACGCTCTTCGTCTCGATCCTCGCCATCGTTCTGTCGACGATCTTCGGCCTGTTCGTCGGTCTGGCGAGGCGGTCCCGCAATCCGCTGGGGGCCGGTGTTACCGGCGCTTACATCACCGCCGTGCGGAACACCCCGCTCATCGTGCAGCTCCTCTTCTGGTACGCCCTCGCGACCACCGCCCTGCCACCGCCGCGCAGCGCCTGGAGTCCGATCGGGGGCACCTTCATCTCGCTCAGGGGCGTGTTCCTGCCCCGATTGGAGCTGGATGGAAACGTTTGGAGCTTCGTGCTCCTCGCGCTCGTGATCGTCGGCACTTCGGCCGCAGCGCTCCTCCTGTCTCGGCGCAGCAAAATCCGATTGTCCGCCCCGCATGCCGTTCTGGCCGCCATCGCAGCGCTCGCGGCCGCAGCGCTCGCCTGCGGCATCGGCATCTCTGTGTCCGTGCCGGAGCTGCGGGGCTTCGGTTTCAACGGCGGCTTCAGGCTCTCGCCCGAGTTCACCGCGCTCATCATCGGCTTCGTCGTCTACACGTCAGCCTTCATCGGGGAGATCGTCCGCGGCGGTATCGAGGCGGTCAGCATGGGGCAGTGGGAGGCCGGCAGAGCGCTCGGATTGAGCGAGCGCCAAACGCTCGCAAAAGTGGTGATTCCACAGGCGTTGCGCATCATCATTCCGCCCCTGACGACCCAATATTTGTCCACCGTCAAGAATACGACGCTGGCGCTCGCCGTCGGCTACCCGGAGCTGGGGTTGATCGTCGGCACGGTCATCAACCAGACCGGGCAGGCGATCGAAAGCATCGTCATCATGCTCGCCGTGTTTCTCTCGATCAGTCTTGCCGTCTCCCTCTTCATGAACTGGTACAACCGCAAGGTCGCACTGGTGCAGCGATGACCTCAACCACCTCCGCAGCATCCGGAACAATCGCCATCATGCGCCCGCCGGTCGCGCCGCGCACCTCCGCGCTCTCGGTTCTCTTCGGTGATTTTGCGAGCGCGGCGATCACCGTCGTCACCGGCGGGCTCCTTCTCCTCGCCGGGCCGAAGATCGCGCAATGGGCGATCGTCGATGCGGTCTTCACGAGGGCAGATCCGCGCGCCTGCCAGACGGGGGGTGCCTGCTGGGCCTTCATTGCCGACAAGCTCCGCTTCATCCTGTTCGGTGTCTATCCACCGGATCAGCAATGGCGGCCGCTCGTCGTCATTGGGCTCATCCTGGCCGGCGTGCTCGTGACCGTTTCGCCCGCCCTGTGGGGCCGGCGGCTCGTTTTCGGCTGGGGCCTGCTCATCGTCGCCATGCTTGCGCTGATGTGGGGTGGCTTCCTCGGGCTCGCCTTCGTCCCCACGAACAGCTGGGGCGGCCTGCCCGTCACCCTTCTCCTGGCGGTGGTGTCGCTCGGTCTCGGTTTTCCGTTGGCGGTTCTGCTCGCGCTGGGACGGCGCTCCGACAAGCCGGTGATGCGCATGCTCTCCATATTCGCCATCGAGATCGTGCGAGGTCTTCCGCTTGTCGGGCTCCTGTTCGTCGCCGCGATCCTCTTGCCGCTCCTGCTGCCGTCGGACTGGACCATCGACAAGCTGGGCCGGACGGTGGCGGCGCTCACCGTGTTCTCGGCCGCCTATCTCGCGGAGGTCGTCCGCGGCGGGCTGCAGGGCGTGCCCATGGGGCAGGAGGAGGCGGCGCGGGCGCTCGGCATCCCCTATTGGAAGACCATCTGGCATATCGTGCTGCCGCAGGCGATTCAGAAGGTTATCCCGCCTCTGACCAACACGGCGATCGTCATGGTGAAGAACACCAGCCTCGTCATGATCGTCGGCGTATTCGACATGCTGAACGCCGGCCGCTCGGCGGCGAGCGATCCCGCTTGGCCCGCGCCTTACGCCGAAACCTATCTCTTTGTCGCCGCAATGTATTTCCTCATCTGCTACGGGATCTCGCGCTATTCGCTCTGGCTCGAACGGCGCGTCCACGAGAGAGACGACCGATGACGAATGCGCCGGACTTTCGCCAAGCGCCGGTTGACCGCCAAGGCGACGAGGCCGTGCGGATCGAAGCCGTGCACAAGTGGTACGGCGCCTATCATGCGCTCAAGGGAGTCGACCTCCACGTCAGCCGCGGCGAGAGAGTGGTCGTGTGCGGGCCCTCGGGATCCGGCAAGTCGACCCTCATCCGCTGTGTCAACCGGCTCGAGCGTCACCAGGGCGGCCGCATTGTCGTGAACGGTGTCGAGCTCACCGACAATCTGCGCGACATCGACGCCGTCCGGCGCGACGTCGGCATGGTGTTCCAGCACTTCAATCTCTTCCCGCATCTGAGCGTGCTCGACAATTGCGTGATGCCGCTCGTCCTGGCGCGCAAAACCGCCCGTGCGGAGGCTGAAGCGACAGCCCGGCATTTCCTCGAGCGCGTGCGTATTCCCGAGCAGGCGGACAAATTTCCCGGGCGGCTGTCGGGCGGGCAGCAGCAACGGGTCGCCATCGCCCGCGCGCTCTGCATGCGGCCGAAGATCATGCTCTTCGACGAGCCGACATCGGCGCTCGATCCGGAGATGGTGAGAGAGGTGCTCGACACGATGGTCGGCCTCGCCGAGGACGGCATGACGATGATCGTCGTCACTCATGAGATGGGTTTTGCGCGCCGCGTGGCCGATCGCGTCGTCTTCATGGACGGCGGCGAAATCGTCGAGAGCGCCTCACCCGACATCTTTTTCTCGCGACCTGCCAGCGATCGCACACAGGCCTTCCTCGGCCAGATCCTCCCTTAGCCAGGGCGCGTGGTCTTCGCTCGCACTGTCGCGCTCCCGCCGTTCGCTTTCAGCCTGAGGCCGGCAATCTCGTCAGGGCTCTCGGGGCGCGAACCCTCCCCCATGGCCACCACCTCGGTCCGTGCGGCGACACAGCCTGAGGCTTGTTTCGCGCGCTGAAAATCGCCCAGTCGGCGGCGTCCTCTCGGCCGCCGCTCGGCTAGGACTGGAGTGGCCGGCCTCGGCGCCTTGCAGCGGCGGACCGGCGCCGAGCGATGGCATCATCGAGGAGACCGAACCGATGTCTGGGAGCCGCCAACCTCCGTCCGCATTCCGCAGCCGCATCAGAGACCGCCAGCATGTGCTTGGCACCTTCATCAAAACCCCCACGAGTCATGTGATCGAGATCGTCGGCTCGATCGGCTTCGACTTCGTGATCATCGACCAGGAGCACGCGCCCTTCGATCGTGGCACGATCGACATCGCTTGTCTGGCGGCACGGGCCGCCGGCACCGCGGCTCTCGTGCGCGTAGCCGAGCCGACGCCGGCCAGCATCCTCTCGGTCCTGGACCTCGGCGCGACCGGCGTTCTCGTGCCGCATGTGGATTCGCCCGAGAAGGCGCGCGACATTGCTTCCGCCTGCCGTTACCGCAACGGCTCACGCGGCTTCTCCAACACCACCCGCGCCGGCAGTTTCGGAGGCGCGAGCTTTGCCGATCATATCGCGGCGCAAGATGCGGAGGTGACCTGCGTCGCGATGATCGAAGACGAGGCGGCGCTCGCGCACCTCGATGCCATCGCCGCCGTCGACGGCATCGATGCCTTCTTTATCGGGCGCGGCGATCTGACCGCGGCGCTCGGCACCGCGCGCATGGAGGAAGCCGTCGAGCAGATCACGGCCACCGCACGGGCGGCCGGCATGCCGACCATGGTGCTGGTCTCCAGCCGTGAGGATGCGCGCGCGATGCGCGACCGTGGCGCCTCGGCCTTCGTTGTCTCGAACGACCAGAATCTTTTGAAGGCCGCGGCCATGCAAGCCTTGAAGGACTACGGCACCTCCTCGACCTGGTGAGGAACCCGGCCGCGACGCCGCGCAGGCGCTGCGGCCTTCCGCACGGCAGCGACCGCGCGCGTCGGTCAGCCCGGTGTCAAAGGAGCAAGACCGTGCGTCGTGTCGACCTCGGTCAGGGCCGAGCTGCGCGCATCGCGCATCAGGAGCGACAGATTCTCTTCGATCTTACCCCTGGTCTCTTTCATGGGCGCGACGATCTGGGGCGCGATATTCTGCAGCGGGACGGCGCTTTTGTAGAAGCTCACGCTCATCGCGGCGAGCACCTTGTCCTCGAACATCAGCGGCACCGCGATCGTCGTCATCTGCTTCGGCTCCGTCCGCGGATCCCGTAGGGCGAAGCCGTCCGTGCGCACGCGAGCGAGGAGATGACGGAATTCATTCTCCTTCTGCGCGGTGAATTCCTCGACGGTCTCGCGCATCGAGGCGAAGAGCTTCTCGCGCTCCTCCTCGGGACAGAAGGCCACGTAAGACCGTCCCATGGCCGAACTCAGCAAGGTCGGCCGCAAGCCCAGCACCGTATTGGTGTGCGCCCAGGGACTGATGGCGCCCGTCCAGAACTGGATGGAGATGGCATCGCCCTCGAGCACACCGATGCCGATCGGCCATTTCATGCGGCGGGTCAGCTCGATGGCCGGGGCGCGCGAGGCCTCGATCACCATGGAGATGCCGCCGTAGCCCTTGGTGAGTTCATGCACGCGGCAAGTCACACGGTAGCCGCCGAACATATTGTCCCGCGCCACATAGCCGTCGGTGATCAAGGTCTCCAGCATCCGAACGATGGTCGGCTTCGGCAGGCCGGTCGCTGCATAGATATCGGTGACGGATGCGATGCGCAGCCGATTGACGGTGCGCAACACCTCGAGCGCCCTTCTCACAGACTCAACCGGCGGATAAGAACGTCGCCCGGGGTCGGACATACCGCGCCTCGAATTTGTCCGGCAGCGCTCGTGTAGCTGCTCCTTCGGCTCACGGCTGACGGCCGCATCCGATATCGCGCTCACCGCGTCGCCCAGGAGAGTCATGGGCTCCATAGCCATCCTCCCATAGCTGGGGTCGCGGTCCGCCCGGATCGCGACCTCCTTATCGTTGGGAAGAAAGTCTAGCACGATTGGAAGATCGCCAGCGACGACACTCGATCGTTTCGCTCTGCGAAATTCCAACCTGTACTCTGGTCAAAAGCCGACCTGCTCGCCCCCCTTCAATGACAGCATTTCGCGGGCCTCGACCGGAGACGCCACGGCGTGCCCGAGGCTTTCAATGATGCCGCGGATCGCGGCCACCTGCTCGGCGCTGGACTGGGCCAGGCGGCCTGGGCCGATCCAGAGCGAGTCCTCCAGGCCGACGCGCACATTGCCGCCCATGGTGGCGGCGAGCGTGGCGATGCGGATCTGGTGCCTGCCGCCGGCGAGTACCGACCAGCGGTAGTCGGCGCCGAACAGCCGGTCGGCGGTGCGCTTCATATGCACGACGTCCTCGGCATGGACGCCGATGCCGCCGAGGATGCCGAACACCGACTGGACGAAAAACGGCGGCTTGATCAGGCCGCGCTCAACGAAATGCGCGAGCGTATAGAGATGGCCGATATCGTAGCATTCCACTTCGAAGCGCGTGCCGTTGCCGCTGCAAGACGTCAGGATATGTTCGATATCGGCGAAGGTATTCTTGAAGATACGGTCATGCGAGCCTTCGAGATAGGGCCGCTCCCAGTCGTGGCGGAAGGTTTTGGTCCGCTCCAGCATGGGATAGATGCCGAAATTCATGGAGCCCATGTTGAGCGAGGCGAGCTCCGGCTTCAGCACATGCGCGGGCGCGAGGCGCTCGTCGATGCTCATCGTAGGAGAGCCGCCAGTCGTCAGATTGATGACGCAGTCCGAGCGCTGTTTGATCGCCTGAACGATCGGGCGGAACGCCTCCGGCGATTGGTCCGGTTTGCCGGTTTCGGGATCGCGGGCGTGGAGATGGACGATCGCCGCGCCGGCTTCGGCCGCTGCGACCGCATCCTCGATGATCGCCCGAGGGGTGACCGGCAGGTGCTCCGACATTGAAGGCGTGTGGATGGCACCGGTCACCGCGGCGCTGATGATGATCTTGGCCATGTCTGTCGGTTCCGCATCATTGTTGTCGAGAGGTCGGCATGCGGCGCGGTGCCGCCTGCGCGTCAATCGGGTGAGAACGAGGTGCAGGCGATATGACGGACGCCGCCGTTGAGCTGGATGGGGTCGTCGCGGAGGTTGAAGTAATAGACGGTCATCAGCTTGCCCGGCGCCACCTCGAGGACGCGGGGATAGCCGAGGTCCCAGCTGCCGCCGTCGTCGCGCAGGATGATCTCCGCCCCCCAGCTGCGTCCGCAGTCCTCGCTGATGCGGGCGCGAATGCCGAAGGGAGCGAGACGATAGCCGTAGACGCAGGCGATGCGCCCGTCCGCCATCTCGACGATGTCACCCGGCGCGCCCCAGTCGTTGACCCGCGACAGAAAATGCCAGGTCCGGCCGCCGTCCTCGCTCTCGAACATTTCCGTCCAGAGAATGCTGGTCGGGTCGCGCTGGGAACGCATGGAGCAGAGAATGCGGCCGTTCCTGAGCGGCAGCGGCCGCGGATAGAAATAGCGATGGGCGCCGAAGCGCGGGCTGCCCTTGCGCTCCGACACGGCGGTGCCGTCGTCCTGTTCCGGCGTGATGAAGGACAGGAACTGCCACGAGCCGCCGCCGTCGGCGCTGGCATAGACCAGCGGACGGCGTGTCCAGCCGTCCGGCGTCACGCTCGTGAGCGCAATAAGGCTCACGCCATCGGCCCGCACCGAGGTCGAGCCTTGGCCGGATAAAGAGTGAAGCCCCCCGAGCGGCAGAAGAATGGGGCGTCGCCAGGAATGGCCTCCATCGACCGACAGGCTGATCCAAGGCCGTGCCGTCGGCACGAAATGGGCGGGAATGGCACCTGAAAGCACGAGCACGTCGCGGTCGAGGAAGTCGACCGGCGCTTCGTCGCGATAATCCTCGGCGCCGCCGGCGGCGATCTCCCCGGCGGTGGTCGCCATATCGAAAACGGTCTTGACCGAATCCGCGTCCCAGTTCGCGCCGCCGTCACGCGAGCGGATGATCGAGACCTGTCCGCGCGAGACGGAGAGGACGTCGTGATGAATGTCGTCGGGCTTTGTATAGACGCAGTGATTGCGCGTGAAGGCGGCAACGATCTCACCACTCGCCGTCCGCCACAGGCCGCCGAGGAAAGGCCAGGCGGCGAATTCTTCCTGATTTCGATAGACGATGCCGTGTTCGGCATTATGAGCGGGACGCGGCTTCTCGAAGCGATTCATCATCACCACCGTAGTTATTCTCTGGTGGGAGGTTAGAGCATTCACCTATCGCGTTGATACGCACAATCTCGACTGTCAGGGCGGGCGCCTTGGTCATCCCGGAAGCCGCGCAGCGGCTGTCCGGGATCTGGGAACGATGTCGTGCGAGAGGATTCCGCGCCTTCCGCCCCGGGATGCCCCATTGTTCCGGAGCCCAGGTCCGTTGCTTCGCAACGCCCCGGGATCATCCGCAGCCGCAGCCTCCCTCAAGCCGATTTCTGCCATGAGAGAAGCGTGCCCTTGGTCACCGTCTTCGTCTCGTCGATCTTCGGCATCGGGTACTCGCTCTCGTTCAAGACGAAGCCGGGTTTCATCGAGAAATCGAGACGCGGCGGACAGAAGATGTCGTAGAGCGAGGATTCGCCTGCGCCGACATCGCGCGATGTGTGCACCACATTGGCGGGGATGATGATGACCGAGGGGGTCGGCACCTCGTCATGGTTGTCGGGCCGCCATTCGGCGAGATTGGCATTCCACGGCCAACGCAGGTGGTGGATCCAGGTGCCGTGCAGGGTGAGCGAGGCCTGCTCGAAATCCTCGTGCCAGTGCGGGCTGAGGGCGGTGGTGTCGCGCCGGTTCTGATAGTGCACGAAGAGGTTCACCATCATATTGGTCGAGCGGAAGAGGCGCGGCTGGATGCGCTCGCCCTTCGGATCCGCATAGGGCGCGAGCGGGTAATGTCGCAGCTTGAAGCCGCCGACCGGCTCGGGCCAAGGCTCCAGGACGGCGAGTTCGGGCGCCCCATCGGCATAGGTCGCCGCGTTCCACGCCTTGGCGATGAGATCCTCCGCGTTCTTGGTGATGATGCGGGCGATCAGCCCCTCGCTGCGCGCCGTAATCTGGCTTGGTCCCGGCGGAACGATCGTGAGGGATTCCGCAACCGCCTCGATCTCCTCGTCGCCGGCCGTGATAGTCGCTTCCACCCCCGGCGGGAGGATCACCATGTATTCGTCAGGGTTGTTCTCACGCGAGAGCACCCCGCCGGGCTTCACCCGCGACACGGCAACCAGGAAATTGCCGCCACGCGTAATCCAGGTCTTCGTTCCGGCGGCGTCCGTTTCCTGCGGTTCCATTCGATCGAAACAGGCGACCGATGCCTCCCGTGCTGGCCTCTGCGTCACACGAACCTCCCTTGATGATGCCCGGCGTCCGCCGGCCGGGCGCCACGTCGGCACCCCCGTTCCTCTTCACGCTAGTCGCCGGTCTGCGCTGCGCGCCAACGCCTTCCGGAGCTATTTCAGACGGCGAAACAGCGTATCGGCACAGCATTCCTGCCGAGGCGCGCCTTTTTCATCCGACGAAACAGGCACAATGGCCGTGCGGAGAAGTCGATGCGGCGCGCTAGCCTCACAGGAGCCCTCACAACCGGGGCGTTATCGATCGAGGAAGCGATGGACTTTCAGGAAATCCTCAAGGCGCGGCAAGAACTCGAAATTCTTCTGATGGACTATTGGCATGATGTGGACACCAATTGGGGGCGCAATGCTGCCGATTACTATACCGACGACGCCGTCTTCGAATCGACCCGTGCCAGCTACCACGGCAAGGCCAAGATCAGGCAGTTCTATCAATACCGGCTCGATCGCGGTCCGCGCGTCGCGGTGCATTCGGTCACCAATTTCCGCGTCGTTCTCGAGAGCCCGACGCGCGCGGTCTGCAACTGGTTTCTCCACCTGTACGCCCAGGACGGCAAGCCGATCCTGCCGACCAATCCCCCCATCCAGATCGCCCACATGACCGACACCTGCGTCAAGCAGCCCGATGGGCGATGGCTCTACGCCTATCGCAAATTCGAGACTTGGTTCGAAGGTGGCGTGCCGACGACCAATCCGAACCTCGACGACAAATGACCCGGATCGGCTGGCGGATGTTTCGCCGGCCGAAAATGCCGGCGGTTGCGCTGGCCTCTTCGCCGCCGGTGAATGTGCTTGATGCGGACGCCTCTTCTTGCAAGCGCGTGAAGGTCAAAGATGCCATTCGACAAGCCCAGGCGCTCCCGCGACGCCGATCACGGCATCGTCTATCGCCGCGAGGACGAATTCTGCGGATGGCCCTTTTATTGCGGCCTGTGGCAATTCCTGAACGGGGAACTTCTCCTCGGTTTCAAGAAGATCCCAAGCAGATATGGGGCCGACGCAGAGATCAGCCACACGCGGCTCACCGTCGGACAAGGGCGGCTGACCACGATCCGCTCCCGTGATGGCGGCCGCTCATGGAATCCGGAGAGCCAGCAGACGGTCTTCGATCTCTCCACCTCGGCGGAAGAGATCGAGCGCACGGGCGGCAGCAACTACGACGACGAGGCGACGGTCGACTTTCTCGACCCCAATGTCATCGTCATGTCGGGCGCCATGCCGGCGCTGCTCAAGGCCGATAGCCGTGCCTGGCTGCGCCTGTCGACCGACGCGGGCCGGACATGGCGGCGCACGATACTCCTGCCGCTCCACGGCCTGACATCGCTGACCGGGCACGGGCCGCCATCGGTGCGCCAGGACGGGGTCGCGCTGCTCGGCCTTTCCACCACCTCCGCGGACGGCTGGACCAATCGACCGCTCGTCTACGGCAGCACCGACGGCCGCCGCTGGAATTTTCTGTCCTTCATCACACCCGCAATCGAGGGCGGCTCGGCGGTGAGCGATCGCAATGAGCTTGCCCTCTTCGGCGCGATCCGCCATTTCTACGCCCGGCCGCTCGCCTTGCGCGACGGGCGCATACTCGCTTCGCTGCGCTTTCAGCGCGACGCGCGCGGTGTCTTCTGGACGGATGTATTCGAGAGCGAGGACGGTGGCCGCACTTGGCATTTCCTGTCGCGCGTCAACGACTGGGGCGCGCCGGGCGACATCGTTGAGATGGCCGACGGGCGCGTCGTCTGCGTCTACGGTTATCGCCTGGCGCCGCCCGGCATCCGCGCCCGGGTCAGCGAGAACGGCGGCCGCACATGGGGCTCGGAGATCATCCTGCGCGACGACGGCGGCAGCTGGGACCTCGGCTATCCGCGCGTTATCGAGGTCGAGCCCGGCCGTCTGCTCACTGTCTATTACATGAACACCAGCGATGATCCGCGGCAGCTCAACGGCGGCGTGCGCCATATCGCGCGCACGCTCTTTTCCGTCGACTGACTCGATGCCCTCCGGCGACGGGCTGCCGGAAGGCCGAACAACAAGCCCGACGAGAGGGAGAAATCCATGATCCGGTTTTTCGCGACCCGGCGCGTGATCGCAATCGCAACGGCCATTGCCTGTATCGGCGGTGTGGCCGCTGGCAGCGCGGCCGCAGCCGACGCTTATCCGAGCCGGCCCATCACCATGATCGTGCCGTTCGGGGCCGGCGGCGGCACCGACGTCATCGCCCGCACCGTCTCGGAGGAGCTCAGCAAGGCGCTCGGTCAGTCCATCGTGGTGGAGGCGCGGCCGGGCGCCAATGGCGCGATCGGCTCGGCTGTGGTCGCCCGCGCGGCGCCCGACGGCTACACCCTCCTGTTCACGGCCCAGTCTACCTATTCGCTCAATCCCAATCTGATGAAGGCGCCGCTCTTCGATCAGATCAAGGATCTCGTGCCGGTCGCCTCCATCGGCCGCAGCCCCTGGCTGATCGTTGTGCCCGCCGACAGTCCCATGAAGTCGGTGGCTGACGTGGCGGCTTATGGCAAGGCCAATCCAGGCAAGCTCGCCTTTCCCTTCTGGCAGAGTAGCGTGCTCGTCACCGGCACGATTTTCGGCCAGCTCGCCGGGATCGAGATGCGCCGCGTGCCCTACAAGGGGCAGGTCGAGGCGACGACCGATTTTCTAGGCGGTCGCCTGCCGCTGATGGTCACCGATATCGCCGGCGGGCGCGCGCCCATCGAGGCGGGCACGATGCGCCTCCTCGGCACCACGACCGCCAACCGCAGCACCACCTTCCCGGATGCACCGACCCTGCGCGAGCAAGGCTTCGATGTCGTGACGGATTCCATGCTCGCCGTCTTTGCGCCGGCCGGCACCCCAAAGCCCATTCTCGACCGGCTCAATGCCGAGATCACCAAGGTCATTCTGACATCCGACAAGGTGCGCGACCGGCTGCGCCAGCTCGGAATCGAGCCGACGGCCATGTCGCAGGCCGAGGCGGACGCTTTCGTGCGCTCCGAACTGACCCGATGGGAAGGCATGATCCGCCGGGCGGGGCTGCAAAAGGAATAGAGTTTTCGAGGAGAGGAGCCGGCCATGGATGCATCGGGAGGGATTCGCCGGCCGCGTCTTCGCGGGCCGCAGGATGTCGCGGCCGGCGCCACGGTCGTGGTGATCGCCGCTGTCCTCCTGCGTGCTTTGTCACACGTGTCGACGAACAGCTACTCCGCCTTCTCGCCAGCCTTATTCCCGAGCGTCTGCACCTATGCGCTTGCCGTCGGCGGGCTCGTGCTCATCGCGCGCGGCTTCGTCAAGGATGGACCGGGACTGGAGCGCTGGCCGCTACGCCCAGCACTTCTCGTGACGCTCGGCGTTGCTGCTTTCGGGCTCGTGACGCCCGTTTTCGGCTATGGCCCGGCTGGCCTCCTCACCATGCTGATCGCCGGCCTCGCAACGCCGGAGGTGCGCTTTGGCGAACTCTTCGCCGTCTCGCTCGGCCTCATCGTCTTCAGCATCGTCCTGTTCAGTTATGTGCTGAAACTGACGATGCCGATCCTCATCCTCCCCGGCCTGAGCCTCTGACCCATGACATCATTGCTCGCCGACCTCGGGCTCGGGTTCTCGATCGCCCTCAGCCTCAACAACGTCCTGCTTTGCCTGCTCGGCTGCCTCATCGGCACATTGATCGGCGTCTTGCCGGGCATTGGGCCCATCGCGACGATCTCGATCCTGCTGCCGTTCACCTTCGGCGTCTCACCGGTCGGCGCCATGATCATGCTCGCCGGCATCTATTACGGCGCGCAATACGGCTCATCGACGACGGCGATCCTCGTGCGCATGCCGGGCGAAGCGAGCTCGATCGTCACCATTATGGACGGCAATGCCATGGCGCGGAAGGGACGCGCGGGGGCGGCGCTGGCGCTCGCCGCGCTCGGCTCTTTTGCAGCTGGATGCGTCGCCACGGTCGTCATCGGCATCTTCGCCCAACCGCTCGGGGAGGTCGCGCTTCATCTCGGGCCGGAAGATTATTTCGCTCTCATTCTGCTCGGCCTTGTCTTCGCCATCGTGCTCGCCGGCGGCTCGCTTCTGAAGGCGATCCTGTCGGTGCTGCTCGGCATCATTCTCGCCTGCGTCGGCACGGATGTGGAAACGGGCGCCCAGCGGCTCACTTTCGGGCTGCCGTCGCTTCTCGAGGGGCTGAACGTATCGATCCTCGCCATGGGCATCTTCGGGATCGGCGAGATCCTGCACAATATCGGGAATTCGGAACGACGCCCGGCGGTGCAGGCCGCACTCGGTCGGCTCTGGCCCAGTCGGGAGGAGTTGCGCCGCTCGGCCGGGCCGGTCGCCCGTGGCACGGTGCTCGGCTCACTGCTCGGCGTCCTGCCGGGCAGCGGCACCCTGCTTGCGCCCTTCGCGTCCTATGTCCTCGAAAAGAAGATCTCTCGAGACCCCGAGCGTTTCGGCCAAGGAGCCCCCGAAGGCGTCGCCGGACCGGAAGCGGCCAACAATGCGGCCGCCCAGACCTGCTTCATTCCGCTCCTGAGCCTCGGGCTGCCACCCAATGCGGTGATGGCCTTGATGCTCGGTGCGCTCACGATCCAGGGCATCGTCCCCGGGCCCCAGGTCTTCACGAAGAACCCCGACCTCTTCTGGGGCATGGTCGCCTCGATGTGGATCGGCAATCTGATGCTGCTCGTCATCAACCTGCCGCTCATCGGCCTCTGGGTGTCCCTCCTGAAGGTGCCCTATCGATTGCTGTTCCCGGCAATCCTGTTGTTCTGCTGCATCGGCCTCTATTCGGTGAACCGGCTGTCGGACGACATCTATTTCATGGCCGGCTTCGGCCTCGTCGGTCTCGCCATGATGAAGCTCGGCTTCGAGGCGGCTCCGCTTCTGCTCGGCTTCGTGCTCGGCGATTCGCTCGAGGCGAATTTCCGCCGCGTGCTGATCCTCGGCAACGGCGATTGGACGAGCTTCGTCGCGAGCCCCGTCGCGGCGGCGCTGCTGCTTGCAGCCCTCGTGATGCTTTCCTTCATGATCTTTCCGAAGATTCGCCGCGGGCGCCAGGAGGTGCTGGCTGAGGAGTAGTAGTCGACCGGACGAAAAGCCGCCCGCTCAACCCTCCTCGGAGAAAATTTCCTGGCGTCGACGGGTGATCGCCGGAAAAGACACCATCACGAGGACGAGCGCGGCCGCGGCCAACAGGCCGGCGCTGATGGGCTGGCGGAGGAACACGCTCGGATCGCCGGCCGAGAACACCATCGCCCGGCGGAAATGCTCCTCCAGCGGGCCGCCCAGCACGAAGCCCATGAGGAACGGCGCGGGCTCGCATTCGAGCCGGTGAAGGGCGTAACCGATGACGCCGAAAAGCGCGAGGATCGCCACGTCGAAGCCGTTGTTGGAGACGGTGAAGACGCCGATGGCCGAGAAGATGACGATGGCCGGCAGAAGGATGCGGTAGGGAATCTTCAGCATCGACACCCAGAGCCCGACCAGCGGCAGGTTCAGGACGATCAGCATGGCATTGCCGATCCACATGGAGGCGATGACGCCCCAGAAAAGGTCGGGCTGATCGCGCACGACATTGGGCCCGGGGGCGATGCCCTGGATCATCAAGGCGCCGATCATCAGCGCCATCAGCGGATGGGAGGGGATGCCGAGCGTCAGCATGGGAATGAAGGAGGTCTGGGCTCCGGCGTTATTGGCCGATTCAGGGCCGGCGACACCCTGGATCGCGCCTTTGCCGAAGCGCTCGGGATGTTTCGAGATCCGCTTTTCCAGGGTGTAGGAGAAGAACGACGAGAGGATCGAGCCGCCGCCCGGCAAAGTTCCGAGCACCGTCCCGATCACCGAACCACGCCCGATCGCCCCCCACGCGTCCTTGATCTCGGCCCAGCGTGGCATGAGGCGGGTGATCGGCGCCGTGCCCAATCCGGAGATCGGCGTCGCTTCGACATTACGCATGGTCTCGGCGAGCCCGAAGATGCCGAGCGCCACGGCGACGATATTGAGGCCGTCGGTCAGATCCATGATGCCGAAGGTGAAGCGGAAGGCGCCTGAGTCGACATCCGTGCCGACCATGCCGAAGAGCATGCCGGTGACGATCATCGCCATGGCCTTGGCCACCGAGCCGTGCGCCAGGGCCGTGGAGGTGACGAGGCCCAGCAGGACGAGCGAAAAATTTTCGGCTGCGCCAAACTGCAGCGCAAGGCCCGTAAGCGGTAAGGCAACCAGCGCGATGACGAAGGTGGCGAAGGTGCCGGCGACGAAGGAGCCGATTGCGGCGACAGCGAGCGCCGTGCCGGCCTTTCCCTGGCGCGCCATCTGATAGCCGTCGATGGCAGTGACCGAGGACGAGACCTCGCCGGGCAAATTCAGCAGGATGGCCGTCGTCGAGCCGCCGTATTGCGAGCCGTAATAGATGCCAGCCAGCATGATCAGGGAGGATGTCGGCGAGAGATAATAGGTCAGCGGCAGCAGCATGGCGACCGTCGCCGTCGGCCCAATGCCAGGCAGAACACCGATGAAGGTGCCGAGAAGAGCGCCCGCGAAGCAGTAGAACAGATTGTCCGGCGAGAGCGCCGTGCCGAAGCCGAGAGCGAGATGGCCGATGAGTTCCATGCCGAACCTCAGCCGCCGAGCCACGGACCGATGATCGCGTAGGGCAGCCGCAACGCGAACACGAATACCGCGATGTTGAAGAACGTGAGCACAACACTGACGATGAGGGCCGAACGGAGCCGCACCTGCGGCGCGGCGCGCGCCGCCATGAAGGTGGCGATGAGGAGCGACGGCGCCATGCCGAGCCCGCGAACGGTGAGGCCGAAGAAGAGCACTGCCCCCACGATGAGTCCGACGCCACGCCAGGCGACCGGCGGGAACGTGACGGCGGGGCCCGCCCGTCCGCTGAGGGCGACGACTGCACCGAGCGCCGTGAGCACGACGCCGAGCACGATCGGGAAATAGCCCGGTCCCATGGCGACGGCTTCGCCGATCGGCAAGGTCGTCCATGCATAGGCGACGAAGGCAAGGCCGACTGCTGCGAAGATCAGCCCGCACGCAAGATCCCTTCGATTGAGCTCCATCCTCCTCCCCATCGGTCGTTCCGGGATACCGCCGCTCATCGGGAGGCTAACGGATCACCTTTCGGCGAGCGATGAGTCTTTTGCACTTGCGGCAGACCGCAGCGGCCGTTTTCGGCCGGCGAAATTGGCGCCCCTCCGGGCTGACACCCCCTTATTTCGGAACACGAAACAGCGCGTGGGGGCGGGATGTTGACGCGGGACCTTCGCGATATGCTGCGACAAGGTCCGCGGAGCCGGACGTGAATACTACGGAGGGACAAATGTCGACCGAATTCACACGCCGCGCCATGCTCGGTGCCGCTTTCGCCGCGGCCGTTGCATTTGTCAGCACAGCCACGGCAGCGGAGACCTGGCCGGCCCGCCCCGTCACCATCGTGGTGCCCTATGGTCCAGGCGCCAGCAATGACACCTTCACCCGGGCGCTCGCCGACAATCTGTCCAAGCGCTTCGGCCAGCCCTTCGTGGTCGAGAACCGGCCCGGCGCGGGCGGGTTCACAGGCGTCAATGCGGTGTCACGCGCCGCCCCCGACGGCTATACCCTGGTCGAGATGCCGAACAGCGTCGTCGGGTTCAAACCGGTGATGAAGGTCGAGCTCGATCCGCTGAAGAACCTGACCCCCATCGGCACCATGGCGAGCTCGCCGACGGCGCTCGTGGTTCCGGCCTCGCTGCCGGTCAAGAGCGTGTCCGAGTTCATCGCCTATGCCAAAGCCCATCCGACCAAGACCTTCTACGGCTATGCGGGTATCGGGACGACGCAGCAGCAGCACATGGAGCTGTTCAACAATCTGACGGGGCTGCGCATCAAGGGGGTCAACTACAAGAGCTCGGCCGACGCTCAGACGGATCTCCTCGCTGGGCGCCTGCAGGCGATGTTCGTGACGGTGGCCAGCACGCTCGGGCAGATCGAAGGCGGCGAACTGAGGCTGCTCGCCTATACCGACGACAATTACCCGCCCGGCGCGCCGAAGGCGCCGACCATGGCGGAGCTCGGGATCAAGGGCATGGAGAAGGCGCAGATCTGGTGGGGCATCTTCGGGCCGCCTGGCATGCCGGCCGAGCTCGTCAAGACTTTGAACGACGCCATCAACGACAGCCTCAAGACCCCCGCCTTCATCGCGCTTCTGGCGAAATCGGGCGCGACGCCGCTGTCGAGCAAGCCGGAGCAGTTTGTCACGCTCATCAAAGGCGAAGCCGCTCTCGTCGACGACTTCGCAAAAATGATCGCGGCGAACAGGTAGAGACCCTGAGCGTGCCGCTGAATGCGGCTCGCCCGGCCGGTGGCGACGTCAGGCGGCCAGGGTCAGCAGAGCCGCGGCATTCGTGCTGATGAGGCGCGTGATATCGGCCTCCGGCATGTCGATGTCGAGGAAAGCCTGGACGATGGCGCGATAGCCATCCACCGGACGCGGTGAGCCGCGCAGGCCGAGATCCGAACACAGCACCACGCGACCGATGCCGACGAGATCGATCAGGCGGCGCAGGTCGCGCGCATCTCCCTTCTGCGCTCGCCCCGGAACGAACATCCCGATCTCGTGCTCCATGAACACGCCGAGGGCGGCGAGGTCGCGCATGTCCTGGTCGGAACAGCCGATCACATAGGTCGGGTGATTGACGAGCATCTTCTTGACGCCACGGGCCTTGGCCTCTGCGAAGAGGAGGTGCTGTTCGCTGACATGGAGATGCCCGCCCGCCAAAATGACGTCGGCCTCGGCGATGAGGTCCAACACCAGCTTCGTCTCATCCGCCAGCCGGCCATTGGCGTCGAGGCAGGTGAGGGGGATCGCATCGAGCATCTTCTCGGCCGTCTTCGGAAAATCCTTCGCGGCGCCGCTCGTCTGATCGACGTGGTTCTTGGCCGCGAGCGTCGGCATCCAGACGATCTTGGCGCCGAGACGCAGCGCGTGATCCACCGCATGCGGATTGATGCCGCCGGACGCATTGTTGAGCGCGATGCCGGAGAACAACTCGACGCCGGTGTCCGGCACGAGCCGTTCGAGCATCGCGGCATGCGCCATGCCCGGGTAGAAGTGATCCTTGTAGACCAGGGCTCGGAACTTGGCTTCGGCGCAATCCATCAGCGCGTCGAAATGGTCGAGGATGCGCGGCATGGCCGCCGGGCCGCTGTGGCAGTGGAGGTCGACTGCGCCCACCAGCAGACGGGCGACATCGTCCGGGCGCGTCAGCGCCGGCTTGGGTGGAACATCGTCATAGAAGATCTTTTGCGGTTTCATGACCTTGGCGCTCGCGGCAAACGGAGCGCAGGCTAGCGCGGTTGGCAGATATGGCTTCGCGCGATATCGCAGGTTTTCGTGGACCGAAATTCGGTCAACGAAGGCCATGAGCGACTGTCTCGCGCCACCCTGAGTGCGGCGGTTTCGGAATATGAAACACACGTGAAATTTGCTGGCGGCGCGTTGAGGCGGAACAAAAGATGGTTGCGCGAGGCCGGGACATCGGCCCGGCAGTCTTCGGCAAGTGCTCGGCTGCTGGCCAGGCGGAGAGGCGTGGCGCTGCCGTCGCGCATGCAGGGAGAGAGCCATGGGCGAACATCTCGAGGCCGGACGCATCGACGACGCGCTGGTCGACCGCCTGCTGCACGGCTCGGTCGATCTGCATTGCCACACCGGCCCGTCGATCATGACGCGCAAGCTCGACCACTTGGAACAGATCGAGCATGCAGAAGCCGCCGGTATGAAGGCCGTACTCTTCAAGGACCATTTCTATTCGAATACCCCGGTGATGGAGCTCATCAGCCGCCATCGTAATCCCCGCTCGAATCTCAGGCTGCTGTCCGGGGTGCCTCTCAACAACGCACTCGGCGGCCTCAATCCGGATGCGGTGGAGCTCGGCCTCAAGATGGGCGCGCGCCTCGTCTGGATGCCGACGCTCTGTGCGGAGAACCATCTGCGCTCGGCCTTCCGCTACAATCTCGCCGGCCGGCTCGACATGATCCCGCCGCACGCCATCTCGGCCGTCGACTCCCGCGGCCGCCTGCGCGAGGAGATTGCGCCGATCCTCGACCTGATCGCCGAGCACGACGCCGTGCTCTGTGGCGGCCATCTGCACATCAGCGAAATGTATCCGCTGTTCGAAGAAGCCAAGCGGCGTGGCGTCCGACGCATGCTGGTCAGCCATCCGACGTTCTGGATCGAGGGCGGGCTCGACGATCTTCGCGATCTCGCCGCCATGGGCGTTTACCTCGAACATTGCGCCTGCCTTTATATCGAGTGCTCGTCGAAAACCTTTACCGCCGAGGATTTGCGGCAATGCATCGAAGCCGGCGGGATCGACCGCACGATCCTGTGTTCCGATCTCGGCCAGCCGACCAATCCGCATCCCGTGGAAGGCTTCCGCGCCGTGATCCGCATGTGCCTGGAGCTCGGCTATGGGGAGAGCGAGATCCGCAAGATGACGTCCGACAATGCCTCGCGCCTGATCGGCCTCGACGGCGAAGCACCATGAGGCACGGCCGATGCTGACGAGACCGGACATTGAACGCGGCGCCGTGGTGGATGGCCTGCTGCGCGGCGCGGTCGATCTCGATTGCCAGAGCGGGCCATCGCCGGTCCGTCGCGCCTTCGACCATGTGGAGGCGGCGCGCGCGGCCGAGACGGCCGGCCTGCGGGCCATCGTCTACAAGGATCATTGGTACTCGGTGACGCCGGTTGCCGCCTTTCTGGCGGCCAGCTGGTTCAGGGAATCGCGGCTCAAGCTCATATCGGGCGTGGTGCTCAACACGCCCGTCGGCGGGCTCAACCCCTATGCGGCCGAACATGCGCTGATGCTCGGCGGCCGCGTGGTGTGGATGCCGACCCTCTCCGCGACCAACCATGTCCGTCAAAACCATCGCGATCTGAGACGCGCCGCCGCCGCGCTATCGGAGGCGCTGAACGTGCTCACACCGCGGTGGGTCGTGAAGGACGAAGTGAAGGAAATACTCGATCAGGTCGCGAAATACGACGCGGTGCTCGCGGCTGGGCATCTGGATATCAGCGAGGTCTTGCCGCTCTTCGAGGAAGCGCGCCGCCGCGGCGTCCGGCGTCTGCTCGTCAGCCACCCCCACCGCTATGTCGAGGCGCTTCCCGACGAGCTGCGTGCCCTGGCCGCGATGGGCGCCTATATCGCGTTCGGACCTTGCGACGACGGGACCGGCGCCTTCGACGCCGGCATGCTGAAGGAAGGCGTCGCGCAAGCGGGGCTCGGGCAGAGCATCCTCGGCTTCGGCACTCTTCCGCCCGGCGCCACGGACCGGGTCGCCGCCGGCCGCGCCGCGATCGAACCCGCGCTCGGCGTCGGCTTCACGCCTGATGAGGTGCGCACGATGATTGCGATCAATCCTTGCCGATTGCTCGGATTGGATAGCACGGCGACCGAAACGTCCTGACGACGACTGCTTTGTCGAGTGAAATAGGATCGCGCCTCCGCTGGCACGCCTGGTCGAGGTCGGCTTCGGACGGGCACGACCTTCAGCCAGCCCGCCACAGCCGCAGGGAGAGGTGAACGTATGTCGGAGGTTGTGATCGTCACAGGAGCCAGCACCGGGATAGGCGCGGCGACGGCGCGGATGCTCGGGCGCAATGGAGCACGTGTCGTCGTCAATTATCGGCATTCGGCGGCGGAGGCGAGGGCGGTTGTGGCCGATATTGACGCAGTAGGCGGCAAGGGCATCGCCGTCGCTGCCGACATGGGCGTCGAAGACGATATCGTACAGCTCTTTGAGACAGCAGATCAAATGTTCGGTCCGCCGACGGGCCTCGTCAACAACGCCGGCATCAATACGCCAAGCTTGCGGAGCATAGAAGATTACACGTTTAAGGAAACCATGGATCTTCTCGCGGTGAATACAGCGGGACTGCTCATATGCTGCCGCGAGGCGGTGAAACGCATGTCGGCAAAGCACGGTGGCAAGGGCGGCAGCATCGTCAATGTCTCGTCAATCGGCGCCCTGACGGGCTCGCCGGGGCGGTTCATCCATTACGCGGGCTCAAAGGGCGCCGTCGATACGATGACCTTGGGGCTTGCGGCCGAGGTCGCGCGAGACGGCATCCGCATCAACGCTGTCCGGCCGGGTCTCATCGATACGCCTATTCACGCCAAGTCGGGGCAGGGAGATCGCGTTGCGGATTTCGCGGAGAAGACCGTGCTCGGCCGGGCCGGCCAACCCGAGGAAGTGGCCGAGGCGATCGTCTGGCTGCTTTCGGAGAAAGCCTCCTTCGTGACCGGCGCGATCTTGAATGTGATGGGCGCGCAGCGGTGAACACCCATTCCAATTTCGGCTTCCGAAACAAGTGCGCGACGTCCGTCGGAAGGCGAGGAGAGGGGCTAACCTCCCGCCACGGTGAGGCAGTTCTAGAGAAGATGAGCGCCGCCGGGCAGCCACGCTGAAAGCGCGAGCGCGGCGGCTCGTAACAAACGGGAGGACGGAATGCCGATGCCACGGAAGTCAGTGTCGCCGCGCCGCTTCGCGGCAGCGACGGTGATCCTCGCCCTTCTGACCACGAGCGGCGCGTACGGGCAGTCGCCGCTCCGCCTGACCTATGTGTCCTACGGTGGGACCGGTCAGGGCGCGCAGATCAAGGCCTGGCAGGAGCCTTACACGGCCGCCAAGCCGCATATCTCCTTTACCAACACATCACCGCCCGATCCCGCACAAGTCAAAGCGCAGGTGCTGGCCAAGACCATTCAGTGGAACATCGTGACCACGGCTCCCTTCCTCGCCACGCAGAATTGCGGAACACTCTACGAGAAGCTGAAAATTCCGGGACTCGACAACTCTCGATTTCCGCCGAACGCTATCGGCGACTGCTACGTCGCGGATTTTCGCTACTCACTCGTCTTCAGCTATAGTGCCGACAAATGGCCGGACCCGGCGAACGCCCCGAAGACGCTCGCCGATTTCTTCGACACCAAAAAATTCCCCGGCAAGCGCGGCGTCGTGAAGAACGTGCAGGACGGCCTGCTCGAGCAGGCACTTCTCGCCGACGGCGTAAAGCCCGAGGACATCTATCCGCTAGACGTCGAGCGCGCTCTCAAGAAGTGGTCGACCATCAAGGCGGACACCATTTGGGCCGCCAATCCCGGCGCTTTGCTGCAGCTCATCACGTCCAAGCAGGTCGATATGCAGTTGCTGGTTCAGGCCCGCTCCCAGGCGGCGCTCGATGCCGGCGCCAACATGGTTCCCGTGTGGGATATGACGGTGACGAGCATCGATGGCCTGGCCGTTCCGAAGGGGTCGCCTCACCTGGCCGAAATCGAGACGTTTCTGAGCTTCGTGATGCAGCCCGAGCAGCAGGCGCGCATGGCGACGCTTGGTGGAGTCGGGCCCTCGAACCTGAAATCCGTGCCCACCTATTCGAAGAACGGCAACAAAGTGAACGCCTTCGGGCCCGCCAATACCGGCAAGACTTTTCAGGTCGATCCAGGCTGGTGGAGCCAGAACTTCAACCAGACGGTGGCGCGCTTCACCGCTTGGCTGATCGAATGAGGGCCGGTTGAAGAGATCAGGTGAAGACGTGAGGACTTCGCGATCGCCGGTGAGCCTCGATACGGGCTGGCTGCTGCTCCTGCCAGCGCTGGCGCTGCTGATGGGCGTTCTGTTCGTTCCGCTATTTCAGAGCTTCTGGCGGAGCATCAGCGAGCCGACATGGACGACAGCCAATTACGCCACCCTGTTTACGGATGGGGTGACCATGAAGATCCTCGGGCGCACCGCCGTGTCCGCCGCGATCGTCACCGTCGTCGCGTTCGCCCTCGGCTACCCTTACGCCTATCTGATGACGCGCGTCGGACCGGTAGCGCGCAGCGTGCTGATGACCATCGTCCTCATCCCCTTCTGGACGTCGGCGCTCGCACGCAATTTCGGCTGGCTGGTGTTGATCTATAAGGGCGGCCCGATCGAGCAGCTTCTGTCTCTGATCGGCCTCGGCCATGTCGTGCTCTATGGCACGGTCGCCGGCGTTACGCTGGCGATGAGCCAGGTGATGCTGCCCTTTATGGTGTTGCCCTTGTTCAGCGCGCTCGGTGGCATCGACCGCCGCCTTTTGCTGGCGGCCCGCGGCCTCGGCTCGCCGCCGATCGTCGCGTTCTGGAAGATCTATTGGCCGCTGTCGCGCGCCGGCGCCGTCTCCGGCATGATTCTCGTCTTCACGCTCAGCCTCGGCTTCTACGTCACGCCCGCCTTGCTCGGCTCACCGCAGCAATCGCTCATCGCGCAGCTGCTCGGCACCCGCACGACAGAGCTCTTGGACTTCGCGGGCGCCGGCGCGCTCGGCACGCTCGTGCTCGTCGTCACGCTGCTCCTAGTCGCCTGGGCTAATCGTGTCGGCGGCGGCATCAACGCGGTGGGCGCCGTTGCCGTGGGGCGGGCGGAGGCCAAGCACGCATGAGGCCGCTCGACGCATCGCAGCTTCAGAGGCTGCGCCGCCGGCGCCGCATCCGCGCAGGAGAGCCGATTGCGCTATGGCTGCGGGTGGCCGGCTTGGCCGTCGCGCTCTATCTCGTTCTGCCGACGCTGTTCGTCATTCCGATGAGCTGGGGCGAGGCGACCACCTTCGTCTTTCCGCCGCGAGGCTTCACCTTTCGGCTCTATGAGAACTTCTTCACCGATCCGCGCTGGATCGGCTCGCTCGGCCATTCCATCCTGGTCGCCACGCTCGCTTCGGCGCTCGCGACCGTGGTGGGTACCGCGGCGGCGCTCGGCCTCAACCGGCTGCGCGGCAAGGTCGTCGGCTATCTCCGTGCGATCCTTATGGTGCCGATCGTGACCCCCTCGATCGTCATTGCCACATCGATCTATATCTCCTTCTTGATGTGGGGCCTGGTCGGCACCTTGACCGGCTATGTGCTGGCCCATGCGGCCATCGCGACACCCTTCGTCATCGTATCCGTGACGAGCGCGCTCGGCACGTTCGATCCGCGCTTGTTGCGCGCCGCTGCCTCGCTGGGGGCATCGCCGCTTCGCGCTTTCACGACGGTGACCTTGCCGCTCATCAGCCGCGGCGTGGCGACCGGCGCGGTTCTCGCTTTCGTCACCTCCTTTGACGAGGTCGTCATCGCGCTCTTCATTCGAGCGCCCGATTTCCAAACCTTGCCGGTGCAGATGTACAACAGCGTGACGGTGGAGATCGATCCGACCGTCGCCGCGTCGTCGAGCCTGATCGTCACGACGGTCAGCATCGTCCTGCTGGTCGGGATGGTGGTTGGTTTTACCCGGAGGCGCAGCTAGAAACCATGAAGCACACGACTGTAAAACGGGGCACGCAGATCAGACTGGAGGGCGTTACCAAGGATTACGGCCTCGCGGCGCCCGCCGTGGATACTATTTCCCTGACCATTGAGCCTGGTGAATTCATCACGCTGCTCGGCCCGTCGGGTTCCGGCAAGACCACGACCCTCAATCTGATTGCGGGCTTCGAGACACTGACGGACGGTGCGATCTTCATCGACTCCCAGGAGGTCGGCCGCCTGCCGCCGCATAAGCGCCATCTCGGCATGTTGTTTCAGAACTATGCGCTGTTCCCGCATATGACAGTGGCGCGCAACATTGCATATCCGTTGCGCGAACGCCGGATGCCTAAGGACGAGATCGCCAGGCGCGTGCAGGACGTGCTCGAACTGGTGCAACTGCGCGGTCGCGATGATGCTTACCCCGCGCAATTGTCGGGTGGGCAGCAGCAGCGGGTGGCCCTGGCGCGGGCGATCGTCTTCGAGCCGCGCGCCCTTCTGCTCGACGAACCGCTGAGCGCGCTCGACCGAAGGCTCCGCGCGAACCTGCAGGTGGAGCTCCGGCGCATTCATCGCGAAGTCGGCGCGACCTTCATCTTTGTGACCCACGATCAGGAAGAGGCGATGAGCCTCTCGGACCGCATCGCCTTGTTCAACGAAGGCCGGATCGAGCAGGTCGGCACGCCGGAAGATCTCTATGCAAAGCCGGAGACGCTGTTCGCCGCGCGCTTCCTCGGCGAGTCCAATGTCTTCCATCTCGATGATACGCCCGCCAGCGGCTTCACAACCTGGGAAGAGGAGCGCTGGACAATCGACGGTGACACGACCGCCGTAAGTGCCCAGGGCGCGAGCAGGACGGCGCTTGTGGTGCGGCCGGAGGCCGTCTCGCTGAACCCGACCCGCGCCGACGTGCCGGCCGACGCCAATGCGGTATGTGCCAAAGTACGTGACGTGGACTATGCGGGCTCCTACCGGACGCTTATCCTCGGGCTCGGCAACGCCGATATAGAGGGCCGCGCGCGACTTCCTGCATCAGTGTCAGCCTTTTCACCCGGTGACGAGGTGACGATGTGGTGGCGACCCGGTGCCCAGCGGATCGTGTCAAAGCGTGAAGGCGAGCGGTAGTTACAGAGGATCGATCTGTGGGGGAGGGGGCGAAACGGCATCTCTCTACACGCAAAGCTCTTCCCCACCGGGGCTCGCGGTACCGTCATCGCCCGTTTCCGAGCGCCACGCGCTTACTGCATCGGCATCGGCTGATCCGTCCGCATCATGTGTGGCTCCGGTGATCCCTGATCCGGCGCTCGCTGCCTAGGCCGCCCGGTCTTGGCGGTAGCCTTCTCTCAGATGCGAGAGCAGGTCTCTGGTCAACGCCGGCAATGCCTCGTCGGGTCGATAGCAGATCGACAGCCGTCGGGTTGCCCAAGCGTCCTGCAGACGGACGGACGCGAGGGGCATGGTTCTGCGGCATCGGCGGGCGGCCCGCTCTGGGACGATTCCGATGCCAGCACCTTGCGCAACCATCGTGCAGATCCCCTCGAAGGTGCGGACACGCGCGCGGAAGCTCAGCTTCCTCCCGGCCTGTGCGGCATGGCCGTTGATGTGATCCTGGAGCGCGCCTTTCGCCAGCCCCACGAATTGTTCGTCGAGGATCTGCGCAAAGGACACCTGTCTTTCCGAAGCGAGCGGATGGCTGCGTGGCACCACAAGCACGAGGGTGTCGACGCTTCGACTTTTCGCCGCTGGTTCCTGATTGGGCTGCTGCTTCTCGGCGCCGAGATGCTCGCCAAACCGGTCTTTCATTAATCGCGGGCGATGCAGAGCCATGCCTGGCGCGGACAGTGCCTCACTAGCCTTTTGCTTCGCTCGTGCTTCAAGCTTCCCGCCGGGCCATCGCGACGGCTCAAGCGCCGCTTCCTGGATTCCGGAAACCAGACCGGAAGACGCCTCAACCGAAATTGCCATGGCCCATCACAGCTTAACTCATTCCATGAATCGAACCGACCAATCCGCATCGTCGGCGCACCGCCAAGCAAAGCCACAGTACCACTGGTATCGTATGTTCATACGATGACACCCAATCGAAAGCTGCGCATAGATTGCTCTCGGAAGATTGAACGAGTTAAGCGAAATCCGGAAGAGAGCGCTCGTACCGTTCAAGTTTCCTGAAGAATGCGCCAACGAGGGCTTCGGTCTCATCCCGCACGCCGCCGGCCTGTGACGAACTTCAGAGACCACGAGCACCTGTTGCCGCATTTCTCGTGCGTTCGGCTGCACCGATGCTGCCAAAACGGTGTTGTTCGAATCTCTCAGGAGGCAATTTGATGGACGAAAAGACAATCGAGTTTAGACGACGAATGAATGACGCCAAGGCGCCCGACCGCGTCAAGATCGAACTTGAGCATGCGAGAGATCTTGGGCTTTCATTGTCGCCGGAGCATCTGGTCTACAGCGCCCGACCGAGGCAAGCCACTACGAAGATTGAGAGCGATCTCCGTTCTACTCAGATCGACGTGGAAAACTGGGGTGGCGTCGATCTGGACTACCGGGTTGCAGACAAGACATTTCTTGCAGGTCTTGGTGTCGAGGGGCGGCCTCGCCGAGGACGGCATGACGATGATCGTCGTCACTCATGAGATGGGTTTTGCGCGCCGCGTGGCCGATCGCGTCGTCCTCATGGACGGCGGCGAAATCGTCGAGAGCGCCTCACCCGACATCTTTTTCTCGCGACCTGCCAACGATCGCACGCAGGCCTTCCTCGGCCAGATCCAACCTTAGTCAAGGCGCCAGTCCGCTGCCTCCGCCGACCGTTTTTAGATTGCTTTGGCGCCAATCTCGGTATCGTGCTTGGCGCCAACACTGAACGCTGCTATCGTGATGTGATCGGGAATGTCATCCGTACGGCCATCCCGAGCTTCGAATCCGGCAAAACGGCAACCAGCTATACGGCATGAACGAGCTCACCGACAACGAAACGCCCGTCACGCAGTACCGGACGCGAGATCTCGCGGCGCGGATCGAGCGTGACATCGTCTCGGGCCGGTTGAGTGGCGGCGCGTGGCTCAAGCAGATCGACCTCGAAGAGAAATACGGCTCGACCCGCCTCGACATTCGCCAGGCACTGGAGCGCCTCGCCGAGCGCGGCATGGTCGAGCTCGTCGCCCGTCGCGGTTATCGCGTCCTGGAAGTCGATGCGACGCGACTGCGCCACATCCTGAAGATCCGCGCGATACTCGAGGTCGCCGCTGCCGAGGAGGTGATGGATCGCATCGACGAGGCGGGATTTGCGCGGCTCGAAGAGCTCGCCACTGCTTTCGAGAAGGCGGTCAAAGCTGGCACGGTGGTGGAACAAGAGGAAACCAACCGCGCGTTCCACGCGGAGATGCTGAAATACTGTGAGAATCGCGAGCTGGTGCAAATGATCTTCGATCTGCGCAGCCGCATCCCGGTTGCCATCACCCGCGAGCGCAACACCGCTACACTGATGGCCCAGGCGGCGCAGGACCATTTCACGATCATCGCTCTCCTGCGCGCCGGCGATCTGGCTAGCCTCAAGACGCTGCTGCGCCGCCACGTGACGGCGAGTTTCAACGAGCCCGTCACAGCGGGCTGAGCGGAGTGTCCATGCGCATCGCCATTATCGGGGCCGGCGGCATCGGCCGCGGCTATGCCGTCCTCCTCGCACGTGAGGGGCACGCGCCGGTCTTCTGGTCACCCACCGGGGCGGCGGAGGCCGATTTCGCCGGGGGCAAGCCGCTGACCGCGACCGGCATTCTGCCCGGCGAGCTCTCGGTGCCGGTCGCCGCCTCCTCAGCCGAGGCGATCGACGGCGCCGAGGTGGTGATCATTGCCGTCACGGCCAACGGCTTTCGCAGGGTGATGGAGGCCATCGCCCCGCAGCTCGCCGCCGGCCAGACCGTCATCGTCAGTGCCCACTGCTCCTTCGCAGCGCTCTATCTCGCTAAGCTTTTGGCGGAGCGCGGCCTCGAACTGCCGATCGTCGCCTGGTCGACGACGGCGGTGACGGCGCGCAAGTCCGGACCGACCGGCGTCCACATTTCGGGTGTTCGCAGCCAGGTCGATATCGCGGCCGTGCCCAAACGGCTGGAGACCGAAGGGCTCGCGGCCTGCCGCGCGCTCTTCGGCGACCGCTTCGCGCTGCGCGACGACGTCCTCGCGATCATGCTGAGCAATCTCAATCCGCCGGCCCATATGGCGAACATGCTCGGCAATCTGACGCGGGCCGAAAAGGGCGAGGATTGGCCGAACTACGGCAGCATCACGCCGGCGGTCGGGCGGATCGTTGAGGCGATGGACCGCGAGCGCCTCGCGCTCGCCGCCGCTTTCGGCCTCACCGTGCGCACGGTGCAGGACCATTACGCGCTGTCCTTCGGCGTCGAGCCCGGTCCGGTCAGCGACATGGCGCAGGCGGTCTATCGCAAACGGCCCGAGCTTCTCGGCCCGAAGAGCCTCGACACGCGCTTCATCACCGAGGACGTGCCGTTCGGGCTGCTACCGCTGGAACGGCTCGGTGCTATCGCCGGCGTGCCGATGCCGCTGCATCAGGCGGGTATCGAACTCTTTTCCGCCATCTCGGCGCGCGGTTTCCGCGCCGAGAACGACCTGCTGCCGCTGCTCGACCTCGACGGTCTGAGCGCCGTCGAGGTCCATCGCCTGGCGCGGGAGGGATGGGCCGGCTGCTAACAATTACGGGGCCGGCGTGATGTCGAACGCGCGCACCCAGTCGTCGCCTCGCGCCGCCCATGTCACGCGCTTCGCGCTGCCGTAGGTCGTCGGCTGCACGTAGAGGAAGATGACGGGCGCTTCCTCGCACATGAGCGCCGTCGCCTGCTTGTAGAACTCTTGGCGCGCCGCGGGATCCGTCGTCGAGCGGCCCTTCTGGAGAAGCTCGCCGAAGGCTGCATTCTCCCAATAGGCGTAAGTGTTGCCGGGTGCGAACAAGGTGAGCAGACCGTCGGCATCGATCGTCGGCCAGGCTTGCGCAAGCAAGGAAGCGGGCGCGAGCTCCTTCGTCTTCAGATATTTGTTCATATAAGTGCCGAAATCCATCTCGTGGATCTTGACCGTGAGGCCGACGGCCGAGAGCTGGTCGGCGACGGCCTGCGCCACCTCGTCGCCCTGCAGATAGGTGGCGGTCGGCACGTCGAGATCGATGGGCTTGCCGAGATCGGCGCCGGACTGCTTCAGCAGGGCCTGTGCTTTGTCGGGATCGAAGGGATAGGGCTTCAGGTCCGGGTTGTAGCCGAAATAGGACGGCGACAGCACCTGGCAGGTCGAGACCTGCGCCTTCCCGCCGAAGATCGCCTGCGCGATCGCCTCTTTCTCGACGGCATAATTCAGCGCTTGCCGGACGAGCTTGTTGTCGAAGGGCGGCTTCAGGGTATTGAACTTGATGAAGACCGACCGCGTGCTCGGCACGGTGCCGACCTTCAGCGCGGGATTCTGGGCGAGTCGGTTGACTTCGCTGACCGGGATGCCGGTGACGAGATCGACCTCGCCGGCTGCGAGCGCCGCCGAACGGCCGGCGCTTTCAGGGATGATGCGGAAGACGACAGTATCGAAGGCGGGCTTCTCACCATACCACTTGGGATTAGCCTTGAGCGTGATGTGATCGCCGGGGACGTTCTCCACCATCGTGTAGCGTCCGCCGGAGAGCGTCTCGGTCGCCGGGTTGTGCGTCGCCGCCCATTTCGGCGGCAACAGCAGGAACATGGAGAGCTGGTCGGCGAGAGCGGGGTAGGGCGCCGAGGTCTCGACGGTGAGCTCCGTCGGGCTGACCACGGTGACGCTCTTCACGAGATCGAACCAGGCCTTGATGCGGGCGTTCACTTTCGGGTCGCGTACGCGGTCAAGGTTCCATTTGACCGTTTCCGCATCGATCTTCTCGCCGTTGGCGAAGACCGCCTTGTCGGTCAGCTTGAAGCGCCAGTGGTGGTCGTCCACCCGCGACCATTCGGTCGCGATGCCCGGATTGAGCTTCATGTCCGGACCACGCATCACGAGCGCCGGATAGATGTGGCACAGAACGCTCAGATCCGACCCGACGGAGGCCGTCATATGCGGATCGAGCGTGTTCACATTGACATTAAGCGCGATCGTCACCTGGTCGGCTGCCTGCGCAGCCGCCGGTGTGATGAGGGAGGCCGCCGAGACCACGGCGGCGCCGAGAAGAGAAAGCCAACGCGACATTGCAAAGCCCTCTGGTTTGATGGTTTTGGCTATCCGGTCATGCGGTGTGCGCGAGGAAATCGCGCACCCCGGCGACGACTCGCGCATTCGCCTCGATATGGACGGCGTGGTTGGCGCCGGCGATCTCCAGGAGCTCGGCACCCGGAATGCGTTCGGCGATGAGGCGCGACTGGCTCGGCGGGCAGATCCAGTCCTCGCTGCCGACGACGACGAGCGTCGGCACGTCAATTCCGGGAAGTCTGTCCCGCAGGTCGTAGTCCTTGTGCGCGAAGAGCGCGTTATGCGTCTCGGCGTGCAGATGCATGGTGCGCGTGCGCTCCAGCGCGGCATCGGGATCGAAGTTTTCATAGTAGAGCGGCTGCAGCGCGAGCCAGATCAGCCTGAGCTCGGTGTCGTCGATCACCTTGTCCGAGAACATCTTGTCGACCATGCCGAGCGAGGCGCTCGTCGCCTTCCCGATGCGGGCTTTGAAATTGGCAATCGCCTCGGCCTCGTGGTGATGGCTCGGGGCGGTGCCGCGCAGGATGAGCCGCGACAGCGCCGCCGCGCCGTATTTCGCCGCATAGGTCAGCGCGATCATGCCGCCGAAGGAGCCGCCGATCAGGATGATGCGCCGACCGCCGCAGAGCGTCTGGCGGAAGGCTTCGACGTCGTCGGCGAACTGCTCGAAGGTATAGGGCGGCGTGAGCGACGAGAGCCCACAGCCGCGCTGGTCATAGGCGAGGATGCGGTAGCGATCGGCGAGCGGCGCATAGGCGCTGAACTCGCCGCGGTGGTCGCCAATGCCGCGCCCGCCATGCAGCACGACGATCGTCTCCGCGTGGTCCTCGCCGGCGAGCGCGTAGCGGAAGGTGGCGCCGTTCAAGTCGATGGTTTTCAGGCTCTCATGCGGGGGCATTGGCATCCTGCTTACGATCGGCGTCGGTCCATTCGTCGCCCAGAAGCTCGGGTGTGTCATAGGCTTCGAGCGCGCGGAAATGCGCCTCGCGGTCTTCCACGAAAAGGCTGCGGGTGATGCCGCGCACGAGCCGCTCGGCCCCCTCGCTGATCGCCGGGATGTCGCCTGTAAGCTTGCCGTGGCTCAGCGTCGCCGGGTAATTGAAGCAGTGGATGCGCGCAAGCGCCGGGCAGGCGCCAGGCACGCGCTCTTGAAACGCGAAGCTCTCGCCGAGATCCGGCGAATAAGCGAGCTCGCTGTTGTCGAGTCCCGGCGGCGGCGTGAAACGGTCATGCCAGAGGCGGACGTGTGGAGCGAATTCGGCAAGCTCCGGCCGGCGGCCGAGATCGACCGCAAAGCCCGTGGCGAAGATGATGAAATCGACCGTATAGCGGCCCTTCGGCGTGGTGATGGCGACACCATCGCCGCTCTGCGCCAGGGCGGTGACCGGGCTGCCGAGATGGAAATGCGCATGGGCGTGCTGGGAGACGCGTAGCGTGCTGTCGCGTGGCGGTGGCGTCTGTGCGCGCAAGGCGTAATCGAGGAAGCGCCATTTCCATTCGTCCGGCAGGCCGGCAAAGCCATGCACGACGCCCTGGCTGCCGATGCCGGTGAATTTGTTGATGCGCGGGATGTCGGTGCGGCGGATGAAGAGATCGAGCCGCGCGGCGCCGCTTTCGAGCGCGGTGGCCGCATTGTCCATGGCGGAGGCACCGGCGCCGATCACGGCCACGCGCTTGCCGGCGAGCGCGGCAAAGTCGATGTCGTCGACCGAATGCGCCCAGAAGCGGCGTTCGATCTGATTGGCGAAGGGCGGCACATAGCTGCCGCCGAGGCCGTCGCGGCCGGTGGCGAGTACCAGGTGACGGGTGAAGACGGTCTCGGTCCGCCCGCCACACTCCAATGTCAGTTCGAGGAGATCGTCGGCCGCGTGGACCCCCGCGAGCGTCGTCTCGTTCTGGACGGGCACGTCGAGCATGCGCCGATACCAGATGAGATAGTCCATCCACAGCACGCGCGGGATGCGGCCGAGGGCATCCCAGGCGGCGCGGCCGAACTGCGCCTCGTAGAAGGCGCGGAAGGTAAGCGCCGGCAGGCCGAGCGCCGGCCCCGTCAGCTGTTTCGGCGAGCGGAGCGTGCGCATGCGCGCGAAGGACACCCAAGGCCCTTCCCGGCCTTCAGGAGCCCGGTCGTAGAGAACGTGATTGAGAATGCCCTTGCGCTTGAGCTCGGCGGAGGCGGCGAGCCCCGCCATGCCGGCACCGATGATGACGACGTCGCGCACGCGCTTGCCGTTTTTCTCAAGCGGCGGCACCCATTCCTTCGCGGGGAATTCCAGCCATGCAAGATCCTGCCGCAGGCGGCGCTCCAGGGCAGGAAGGCCCATGATCTCGCCCGACGCGGCGGTCATGGTGTGCTCTCCGAAACCGCTGCGGCCGCATCGGTCTCGGCGCCGTAGATGGCGGCCGCCAGCGCCTCGCGTCCGGCGGCATCGTGCAGCCTGAAGCCGGGGAGAAGCGCGGCGGCGGTCTCCTGAAGGGCGAGGCTCAAGGCTTCCAGGCTGGGCGTCAGCGGCCGGGCGGCGGGTACGATGGCGCCGAAGAGGAAGGGGATCGCGACATCGAGCGGCCGCACCGCCACGCCTTCCAGCGGAAGGCCATAGGCGCTCGCCGGCTCGACGAGCGCGACGCCGAGCCCGGCACGCGCGGCACCCAGAGCCGTCAGCGCGGAATTGGTGTCGATCAGACTCGCCGGTGAAACACCGGCGCGCGCCAGCGCCTCGTCGACGCGCCGCCTCAGCCGATAGGGGTTGGCCATGGTGATCAGGCGCCGGCCGGCGAGATCGGCCATGCGGAGGACGGGCCGCTGCGCGAGCGCGTCGTCGGCCGGCACGGCGGCGACACAGGGCGCTTCGCCGATCCAGAGCACGTCGACGCCGGGATGCTCGATCGGCAAGGTGGCGATGCCGATGTCGGCGGAATGCGCCTGAACGAGCTGGATCACCTGTTCGGCTGCCACCGATTGCACATGCATCACGCGCGGCACGAGCGTCGGATCGAGTCGCGCCAAGGCCTGTGCCGTGATGCCGGTGGCGAGTGCGGGCGTGGCGGCGATCTCGATGGCGCGCAGCTCCGCCGCGCCGATGGCGGCTGCGCGCTCGCGCATATGCCTGAAACCGACCAGGAGCCGCTCGACCTCCTCATGGAAGGCGAGCCCTTGCGGCGTCGGCGAAATGCGCGGCCCGTTCCGGTGCAACAGCGGGAAGCCGACATTCGCCTCGAGGTCCTGGATGAGCCGCGTAACCGCCGGCTGCGAACGGCCGAGCAGCCGCGCCGCCCCGGTGATGCTGCCGGATGAGATGACCGCGGCGAAGGCCTCGAGCTGCTTGATGTCGAAAGCGTCAGAATTCATTTTACGGATGATATCTTCATCTTTATGCTGCGCAAGCATAAAAGCAGTGCAGCGAGGCATCCTCGGCCCTCCTGCGCCTGCACGAGGAAGTTAGTGAGCAAGGACGCATCATGATCAGTTCCACGCCGGAGCAGGCGCATGTCATCGAGCGGCTGGCAGGCGTTGCCGCCGGATCGCCGATCGCGGATGCCCTCGCGAAGCGTGCCGAGATCATGGAGTTGAGCCAGGCGAGCCACGACGCCATGCTGACGCCCCGCGCGCCGGGCGGTCTGAGCCACGGGCTTCGGGCAGTGCTCGCCGCGCGTATGGCCGCATGGAATGGGGACGAGGCGCTTGCGGCGCATTATCACGTGCTGCTCGACCGAAGCGGAGAACGGGACGTCTTCGCCGACGCCGCTTCACCGACGGTCGGCTTCGAGGAATTCGCCGACCGGCAGCTCCGGGCCATCCTGCGCCATGCCGATATCCTGTCGAAGGCGCCACGAGAGGCGACGCGCAGAGATATCGAGGCGCTCAAGGCCGCCGGCGTCGGGGAAGCAGATATCGTGCGCCTCGCCGAGCTCACCGCCTTCGTCAATTACCAGATACGTGTGATGGCCGGCCTGAGGCTGCTCGCAGCATCCTGACGGCAGCTTTCCATTCTTAGAGATCCGCCATGCCCACGCCCGTCCACGACTTCACCACCGACATCCCGCGCTGGTCGCCCTATATCACGCCCGTCAGCCTCGAAGAGGCGACGCCCGAGCAGCTCGACGCGATGAAGATCACGCCGTCGAACAAGAAGGTCTCGGCCTATGTGCTGACGCTGGCGCACGACCCCGAGTCCCTCAAAGTGCGCTCGCCGCTGTTCAATGCCATTATGTATGGTCGCGACGGGCTCGCCTCCGCCGAGCGCGAGCTCGGAGCCGTCGGGGCCTCTATTGTCAATCGCTGCGTTTATTGCGCCGCCGTCCACAGCGCGCGTTTCAACCAGCTGACGAAGACGACCGAGGTAATCGAGACCATCTTCGACGACGGCGTCGACGCGAAGCTCGAAGAACGGCACCAAGCCATTTTCGATTTCGCCGTGAAGCTCTCGCGCGCACCGTCTGAGGCGAGCAAAGCTGACATCGCCGCCCTGCGTTCCGCTGGTCTTTCGGAGCTGGAAATTGTGGATCTCGTCCTGTCGGTCGCGATTTTCGGCTGGGCGAACCGGCTGATGCATACCCTTGGCGAGCCGGTCAGGGACTGAGATACAGACGCGTTGACGACAGCACGTCCAATCTTCCCCCTCAAGGGGAGAGATCAACGCTGCCGCGGGTCAAAAAAGTCGCGCAGCCAGTCTCCAAGCAGATTGACGCTGAGCACCGTCAGCATCAGCGCGATACCAGGGAAGGTGATGATCCACCACGCGCTCGCGATATAGGTACGCCCGTCCGCGAGCATGCGCCCCCAGCTCGGCGAGGGCGGTTGGATGCCGAGCCCGAGGAAGCTCAATCCAGCTTCGAGCACGATGGTGCGCGCGAGTTCGAGCGTAGCCACAACGAGCGCCGGCGTCAGCACATTCGGCAGAATATGGTGGAAGAGGATACGCCCCGTGGTTGCGCCGATCGTGCGCGCCGACAAGACGAATTCCCGCTCGCGCACCGCGAGCACCTGCCCGCGGACGATGCGCGCGTAGCGCACCCAACTCGTCAGCGCGAGTACCGCGATGAGATTGCCGAGGCTTGGCCCGAGCGCCGCGACCACAAGAAGTGCGAGCAGCATCAAGGGAAAGGCGAGCTGGATGTCGACGACGCGCATCAGGACCCGGTCGACCCAGCCACCGAAATAACCGGCAATCAGGCCGAGGAAGACGCCGACGATGCCTCCGAGAAGGACCGCCGCGCCAGCAATCATCAGGGTAATGCGGCTGCCGGTTACGATGCGGCTCAAGATGTCGCGGCCGAGCTGGTCGGTGCCTAGCGGATGAGCGCCGAGCCCGGACCAGGAGAGCGTTGGCGCGGCCATCCGTGCCCGGAGGTCCCCACGCAGCGGATCGGGCAGCCCGAGCCACGGTCCGAACAATGCGATGAGCACCAGCACGGCGAGCAGGATGCCACCGACGATGCCAAGCCAGTTGTGGCGCTGCTTACGCAGCTGCTTGAGAGCGAGCATCACGATTGCCGAATCCGGGGATCGAGGACGGCATAGAGGCCGTCGACCAGGAGATTGACCGCCACGAAGATCGTCGCGACGATCGCCACACCCGCCTGCACGACCGGGAAGTCCTTCGTCTCGATGGCCTGCACGATGACCCGGCCGACGCCGGGCCAGCCGAAGACGGTCTCGGTGACGGCCGCGCCGCCGAGGAGCTCGCCCGCGAGGATGCCGACCATGGTGACGACCGGGATCAGCGAGTTGCGGATCACGTGCCGGATATAGATCGACCGCGGCATCAGCCCCTTGGCTTGGGCGGTGCGGATATAGTCCTCACGCAGCACATCGAGCATGGAGGATCGCAAAAGCCGCGCGATGCTGGCGGTCGTGAAGCAGGCGAGCGTCACAGCCGGTAGGACGAGATGCTGCCATGTGCCGTAGCCGCCGGTCGGCAGCCAGCCGAGATCGACCGCGAAGACGAGGATCAGCATGATGGCGAGCCAGAAGGAGGGTGTCGCCTGGCCGAGAAGCGCGATGCACATCACGGCCGCTTCGAGAATCGATCCGCGGTAGATGGCTGCCAGCGCACCAGCGATACCGCCGACGGCAATCCCGATGACGAGGGCGGTAACGGCGAGCAAAGCGGTTGCCGGCAGACGCTCCAGCACTACCTCGAGCGCCGGCCGCGAGAACTGGAAGGACTGGCCGAAATCGCCGTGCAGCAAATCGGCCAGGAAGGTGAGATATTGCACGGCCAACGGCTGATCGAGGCCGAGCTGCACCCTCAGTTCCTGCAGCTGCGCCTGGCTTGCCCCGATGGGGAGGAGGAGCACCGCCGGATCGCCGAGGAGCCGCGACACCACGAAGACGATCGTGACCACGCCCCAGATGGCGATGAGCCCCTCGCCGAGCCGGGTGAGAAAGCGGCGTGATGTTCCGGTCAGGGCCGCCATCCTCTTAGAGGTCTAGTCCGTAGATTTCGACTGCGGCCTTCACCGAGATCCGCTCCTCTTTGAGGTCGCGCAGAACACGTGCGCGGTCGCGTTTCTTGGGGTCGCCGTAACCGCCACCAGCCGCCGCGACCATGCCGACGGATTGGCCGGGCTGCAGCACACCCGCGCGCTTGTGGAGCGGCGGCACGCCTTCCGACAGCTCGACCCGCGCGACGGTGCCGGGCAGCCCCCCGAAGAGGCCGAAAGGCGGCACGACGCTGTTGGTGCCGCCGGCGGAGATGGTGGCGACATGGTCGAGCACGCGCACGCGCCTGCGCATCGTCATGCCGCCGCGGAATTCGCCCGGGCCGCCCGAATCCTGCACGAGCTCGTAGCATTCGACCATCACCGGATGCTCGGTCTCCAACGCCTCGATCGGGAGATTGGCGGTGTTGGTGGTGTTGACCTGCACGCCGTCGAGGCCGTCCTTGTCGGCGCGCGCGCCCATGCCGCCGCCGTGCATCTCGTTATACACATAGAAGCGGCCGGTACGCGGGTGAATGCCACTGGTGGTCAGCAGCGTCCCGCCGGTCGAGGCCGCGGCGATGCGCGCCGGGATCACCGGCGCCAGCGCGGCAAAGATCATATCGACGAGCCGCTGGCCGATGTCGGTTCGGCTATAGACGGCAGCCGGCGGCGTCGAGTTCAGCACGCTGCCGAGCGGCGCCGTGACATGAATCGGCCGATGGAAGCCAGCATTGGCCGGAACGTCCGGATCGACCAGCGCCTTCACCGCGAAATAGACGGTGGCGAGAAGCGCCGTATAGACCATGTTGATGCCGGCCCGGACCTGCGGCGGCGCGTCCGGAAAATCGATGAAGATCTCGTCGCCCTTCACCTCGATCTTCACCTTGAGGTCGAGGATCTCGCCGATGAGATTGCTGTCGAAATCGTGCCGGAACTCGTAAACGCCGTCGGGAATGGTGGCAATGCCGGCCCGCGTGCGGCGCTCGGTGTAATCGAGCACCTGCTCGGCGGCGCGTGCCACGATTTCGCGGCCGTATTTGTCGCAGAGCGCCTGGTAGCGCAATACGCCGAGGCGGTTGGCCGCCATCTGGGCGCGGAAATCGTTGATGCGTTCGCGCGGCACCTGGCAATTGAGCAGGATGAGCTGCATGACGTCATCCTGCAGCACGCCCTCGCGATAGAGCCGCACGGGCGGGATGCGCAGGCCCTCCTGGAAGATATGGGCGTGGCCTCGGTCGACGAAATCGGAGTGATGGGCGAGATTGGTGACCCAGGCCGCCAATTCGCCGCCGTGGAATACCGGCTCCAAGAAGACGATGTCGTTGAGATGGGTGCCGCCGCCTGTATAGGCGTCGTTGCCGACGAAGACATCACCGGGCCGCACGGTCGACAGGTCGTGATGCTTGAAGACATGCTCGGCGATGCCGAGGAGCGAGCCGAGATGCACCGGAATATGCTCGGCCTGGGCGATGATCCGCCCCTCGGTGTCGAACAGCGCGGTCGAGCAGTCCTGCCGCTCCTTGATATTGGTGGAATAGGCGGAGCGGATGATCGCCTTGCCCATTTCCTCGACGATGGTCGTCAGCGCGCTGCCGATCACCTCGACGGTGATGGGATCGAGCGTGCGGGCCTCGGGCGAAGAGGCGGCTTCGAGATTGGCCATGCTCAGCCCTCGATGATGAGATTAAGGTAGGGATCGACGGTCGCGGCCTGCCCGGGCAGCACGAGCGTCGTCGAATCCATCTGGTCGACGATCGCGGGTCCGGCGATGCGGTGCCCCGGCCCCAGCTTCTCGCGATCATAGATCGGACAGGGGGTGAAGCCGCCGGTCTCCGGCAGCCACACCTCGCGCCGCGTGACGATCGCGGTCTCGACAGGCGTCGTGGCCTTCGCCTGCGGCTTGAACTCCGCCTTCGGCACCAAGCCGACCGCCTCGAGGCGCAAGGTCGTCACCTGGATCGGCTCCTCTTCGGCGATATAGCCATAGACTTGGCGGTGCGCGCGTTCGAAGCCCTCGCGCAGCGCCTTGATCGCAGCGGCATCGATGGGCCCCGCCGGACAGTGGACGGTGAGCTCGTAGCCCTGGCCGCCATAGCGCATGTCGACAGCGCGGATCACGGAGCGGCGTTGCGGCTCGATCGCCTCCTGCGCGAACCAGGTCTCGGCGCGCTCCTCCAGGCTGGCGAAGCCCTGCTGCAGGCTCCCGGCCTCCTCGTCCGACAAGGGCTGCAGCCGTGTCAGTGACATGTTGGAGCGCAGATCCGTGAGCAGGAGCCCAAGCGCGCACATGATGCCGGGATATTTCGGCACGACGAGGCGCGGGATCTCGAGCTCGCGCGCCAGCCGGGCCGCATGGATCGGGCCCGCACCGCCGAAGCCGAGCATGGCATAATCACGGGGATCGTAGCCGCGCTCCACGGAAATGACGCGGATGGCCTTCGCCATATTGGCGATGACGACGCTGATGATGCCCTGCGCCGTCGCCATCACGTCCATGCCGAGCTTCTCGGCGAGACGGGCGATAGCGGCCTTGGCGCGCGCTTGGTCGATGGGCATGCGGCCGTTCAACAGATGCGTCGGGTTCAGCACCTGCAGCACGACATTGGCGTCGGTGACGGTCGGCTCCTCGTTGCCGCGCCCATAGCAGACGGGACCGGGATCAGCGGCGGCGCTGCGCGGCCCAACCTTTAGAAGACCGCCTGCGTCCACATAGGCGATCGAGCCGCCACCCGCGCCGACCGTGTGGATGTCGAGCATCGGCAGCTTCAAGGGATAGCCGTGCACGACCGCATCGTTCGACATCTGCGGTTTGCCGCCATCGATCAATGACACGTCCGTGGAGGTGCCCCCCATATCGAACGTAATGAGGTTCTCGAAACCCGAATAGCGGCCCATGGCGAGCGCGCCCATGACGCCCGCCGCCGGTCCGGACAGCACCGTGCGTGCCGGAAAGTCCTGCGCGACGTCCGAGGAGATGACGCCGCCGTTCGACTGGGTGAGATGGACATGGGTATCGACGCCGATGTCCTTGAGCCGCGGCTCGAGCCGCTCCAGATAGGAGCGCATGATCGGCCCGAGATAAGCGTTCACGACTGTCGTCGAGAAGCGCTCATATTCGCGGAACTCTGGCGCCACCTCATGCGACACGCTGATGAAGGCGTCCGGCATCTCCTCGCGGAGGATGCGCTTGACGAGCGCCTCGTGGGCAGGCGCGACGAAGCTGAACAGGAAGCAGACGGCGACGGAGCGGATGCCGGCTTCCTTCAGCTTGCGCACCGCCGCCCGCACGTCCTCCTCGACGATCGGCACGAATACCTTGCCGTCGAAGGTGACTCGCTCCCGCACCTCGAGCCGGTTATCCCGGGTAACGAGGATCGGCGGTTTGTCGGTCTGGATGTCGTAGAGTGAGTCACGCTTTTGCCGGCGCAGCTCGATGATGTCACGGAAGCCTGCCGTCGTGATCATGCCGGTATTCGCGCCGCGCCCGACGATGAGCGCATTGGTCGCCACCGTCGTGCCGTGGCCAAAATAGACCACCTCGCCCGGTCGCCCGGTCGCCCGCGCTACCTCAGCGAGGCCTTGCTCGACGCCGCCGGCGATGCCGAGGGAGGGATCCTGCGGCGTGCTCGCCACCTTCCAGACATGGACCTCGCCGGAGGTCTCGTCGAACATGCACACGTCGGTGAAGGTACCGCCGGAATCGACGCCTATGCGCAGGCGTGCGGAATCCGCGGTCTGTCGTTCTGAGGACACGTCGTTATCCGTTTCAGTTCGAGCAAGCGGGATGAGCTGATGTTGATTGAGGTCGACCGCCCGTGGGCCGTTTCACGTCGCCGCCCCAAGAGGTGAGGGAGCGATCGCATTTGACGGCGCTGGAATGATCCTCCCCCGAGGGGGAGGTGGTCTCACATCGAACGCGGGCAGGCCCGCGTTCGATCTGACGGCGGAGGGGGACACAACGGCCGTCCTGCATCCCACCCGGCTCCGAGCTTCGCTCGGTTCCACCCTCCCCGTGCAACTCGGATGTTTCCGAGTCGCACTCCCAATAATCCGCAAATCGGGAACACCCGATTTGCGTTGGGGAGGGATCAAGCCGTCGCGCTTTTCACGTCCGAGAGCCTGGCTTTCAGACGGAGGTGAAACGGCAGACTGCATGCAGATCGCCTCCGGGCGAGGTTGGTGGCCTAGAGCAAGCCTGTCTGTCGCGGACTTGCTCAACTTAAAAATAGCCGAGCAAAATCACCGGCTTGCATGGCATCAGGTGATTCCATGCAAGCCGGATTTGCTCTAGCGCAGCTTCACGTCCATGGCTCGCACCCAGTCGTCACCGCGGGCCTGCCACTCGATGTCCGGGCTCTCCGCGTAAGTAATGGGCGTGAAGAACATGAAGATGAGCGGCGCTGCATCGCACATGGACTGCGTGAGCTTTTTGTAGAGCGCGCTGCGCTTGGCTGTGTCGTTGGTGGAACGAGCCTCGCGCGCCAGTTTCGTGAAGTCCGGATTGTCCCAATAGGCCTGGGGATTGTCGGATTCCCAGAAGTTCAAGAGGCCGCCGGCGTCGAGCGTTGGCCAGCCCAGCCCGAAATAGGCGGTATCGGCGAGGTTTCGCGCGACGAGATACTTGTTCATGAAGGCGCCGAACTCGAGCTCGCGAATGGTTGCCTTCACGCCGACTTCGGCGAGCTGGGCAGCGACCACTTGAGCGATATCGGAGGCCTGGATATAGCGGCCGGTCGGCACTTCGAGCTCGATGGAGAGGCCATCCGGATAGCCGGCCTCGGCAAGCAGGGCTTTGGCTTTCGCCGGATCGTAGGGAATGGGCTTCAGATCGGGATTGTAGCCGAAATAGGCGGGCGACAGCACCTGGCAGCTTTCGAGCTCACCGAGCCCGTCGAGCAGGCCGTCGTTGATCGCGGTGCGGTCGACGGCGAGGTTGAGCGCCCGCCAGAGCTTCGGATTGTCCTTGAAGGGCGGGCGCGTCGCGTTGAGCTTCACGAACATGGCGCGCGTGCCGGTGACAGAGCTGGCCTTGGCGCGTTTGCTGTCGTTGATGCGCTTGATCTCGGAGGTCGGAAAAACCGTGACGAGATCGACGTCGCCGGCGAGCAGCGCCGCGATGCGCGCGGCATCTTCCGGCATCACGCGGAAGGTCACCTTGTCGAAAGCGGGCTTCTCGCCCCAGTAGTCCTTGCGCGCCTTGAGCACGATTCGGTCGCCGCTCACGAATTCGGCGAGTTCGTAGGGGCCGCTGCCGAGCGCCGTCGTCGACGGGTTATGCTCGGCCGTCCATTTCGGCGGCATCAGGAAGAACATGGACATCTGGGCCGGAAGATCGGGGTAGGCGCCACGCGTCACGAATTCAACGACCGTCGGCGAGACGACCCGGACCTCGGTGATATTGGCGAACCATGGCTTGTTGCGCGCGCCGGTCTTCGGATCGAGGATCCGCTCGACATTCCATTTCACCGCATCGGCATCGAGCTTCTCGCCGTTGGGAAAGGTCACGCCGTCGCGCAGCTCGAAGCGCCAGACCGTATCGCCGACCGGCGTCCAGGAGGTGGCGAGCCCCGGTCGCAGCTTGAGGTCTGGCCCGCGGTCGATAAGCGGCGTGTAGATGTGGGAGACGACGCTCAAGTCCGTGCCGACCGTCGTCGACTTGTCCGGATCGAGCGTATTGACATTGGTCGGCAGAGCAATGGTGAGATCGCGTGCCAGGGCGATGCCCGTTGCGCCAAGGAAAAGCGTCGCGGCTGCGATGCCGAGCGCCGTGCAACGCGCGAGGCGCCCGTCCGTGGGCGCAAGGCGGTGCCCGCCTGAATTCTGGAATGCCATATGGACTACCCTACCGACTGAGGTCGTTGTGACCGTTCCCATCTTGGCGCCAATCGTGGCATCTAGATTGGCAGCTGTCAAACGCACTCATATGCCCTTGCGAGCTATGGCATCATCCGCCACTGCCTGTCGGAGCCGAGCGTCCGAAATACCGACAAGTGCACGCTGCTCTCGACCTTGAATGCGGACCAAAGCGTTCGACGGAGCCTTACCGATCGAGCCGGTGCCGTCCGCCGAACCTTGCCCTATCCGTCAGCCTGACCGGCCTTGCTCGGCCCGCAGCGCATTGACCTCCCGGTAGGCGCCGCGGAAGAAAAGCAACGGCTCGGTTTCGTCATTCCAGGCGAAGGAGACGACGCGGCCGACGAAGATGACGTGGTCGCCGCCGTCGTGACGGGCATGAGCGGCGCATTCGAAATGCGCGAGGACGCCGGGCAGTAGAGGGGCGCCGGCGTGGCCGGTGGCATGCTCGATGTCGGTCCACTTGTCACTCGCCGGCCGCGCGAAGCGGCCGGACAGGTTAGCTTGCTCGCGCGACAGGACGTTGACCGCATAACCCTCGAGCTCGAGCATCGCCGGCAGGCTGAGGGCGCCCCGCGCGATGCTGAACAGCACGAGGGGCGGCTCTAGCGACACCGCATTGAACGAGCTCACCGTCATGCCGAGCCGCTCGCCAGCCGGACTCAAGCCGGTGACGACCGCAACCCCTGTGGCGAACTGCCCGAGCGCCCTGCGGAAGAGCCGTGCGTCAAAAGCATTCGGCTCCATTCGAGGCACCGGAGCGGCAGAGAGATGCTGCTGTTCGGCCATGGCGAGATTCCCTGATCTAAGTCCTCAGGCGACGAACAAGCGGCGGTCCAGCCTCGTTAGCCGCTCGCCGCCGGCAGGCGTGACGAGGACCGTCTCGCTGAAGGCCATACCTTCCGCCCAGCCGTACATGTGGAACACCATGTTCTCTTCCAGCAACCAGTCGGAGGTGGGCAGGAAGACGCGCGTGAAGTCACTGGTGCGCGGAATCGTGACGAGCCCGAGCGTGTAGCCCGTGATGTTGGTGTAGGTCTCGCGCAAGCCGGCCGCGAGCACCTGGTCGCGCAGGATGCGATCGACGTCAGAGGCGAGCGCGCCGGGCTTCATGGCGGCGAATTGCTCGTCCTGGAAGGCCACGAGCTTCTCCGCCACTTCGCGTTGGCGTGGCGTCGGCTCCCCGACCGAAACGGGTCGCATAGAGCGGGCGCTATAGCCGCGATAATGTGGCACCATTTCGATATGGACGATATCGGCCGGCGCCAGGACGCGGCTGCCCAGCCCGCCGTGGAGCGTGCTGGAGCGGGGGCCGGACTGCATGAGCACGAGACGGGTGTTGTCGGCGCCGGCACGCAGCGCTGCCGCCGTGATGGCCGCAGCGACCTCGCGCTCCGGCACACCGATGCGCGAGGCTTCTGCACCCGCGAGGGTGGCAATGTCGCAGATCTCCGAGCAACGTTTGAGATAGGCGATCTCGCGCGGCGACTTCTTGAGCCGAAGCTCCCACATGTGGCCGGCGAAATCGATGAAGGTGGCTTCGCTGAGCTCGGTTTTCAGGCGGGCGAGCCGCGCGGGCAGCATGATGTGCGAATCCGTCTCCACCGCAATGCGGACGCCGGCCCAGCCGCGGCGCTTGAGCTCCGTCACAACAACCGTCATCGGATCCTGGTCGTCATGGAAGAGGACGTGATCGGTCGTCCAGCTCATCTCCTCGAGCATGGGGCCGTCGAGCGAGCGAACGATCATGACGGGTTCGCCCGCGGCCGGCATGAGGCAGCACTGGTACATCGCCGCGGTTGGAATGTGCCCGGTGTAATAGGCGAGATGCTCGAATTCGTCGATGATCAGCACGTCCGCGCCGGCATCCGCCATGCGCTGCCGCAGCTTGGCGACACGCGCGTCGTAGTCTTCGCGCGGGAAGGCGAGCGCCTTGCCGGATGGATCGTGCGACATGCTGGTGCTTCCTTCGAAAGCGATTAGCCGAAGCGGACGAGATCGCGTGGCGACTGGGTGAGGCGGGTCGCGCCGTCCTGCGCGACGACGACGATGTCCTCGATGCGCACGCCCCAGCGGCCCGGCACATAGACGCCGGGCTCGTTGGAGAAGGTCATACCGACTTCGAGCGGCGTGTCGTTGCTCGCGACGATGTACGGCGCCTCGTGGGCGGCCAAGCCGATGCCGTGGCCGAGGCGGTGCGTGAACAGCGGGCCGAAGCCATGGGCGGCAATATGCTCGCGCCCAGCGGCGTCGATGGCACCGGCGGCCACACCCGGCCGGATGGCCCGGAATGCGAGTTCCTGTGCCTCGCGCACGATCTCATAGAGTGCGACATAGTCCGGATGAGGCTCGTCCGAGACGGCGACTCGGCAGATATCGCCGTAGTAGCCTTCGTAGCAGCCGGCGAAGTCAAACACGACCGGCTCGCCCGCGGCGATGACGTGGTCCGACCCATGATGGAGCGAGGAGGCGCCGTTGGGGCCGGCGCCGACATCGACCCACGTCACCTCGCTGAAGCCTTGAGCCCGCATCATAGCGTCGATCCTGGCGCGCAGTTCGAGCTCTGTGTGGCCTACCATGCTGTCGGTGGTCGCGACGAATTCGGCCCAGACGGCATCGATCTTCGCAGCCGCCGCAGCGAGGGCGGCGATCTCCTCGGGACCCTTGACCATGCGCGGCGCCTCGATGAGCGCTGCCCCGTTCTTCAGCGACACGTCGGGCAAATGCACGGCGAGTTGCAAGAGGAATCCGCTCCAGAATTCGGCGTTGACAGCGATGCTGCGGACGCCTGCGGCCCGAGCCTTCGCAGCGACGGCGGCGAGCGGATCTTCGGTCTCGTCCCAGATGCGGAGCTCCACGCCGGCCATGGTCTCGTAGAGTGGCGCCTGCAGGCGTGGACTGAAGATGACGTCTCTGCCGTCCGCGCCGATGGCGAGCGCCACGAAGCGTTCCGTGAGAATGGCGTTGCGTCCGGCGAAATAGCGAAAGCCCGCACTCGGCCCGATGAGGAGGAGATCGATGCCGGCGGAGCGCATCGACGTGCGTACGGCCTGGCGTCTGTGAACAAGGGGAATTGTGGTTGTCACCGGCCGCTCCACAAAGGCGCGCCCCCCGTCACAGCCGAAGGCGCTAGCGTCTGTTTCCTGCATGCAGTACACATATGGTCGCGCTGCCGCGTTTTTTGTCAAGCGGTCTCAGCGCCGACAAAGCGGAGAAGATCGATGGATGCAGCGCTCACGCCGAAGGAGGTCATCCTTCGCTACTACGATCTGGTCTGGGACCGGCGTCAGCCGGAGGCGATCGAGACCTTGTTCGCGCCCGAATACGTCAATCACGCTGGCGCGCGCGGCACACTCGCGGGCCCCGCGGGCATCACCAAGAACTACCACTCGCTGATCACGGCCTTCCCCGACGTGCGCTTCACCCTCGATGATGTCCTCGTCGACGGCGACAAGGTCGTGGTGCGCTACACGATGCTTGGCATTCACCAAGGTGAGTTCCAGGGCAGGCCACCCACCGGCCGAGCCGTTAACGTGCCCGGCATTGGGATCTACCGCGTGGCGGGTGGGCTCATCCGCGAAAGCTGGGTGCTGCGCGATTCGCTTGTGCTGCTGCGCCAGATCGAGGCCACGGGTTGAACGCAACCTCGCGAGACTTCGAGGCCTATCTCCAGGCCCGGCAGGCCGATTTCGTCGCCGAACTCGCGGAATTTCTCAGCATCCCGAGTGTCTCGGCCGCACCCGAGCATTTCGGCGACGTGGAACGCGCCGCCGCCTGGGTGGCGGAGCGTTTGAAAAAGGCGGGGCTGGAGCATGCCGAAGTGCTCCACGCCGGCCGCTACCCCATGGTCTATGCGGATTGGCTGAAGGTGCCCGGCGCGCCGACGGTGCTGATCTACGGCCATTTCGACGTCCAGCCGGCCGACCCCGTGGAGGCCTGGACGCGTCCACCCTTCGCGCCGACTGTTGTCGGCGGGCGGATCTATGCGCGCGGTGCCTCTGACGACAAGGGTAACATGTTCGCGCCGATCCTGGCGCTCGAAGCCTTGCTCCGAACGCGCGGCCGCCTGCCGGTGAACGTCAAGCTCCTGTTCGAAGGTCAGGAGGAGATCCTGAGCCCCGACCTGCCGGTCTTCGTTGCAGAGCATCGCGAGCGCCTCGCCTGCGACATGGCCTTCAGCGCCGACGGTTGGCAATGGAGCGAGACGGAGGGCGATCTGCGCATGGGCTTGCGCGGCATCTGCGCGCTCGAGATCACCGTCCATGGGCCGAAAGCGGACCTCCACTCCGGCGTGCACGGCGGGGCGGTCGCCAATCCCATTCACGCGCTGGCAGCGTTGATGGCCGGCCTGCGCGACGCCGACGGCCGCGTCGCAGTTCCAGATTTTTACCGCGAAGTCAGGGCGTTGAGCGAGGAGGAGCGCCGGCTCATCGCGGCGGTTCCCTTTGATGAAGCTAAATACCGCGTACAGGTCGGCGTCGAGGAATTGGCGGGCGAGACCGGCTTCACGCCGCGCGAGCGCATCGGCGCGCGGCCGACCCTGGAGATCAACGGCATCAGCGGCGGATATGTCGGAGCCGGCGTCAAGACCGTGCTGCCATCGACTGCGAGCGCCAAAATCACATGTCGGCTCGTGCCCGACCAGGACCCTGCGGTGATCGCCGCACGCGTGCGGGACCATCTCGTTAAGCAGGCGCCGCGTGGCGTACGGGTCGAGGTCGAGATCCTGCCCAATGCCGGCCATCCCTATCTCATCCCCATGGATCACCCGGCCAACAGGGCGGCGCGCGACGTGCTCGTCGAGCTATATGGTCGCGAGCCTTACTACACCCGTTCGGGCGGCTCGATCCCGATCCTCGACCTCTTTCGCCGCGAACTCGGCGTCTACACAGTGGTGTTCGGCTTTGGCCTGCCGGACGAGAATTTCCACGGACCCGATGAATTCCTGCGGCTTTCGAGCTTCCGCCTGGGCCAGCTGGCCTATGGGCTTCTCATCGACCGCATTGCTGAAATTTCCGCCAGCGCGTGAGCCCCTCGGCCGTGTGAGGGCGTGCCTTGAGCGACAGTCACACCCGGAAAAGTCACCGGATGGTCCATGTAATCAGCCCATCGGCCGCAAATCTCGCCATGCCGTTGGCATGCCGGCATAAAATTTGTGCAATTCGGATTTGACGAACTCGTTCGTCTCTTGCATGCTGCATGCAATAAGCAAAACGCGATGAGACAGGCGTCTGGGCGCCGGCCATCCCCCATCTGAAAAGGAACGCGTCATGGGCTTCTCTCTGTCCGCCGAGCAGAAACGCTGGGTCGAGACTGCGCGCTCGCTGGCGGCCGATATCTCGGCCCATTCGCGTCGTGACGACGAAGCGGCGACTTTTCCGAAGGAAACTTTCGCCAAGCTGCGCGAGGCGGGCCTGTTGAAGCTCGCCGTGCCGAAGGAATATGGCGGGGAGGGCACGCCGGCCGGCAACGCCCATCTTACCGCCTATCTCGTTACGGAGGCGGTGTCGCGCGCCTGCGTCGCCACGGGCTGGGATCTCATCATTCACTATCACCAGTGCGGCGCCGTCGCCCGCCTCGGCAGCGAGGAGCAGAAACGGCGCATTCTGGGCGACGTCGTCAATAATGGCGCCATCATGGGCTCGCTCGGCTCGGAGGTGAACCACCAGGAGCAGACGGCCGCCAAGGATGCGACTCGTAAATTGATCTTCCAGGCGGAGATGACGCCGGTACGCGGCGGCTTTCTCGCCAATGCCTCTAAGCATTTCTGCTCGAACGCCCCCATCGCCGATTACCTGCTCTACTGGAGCATCGCTCCCGGCGCCAATGCGGCGACGGACGGGCTCACCCTGTCCATCGTGACGAAGGATAGCCCTGGGCTCACCTTCAACAAGCACAGCTGGGACGACATCGTCGGCCTGCGCTCGTCGGTGAGCTGGAGCGCCAAGCTCGAGAACGTCTTCATCCCGTGGGAGAACGTCCTCGGCGAGCCCGGCGACTTCGTGCAGAAGGACCCCTACACGCTCGAGCTGTCGCAGGCCTTCCAACTCCTCGGTGGCGCCCAGGCCGCGCTGGATTATGTGCTGTCGACGCTAAGGGCCCGGCCTTTCTTGCAGAAGGAAGAGGGACTGATGGTGCTCGTCGGCGAGCTCTCGGGCGAGATCCAGGCGGCACGCGGTTCCTGCCTCCTCGCCAATGCGCTGTGGGAGCAGGAGAACTTTGGCGAAGCCGCGCTCGCTTCGCTCCGCGCCCACCACACCGCGCGCGAGACGGCGCTGCACGTCATCAGCAAGGCTTTCGACATCGTCGGCACACGAGCCCTCTTCAAGACGGCGCCGCTCGAACGCATCTGGCGCGACGTTCGTACGGCATCCCTCCACACGCGTGCCTCGCAGCTGCTGCGCCTCGTCGCCGATGCCGAGGTCGAGGGTCGCTATGCACCGAAGCAGAAATATGGTGCCCTGGTCGATAAGCCGCGGACCTGGGCCGATCTCGGCATTCCGCGCGAGCCGCGTGTCGAGGTGGCCTGAGCCCGCCCATGACCGTCCTGCCATGATGAAGACGCGCCGGGCTTGAGGCCCGTCGCCCCTTGCGACGCCTTGAACCTCAGAGAGCCCCATGACCCTCGGTGCCAGCCTCGTCCTTCGCGATCTCGCCAAGTTCTACGACGGCAGCGGTGCGGTGCTCGGTGTCTCGCTCGATCTCGAGCCTGGTAAATTTTTGACGCTGCTCGGGCCGAGCGGCTCCGGCAAGACCACGACCTTGATGATGGTTGCCGGTTTCGTCGAGCCGACCGCCGGCGACATCCTCGTCAACGGCAAGTCGGTCGTACGCATGCCGGCGCACAAGCGCGACATGGGCATGGTGTTCCAGAACTATGCTCTGTTCCCGCATATGACGGTGGCCGAAAACGTTGGATTTCCCTTGAAGATGCGCGGCGTGGCGAAGTCGGAAGCCGCCGACCGCATCGCCCAATTCGTCAAGCTCGTCGGGCTGGAGGCTTTCGCTAAGCGGTATCCCGCCCAACTCTCCGGTGGCCAACAGCAGCGCGTGGCGCTTGCCCGCGCGCTGGTCTTCAGTCCCTCGCTGGTCCTCATGGATGAGCCGCTCGGCGCGCTCGACCGACGCCTGCGTCTGCAGATGCAGGAGGAGATCAAGGGCATCCAGCGCGAGCTCGGCCTCACCGTGGTCTATGTGACGCACGACCAGGAAGAGGCGCTCACCATGTCGGATGTGGTCGCCGTCATGGAGGCCGGGCGCGTATCGAGCTTCGGCACGCCGCGCGAGATCTACGAAAGGCCGGGCAATCGCTTCGTCGCCAATTTCATCGGCGAGTCGAACTTCATTCCCTGCCGCCTCGGCGGCACAGGCGAGCGGCCGATTGCCGTGCTCGACAGCGGCGCCGAGGTGGAGGTCGCGCCGGGCGATGTGCCGGCCGGCTCGTCCGGCGTCATCTTCCTGCGTCCCGAGCGCCTGCGGCTGTGCAAGCCCGAGGACTCGTTGCCGAACAAGGTGCCGGGCCGCGTCGTCGGTGAGATCTATCTCGGCGACGCGTCCCTCTTCCGCGTCAGGATCGGCGAAGGCCTCGAGGTGAAGGTCAAGCGCCCCAACCGCGGCATCGGCATGCCGGTGAGCGAGGGCGACCAGCTCATGGTGGGCTGGCAGCCCGCCGACAGCATCGTGCTGCGCGAATAGCAGGCCTCGCCGCCGACGTCGGGCCAGCACCAATCTGACAATAAGCAATATCCAGAGGAGTGTGTCGCATGTCTGAGTTGGGTCCGAAGGCTTTTCTTCTGAAAGCCAGTCTTGCCGCCGCGTCCGTCGCTGCAATGGTCATGGCCGCGCCCGCTGCCGAGGCGCAGAGCCCCGGCAATCTTGTCATCCTGTCGCTCGGCGGCAGCTATCAGGAGGCGCAGAGCAAATACTGGTTCAAGCCCTTCGCTGAAGCATCGGGCGTCACGCTCTCGGAAGCCTCGGGCTACAACTTCGCCAAGCTCAAGGTGATGATCGAGTCCGGTAACGTGGAGGCCGACCTCGTCGACATCTCAGCCGACACCACCGCAAATCTTGCTGCCGCCGGCCTTCTGGAGAAGATTGACTGGTCGAAAATCCCTGCCGAGTGTCAGGCCGGTATCCCGCCGGAGATGAAGAACGACTACGCCTTCCCTACGATCCAGTGGGCGATGGTGATGGCTTACAACACCAACAAGTATCCCGGCGACAAGGCGCCGAAGACTTGGGGCGACTTCTGGAACGTCCAGGCCTTTCCGGGCAAGCGCTCGTCGATCGGCGCGACGCGACCGCCGGTGGAGCAGGCCGCGCTTGCCATCAACGGCGACATCGCCAAGCTCTACCCCTTCGATCTTGACGCCTCCTTTGCCAAGATCCGCGAGCTCGGCAGCAACATCGTCTTCGCTGATGGCTACGCCCAGGTCGCACAATATCTGTCCGACGGCGAGGCGGACATGATCATCATACCCAATGGCCGTGTCGCGCCGCTGATCGCCGCGGGCAAGCCGGTGGCTATCAACTGGAACCAGCACCTCACCTTCCCGAACTTCTTCGCCATTCCGAAGGGCGCCCCCCACAAGGACAACGCGATGAAGTTCTTGGCCTATGTCTGCAAGCCCGAGATTCTGGCCAAGCTCGCCCAGCCGACCAACTACGGGCCGATCAACAGCGAGGCCTACAAGTTCATCCCGGCCGAGATCGCCAAGCTTCTGCCCGGCAACCCAGCGACCGCCAAGCTCGGCCGTGAGGTCGACACGGTGTGGCTCGGCAAGGTGCGCGCCGATATCGCCAAAGGCTGGGCGAAGCTCGCCGTTCGCTGACGCGCGGCAGTTCGGAACGTGTGAGGACAGCGATGACGGACACTATGCTCGCACCGGCAGCTGGGCCCGCGGCCAGTGCGCCGGCACTCAAGCCCCGGCGCTCGACGAGCTTCCCGTGGCTGACGGTGCCCGCCGTCGCGTTCTATCTCGTCTTCTTCGGCTGGCCGCTCGTGCAGATGATGTGGCGCAGCATTTGGAACGACGGTTTCACGCTCGTTGGCTACCACGAGTTCTTCACCCAGGCGGTCTATTGGTGGGTGCTGGGCTATACTATGGTGATCGGCGTCGTGACCTTGGTGCTCACGCTCGCCATCGGCTATCCCGTCGCCTATTGGCTGGTGCGACTCAATCGCACCTGGACAGTGGTGCTCATGGCCTTCGTGCTGATCCCGTTTTGGAGCAGCGGGCTGGTGCGCACTTATGCCTGGATCGTCATTCTGGGCCGGCAGGGGCTTGTCAATACCACGCTCCTCAAGATGGGCGTGATCGACGAACCCTTCCCGTTCCTCGGCACGCATGTCGCGGTGATGGTGGGCCTCACCTATTATCTCCTGCCCTATATGATCCTGTGCCTGTTCAGCGTTATGAACAACATCGACCGCAACTTGATGCTGGCGGCGCGCAACCTCGGTGCCTCGCCGGCGCGCGCCTTCATGGCGGTGTTCGTACCTCTGACCAAACCCGGCGTCTTCGCCGGCAGCTTCCTGGTCTTCATGCTGGCGATCGGCATGTATATTACGCCAGCGCTGCTCGGCGGGCCGGAGCAGACGACACTGCCGCTCGTCATCGCGCTGCAGATCAACGAGGCGCTCGACTGGACGCTGGCTGCGGCCCTCTCGATGATCCTGCTCGCCGTGACCATCGTCATCCAGATCTTCGCCAATAGGCATGTGGATCTGGACCGCATGTGGGGAGGAGCCCGATGACGACGCGCAGCCTGTCGGCGGGGGACATCCTTCTCACCGCCTATTCTGTCACGGTTCTCGCGGTTCTCATGGCGCCCATCGTCATCATCGTGCTCGTCTCGTTCAGCCCGAGCGAGGTGATGGAATTCCCACCTTCGGGGTTCTCGCTACGCTGGTACGAAAAGTATTTCTCCGATCAGTTGTGGATGACGGCAACACATGTGAGCTTCCTCGTCGCCACCTTGACGGCGCTTCTCTCACTTGTCCTTGGCTTCATGGTATCGGTGGCTTTGGTGCGGAGCCGCTTTCCCGGCAAGAACATCCTGCGTATCTTCCTGATGAGCCCGCTCATTCTCCCGAAGATCATCATCGCCGTCGGGCTTTATTTCCTCTACGTGCGCATGCGCATTCTCGGCACCACCTTCAGCCTCGTTGCCGCGCATACGTTGATTGCCATGCCTTATGTCGTGATGATCTTGTCGGCGGCACTCTACGGTTTCGACCAGCGGCTCGAGTGGGCGGCGCGCAGCCTCGGCGCCTCGCCGCTCAGGACGCTTCGGTACGTCACCTTCCCGATGCTCCGGCCGGCAATCATGAGCGCTGCGCTCTTCGCCTTCATCGCCTCCTTCGACGATATCATTTTGAGCCTCTTCCTCACCAAGCTCTCGGCGCCCACGCTGCCGCGCCAGATCTGGGTCAATGTCCAGCAGATCATCGATCCGACCATCGCCGCCGTCTCGACCTTGATGACCTTCATTTCGGTCTTCGGCCTGTGGCTCGTGGCGTTGATCCAGAAGATGTCCACGCGTGCCACGCAATGACCGTCGACGCGTCGCTTAATGGTCTATCCGGTAGGATGGGCGGCAGAATCGCTTTCTGGTTGATCCGGCCGGGAGCGATCCGCCTCTATAACGACATATCGGCAGTGGAAAGCACGCGTTGATGAATGAAGAGACGGAACTCCTGCAGGCGGTGCAGCGCGAACCGGTGGTGAAGCACGTTCACCGGGAGCTTCGCCGCGCTATCCTGCAAGGCCGCTTTCCGCCGCAGTCGCGCTTGGTCGAGACCTCGCTCGCCCAACTCCTCAACGTGAGCCGCACGCCCGTGCGCGAGGCGATCTCGAAGCTCGAAAGCGAGGGGCTCGTGCGCCGGCTGCGCGGCGGCGGCGTCGTGGTAGAGGACACGAGCGGCAAATTGTCCGAAGTCATCATCCTGCGCCAAGGCCTCGAAGGCGCGGCCGTGCGGCTCGCCTGCCAGCGGGCGAGCGATGCGGACATTGCGGCGCTGGAGCAGGCCTGCGAGGAAGCGCGCGCTACCGTTCAGTCAAGCAGCGTCCAGACACGCTCGGCTCTGGACCGCGCCTTCCACATGCAGCTCGGAGAGATGTCGCAGAGCCCGCGCCTCGCCGGGCTGATCGAGGAGTTCTACGAATACTCCTACAGCGAGCTCGCGCCGGGCGGCAGCGCCGCCGACATCAACCTCCTGCAGACTCAACATATAGCCATCGCCCGCGCGCTCAAGGCCCGCGACGCGGTCGCTGCCGAACAGAGCGTGCGCGAGCATCTCGACACAGTCCTGCGCATCGTTCGCGGACGACTTGGGGATTAGCCGGCGTTACCCAAGTAGACGCGCCGCCCTTGGATACGGTGCCGATCGGCGGCCGAATATCGGCCCTTTCTCGATACCGGCGCTTTGGACGAGCTGCAGCCCGACATTGCGATCTGCGGCGCGCTCACCGGCGTCGGCCAGGTCGTGGTCTTGGCCGATTTGTACGACCGACCGCTGGTCCCGCATGGGCGGCATCATCATTTTCATGGCGGCGAAGCATCTGGTCGCTACCCTGCCGGAGAAACACGCCGGTGCGCCGTGCCATTCCCTATCTCGAATTCGATGCCGGTCCCAATCCGCTGCTCGATCTATGCGGCCGCCCGGTGCTGAATAGCGACGGCACGCTTTCGGTCCCCGGAACGCCGGGTCTAGGGGATCGACCCGAGCGGAGACGCCATGGAACGGCTCCTAGTCGACCATTCCGCCGTGACGCTCTGACGTCAGGCAGCGCTTAGCGGCAGGTGCAGCCGAGCGCAGAGGCCGCGCCGCGGGCCTTGGGTGTACACATCATGCAGGGTCAGTCGACCCCCGTGGATCTCCGCGGCCGACCGCGCGATGGCAAGGCCTAGCCCGAAGCTTGAGGTCTCGGCGGTCATGCTCCGTGCCGCGTCGCCACGCGCAAAGGGCTCCATCACGCTGGCCTTTTGCGCGTCGGCAATACCGGGGCCGTCGTCGATCACGTCAATTTCAACGGCGCCATCCGAGACTTTCGTCAGGCGCAGAACAGCGGCGCGCCCACCGTATTTCAGGGCATTTTCCACGAGATTAGTGACTGCGCGCTGGATCTCCTCCACACGCGCTTCGATCAGCAGATGATCCGGCCCCTCGTAGAACACTTTGCCGCCCATATCAGCGAAATCGTGGCAGAGCGTCTGCAACAGGCTCGCAAGATCCACGAGACTGCGACCGCGCTGGGCCGCGCCGCCGCGCAGATAGGCCAGGGCCGTATCGACCATGGCGCCCATCTGGGCGAGATCGCGCAGCATCGGCGTCCGCACCGTCTCGTCCTCGACGAATTCGGCGCGCAGCCGCAGCCGGGTGATCGGCGTGCGAAGATCGTGGCTCACCGCGGCGAGCATGCGCGTGCGGTCCTCGACGAGCTTGCATATCCGGTCCTGCATACGGTTGAGAGCCCGTGCAGTCGCCTTCATTTCCGCGGGCCCTTCCTCGCTCAGCGGCGCCGGATCCCGGTCGAGCGAAAAGGCCTCCGCCGCGCGCGCGAGCCCGGCGAGCGGCTCCATGATGCCGCGCGTGGCCCACCAGAGGAGCGCCGTGAGGATGAGCGTGATCAAGACAAGGGTTCCGATCAGCACGGCCCAAGGGCGTAGCAGGCGCGGCGCTCCGAAACTCGGAATGACGCCGGTGACGGCTGAGCGGTCCCCCAGCCTGACGGAGATTTCGTGCCCCTTCTGCGGGCCGCTGCCAACGGTCGGTGCCGTGGCAACCAACACCGGCGTAAGCTCCGGGCCGAGTGCACGGCGCAGATGGTCGAGGCCGTCGTTTCCGGTCGCGATCGCTGGCGAGGTAGGGCGGGCATCCGCCAGCGCAGCATCTGAGGGATGGAGCGTAAGCGCCAAGCTCGGATGAGTCTCGCGGATCGCCGCCACGATCTCGGGCCGGTCGGCCGGCGGAAGTCGGTCGAGCAGGCGCACGAAATCGGCGAAGCGATCGATCACGGCGGGAGGGGGGCGATCGGGCCGCGCAGGCAGATCGGTGGTCAGCCGGATGGCGAGAAGCGTGATGACATGGAAGACGACGACACTGCTGACGACGAGCAGGATGATCTGCCCGGCAATGTGCCGCGGTCCGAAGGACGACATAAAACGCCAGGTCATCAGTGGCGCTCTATGGTCGGGGTGAAGAGATAGCCGCCGGAGCGGATCGTCTTGACCAACCGCGGCTCCTTCGGATCGTCCTCGATCTTCTGGCGCAGACGGGAGACCAGAACATCGATCGAGCGCTCATAAGGCCCGGCGATGCGGCCTTGCGTCAATTCGAGGAGCTGATCGCGCGAGAGCACCTGCCCGGGTCGTTGACAGAAGATGTGGAGGAGGTCGAATTCCGCCGCCGTCACCGGGACTCTTGCGTGCACCGGATTGAACAACTCGCGCAGTCTGACGTCCAACTCCCATCCGCAGAAGGCGAGAATTCTCGTGGTTTCGACCGGGTCGGGACGTTCCACCGTACGGCGCCGTAGAACCGCCTTGATCCGGGCGAGCAGCTCCCTTGGATTGAAGGGCTTCGGTAGATAGTCGTCTGCGCCCATTTCGAGGCCGAGAATGCGATCGATCTCCTCCCCCCTCGCGGTCAACATCACGATCGGAAGAGGCGAATTGTTCCCTCGAAGGCGCCGACAGATGTCGAGGCCGTCCTCTCCCGGCAAATTGAGATCGAGCACGAGCAGGTCGACACTGCCCTCGGCAAGCGCACGATCCATCTCGCGACTGTTCTCAGCAGTCGTGACCCGGATGTCGTTGCCACGCAGGTAGCGAGCGACGAGCTGAGCGATGTCGCGGTCATCTTCGACGATGAGCACATGGGGAGACGGAGCGATGATCATGCGGCTGAAGACATCAATATGGAGGCGCGTGCGGAGTCAATGAGCTCTGTTTTTCCATTCAACGAGAGGAGAACACGGGTTGGGCAACGGGGTTGAACGACCGGTGACGGGATCGCGATAAGTTCCGGGCTGACAATCGTGGCCCGGCACCAAAGCCCAGAGAAGCCGGCGGCCGCCGTCAGGAGTGGCCGGCGCCCATATCAGCCCATAAAGCGGCAAAAGAATGCCGAGCACGATGAACACCGCGACGGCGATATTATACATACGTTGGGAGCCGCCGTTGCTCCGGCACGGGAGCTCGGCGGAGGGCGGACAGCCTTGGCCTGTTCTGGTATGCCGTGTGCATCTTGGACGAAAGAGCATCTGAAGTCTTCGGATAGGGACAAGACTTGCATTCTTGGCCGCTATTCCGGGCTCAATCCGGGCAGATACGTTACGGACTGTTTCTCGACGGAGTTGATTTGTAACTGCCGCGACTTATGGGGATGCCAAGCTTTTGTCGACACGCGTACAGCCTTCCTGCTCGTATCGATGGCTGTCCCCCAGCCGCTTGATGAGAAGCAACTGTTCCGCCTCGAGGCGTTCATCCATGCTCATATTGAGCCCGCCGCCGGTCGTGATGTTGACGATGGCATCGGTCGCCTGCTTGATGCGCGGCAGGAACTGCATGAAAACGTCGACGGCGGGTGTCGGGCGACCGTCCTTCGGATCGCGCGCGTGCAGGTGCAGGATGGCCGCTCCGGCTTCGGCCGCCGCGATGGACTGCGCCGCGATATCCTCGGGCCGGTAGGGTAGCGCCTCCGACATCGACGGCGTGTGGATGCCGCCCGTTATCGCGCAGGTGATGATGACCTTGCCTTGCTGTGCGTCCATGATCCGTCCTCAGCTTTCGGCCACCACACGGTTTTCGATATGACCGAGGCCTGCGATCTCGACGCGCATGACGTCTCCGGGCTTGAGGAATACCGGCGGGTTGCGTGCCACGCCGACGCCGGCCGGTGTTCCGGTGGCGAGAATGTCCCCGGGCTTCAGGGTCATGACTTGTGAGAGATAGGAAATCTGCTCCCAGATATTATAGATGAGCTGGCTCGTGTTGGCCGCCTGACGCTGCTCGCCGTTGACGAACATGCGGATATCGAGGGCATGGGGGTCGCCGACCTCTTCGGACAGCGTGAGCCAGGGACCGATGGGGCCATGCGTGTCGAAGGATTTTCCGAGCGTCATGGTCCCCGTGCGCATCTGCCAGTCGCGGGCCGAGACGTCGTTCGCGATCATGTAGCCGCCGATGACCGCCGGGGCCTCTTCGGGCGAGATGTAGCGGCAGGCCCGGCCGATAACCACGGCGAGCTCCGCCTCGTAATCGGTCTTTTCCGACACTTTCGGCAGGATTACATCGTCGAACGGGCCGTTGATGCACGATATCTGCTTGTTGAACCAGAGCTGCCATGGCGGCACCTCCACGCCAAGTCTCTTCGCCTCGGCGCCGTGATCGGAATAGTTCATGCCGATGGCGAGATATTTCTCAGGGGAGGGCACCGGGGCGTGCAACCGCACCTCGGCGAGCGCGCGGCGACCCGGGGCATCGGCCCCGATGGAGCGATAGACGGGAAGGGCCCGCTCGCCGGCTGCGAGAAAGCCGACGACGTCGCCCGGCAGGTCTGGCGCGGCAACCGAAAGATCGACGACCGTGTCGCCGATCACCTTTCCAAGACGGCGTGCACCATCGTTCTGTGAGAATATCGCAAGCGGCATCCTGTTCTCCTATGGATCAAGCGGTCAGCGGTGCGTTGTGGCAGGTGCTCTGCAACCACCGGCCGCCGATGCGCAGCCACGTTTGCGTCGTCACCGCACGAATGTCGTGCGTTGCGCCGGTTTCCTTGACCACGACCTTCTGCGTCAGCGTGCCGACCATCACGGCGCAGTCGCCCCAGATCCGGATGTTGAGCGGACCGCGCTCCACGTCGCGAAACAGGTATTTGGTCCTGAAGCCCTCGAGATAACCGACCTTGTCGTCGATTTTTCCAGTGAGGTGGATATGCACCAGATCGTCCGTCAGCATCGCCGCGAGCGTCTCGGCGTCGCCGGCCATGAGCGCGGCGCACCGTCGCCGCTCCTCCTCCTCGAGCATCGAGACGCTGGAAGTCGCTTCGTGCATGCCCGCTCTCCTCAACTGACCAAAATGCTTCGTTCATGTTCGATGGGCGCGCGCGTGCCTCTCATCGCATCTGCCCGGGTAGCCACAGCGCAAGCTCCGGCCAGGCGATCATGAGGCACAGCAGGATGAAGGGCGCCGCAAGGAAGGGGATGATCCCGAGGCTGATCGTCTTGGTATCGAGATCGCGAACCGTGGCCCGGATGATGAAGATGTTCATTCCCAAGGGCGGGTGGATGAGGCCGATCTCTACCAGCACCACGAGCAGCACGCCGAACCAGACCGGGTCCCAGCCGAACGAGGTCACGAGCGGCAGGACGATCGGCACGGTGATCAGGATCATGCCGATGCCTTCGAGAATGCAGCCGAGCAGCACATAGACCGCGCAGACCGCGACGATGACCTCGACCGGACTGACGCTGCTGCGCCCCACGACCTCGATGACTGCTTGAGAGATGCCGGTCTGTACCACGAAATAGGAGAAGAGCATCGATGCCATTACGATGAACAGCAATCCGGCGACGTTTCGCACCGTCTCCATGAACACCGGTCCGATCTTTCTCCAGGAGAGCCGCCGCGTGAACGCCGCGATCACCAGCGAACCGAAGGCGCCGACTGCGGCCGCCTCGGTCGGGGTGAAGATGCCGCCATAGATGCCACCGAGCGTGACGATGAACAGGGCGCCGATGGGCCAGAGCCGGCCTGCGGTGCCTCTCGGGGCAGCCGGCGTCGGTGGGCTGACGGCGGCCGGGGCCGGCTGGAGGCGCACGACGACAACGACAACCGCCATATAGAGAACCGTGAGCAGAACTCCGGGAAGGAGCGCGGCGGCGAACAGCTTTGCCACCGACTGCTGCGCGATGATCGCGTAGATCATCAGGATGAGCGACGGAGGGATCAGAATGCCGAGCGTGCCCCCCGCGGCGACCACGCCCGCGGCCAGCCGCGGCGAATAGCCGGCATGGATCATCTCCGGGATCGAGACCCGGCTCATGGTGGCCGCAGTGGCGAGGGAAGAGCCGCATACCGCGCTGAACAGCGCCGAGGCGAGAAGCGCGGCCATGCCGAGCGACCCTCGCGTGCCGCGGAACAGGCCGTTGGCGGCCTGGAACAGATCCTTCGACAGCCCGGCGCTGGTGACGAGTGCGCCCATGAGGACGAAGAGCGGGAAGACGGACAAAGAATAGGCCGCCGAAAGTTCGAGCGGCACCGTGCCCATGAGGCTGCTCGCCTTGTCCCAACCGTCGATGGCGGCATAGCCTAGATAGCCGGTGAGGCCGATCGCGACGGCCACCGGCACGCGCACCAGCATGAGAACGATGAGCACGACCATGCCGATGAGGCCGATCGCGAGCGGCGTCATGCTCGCCCCTTGCCGGCGCCGATTTCGGCAACCATGCTGGTCGCGACGGTGAGCACCGAGGCTGCAAAGCAGAGGACGATCACGCTGTAGAGCCACCACAGCGGCACGCCGAGATCCGGCTTCACGTCTCCGAAGCGACGCGCATCCGCGAGCGGCTCGAGCACGGTCCAGGTGAGAAGGGCGAGAAAGGCGAGTGTCACCACCAGGCCGAAGAGCTTCAGCCCGTGCAACGTCTGCGGCGAGACGAAGCCGTCGATGATGTCGACTTGGATGGCTTCCTGCTTCAGGAACATTTCCGGCAGGCCGAGAAAGGCGACCAGAAGCACCGTGATTTCGACGATCTCCACCACGCCGTGGAGCGGCCATCCCAGCAGCGACCGCGAGGCGATATCGAAGCAGGTCGCCGCCATCATTACCGCCAGGGCTGCCCCCGACAACGCGGTCATGGCTCGGGCGAAGGCGGCGATGACCTCGGCGGGGCGCATCTCAACCGGCCTGCTGCACTGTCTCGGTAACACTCGCCAGCAGTTGGCGCGCCTTGAGGCCCTTCGCCTCCAGCGTCTTCACATATGCTTCCGTGATCGGATCGAGCGGCGCCTTGAAAGCGTGCGCTATTTCGGGCGGGATCGCGTGAATGGTCGCTCCCTGATCGAGCATGTATTGTCGTCCGACGGCAGTGGCTTGGTCATAGGCCGCCCCGATACGGGCCGCGGCTTCGACGCCCGTCGTCTCGTCGATCAGGCTGCGATGGGCTTCGGGCAGCGCCCTGTAACTCTTCTCGTTCATGACGAGCGCGAAGAAACCACTGGAATGGTTGAGATCGCTGACCTCGCGCACGGTCTCCCCGAGTTGGAAGGATTTGCCGCCCTCGTAATTGAACAGCGCCCCGTCGATGACGCCCTTGCCGATCGCATCCGCCACCTCCGCCGGAGACACCGTCGCCGGAGAGGCGCCCCAGGCGGTCAGATGGGCGGCGGCGAACTGCCCGTTTGGACGAATACGCAGCCCGCGTAGATCATCGGGTGCCGCAATGCGCTTGTCGCGCATGAAGAAGCCGGTAATCCGCGTGCAGATGCCGCAGAGCAGGCGCGTGCCGGCATATTCCTCGGCGAGCGCGGGAAGTTGCCTCGTCACGATGACCGAACACGCCGAATCGGTCAGCGGCGTCAGGTTCTCGCCCTTCGAGAATAGAAAGGGCGCCATGAACAGATCCGACAGCGGAAATCGTCCCGCCGAGAGCGAAGGCAGCACGAAGGCCATGTCCGCGAGCCCCGTGCGCACGAGATCGAACTGCCGCGGAGCCGGCCCCATCTGCCCGGCCGGAAAGATTTCGATGTCGAGCTCGCCGTTGGTCTTTGCCCTGAGGTTGTCCGTCCAGTGGACGAGGTCGAGATGCGTCTGGTGCTGTGGCGGCAGATAATGGCTGAGCTTGAGCTTGCGTGTCGCGGCCAGCCCGATCGAGGGAGCGGCGAGCACTGCCGCCGATGCAGCGAGGAACTGCCTGCGATCGATAGTCATCATCCCCTCCCGCCCATTTTCGTTGAGCCCGGCAGCCGTGTGACAAGCCCGCGGTCGGCGGACGCGCTTCTTCGGCCGGTGGCGGATCACTTCCGGATCCTGGACCACCATACCGCTCCATCCGACGGTAAGATGATGCCAGATTCAATCCGCCGATACCTGGCGCGCAGCACCGGCGATGCTGTGCGGGTATCTAAGGGTGTGATTTGCCATCTGCCCTCCGCCCCGTCCGCGCGCTTTGACGGCTGCAGACGCAGTTTTCGGGGCGCGATGGGCGATGAGCGATCGGAATTTTGACGCAGAGGTGCTGATCGTCGGTGCCGGCCCGTCCGGGCTGTCGGCCGCAATCGAGCTCGGGATGCGCGGCGTGTCGTGCCTCGTGGTGGAACGGAGCGACCGCGTCGGCCATGCGCCTCGCGCCAAGACGACGCATGCCCGCAGCCGCGAGCACATGCGCCGCTGGGGCATTGCCGAAAAGCTCGCGGGGGCGTCCCCGTTCGGCGTCGACTATCCCGCCAACGTCCACTTCGTCACGAGACTTGGCGGCCGACCGATCGCGCGTTTCGACGGCGCGCTCGCCTGCGCGCCGGACCGCGACCCCCGTTACGCGGAACATGGACAGTGGATCCCGCAATACCGGCTGGAAGCGGTTCTGAAAGATCATGCTGCGAGCCTGCCGACCGTGCGCCTCGCCTTCGGCACGGAGTTCCTCGGCTTGACCCAGGACGACAGGTCGATCACCGCCACGGTCCGCCACCTGCAAGCCGGCCCCGCGCGAACGCTCACCGCCCGCTATCTCGTCGGTGCTGACGGCCCGCGCAGCCGCGTGCGCGACGAGATCGGAAGCCGAATGGAGGGAACGGCCTTCCTGTCCCGGAACTACAACATCGTCTTTCGCGCGCCTGGCCTTGCCGAGCGCCATCCGCACGGGCCCGGCATCATGTTCTGGCAGATCAACACCGAGGTGCCGAGCGTCATCGGTCCAATGGACCGGGATGATCTGTGGTACTTCGCCCCGACCCAGGTGCCGGAGGGCGTCACCTATTCGAAGGGGGAAGCCGCCGACCTGATCCGGCGCGCGACGGGCATCGATCTGCCCTACGAGGTCCTCAGCCATGACGAGTGGGTGGCGAGCCGGCTGCTCGCCGACAGCTACCGGAGCGGGCGCGCGTTCCTCATCGGCGATGCCTGCCACCTTCATCCTCCCTTCGGAGGATACGGCATGAATCTCGGTATCAGCGACGGCGTCGACATCGGCTGGAAGCTCGCGGCGGTGCTTCGGGGATGGGGCGGTCCAGCGCTTCTCGACAGCTACCAGACCGAACGGCGCAGGGTCCACGAACTCGTGCTCGACGAGTCCGTAGCGAATCACGCGGTCCTGGCCAACCAGCTCGCCACCCCTGATATCGAGGACGACACGCCGGCCGGCGCGGCGGCCCGGACGAGGGCGGCCGCGCTCGTCGAACAGTACAAGCGAGCTGAATTCTACTCGCTCGGCATCGTCCTCGGCTATACCTACGCTCCCTCGGCGGTCATTCTGGACGACGGCACGCAGAGGGATTGGGCGCCCACGCGTGACTATGTTCCGGCCGCCATCCCGGGCTGCCGCGCGCCGCATGTCTGGCTCAACGGAGCCACCTCCATCTTCGACCTTTTCGGGCCAGGGTTCACGCTGCTCGTCCTCGGCCAGCCGGGTGAGGATGAACGCCGCGCCGAGCAGGAGGCGGCGGCAGCAGGAATCCCGCTGAAGGTGCTCGCGATGGATGAAGGGCTCCGGCCGCTTTACGGGGCCTCACGGCTGCTCATCCGGCCCGATCAGCACGTTTCCTGGCGCGGCGCGCGTTGGCCGTCCGGCGCCCGCTCGATCCTGTCGCGGGTAACGGGGCACGAGAGCGGGCCGGATACTGTCTGAGCCCCCTCAACCCCTGCGCCGGCGCGCAGCATAGTGCTCGCCGGCGCGGCGCATCATGTCGCACAAATACTCGGCGACAGGCGTGAGCGGCAGATGGGCGCAGCGGACGATGCAGATGGGGGCCGCGTCGAGCTCTACCTCGAGCGGCAGCACGTCGAAGAATTCGGCGAGCTTGGAAGACTCCACCAGCTGCTCGGCGGCGATCATCAACACGTCGGTGTTCGCCACCGTGAGGAGCGAATGAAGGGCGCTCGCCTGCATGATAATGCGCGGCGGTGGCAGGCCGAGGAGCTCGAAATGGCGGTGGAAGTCGGCCTCGCTGTGCTGTACGGACAGTGCCGGACGGATCCACTTCTCCCCGGCGAGTTCGGCGAGCGTGGTTGCCTTGGCGTGGAGATGCCCCTTGCGGGCGATGACGACGCGCCGGTTGTCGAAGAGTTTTTCGACGCTCAGCCGAGCCGGCCCAAGCTTGGTATCGAACGGCCCTACGTAGAAATCGATCTGGCCGTCGAGGACTTCGGCCTCGACCGGCTGGAACATGCTTTCCTTGACCTTGACCAAGGTGTCGGGATGGCGCTTGCGGAAGGCCACGACCGCGGCCGGGAAGAGCGCAAGACTTGCCGCCGTTGACATGGCGATCGAGACTTCCCCACCACCACCGCCGAGCATCTGCCCGATTTCCTCCTTGGCCCGGCGAAGCTCGGCCATGGCTGTCTGGCCGCGGCGGACGAAGACCTGCCCGACCGGGGTCAGACGGACCCCCTTCGCATGCCTCTCGAAGAGCTGGGCGCCGAGCTCGCTCTCGATTTCGCGGATGCTGCGGGTGATCGCGGGCTGCGCGATTCCAAGAAGCCGGCTGGCGGCTCGAAGACTGCCGACTTCGGCGACGGTGAGCACGTTTCTGAGGTGATGATGCTTCATTTTCCCCCCAATACCGCGCCGGCCATACGCTGCCGATCCGTTGCGGCTGGCCTTGGACGCGCCGAGCCACCATACCGACATCATCGACGACGCACGCAAGCCCATGCAGCATCACGCGCCGCAGGCGCTACATTGCAGGCATCGACAGATTGAAACTGGCATCATCCTGCCGTTCAGCCGCGCACTTTATGGTAGATCGTCCTGAAGCGTCGCGACTACGCTTCGGCCTCCTGTGTGGCGGCCGGCGCGGCCGCGACAGCTGCGGGTTTTCCGGCCGGCCCCATCGACACTACGCAAAAGCAAACATCGCAGTCACAACATTCGAGGGAGGAGAAGAGATGAGCTCAAGCACTCCGGAGGCATCCGACGAGGTGAGGCGGCCGGTGCTGCACCACGTGACCTTCAGGACAGGCCGACTTCAGGAGATGATCGATTGGTACGGCAACCTCGTCGGCGTGAGGCCGTTGTTCCAGTTCGAAGGTGGGGCATGGCTCACCAACGACGCGGCCAACCACCGCATCGCCTTCCTCTTCGCGCCCGAGATCGCCGACGATCCGGATCTGCGCATCCACAGCGGGATGCATCATTCGGCCTTTGAATACGTTCACCTCGACGATTTGTTGCTGACGTGGGAGCGGCTGGACAAGCAGGGGATCAAGCCACATTTCGCCGTGGATCACGGACTGACGACCTCGATCTACTATGTCGATCCGGACGGCAATTCGGTCGAGCTGCAGGCGGACAATTTCGGCGACTGGGCTGCATCGTCCGAATTCATGCGCAGTTCTCCATATTTCGCAAAGAACCCGATCGGCCAGCCGGTCGACCCGTGCAAGATGCTCGAGGCGCGTCGCGCCGGAATGGACGCAAAAGAGGTTCAGCGCCGCGCCTATGCCGGGGAGTTCCCGCCCGAGGAGGAATACGACGTCCGCTTCGGCAAGGCGGCCTGAGGCGCGCCAAGCAACGACAAGCTCGGCATTCCCAACGAATTGCTCAACGTCGACGCGGCGCGATTTCCATCGGGCATCCTTACGGCATGTCCGGAGCGCGTATGGGGCACGGTGCCAAGCCCGCCCTTGTCTCCGAGCGGCTGCCACTGCTCAAGCGGCTGCCCTGAAGCGATTGCCGCGCTGCCAGCGCGGCAAGACGCCTGTCGAACGAGCACCTGCAGGCATCCGTTGATGCCGTTGAGGTTGGTGGCGGCAATCATCATCATTCGCCTCAGCCAGCAATCCGATCTGCCCAGGCCGAAACCGCTTCCGCCATTGTCTTGAGGTGGTCTGCAGGCGAAAACCCAGACATACTCTTGCGCGGCTTCAGATCGTGATCGCCGTCCTCGAGCCACAGCATCTCGATGGCCGGGGAGAGGGTGTAGGCGGAGACCTCCTCCCGCGTGCCGAACGCGTCGCGCGTGCCCTGCACGATCAGCGTCGGCGTCTTTAGATCGGCAAGATGGCGGGTCCGCACCTGCTCCGGCTTCGCCGGTGGATGAAAGGGATAGCCGAGGCACAGCAGGCCACGGATCCGTCCGGCGGCAAAAAGTTCGTCGGCGACCATGCTGGCCACACGGCCGCCCATCGACTTGCCGCCGATGATGAGCGGCCCCTCCGCGTCGAGCGCATCAAGAGCGGCGATGTATTCGGGATTGAGTTTCTCCGCCCGCGGAGGCGGCTTGCGGCCTGCTCCCGTCCGCCGGCTGGCCATATAGCTGAATTCGAACCGAGCCACGCGAAAGCCCGCTCCCGCCAAGGCCTTCGTGGTCGCAGTCATCGATGGCGAGTCCATTGGTGCGCCGGCACCATGCGCCAAGAGGACCGTGCATTTCGCCGGTTCGGCACCGTCGAATAGAAACGCCAACACCACCTCCCGAGCCCCCGCCGAAATCTTGTTCGACAACACCTGTATTAGGGACGAAGCCCAAATAGGATGTCCAGAAATATGACAATTGAACGCGCGGTCCTTCCCCGCGGAATCAGGTAGCAAAAGCCACCAAAGGACGGCGGGTTTCGGCCCCATATCGGCCATAGGACTTCGCCGGTTCAGTCGCCGGATGCGGACATACCACTACCCAATACCGGGCAATGCCTTGAGGGCGTCGCTTACCGTGTCGATCAGCGAGCGGATACGTTTGATGCGCGCGCGGCCGGGTACAATGAGGATGGATAGCGGGACTGGCTCTGGCGCGTAGTCTGGTAATACCTGCTCCACCGCCCCGGACTGCAGAAGGTCGTCCACCAACCAGACATGAGCGGGAGTGATGCCACGCCCCTGTATCAAGGCTTCCCGGGCGGCGAGGCCGTGATCAACCAGCAGCCGACCGTCGAACGGTATCGAGCAAGGCCGCCCCTCTTGCGGGTGGAGAACGAGCATGTCGCTTCCGACTACGTTGCTCATGCGGATCGTCTGATGGTGCCGCAAATCATCCGGCCCCTGCGGGCGTCCGTGCTCTTCCAGATAGGCGCGTGAAGCCACGAGCACCCGGCGTGAATTGCCGATGGGCTTGCGCTGCATGGAACTGTCGGCGAGCGGCCCCAATCTGATTGCAATATCCACCGCCTCGCGGACCAGATCAATTTGCACGTCGGACAGTCTGAGGTCGATGTTCACGTTTGGATGCTGATCCTGAAACTCGAACAAAACTCGCTGGACATGGCGCACCCCCAACGCGGCGGTGCAGGAAACCCGAATTTTTCCATCTAGGCGATCACCTGCGCTGCGAACGTCATCGGCGGCCTCGTCAACAAGGCGCAGGATAGTGCGCGCATTATCGACGTAATCCGTGCCCTCGGCCGTAAGCGTGACGCGCCGGGTGGTTCGACTGAGAAGGGTCACGCCAAGCGCGCCCTCCAGCTCTGTGATATGGCGGGTGATGGTTGCTTGGCCGACGCCCTGTTCGCGGGCCACGGCAGAAAAGCTGCCGCGCTCTGCAACGCGGACGAAGCTACGCATCCTCTCTAACGTGATCGCCGACTTATCCATTTTTTGGAACTACCCTATGCGTTCTCACCATCTACCGAATAACTCGCGCAATGAATAGCTTTCCGGCTAACCCACAAGCCAACCAATGGAGAGCGTGATGTCGCCGACCAACAAGCCCCTTATCACCATCGTCGGCGCATTGAGTAAGCAAGGTCGCAGCGCCGCACGATCCTTGCTGGAGAGGGGCAATTACCGCGTCCGGGCGCTGACTCGCCGCATAGACTCGGTGGAGGCGCAAAGCCTGGCGCATGACGGTGCGGAACTCATGAACGTGCCGTTAGAACTGGGGCAAAAACAGGCGATGGTGACGGCCTTTGAAGGCTCGCACGGCGCGTTCCTCATGACGCCTCCCATCGCGCCGCCAGATACGCATGAAGCAGCGCTTGGCAAGGAATTAGCCGATGCAGCCGTCGAGGCAGGCGTCCAGCATGTTGTCTTCAGCAGCTTGGAAAATGTCGATCAAATCACACACGGAGAAAAGTTCGCTCCACATTTCACCGATAAGGCAAGCATCGAGGATTATATCCGCACGCTCCCTGTACAAAGCTCCTTCATCATATTGGCCTTCTTTTATACTAATCTCCTTGAATACTACACGCCACGCATGAATGGCGACACCCTGATATTTCCGATCTATCTACCGGAAGATTTCCGGGCGCCTTTTGTCGATCCTATGAGTGCGACGGGGCCGGCAGTCCTGGAGATATTCTCCCATCCGGAGAAATATGCAGGCAAGTCCATGCCGGTCATCGGCGACATTATCTCGCCCCGGGAAATGGTCGCCACGTTCACCCGCGTCACGGGTCGGAAGGCTGCCTATAGCTCGGCTTACACCCGAGAAGGGTTGCTCCATCACTTCCCCGATTTTGCGGCGAACGAACTCCTGGTGCGCGAGCTATTGGGGATGGCCGAATATGCCACCGAATATGGCTATTATCGCCAGGATCGTGATCTCATGTGGAGTCGGAAAGTAAATCTGAACAGCCTCACATGGGAGCAATTTCTCCGATCGACCGGGTGGCAAGGGCAGGCCCAATCCTTCGGCGTGTGATTGCGAGATCGCAAAGGCCGCTTAATCTACCAATGCAGCCAAAAGCTGCCGGACCGCTAACCACCCCAACTTAGGCATATCCTGCGTGCGGGGCCAATCTCATTTGGTGGCTTTTGCTACCTAATGCCGCTTCCCCGCATGATCGCCGGTGACGATAGGGAGCTTTCGGGGTCTGATCGTCGGTGCCCTCACCGCGAACGACGTTTCACGCGATGCGAGGACGCCGTCCAACGACCTTAAGAGCGAGCCCCGCCACATCATTCGTCAGATTTGCCCTGATTTATGCTAACCAGTCAGCGGATCGGCGTGGCTCTTGGCCGGTCGTGCGTGGCGATGTGCGAGGTTTTGTGAGTTCATTCGAAACGGCGTCCGACGGGCTCTCGCCGTTGGCATCGCCGCCGACCGGATACCAGCTTCGACTGGCGGCAAGCCTGTGCGCGCTGCTGGTCGGTGCGCTGCTCGTGACCGCACCCTACGCGCACCGGCCCACCGCCAACACCGAGGCATTGCTGCCTGCCTACGCCGCGGCCGTGCTCGTCGTCGAGTTGCTTACCTCGGCGTTACTTATGGCCCTGTTCTACGTGCAACGGTCCGGGGCATTGCTGCTGCTCGCGCTGGGCTATCTTTTCTCTGGCGTGATGGCGGTGCCATGGGCTCTGACCTTCCCCGGCGTGTTCGATGCGCTCATGCTCGACGGTGCCTTACAAAGCACCGCTTCGATTGCCGCGATCAGGCGTTTGAGCTTTCCGCTTTTCGTAATCGCCTATGTGGTCCTGGCCGATCGCGAGTTCCCGCCAGGCACGGCGGGAAGGATCATCCTTTCCAGCATCGCCGGCGTCTTGGCCGTCGCGGCCATCGCCACGTGGCTCATCGTCCGGAATGACGATGCGCTGCCGCAATTCATGATCGATGCGCGCAACGTCAGCGGCTTGTGGCGTTTCGTGCCCGCCGCGGCCGTTGCGCTCTATTGCCTGGGCCTGACCGCGCTCGGCCTGCGCCGACGCACGATGCTCGACATCTGGCTTATGGTCGTGCTGTTCACGTTGCTGGTCGAGATCCTATTGATCTCCTACATCAGCGAGGGCGTCCGGCTGAGCGTCGGCTGGTGGGCGGGCCGATTCTACGGATTGGTCTCTGCCAGCCTGGTACTGCTCGTGCTGCTGTCGGAGGCAACCACGGTCCATGCTCGGCTGGCGCGCTCGGTATTAGCCGAACGCCGGGCTCGTCAAAACCGGCTGACCGCTATGGAAGCGCTTTCGGCCTCGATCGCGCACGAGGTCAACCAGCCGCTCGCCAGCATGGTCACCAACGCCTCGGCGGGGCTGCGCTGGCTTGAGCGCGATCAGCCCCATATCAGCGAGGCGAAGGCGGCACTCGGCCGCATCGTCACGGAAGGCCACCGTGCCAGTAAGGTCGTCACGAGCATCCGCACCATGTTTTTGAAGGGCGCCCAGGAGCGTGTGCCGCTCGATGTCAATAGTCTCATCAACGCCGTACTGACTCGATGCAGGGACGAGGCCAGGCTCGGCCGCATCTCGGTGTCGACCCGGTTGGACAGTGACTTGCCCCCGGTCATCGGCAATCCCGCGCAGCTGCAGCAGATGCTCACCAACCTCGTCGACAATGCCGTCGACGCCATGCGAGACACGGCGGAACCGCGCCTCCTGCGCATCACCTCGCAATGCCATGACTTCGGCGAGGTGCTCGTCGCTATCGCAGATAGCGGGACCGGTTTGGCGACGGTCGACAAGGATCGTATATTCGACCCGTTTTTCACGACCAAGCCGGATGGGATGGGAATGGGGCTGATGTTCTGCCGGACCACTGTCGAGGCTCATGGCGGGCGACTATGGGCGTCCGACAACTCGCCGCGTGGGGCCGTGTTCCAGTTCTCGCTGCCGGCCTCCGTAACGGTGCCAAAAAGTTCAGGATTGGCCTGATGAACGTGGAGAGTTCGATCGTCTTTGTGGTTGATGATGACCCAGCAATGCGGGTCTCGCTTGAGAGCTTGCTTCGCTCTGTCGGCCACTCGGTCATGCTCTTCGAATCGGCGCGCGACTTTCAGATGGCGCAACGCCCGGACCTGCCGGGCTGCCTGGTGCTGGATGTCAGGCTGCCGGGCCAAAGCGGGCTCGAATTCCAACGCGAGCTCGGCCGCACTGCCAATCCGCCGCCGATCGTCTTTATCACCGGCCATGGCGATGTGCCGATGTCGGTTGCCGCCATGAAAGCTGGTGCAGTCGAATTTCTGACCAAGCCATTCCGCGACCAGGACCTGCTCGACGGCGTGCACCGGGCAATCGAGCTCGATAGGCGCCGACGCGCTATGGCTGCCTCGCTGGCGGAGCTGCGCGAGCGCGCGGCGACGATGACGCCACGCGAGCGCGAGATCCTGCCGCTCGTCGCGGCCGGCCAGATGAACAAGCAGATCGCGCAAGCACTCCAGCTCAGCGAGGTCACCGTTAAGGTCCATCGCGCCCAGATGATGCAGAAGCTGCGGGCGAACTCGGTCGCCGACCTCGTGCGGATTGCGGATAGGCTCGTCGCCGCTGAGCCTGGGACTCAGGCGGACGACACCAGAGTATAATTGCACCCAACCGCCCGCTTTCCCATCCTCGATGCGTTCGAATCCGGATGTGGGTCACGGTCCCGCCGGATACGTTGAGGCTGGGCGAGAACGGATGCCTGCGAATCTCCTGATCGCGGTGGTCGATGACGACGACTCGGCCCGCGAGGCGATGGTCGACCTCGTCAACGCAATGGGCTTTACGGCCGTCGGCTTCGCCAGCGCTTCGGCCTTCCTCCGCTCCGCTCATTTCGCGGCCGTCTCCTGCCTGATTGCGGACGTGCGAATGTCAGTCATGGGCGGTGTTGAGCTCTGCCGCCATATGGCCGCCTCCGGAAACGCGGTTCCAGCAGTCCTAATCACCGCCTATCCCGACGAGACGACCAGATTGCAGGCGAAGACGCTTGGGATCGGCTCCTACCTGGCTAAGCCGTGCAATCCGGACGAGCTGCTGCGGGCCCTACACTCGGCACTTGCCGGGTAAAGTTCGGCGCGCGCGATTACCCCGAGGCACAAGATGCGGGATACCTCAGTGCAATTGTCCCGACCCATCGCTCGCTCGTAGAACCTCTCTACCGTTATGGGAGGTGCCGATGGACAAGAGCCAAAGCCCTGTGAATCCCACTCTTCCCACGCCTGCCACCCGCGCGCGCCCATGCGCCGGACCAGCCGGCGAAAGTGAGCGCCGCAACGGCCCGACATCTCGGACATTCGACTAACCGCCCATTCACCGGAGTCATTCACATGCCGACCGCTGCTCCTGTCCCCGGCAGAGCATTACTCTCGCCCACGGACCACACGCTGATCCTGATCGACTTCCAGTCGCAAATGTCCTTCGCGACCAAGTCGATCGATGCCGTCGTGCTACGCAACAATGCTGCGTTGATTTCCCATGCAGCGGCCGGCTTCGGCGTCTCAACCATCCTGACCACCGTCGCCGAAAAGAGCTTTTCGGGGCCGATGTTCGGCGAGATCACCGAGGCCTTCCCCGGTCAGGCGCTCCTCGACCGCACCTCGATGAACACCTGGGAGGACGCGGCCGTCATCGCCAAGGTCAACGAGATCGGCAAGCCGCGCATCGTGCTCGCCGGTCTCTGGACCGGCGTCTGCATCGTCGGCCCCGCCCTTTCTGCCCTCGAGCAGGGCTTCGAGGTCTACGTCATCGCCGACGCCTGCGGCGACGTCTCCGAGGAGGCGCACGAGCGAGCTATGGAGCGCATGGCCCAGGCCGGGGCTCGGCCGATGACCGCCCTTCAGTATCTCCTCGAGTTGCAGCGCGATTGGGCCCGCACCGAAACTTACGAGCTAACCACCGGCATCGCCAAGAAGTTCGGCGGCGCCTACGGGCTCGGCATCATCTACGCCAAGACCATGTTCGGCGCGCAGGAAGGTCACTGAGCGATGCCGACGATCACCACCAAGGACGGCGTTGAGATATTCTTCAAGGATTGGGGTCCGAAGGACGCCAAGCCGATCATGTTCCATCACGGTTGGCCGCTCAGCTCGGACGACTGGGATGCGCAGATGCTGTTCTTCCTGTCGAAGGGCTACCGTGTCGTCGCGCATGACCGCCGCGGGCATGGCCGCTCGGCGCAGATGAGCGAAGGTCACGACATGGACCATTATGCCGCCGATGCGGCGGCGGTGGTCGAGCATCTCGCGCTGAGGAACGCCGTCCATATCGGTCACTCCACTGGCGGCGGCGAGGTCGCACGCTATGTCGCCAGATTCGGCGAGCCGCAGGGCCGCGTGGCCAAGGCGGTGCTGGTCAGCGCCGTACCGCCCCTGATGCTGAAGACCGAATCCAACCCAGGTGGCCTGCCGATCGAGGTCTTCGACGGCCTGCGCGAGGCGCTCGCCGGCAACCGCGCCCAGTTCTTCCTCGACCTGCCGACCGGCCCCTTCTATGGCTTCAACCGGCCCGGTGCGAGCGTCCAACAGGGCGTGATCCAGAACTGGTGGCGTCAGGGCATGATCGGCGGCGCCAAGGCGCATTACGACGGCATCAAGGCCTTCTCAGAGACCGACCAGACCGAGGACCTGAAGGCAATCACCGTGCCGACGCTGGTGCTGCACGGCGACGACGACCAGATCGTGCCGATCGACGCTTCGGCCCGCCTTTCGGTCAAGCTCCTGAAAAACGGCAGGCTGAAAACCTACCCGGGCTTCCCGCACGGCATGCTGACCACCCATGCCGATGTGATCAATCCAGACCTGCTCGCTTTCATTGCGGGCTGATCGGCGGAGCGGCCAGCTGTCCGGCCGTTGTGGATACCGGAGAGTGGAGATGAAGGTCTACCTGATGACGCTCGCGGCGGGCCTGCTCGTCGGCGTGATCTACAGCCTGCTCAATGTGCGTTCGCCGGCGCCGCCCGTTGTGGCGCTGATCGGGCTGCTCGGCATCCTCGCCGGCGAGCAGATCGTACCGATCGCCAAGCGCGTGATAGCCGGCGAAAGGCTGAGCCTCGGCTGGCTCAAGAGCGAATGCGGCGAGCATGTCTTCGGCGCCCTGCCCACGCGGGCCGCCGTCCGAGATAGCGGAGGCGACGCCGGAGGCATGTCATCATGAACCCTACCCGCAGGCAGACCACGATCGGCGGCGCGGTCGGCGCATTGTCGGTGCTTCTCGGCCGCTCAGCCGCAGCCCAGACCTCAGGCTCAGGAGCCGGCGCAATGATCGCTGACCTCATCTTGGTGAACGGCCGTTTCACCACGCTCGACCAGGCCAACCCGAACCCGCAGGCCGTGGCGATTGCTGGTGGGCGCTTCATCGGCGCCGGTTCCGAGCAGGAGATGCGAGCACTTGCAGGGCCGGCTACCCAGGTCGTCGACCTCGGCGGTCGGCGCGCTGTGCCGGGACTGATTGACAGTCACATGCACATCATCCGCGGCGGGCTGAACTACAACATGGAACTCCGCTGGGATGGGGTGCGCTCGCTCGGCAAGGCGATGGAGATGCTTAGGAAGCAAGTCGCCGTGACTCCGCCGCCGCAGTGGGTCCGCGTCGTCGGCGGCTTCACCGAGCATCAATTTGCCGAGAAGCGCCTGCCGACCTTGGACGAGATCAACGCGATCGCACCCGACACGCCGGTCTTCATCCTCCATCTCTACGACCGTGCTCTGCTCAACGGCGCGGCGCTGCGCGCGGCCGGCTATACCAAGGACACGCCGAACCCGCCGGGCGGCGAAATCCAGCGCGACAATGCCGGCAATCCGACCGGGCTCCTGCTCGCCAAGCCCAACGCCACGATCCTCTACGCGACCTTGGCCAAGGGGCCGAAGCTGCCGCCGGAATATCAGATCAATTCAACCCGGCATTTCATGCGCGAGATGAACCGGCTCGGCGTCACCACCGTGATCGATGCCGGCGGCGGCTTTCAGAACTACCCGGAAGACTATGCGATTATCGAGAAGCTCCATGCCGATGGCGAGTTGACCCTGCGCATCGCCTACAACCTCTTCACCCAGAAGCCGAAGCAGGAACTGGCGGATTTCGAGAGTTGGTCGATGCAGGTCAAGCCCGGTCAGGGCGACGACCTTTACCGCCATAACGGCGCCGGCGAGATGCTGGTCTACTCCGCCGCCGATTTCGAGGACTTTCGGGTCGAGCGGCCGGAGATGCCGCCTTCGATGGAGGGCGACCTCGAGCCGGTCGTGCGGCTGCTCGCCGAGAACCGTTGGCCCTGGCGCCTGCACGCTACTTACAACGAGACGATCACGCGGGCGCTCGACGTCTTCGAGAAGGTCAACCGCGACGTGCCGCTGCAGGGCCTGCACTGGTTCTTCGACCATTGCGAGACCATCACCGACCGCAATATCGACCGCATCGCCGCGCTCGGCGGCGGCATCGCCGTGCAGCACCGGATGATGTTCCAGGGCGAGGATTTCGTCGAACGCTACGGCGCCAAGGCGGCGGAGCGCACTCCGCCGATCGCGCGCATGCTGGAGGCGGGCGTCCCCGTCGGCGCCGGCACCGACGCCACCCGCGTCGCGAGCTACAATCCTTGGGTTTCGCTGGCCTGGCTCGTCACCGGGAAGACGCTGGGCGGCCTGAAGCTCTATCCGCAGCGCAACCTGCTCGACCGCGAGAGCGCGCTCCGGCTGTGGACGCAGGCCAATACCTGGTTCTCGACCGAGGAAGGCAAGAAGGGCCAGATCAAGAAGGGCCAGCTCGCCGACCTCGTGGTGCTCGACCGCGACTACATGTCGGTGCCGGAGGACGAGATCCAGGACATCGAGAGCGTCCTGACCCTGCTCGGTGGCAAGCCTGTGCACGGCACCGGCGACTATGCCGGCTTAGCGCCGCCGCTGCCGCCGGCCATGCCGGACTGGTCGCCCGTCCGGAGTTTTGGCGGCTACCAGAAGCGCGCCGCGCTCGACGACCGCAAATACGCCTTCGCCGCCAATTGCGGCTGCGCCAGCGCCTGCGGCGTTCACGGCCACGCCCATGCCGGCGCCCTGGCCGCGGCGACACCGGCGCGCGACGAGGGCGCCTTCTGGGGCGCGCTCGGCTGCTCCTGCTGGGCTTTCTGAGCGACAGATATCATCGAAGGATTTGCGCCATGTCGGCCTCGCCGCTTTCCGCCATCCAGCCGGCCGTCGAGACCCTGCTCGGCCAGTCCTGGCTGGCGCTCCTCGCCCGGAGCGCGGTCGCGCTGCCCTTCCTGCTCAGCGGCATCGCCAAGCTCGCCGATTTCGGCGGGGCGATGGCGGAGGTGCGCGGCCTGACCGGGCTTGAGCCGGCCGTGCTCTTCGCCACGCTGGTCATCGTCACCCAGCTCGGCGGCTCCGCCCTGCTGATCGCCGGGGGACGCTACGCCTGGATCGGCGCCGCCGCGCTCGCCGGCTTCACCGCGATCGCGACGCTCTTCGCCCATGCCTTCTGGCTGAAGCCGGCGGCCGAGCGCTTCCTGCACCAGAATATCTTCTTCGAGCATGTCTCGATCATCGGCGGCCTCGCCCTGCTGGCGATCCTCGGCGCCCGCTCCAGCAGAGGCGCGCGACACAGATGACCGACGTGCCGCACACTGCCCCGAAGGCGCTAACGCCGTCGGCATTCTCGCCATTGCGGCAGCCGGTCTTCGCCGTGCTCTGGGCGGCGACGATCCTCGGCAATATCGGCACCTTCATGCGCGACGTCGCCAGCGCCTGGCTGGTGACCGACCTCTCCGGCTCGCCCTCCGCCGTGGCGATGATCCAGGTCGCCGGCACCTTGCCGATCTTCCTGCTGGCGATCCCGGCCGGCGTGCTCTCCGACATTATCGACCGCCGCAAGCTCCTGATCGGCGTGCAGGTCCTGCTCGGCCTGATCAGCGCCGCCCTGTTCGCGCTGGCGCTGGCCGACAGGCTGAGCGTCGAGATCCTGGTCGGGCTGACCTTTCTCGGCGGCGTTGGCGCGGCGCTGATGGGGCCGACCTGGCAGTCGATCGTGCCCGAGCTTGTGCCGAAGCCCGACCTGCGCAACGCCGTCGCGCTCAACTCGCTCGGCTTCAACATTGCCCGTTCGATCGGCCCGGCGCTCGGCGGTGCGCTGCTCGTCGCCTTCGGGGCGGCCGCAACCTATGGCGCTGACGTGCTCAGCTATGTCTTCGTCATCGCCGCCCTGGTCTGGTGGCGTCGCCCCGCCGGAGCCGATGACGAGCTGCGCGAGCAGTTCGGCGGCGCCTTCCGGGCCGGGCTGCGCTATGCGCGCGCCAGCCGCGAGCTGCACCGCGTGCTGCTGCGCGCCACGCTCTTCTTCATTTGCGCCAGCGCGATCTGGGCGCTGCTGCCGCTGGTTGCCCGCCAGCTGCTTGGGGGAACCGCAGGTTTCTACGGCCTGCTGCTCGGCGCGGTCGGCACAGGCGCGATCATCGGCGCGATCGTGCTGCCGCGTATCCGCGCGCGCACCGGCGTCGACGGCATCATGCTTGGAGCAGCGCTCGTCACAGCCGCAATTACCGCGGCGCTCGCGGCAGTTCCGCCGCAATGGCTGGCGGTCATCCTGCTCTTCATCCTTGGCGGCGCCTGGATCGCGGCCCTCACCACGCTCAACGGCACGATCCAGGCGATCCTGCCGAACTGGGTGCGTGGCCGGGGTCTCGCGATCTACCTGACCGTGTTCAACGGCGCCTCGGCCGCCGGCAGCCTGCTCTGGGGGCTCATCGCCGAGGCGATCGGCATCCACGGCACATTAGTCGCGGCGGCTTTGACGTTGTGTCTCGTCGCGTTCGCGACCTTGCGCTTGCCCCTGCCGGCGGGTGAGGCTGACTTGACGCCATCGTCCCATTGGCCGGAACCTGCCATCGCCGAGCCGGTCGAGCATGATCGCGGCCCGGTCACGATCACGATCGAATACCGCATCGTCCGCGAAAACCGCGCCGCGTTCCTGGCAGCCATCGGCCGGCTCGCGCCGGAGCGGCGGCGCGACGGCGCCTTCGCCTGGGGCGTCAGCGAGGACGCCGCCGATCCCGAGCGCATCGTTGAATGGTTCATGGTCGAATCCTGGGCCGAGCATCTGCGCCAGCACAAGCGTGTCTCGCAGGCCGATGCCGACATCCAGGCCGAGATGGCGCGCTTCCATGCCGGCCCGGACGCTCCCGTCATCCGGCACCTGCTCGGACTGTCAGCGCATCGGGAGGGCCGCGAGGCTGATGACGCGGATCGCCGGGCATGAGTCTCACGCAGCCGGGGTCGAGACCAGGAGGTCGCCTCCGGCACGTCGCCGGGGCAGTGCTGGTCGTGACGCTCGGGCTTGATGGTACGGCGGCGCTGGCCCAGACCTCCGCCAGCCGACCGTCCTATGAGAGCCATCGCTTCAAGGAGGATTGGTCGCCGCTGCGCGATCCGGCCTTGCGGACCGACCCGTTCGATCCGCTCAAATGGATCCCGCTGAGCGGCGACGGCTCCGCATACCTGACTTTGGGCGGCGAGCTGCGGGCGCGCTACGAATCCTCGCTCGATCCGGTCTTCGGCCTCGGCCCGCTACGGCGCAACGACTACGCGCTGCTGCGCTCCTTCTTGTTCGCCGATCTGCATCTCGGTCCCAATGCGAGAACCTTCCTCGAATTGGCTAGCGGCTTCGCGCCGGGCTGGGCCGGCGAGCCGCCGCCGACGCAGAAAGACCTGCTCGATATCCTGCAGGCCTTCGGCGAGCTGTCGCTTACGACGGTTCATGGCGAGATCATGCTGCGCGGCGGCCGGCAGGAGATGAGCTTCGGCTCCTCGCGTCTCGTTTCGGTGCGTGAGAGCCCAAATATCCGCCGCGCCTTCGACGGCGTCCGCGCCGCCTGGATCGGGGGCGGTGATACGCGGATCGATGTCTTCCTAGTCCGTCCGGTCGCGCCACAGCTCGGGATCTTCAACGACAGCGCCGACCAGGCCCAGCTCTTCTGGGGCGCCTACGCAACGACCGCGATCCCGGCCGTGCCTGGCCTCAAAACTGATCTCTATTATCTCGCGCTGGAGCGCGACAAAGCCCGCTTCGCCCAGGGCGTCGCGACCGAACGCCGGCACACGCTCGGCACGCGGCTCTTCGGCCAGCACAGTGGCTTCGACTGGAATGTCGAGGCGGCTTACCAGTTCGGTAGCTTCGGCACCGCCGAAATCCGCGCCTGGACTGTCTCGGCGAATGTTGGCTACACCTTTGCCCACCTGCCGTTCTCGCCGCGCGTCGGGCTAAACGCCGACGCCATCAGCGGCGACGGGAATCTGCGCGACAACCGGCTCGGCACCTTCAACCCGATGTTTCCGAAGCTACCCTATTTCTCCGAGGCCAACCTCGCTGCGCCCGCGAACCTGCTCGACCTCCAGCCGAACCTGAGCCTCTCGCTCACGCCGAAGCTGACGGTCACGCTCGGCTGGAACCCGCTCTGGAAGCAGGCCGAGGCGGACGCCTTCTATGCGCCGCCGCTCAGTCCGGTCCGTGGCACGGCAAGCGGGACCGGTCGCTTCATCGGCCAGCAGACCAGCGCAGCATTCGAGTGGGGCGCGACCGAGCACCTGACGATCGGCGGGACCTATGTCCATTACACGCCGGGCAAACGGCTGAAGCAGGCTGGGGGGCGAGCCGGCGATTTTGTCGCCGGCTGGGCGCAATTCACGTTCTAGCTGTCGGGGGTTGCTCGTCGGCCAAATTGAACTGTCCGTCTGCCAGGAACAGCCGTAAGTTGATCTCGGCTGCTTGCCAGGAACTCCAGTGCGATGAGTAGAGATGGCGCCGCGCGAAGGTAATCGGCGCTGTGTCATGCAGCCCGCCAGGCAGAATACCGCGTCAAGAATGGATGTTCTAGCGTCGTAGTCAGACGGATGGGGCCAGTCCTGGAGGGCGCGGGCTGTAGGTTCGACGACGTCGTGGACGTCACCACCTCCATATCGAGCTGGAAAGCCAGCTCGAAACGATTATCGGGTTCGCTCGGAATACCTTGCGGATATGATGCAATCTTCTTCATTTCTGAAGCGCATACGTCAGCAATCGCTTGGAATTATCCCGGAGAACGTGGACCTTTAGGCCATGCGGAAAGCGCTTGCTCGACAATGGCCTCCAGCATCTCGCGACTGAAGCCGGCCTTAGCCTGTACCGCCATGCCATGAGAGACAGCCATCACGAAGGCCGCAAGCGCATCGGATTTGGTCGTTTCCGGCAAGTCGCCTTCGGCCTTCGCCCGCTCGAAGCGTTGATGGAGCTGCGCCTGGCCCGTCGCGCGTGCATCGATCAACGCTTGTCGCACAGGTTCCGCATCATCCGATCCCGCCAGAACCCCGTTGATCCCGAGACATCCGGCACAGGAAGCAGGTCACTCCGAGTGGGGGAGTGCCGGCTCACAGAACCTCGTGGATCGGCCGGTCGCGCCATCCTCAATCCGACATCGGCGCCTGCAGGCTTCAGGGCCGGCGCTGCAAAGCGTAGAGATAGGCGGCCATCGAGTCGGCGTCCGCCTCGCTCACGCCAGTGGTCGGCATGGCCGTATGGGGATTGATGCTGCGCGCGTCGCGGATCCAGCGCGCGAGATTCTCGGGGGTGTTCGGCAGCACCCCGGCGATGAAGCCCCGGTCGGACATGCCGGCGAGCCCGGGCCCGACGGTGCCGCGCGCGCCCGGCACCCCCGGTATGGTGTGGCAGCCCGCGCAGCCGTTGCGGATCATGAGCATGGGCGCCCGGCCGGGGTCGCCCGCGGCGAGCGTCGCCGCCCAGGCCTCTGCCGAGCGGCTGCGTTCGTACCAATAGGCGCCGGACCCCACGGCCACGACGAGAACGAGCAGGCCGAGGGCGAGCCCCATGCGGGCATAGTGGGGCCGCGCCGGGCCGGGGCCCGGACCGGAATCCGCTGCGTCGAAACCGCTGCCGAAGCCGGAGCCGCGGCGCCTGGCGCTGAGGACGGCCGCCGCGGCTCCTGCCGCCCCGAGCAAGAAGGCGGCGGCCACTGCCGCATATCTATGGCGCATGGACGACATGGCCCGGCCCCATCCTTCGCAAGCGGCCGCTCTGCGAGATCCACAGCCCGGCGAGCACCAGCCCGGCCACGGGATAGACGGCGCAGGCCGGCACCGACATCACGAGGCCTGCGAACTGCTGGTCCTGGAGCGCGGTCAGGCCCCAGCGCGCCGCCTCGTCCGCCTGCGGCGGATACCAAAGCCGGCCGGAGAACAGGAACAGCGCGCCGAGGACGCCCGTGTGCAGGGTCGTCGTGAAGAGATGGCCCACCGCTGGGCCGTAGCCGTGCCGGCTCGCACGCCCGTGTATCAGCGCCCACCAGAAGAGCAGGGCGCTGAAGAGGAAACTCGCGTGCTGCAGGCCGTGCATCCATTCGCTGGCGAGCGCCGCTTCGAACAGCACCGGCATGTGCCAGGCCCAGATCGCCACGCCATGCAAGACGGTGGCGGCGAGCGGATCGGTCAGGCCGTGCCACAAAGCTGCAAGGGGCCGCGCGCGCGCCGCGCCGCCAAGCCCGCGCCGCCATCCCTGCGGCAGGCCCCAGAGCATGGCGCCGATGGGGCGGGCGAGCGCTATGAGCGGGGCGGCCACCACCATCAGCATCTCATGCTCGATCATATGGGCGGTGAACAGGCGCTCGCCGAGCGCGTGAAGCGGCGATACGAGCGCCGCGGCGAGCGCGAGCCAGCCGGCGGCGAACATCGCCACCCGGCCCGGGCGCACGCCGCGGCCGAAGCCGGCCCGCCGCCACAGCCGGGCGACGCCGAGGCCGTAGAGCCCGGCGGTCACGGCGAGCGGCACCGTGATCCACGGATCCCAGGTCCAGGGCAGGGAAACGCCCGCATGGACGTGCCCGGCGTGGGCGAGGGCGGGCGAGGCGAGCCCGGTCGCGACGAGCGCGAGCGAAAGTCCGAGGAAGCTCACGCCCCTCATCGCTCGCACCCGTTGAAGACGAGCCCCGCCGTGCCCTGCAGCAGGATGACCAGGGCGAAAAGGACGGCCATCGCGAGGCTCACGCCGGCGATGAACCGCTCGGTCCGTGCCGGCCGGCCCGCCGCTTCCGGCCGCTGCCAGGCGCGCCAGGAGAGGAGGCCGCCGGGGAGCGCAACGAGCGCCAGCAGGAGCGCCGCCCACGGCACCGCGCCAGCGCGATGGGCGCATTCCCACGGCGCGAGCATGTAGTTCACCTGGGTGGAGAGAGCCCAGGCGCCGGGACCGCTGACGAAACCGGCCCAGGACAATCCGTGCGTGAACAGGTGGCGCGAGCGGATCTCGATCATCGCGTCCTCACCATCGCGGCATCCAGTAGATGAGGAGGTAGAGCGGCAGCCAGGACAGCACCACGAAGTTCCAATAGAAGGCGTTGTCGCTCACGTCGCTGAAACGTTTGCCGTTCTTGGCGTGGCGGGTGAACATCAGGACGGCGAGGATGAGCGTGTCGCCGAGGTCGGTGAGCAGGTGCGCCGTATGCAGGCCGAGTATGAACCAAACCACCGAGCCATAGGCATTGTCGTCCCACATCACCTCGACTGCGCCGAACTCGAATATGCGGGCGACGAGCGGCGCCACGCCAAACGCGCTCATCACCACGAGGCCGATGCGGACCTTGCGCAGATCCTCCTTCTCGGCCCAGCGGCTGACCAGCATGTTTGGGATGACGCTGGCGATGAGCAGCAGGGTCACGATTGTTCCGGGTCCGAGCCGCGGCGGTGGCGCCTCGAGCGGCCACTCCGGCGCGAGATAGGCGAGATAGAGATAGCTGCCCGCCGCCAGAGCGAAACCCATGCCCTCGAGCGCGACAAAGGCGAGCGTGCCCCACCACATCGGTGTGCTCGGCCCGAAGCCGTAGGTCGGCAGTTCGGAGGCGTCGATGACGGGGCGCTGCTTCATTGCTCGTCCTCCGGGGAGCCTTTGGGCCAGAACCAGGCGGTGAGGGCGATGGCGATGGGAATCGCCCCCCAGACGACGGCCCAGGGGGTGAAGATCGAGGCGACGAAAGTCGCACCGAGCGCGAGCGCCGCGAGCAGAGGCCAGATTGAGGGCTCTGGCGACGATTCGCGCATTTCCGGCGTCGCCGCGGCGACGGTGCCGACCAGCAGCTCACGGGCGTCCACCCTGAGGCCGGTCACGACAGGCAACACCTCCCGCTCCTTCCACAGCGGCTCGCGGTGGGTGACGACGGGAATGCGGGCGAAGTTGTAGGGCGGCGGCGGCGAGGCGGTGGCCCATTCCAGCGTGTCGGCGCTCCACGGATTGGGACCGGCCGGCTCGCCGTGGGCGAGGCTGCGAAGCCCATTGACCAGGAGGAGGACAAAGCTGCCGAAGAACACCAGCGCACCGGCAGTGACGAACAGGTTCATGCCGCCCCAGCCGACCTCCACCGGATAGGTGTAGATGCGCCGCGGCATGCCAGCGAGGCCGAGGATGTGCATGGGGAAGAAGGCGGCGTTGAAACCGATGAAAGCGAGCCAGAAGTTCCACTGCCCCATGCGCTCGTTCAGCATGCGGCCGGTGATCTTCGGGAACCAGTAATAGACGGCCCCGATGAGCGGGAACACGGCACCGCCGATGAGTACGTAGTGGAAATGGGCGACGACGAAATAGGTGTCGTGCACCTGCAGGTCGAGCGGCACGGAGGCCACCATCACGCCCGTGAGCCCGCCGGCGACAAAGATGAAGAAGAAGCCGAGCACGAAGAGCAGCGGCGTGCGGAACACCGGGCGCCCGCTCCACAGCGTGGCGATCCAGCAGAAGATCTGGATGCCGTTCGGGATAGCAATGAGCATGCTCGAGGCTGTGAAGAAGCTTGCGCCGAGCTTCGGGATGCCGGTCGCGAACATGTGGTGGACCCAGAGCCCGAAGGAGAGGAAGCCCGTGGCGATGAGCGAGAGAACAAGGGCGAGATAGCCGAAGACAGGCCGGCGCGCGAAGACGGGAATGATGGCGGAGACCATGCCGGTGGCCGGCAGGAAGATGATGTAGACCTCGGGATGGCCGAAGAACCAGAAGAGGTGCTGCCAGAGCAGCGCGTCGCCCCCTTCCGCCGGGTTGAAGAAATGGGTGCCGACCAGCCGGTCGAGAATGAGCGCCGTGCTCGCCACCATCACCGCCGGCATGGCGAAGAGAATGAGGAAGGAGGTGACCAGCATCGCCCAGACGAACAGGGGAATGCGGTCGAGCGTCATGCCCGGCGCGCGCTGCTTCAAGATGGTGACGACGATCTCGACGGCGACGGCGAGCGCGGAGATCTCGGTGAAGGTCACCATCTGCGCCCAGACATCGACCCTCTTGCCCGGCCCGTATTCCGGGCCGGAAAGGGGCACATAGGCGAACCAGCCGGCGTCCGGCCCGATGTTCAGGAAGAACGAGACCCAGAGAAAGAGCCCGCCGAAGAGATAGACCCAATAGCTGAAGGCGTTGAGCCGCGGGAAGGCGATGTTGCGCGTGCCGACCATGAGCGGCACGAGATAGATGGCGAAGGCCTCCATTACCGGCACGGCGAAGAGGAACATCATCGTCGTGCCGTGCATGGTGAAAAGCTGGTTGTAGAGGTCCGGCCCCACGAAGCCGTTCTCCGGCCGCGCGAGCTGGATGCGCATGGCGACCGCCGCCAGGCCGCCCAGCGCGAGGAAGAAGAAGGCGGTCAGAATGAACCGCCGGCCGATGATCTTGTGGTCGACCGTCGTGAGCCGGGCCATCAGCCCATGGCCGGTGCCCCAGGTCTTGCTCAGGGTGAGGTCGAGCGTGCGGTCGTCGAGGTGAGTGTCGCGCAGGTCCGGGTGTATGAGGGACGTCGAGCTCGTCATTTCAGCCCCTCCAGATAGCTCACGACCGCATTGAGCTCGTCGGGATCGAGGTCGACCCGCGGCATGTTGGCCCCCGGCTTGATGGCCTGCGGATCGGCGATCCAGGCGGCGAGGCTGCCGCGCGTCAGCGGCAAGGTGCCGGCGGCGATCGTTTGGCGGCTGCCGATATGCGTCAGCTCCGGCGCCACCCGGCCACCGGCGGTGGTGCCGCGGATCTGGTGGCACATGACGCAGGCCTTCGACACGAAGACGTCCCTGCCGCGGCGGCGCTCGGGCTCCGTCGGGTCGGCGGCGGGCACGAGCTGGGTATTGTACCAGGCGTCGAAGGCTTCGCGCGGCTCGGCGATGACGAGGATGCCCATATGAGCGTGCTGCAGGCCGCAGAACTCGGCGCATTGGCCGCGGAACACGCCGGGCCGGTCGGCCTGGATGACGATGGTGTTCTGCCGGCCGGTGATGAGATCCTCCTTGCCCATGAGGCTCGGGACCCAAAAGGAATGGATGACGTCGGAGGAGGTGAGCTTGAGGCGGACCGGCTCACCCACGGGAATGTGGATCTCATTGGCGGTGGTCAACGTCTGGCTCGCGTCCGCATCCTCGTAGCGCACCTCCCACCACCATTGATGACCGGTGACCTGCAGGGTCAGCGTCGGGTGTTCGCCCATGTCGGCAAGGCTCTTGTTGGTGAGATAGCTCGACACGGTCAGCACGACGACGGTTACTGCGGTGGCCGCGACGGCGCCGGCGACGACGCGGGTCGTCCGGCGCTCATGGTCCTCGTTGAGGGCGAGCGGCTCGGCGTCCCCTTCGCGCGCGGTCCGCCGGCGGACGAGGGCAACTGCGAGGGCGATCATGACGAGCACCCAGATCGCCGTGCAGAGCCAGGTGAAGAACCAGATATGGTCGGCGAGCCGTTCGGCGAAGGCGCCGCCCGGCGAGAGCGCCGACTGGACACGGTTGCAGCCGGAAAGGCCGAGCGAAAGGCAGGCGGCAAGCCCGAGCGCCCACCGCCGGACGCCCGGCCGGTCTCGGTCCGGGCTGGACGGGCGATCGGGGTCAACCCTCTCCATGGCCGCGCCTCACTGGGGCCGCTCGGCGGAGGCGGGGATGCCACCCGATTGCGGCGTTCCAGCCGGCAGCCGGTTTTCGGCCGGCCGCGCATTCATGTCGTCGTTGCGCGAGGGCGCCGCGTCCTTCGGCACATAGCGGCCCATGGAGCGCACATAGGCGGCGATCTCCCAGATCTGGTCGTCCGGGATCTTGGCGCGGAACGAGGGCATGCCGTTCGGCCGGCCCTCGCGGATGGTCTGGACGATGTTCTCGATATTGCCGCCGTAGATCCAGGTGTCGTCCATCAGGGCGGGGCCGGAGCCGCCGCCGCCGTTGCCATGACACCCCACGCAATTGAACCACTGGAAGAGCCGCTTGCCTTGGCTCAGGTGATAGGCGTTGTTCTCGTATTGCTTGCCTTTGTCGCTTGACGACACCGAGGGACTGCCCGCTCCGGCGGTCAGGGGCGACAGCGCGACGGACTCCTCGCCGCCGCTCTTGGCGCGCGGGGTGTCGTAGCTGCGCTCCTCCCGCTGGCAGGCAGCAAGGAGCGCGACACCGATCAGGACGGCCGGCAGGATGCTGCGCATGTCAGCGTCTCGCCTGGGGGCTGTCGAGGCGCGGCACGCCGTATTCGGCGAGGATGGCGTCGATCTCCCCGCGCCGGTGGGCGAGGGCGGCATTGACCTCGTCGCGCAGGGGCTTGTCGGTGCGGCGCACCGCCATGGCGATGTCGAAGACCATGGGCACGAGCCCTTCAACCGGTGGATCGACCGGCGTGATGCGCAGCGGCGTCCCGAGCTTCTTGGCGAAATAGCCGGCAAACGGCCCCCAGACTATCGCCACGTCGATGTCGCCGCGGGCGACCGCCGCGACGATCCGCCCGGCTGGGTTTGGCTCGGCATAATCGCCATAGACGGTGAAGCCGCGCACTTTACCGACGATCCCGCGCCGGGCGAGGGCTTGCGCCGGGGGCGGATTGGCGCCGTCGTCGCCGACGAGCTGGATACCCACCTTGAGCTGCTTGAGCGTCGGGTCGTCGAAGGAGGTGACGGCAGGCCCGTCGGCCCGGGTGACGAAGACATAGGTCGAGCGATAATAGCGCCGGGTGGAGCTCGCCATTTCGAGCCCCGCGACGAGACCAGGCACCAGGTCGCAGGCGCCGGCATTGAGCGTGTTGCGCAGGAAGCCACGCCGTTGTGCCCACCAGGTGTATGTGACCTCGGCGTGTAGGTCCTCGGCGACGAGGGCGACGATGCGGTTCTCGAAACCCTCGCCCCTGGCATTGGAAAAGGGGAGGTTGTTGGGATCGGCGCAGACCTTGAGCTCGCGTGCCTCAGCGGTGCCCGCCAAGGCGAGGGCTACGAGCAGGATGAAATTACGGAAGGCGGAACACATAGAGCGTTCCTCCTTTCGTGGTCACCTCCTTGAGGTCGCGCATGGCATTGACGAAGCCGAGCGCGGCGGTGGCGTCGCGCGGATCGAGGTCGCCGGAGACGATCGCCCCGGCCCAGCCGCCGACCCCGGAGAGGATCGCCACATATTGCCGTCCGTCCGGCCCGCGGTAGGTGGTCGGTTGGCCGATGATGCCGGAGCCCGTCTTGAACTGCCACAAAACCTCACCGGTGCGGGCGTTCACCGCCTTGAACCAGCCCTCCATAGTTCCGTAGAAGACGACATCCCCCGCGGTGGCGAGCGCCCCGCTCCATAGCGGGAAATTCTCTTTGATGGACCACAGGGCGCGGCCCTGCCGAATATCCCAGGCGGTGAATTCGCCGCGGTTTCCGCCGGGCCCGGCCTTCATGCGCACGGAGGCGCCGACATAGGGCGTGCCGGCGATGTAATTCGCCTCCATGCTCTGAAAATCCATGCAGAGATTGACGTGCGGGATGTAGAGAAGCCCGGTCCGCGGCGAGAAGGCGGAGGGGTTCCAGTCCTTGGCGCCGGAGGCATTCGGGCAGATGTCGCGCACGACCTTGCCCATCTGCGGCTCCTTTGCCTGGTTCATGGAGAGCCGCCCCGTCTTGAGATCGACCCCGTTCGTGGAATTGATGAAATGGAAGGGCTTGGCCGAGAGCACCTCGCCGGTGATGCGATCGAGCACATAGACGTAGCCGTTGCGCTCGGGGTGGACCAGCACCTTCCGCGGCGCGCCGTTCCACTCCATGTCGAGCAGGATATTCTCGTTGATGCCGTCGTGGTCGAAGAGGTCGTGCGGGCTCCACTGGTAGAACCAGCGTGCCTGGCCTGTGTCGAGGTCGCGAGCGAAAATGCCCGCTGTCCACTTGTTGTCGCCCGGGCGCAGTTCCGGATTCCAGGGCCCGGGATTTCCCGTGCCGTAGTAGACGAGATTGAGCTCCGGATCGTAGCTCACCCAGCCCCAAGCGTTGCCGCCACCCTGCTGCCAGGCGTCCGGCGGCCAGGTGCTGACGCCGAGATCCTTGCCCTTGTCGCTGTCGTAGAAGGGCTTGAAGTCCGGGCCGATGAGCACGTCCTTATCGGGCCCGGTGCTGTAGGCCTTCCAGACGATGGCACCCGTCTCGGCGTCGAGCGCGGCGATCCAGCCGCGCACCCCGTATTCACCGCCCGAGTTGCCGACGAGAACCTTGTCCTTGGCGACGAGCGGCGCCATCGTGATGGTCTCGCCCATATTGATGTCGCCGAGCTTGGTCTTCCAGACCTCGCGACCGGTTTCGGCGTCGACCGCCACCGTCTGGCCGTCGAGCGTGTTGAAATAGATCTTTCCGCGCGCAAAGAACGGCCCGCGGTTGACCGTGTCGCAGCAGGCGACGCCCTGCGCCGCCGCTTCTGGCTTCGGCTCGTATTTCCATTTGAGCGGCGCGCCGGGCTTGGTCAGGTCTAGGGCATAGAGGATGTTGGGGTAGGGGGTCACGATGTACATCGTGCCGCCGACGACGAGCGGCGCCGCTTCCTGCCCGCGGTTCACTCCCGTCGAGAAGGTAAAGGCAACCTGGAGGTTCTTGACGTTTTCGGCGTTGATCTCGGCGAGCTCGCTATAGCGCGTCGAGGCATAGTTCTTCGCCGGCATCGTCCACTGCCCGTCCTCGGGCGTAATGGTCGAGGCGGCCGGGGCGATTGCGGGTTCGGCAGGCTGGGGGCGGAGTGGGCCCGGCGCATTCACGGCCAATACTGTGGAGAATACAGCAACCGTCTTCCACGACGCTTTGCCCACCACGCGCCTCCCGCCGGCTTGATCTTCCGCCGTCGTGATCAACCGCGCATCAAGGAGGAAAGTTCCCGGATCGGTTTCCCGTTATGCCTGAAAGGTTTGGCGGAAGTGGCCGCGCTGGCACGCGAGGTTGAGCGCAGAGGCCGCCGCGCGCCTTGGTACCGGACCAAGCCATCCGATGCGCCGACCCGAAGCGCCTCCGCTTCCGAACGTCGGAAGAGAGCAACCTGACCGCCATCGCGACGTTCCGCGGCGTTCGTTCTGCCTGGTGCTTACGGGAGCGCCTTTCAGCCGTAGCTCTCGAGCACGTTCTTCGGCACCTTGCAGACATAGGTATATTTCGGATTGACCATCTGGGTGCAGCGAGCTTCGGCGATCTGGCCGAGCAGCATGTAGCCTTCCGCTGCTGGAATATTCCAGTCATCCTCCATCCAATAGACCATCTCCTCGAAGGCCGTGCGCATGGCATCTTCGAGAGGACGCGCGCAGCCGAGCGTGCAGATATGGGTCGGCGTTTCGATGCGCGGATGGTTGAGGCGTTTCGGCGCCGGCGCCAGGCCGACGCGGACCGTCACGACGGCCGCGATCTCGATGGCGCCCATGCCGTTGCATTCGCCATCGCCCTGGATGGCATGGCAGTCGCCGATGAAGAGATGGGCGCCGTCCTTCTGCACGCGTAGCTTCACCACATTGCCGGTGGTGATCTCCTGCACATCGAGATTGCCGCCGTGCGGGCCGTTGTCGACGGTCGGTACCGACCCGAGAAGGGGGGCGACGCCGACGACGCCGATCATCGGCTTCACCGGAAGTTTCACGCGATCGCTCCAGTGGACAAGGCCGTCCGAGACTTCGACGACGCGCGTCTGGATGCCGAATTCCTTGCGCCGCACCCAATCCGGGAACATGCCGACGCCCGGCCAGAGCGCGGTGAAGCCGATGCTGTCGAGCTCCATGTCGAGGATCTCGAGGCTCAGCATGTCGCCAGGGCGGGCGCCGCGAACCTCGATCGGTCCGGTTGCGCCGTTGACGAAGGGCATGGCGACATCCGCCTCGGTAAGCTGCTGACCAACGTGACGGATCGTCCCGTCGTTGACATTGATGGCGCACTCGACGGTAACGATCTCGCCCGGCTCGACCGCGGCAATGAACGAGGCATCGCCGGAGAGCGCATATTTGATGTTGCCGGCCTTGCTGACGCGGGTGGTCATGTCGTCTCCAGATTTCTTGCGAATGGTGGGTATGTGTGGCGCGGTTTACGCCGCGCGTCGCCAGGGCGTGAGCAACTGCTCTACCTTGCCGACCAGGAAGGTGAGGATGAGCGCGAGCCCGATAGTGGCGACGAGCGCCGCGAAAACTTTCGGAATGATGTAAAGCGACCCCGCCTTGAAGATCTGGTGGCCGAGACCTTCGGAGGACGACATGAACTCGCCGATGATCGCGCCAATGAGCGCAAAGCCGACGGTGAGCTTCAGCCCGGCGAAGATGTCGGTGAGCGAGGCTGGTACGACGAGCTTGCGGAAGATCTGGAACTTGGAGCCGCCGAGGGTGCGCATGAGATTGATCTGGTCGGGATCGACCCCGACGGCACCCTTGTAGGACGTGACCAGCGCGACCACGACCACCGACAGGGTCGACATGGCGATCTTCGAGGCGAGTCCCGTGCCGAACCAGATGATGATGATGGGAGCGAGCGCGACGATGGGGATCGAACCGAGCGCCACGATGAAGGGTTGCACGACGCGCGAGACGAAGCGCGAATACCAGAGCGATAGGCCGAGCAAGGTGCCGGCGAAATTGCCGAGGGCGAAACCGAGCAGGGTCTCGACGCCCGTGACATAGCTGTCTCGCCAAAGACTGCCGTCGCTCGCCATCTGCCCGAGAAAGCCCGCAATCGCCGACGGCGAGCCGAACATAAAGGCCGCCTGGCTGTTGCGGCTCGTCATATATTGCCAGAAGCCGAGGAAAGCCGCGAGCAGCAGAGCCTGCGCCAAGACAACCGCGGCCGTCGTCCGCAGGCGCGTGAAGCGGCCCCGGGTTGTGAACGGACTGGATTTGTCGACGGCGACATGCAGACCCGCATTGTCGGAACGAACTGTCATCGGCGCGCCACCTCGAGGTCTCCCCAGATCCGTCGCACGTAATCGCTGAAACCGGCGCTCTCGCGCGCCGCGATCATGTCCGTCCGATCGCTCTCGAGGGCGATGTCGTAAGCGGCCTTGATGCGTGTTGGACGCTGCGACAGCACGATCACGCGGTCGGCGACGGACACCGCCTCCTCGATGTCATGCGTGATGAGGAGCACAGAACGCCGCCCGTCCCGCACGAGTTTCACCGTATCGCTCTCGATCAGCAGCTTGGTCTGGAAGTCGAGTGCCGCGAAGGGTTCATCGAGCAGCAGCACGTCGGGGTCGTTGACCAGGGTGCGGGCAAGAGCCACCCGCTGGCGCATGCCGCCCGACAAGGTGGAGGGATAATGGTCGGCAAAGCCGTGGAGGCCGAGTTGGTCGAGCAGAACCCGCGCCCGGTCTTCTGCCTCGCCGGCCGGCACGCCCCGAATTTCGAGGCCGAGCAGGACGTTTCCGATGGCGGTGCGCCAAGCGAAGAGCAGGTCCTTCTGCAGCATATAGCCGACGCCGGCGGGCTGTCCGGCCGTCTCGCGGCCGTGCCAGAGGATGCGGCCGCGGTCGGGTCGGATGAGCCCGCAGAGCACGTTGAGCAGCGTGGTCTTGCCGCAGCCGGACGGCCCGACGATAGCAACGATCTCGCCGGCGGCCAGCGTCAGGCTGAGGTCGCCGATCACGGGCACGAGTTGGCCGGCGGCTTCGTAGGTCTTCGACACATGGTCGACGACGAGCGGAGACGGGCTGGCTGCCTCCGCGTCGTTGAGGGAAATCGCTGCTGCGCGCATCCGTCAGCTCAACCGAGCTTTGCCGCCGCCTTCTCGGCCCATGAATTATCGATGATCTGTTCGAAGGGCACGGTTCCCTTCACATTGTGCAGGTAGACTTGCATGTCCATCAGGTTTTTCCACTGATCCTGCTTCACGACCACGGATTGAGCGGGAATGAGATACTTGAGCTCTGCGTCGATTGCCGCATCCACGACCGGTGCGGGCAGGTCGGGGAATTCCTTGCGGGCGACCTCCTTCGCGAAGGCGGGATCGGCATAGGTTTTGCGCGAGGCTTCCTCGAAGGACGTAACGAGCGCCTGCACCATCTCCGGATCACGCTGGAGCGTCGTGGGCAGCACCATGATGCCTGTGTTGCAGAACGGACCGATGTAATTCGAGAAATCGAAGACTACCTTGGCGCCCTGGGCCTCGGCGGCGGCAACGCTCGGCTGATAGGCGATAGCCATGTCGGCCTGGCCCGCCAGCATTGCGGCGATCTCGGTTCCGGGATTGACCGTGATGATGGTCGCATCCGTGCCGACCTTGAGGCCGGCTTGTTCGAGCAGGCGCTTGGCGACGCTGTAGTTGGTGTTGGGTTCGGGCGAGGTGACGATACGCAGGCCCTTGAAGTCCTTCGGATCCGTGATCGGCTGCAGGGTTTTCGAGACACCGAAATAGTGCGCGCGCTGCACGACGGTGCCGATTACGACACCCGGTCCGCCGTTCTCGCGTGAAATCACCGCCATGGTGGCGTCGCCGATGGCGAAGTCGGCCGAGCCGCCGAGCACGGCCGCGAAGGTCTGGGTGTCGCCGCCGGCGGCGCTGACCTGCATGTCGAGGCCGTTCTTCGCGAAGATGCCTGCGTGCATGCCGACATAGAGATTGATATAGCCGAGGTTGTGTACGGCTTCGCTGAAGCGCACCGTCTTCAGGGTTGCGGCGCTTGCGCCTTTCGGCAGCATCGGTACCGCGAGAGCGCCGCAAGCGAACGCCGCCGACGTCTTTAGGAAAAGGCGGCGGTCGAGGTTGCCGCGCGAGCCACCGGACATGATTTGAACTCCCCTCTGCGAACGCAGGTCAAGCTGCGCGTTCCCACAGTGTTGGGCGGGAGGGGCCCTCGGCCAAGCTCAAATGCGCGGCGGAGGGAGCCTGCAAAATACTCAGAAATCTCGTTACGCATCCTGGGCTGTTCGTGCCGAGCGCAGCCAGCGGGCAATTTCCACAACAATCCCGCCGAAGGTTGCGCGACACGGGCAGACATGGGTGGTCCGACCACTCATTCCGTCACTGGTGACATTATGCCTGCGACCGTCTGCCGAGAATTTCCTCACGGTGTTGCTCGATTCCGCACCGCCTGGCAGGCGAGTGCCGTTACCGGCCGGTGCGCAGGTTTGGAAAGCGGCCAACGACCGTGGCGACGGGCCTGCGCAAGGGCTGCATGCCGGCGTGGGCATCGTCGCTGCCGACGTCGCTGCGCAGGGCCGGTAATGGCACCGGGCGCCCTGTGGCGTCCGCGTCGGATTGCGAGGCGAGGCGGGCCGTGAAATGCGCGACCAGCGCTTTGAGCCGCCTGTTCTCGCCTTCGAGCTCATTCATCCGGTTCACGTCCCGGAGCGATAGACCGCCGAAGCGTCGCCTCCACCGATAGAAGGTGCGCGGCGAAACGTCGGCGGCGCGGCAGATTTCGGGGATGGAAACGCCATTGTCGGCTTCCGCAAGCAAATGGACGATCTCGCCCTCGGCGAACCGGGAACGCCTCATGGATCACCTCGTTCGTATGGCGGCCATCGAGGCCGCCGGCTTGGGCCAGGAGATTTGGATCTGGCAGTTCAGATGAAGCAAGATTCGGACAAACCTGACGGTGGAAGATCACTCTGATTGGAGCATTTTTGGGCAGACACTGACCAGAGTTTGACGTTGCGCCGGCGAGCTGTCGCCGCAGAATTCGACCGCCCCGAGAAGTATCGGCGGTAGCAGCTTGCGTCGGAGCCGGGCCCCGCTCGGCACTGGCCACACATGCGGAGAGCCCTCGATGTCGCGCCGTCATGAGATCCCCGCAACTCCGGACAACATGGTGTGGGGCTATATCGACTCGACCACCCCGCCGGTGCTCGAAGTCGGCTCCGGCGATCTGGTGACGCTCCATTCCTTTCCGGCCGGAGGCAAGGAGACCCTCCCGCCCGATCGGGGCCTGGTGCCCGAAGACTATATGATCGCGCTCGAGACGCTGCATCAGGGTCCAGGTCCGCATTTCATTACCGGGCCGGTGGCTGTGGCCGGAGCTAAGCCGGGCGACACTTTGCAGATCGAGGTGATCGACGTGAAGGTGCGCCAGGATTGGGGATTTATGTCCATTCTGCCGCTACTCGGGACATTGCCCGACGAATTCACCGACTACGAAACAATCCATCCCCGCTTCGACCATGCGCGCAACGTGGCCGTGATGCCATGGGGCACGGAGATCCCGCTCGATCCCTTCTTCGGCATCCTCGCCGTGGCGCCGCCGCCGGCGTGGGGGCGATGCGGCTCGCCGGTGCCGCGCAGCTTCGGCGGCAACATGGACAACCGTGAGCTCAGGCCCGGCAGCACCCTCTATCTGCCGGTCTACAACGAGGGGGCACTCTTTTATGCCGGTGACGGACACGCGGTGCAGGCAGACGGCGAGGTGTGCATCACAGCTCTGGAGACTGGCGTCACCGGCACGTTTCGTCTCACCGTGCGGAAGGATCTGCCGGTCGATTGGCCCTTTGCGGAAACCGCTACCCATCTGATGTCGATCGGCCTCGACGAGGATCTCGACGACGCGGCCGAACAGGCCGTGCGCGAAATGGTGAAGCATGTATGCGCACGCTCCGCCCTTACGCGCAACCAGGCCTATATGCTGTGCTCACTGGCCGGAAACCTGCGCGTGACCCAACTTGTGGATGGCAATAAAGGTATCCACATGCTCTTTCCCAAGGCTTACCTCTGACGCGTCTGAAGACGACGGCGAGTTATTTTTGTCGCATATGCCCATGTTTTAAGCTGTTATTATTTAGGCAGCTTTTCACAGTGATGCCGACAACTTCGTCTTTCGTCGAATGGCGTTCGGCTGCATCATAACTGCGGTGGGGCAAGCAGACGGCGGTCGTATCCTGTGATGCGCAAGAACGGCCGCTCAGCGCGATTGCACCTAGCCCGGCACCTTGTGCGCGGCAACGCTCATCACTTGTTTCTGTGGTCGAAAGGTTGGGGAGCATCTCATGACAGTCGCCACACTTTACCTGTTGGTCGCGGCGATCGGAATCGTGCTGGCGGCGATCGCCTATTTCATGAACCGCACGAGCGGTAAGTTCTTCATCGGCTTCACGCTGATCGAAATCGTCATCATGGCAGTCATCGGCGTGATCAATGGTGTATTGGGAACGCCCAACGCCATGCTCGGCCGGCTCTTCATGACCTTTTCAGGCAGCTACGGCTTTCTCGCCTTCGCCGCGATCTGTGGCGGCTTTTATATTTCCGGTCCGTTGTGCGGCTACATCATTCGAAAGCCGGGCGCTGCCACCCTGGCTGAGACGATGAATGGTGTCGCGCAGGTTCTGTCGGGCAATCCGAATGGTGTCATGGTCCTCGGCGCCGGCTTTCTTCAGGGCTTCATGTCGGATCTCGGCTTTGCCTTCTACGGCTATAAGAAGTGGACCCTTTCCGTGCTTGCGCTGGCGGGTGCGCTCGCCCCGCTTCTTCAGCAAATCCCGGAGGTCTACTTCTTCGGCGTCGGCGATATGGGCATCGGCTACAACCTGCTCGCGCTTATCATTCGCATGGTCAGCGGCGCCGTCTATGCGATCATCCTGGTCAAGCCGATCGCCCATGCTCTTGCTCGGGCCGGCGTGCTCCGCGGCACTGCGATTGCCGCCCGTCCAGCGCCCGTTGCGCCCCAGGGATCACCGGCGTAACGGCACATGCGAGGCGGATCGATGATGCCGTTCGATGAGAGCCAAGAGGACGCTGTTGGCGGCCTCGATATCGCGGCGGACCTTGGAGCATCCGAGGAGATGCCGGGAACAGAAGGCAAGCAGGCGAGCCCGGCGGTCGACATTCGCGCCTTCTCCTATGCTTATGAAGGCGAGGCTGAATTCGTTCTGCGCGACGTATCGCTGACGGTGCAGGATGGTGAATTCGTGCTGATCCTGGGGCCCAGCGGCTGCGGCAAGAGCACGCTCCTGCAGGTGCTCAACGGCACCATTCCGCACACGCTCAAGGGTACGCTGACGGGGGAGGCCTTCGTCTGCGGCAAGCCGGTGGCGGAGACCAAGGTTTCCGCCTTCGCCACGGAAGTCGGCATGGTCTTCCAGGATCCGGAAGCCCAGATCATCAACACGCGGGTGCGTGACGAGGTGTGTTTCGGCCTGGAGAATCTTCGCCGCCCTGCCGGCGAGATCCTCGAATCCCAAGCCCAAGCGCTTACTTTTGTCGGGCTGGACGGTTTCGGCGACCGTTCCATCTTCGATCTGTCCGGTGGCCAGAAGCAGCGCGTAAGCATCGCGGCGGTGCTCGCAGCTCGCCCGCGTCTGCTGGTGCTCGACGAGCCGACCGCCAATCTCGATCCGGCCGGCATGGCCGAAATCTTCCAGGTTCTGCACCAACTTAATCGCGAACTCGGCACGACCATCGTCATGGTCGAGCACCGCGTCGACGAGCTCGCCGACATGGTGACGCGAGTCGTCATGATGGACCGTGGTGCCGTCGTGTTCGATGGCACGCCGAGACAGGCCTTTTCGCAGCGTCGCGGCGCACGTTCGGAAGAGGGCCAGGCCGTCCCAACGAGCGCCTGGTTTCCACAGGCCTCGGAGTTCGCGCTGGCGCTTTGCGACTCCACAGGTGCAACGCTCGACCCGGCAGACGTGCCACTTAACGTCGACCAGGCGGTGGCATTCGCCATGGGACGGCTCAGAGCGGGCGCGCCACTCCCGGCTCCGGCACAGCGCCCCACCGTCGAAGAGCAAACGGAGCCTCTGCTGCGCGTCCAGAACCTCGGTTTCGGCTATGAACCGAAGCGACCGATTCTCGACGGTATCAGCTTCGAGCTTGGCCACTCCAGCATCGTCGCCCTATGCGGACGCAACGGCTCCGGCAAGACCACGCTGGCGCGCCTCCTGATGCGCATCAATCCGCCGCCGAAAGGCACTATCTTGCTGAGGGGCAAAGATATCGCGAGCCTCGGCATCAAGGAGGTGGCCGCTGAGATCGGCTACGTTTTCCAGAACCCGGACCACCAGTTCGTCACGGACAGGATCTGGGACGAGGTCGCCTATGGCCTGATCGTCCGCGGCTATTCCGACGAGGCCGTCGAGCAGCGCGTGGCTGAAGTTCTCGGCATCGTCGATCTCGAGCGCTATCGCGACAGGTCTCCGTTCAGCCTCAGCCTCGGGGAGCGGCGGCGGCTGAGCGTCGCCACGATGCTGGTGCTCGAGCCGCAGCTCCTGGTGCTCGACGAGCCGACGATCGGGCAGGATCACGAGCGCGCGCAGCAGCTCATGGGCCTGATGGCGCGGCTTCGCGAGCGCTACAAGACCACAATCCTCATGATCACCCACGACGTTCGCCTCGTGGCGGAATGGGCCGACCGTTCGATCGTCATCAGCGGTGGCCGGCTGCTATTTGATGGACTGCCGGCGGACATGTTCGCCGATGGAGCGCTTCTGAAGGAGGCGGGATTGCTGCGGCCGCCGGTCTTCGAGATCAGCGAGCGGCTGGCCAAGCTGCGTCCCGGAGGGCCGGTCCGGCCGACCTTGTCACTTGAATCGTTGGTCAGCGCCGTAGCCGGCGAGGGGAGGGCGGCGGCATGAGGCGCTCGACGGCATTTCAGTTCCGCGCCGGAGGGTCATTCTTCCACAGGCTCGACCCGCTGACCAAGCTTGCTTGGCTTCTGGCGGTGTCGCTGCTCGCCTTCGGTGCCTATATCGCCTGGGTCCAGATTCTGATTACTGCCGCGGTGCTGTTCACCGCGCTTGCTCTCGCCAGGCTCTCGCCGGCCGAAATCTTTCGCGGAACATGGCTGTTCGGTGTGGCCTGCGTAAGCTTCTTCCTTATTCAGACTTTGACTTTGCCCGGCACGCATGTCGCCTTTCACATTGTCGGGCATCCGATTTATGTCGAAAGTGCCGATTACGCGCTCGCCTCGGCGTTGCGCATCTACACCATCATCCTGTCGACGCTCGTCTTCGTGCGCAGCACCGATCCGCGCGAGCTCGCCATCGCGCTGGTGACGCAGATGCACATACCTTATCGCATCGCCTATGCCTTCTTCATCGCGCTCAGGATCATTCCGACCATCGAGGAGGAGATCAAGACGATACGGGCAGCCCAGCTCGTGCGCGGCGTGACTCGCAAAGGCGGGCTCGCGGGCCGGATCGGCGAGGCCAAGCGCTACGCGATGCCGCTGCTCGTCGGCAGCCTGCGCCGGGCTGCGATGATGGTCATGTCGATGGAGGCGCGTGCTTTCGGTGCCTATCCGCAACGCACCTTCATCGAGGCGCCGCGCATGACGGCGGTGAGCATCACGATGTGCGTCGTGATGCTGGCGCTGATCATTGCCTGGTACACGGCGCTTTCGCTCGGTTACGTCCACTCCGTCTATGTCTTCGCACCGGCGTGAGCGAGTGCCCGCCGCAAGCACTCGGCTGGCATTGCCACAGTGGTGGCGCGAGCGCCGGTTCTGAAAGCCTGATCGGGCGGTAGCCCTTCTTTCGATTGAGATTCAAAAGCATGGAGCTGTTTCGTGCGCGCCGATGTCCACCGTTTCAGCCTCACCGATCCCAGCGACGTTTCGGGCCTGAAGGAGGCGATCGACCGCGGTGCCATTGACCCGAAGACGATCGTCGCGGTGATCGGCAAGACGCATGGCAACGGTCTGGTCAACGATTACACGCGCGGCTATCTCACGCTCTGTCTGTCGTTGCTGATCGGTGAACGAACCGGGGAGACGCCGGAGGCGGTGCGCGAGCGTGTGCCCTTCGTCTTTTCCGGTGGTGTCGAGGGCGTGCTGTCGCCGCATTACACGCTGTTCACGGTCACGGCAGATGAAGCGGCCGGCGCCGGCAATGCGCTGGCAATCGGTGTCGCCTTCACCCCGGCGATGCGTCCATCCGACGTCGGTCGACAGGCGCAGATCGATGCCGTTGCGGCGGCGGTCCGGCAAGCCGTGGCGGAGGGGAGCATCGATGAGGTGCATTTCGTGCAGGTGAAGGGGCCGGCTTTCAGCCTCGCCGAGATCATCAACGATCAAAATGCGGGCAGGCCGCCCGTCACCGACAATCCCGGCAAGCTGATGAGCTTCGGGCGCGCTGCTTGCGCTTTGGGCGTCGCCAAGGCGCTCGGCGAGATCCCGGCCGACAGGGCCGTGGAGGCCGCCGTGCTGAAGGACCTTTCGCTTCATTCCTCGGTCGCCAGCATCTCGGCCGGCGTCGAGGTGCGCACCAATGAGGTAATCGTCATGGGTATGGGGCGCCGTTGGTCGGGCCGCCTCGCGATCGAGCACACCACGATGACTGACGCCCTCGACGTCGCCAGCCTCCATGCCATGGTACAGCGTCTCGGCTTCCCCTCGGCACCTCAGATCGCGGATCCAGGCCGCCTGCGCGCCGCCTTCGTCAAATGCGAGGCGCAGCGCGACGGACTGGTGCGCGGCCGCCCGCACACTATGCTCAATGACGGAGACATCAACGAGCAGCGCCATATCCGTGGCGCTGTCGGCGCGATCGTCGCCAGTGTCCTGAACGATACGGGCCTGTTCGTCTCCGGCGGTGCAGAGCATCAAGGCCCCGATGGCGGCGGTATGGTCGCCCTCATTGCCGATCGCGCGGGCGCTTGATCATGACGAAGAGACAGCGTGTGGTCGTGGTCGGCGCGGGTATTGCCGGCAGCCTGATCACGGCGGGACTTCGCGGGCAGCACGATATCGATCTGGTCTGTCTCGAACGCGTCGGCCGGGAGGATCACACCGAGGCGGGCACCGGTCTCAATATCGGGCCTAATGCCTTGAAATGCCTGGCGCTGCATCTGCCCGAGAGCGCCGAAGCCATCCGTGCCAACAGCCTGCCCTGGACGCGGTGGACGGTCGCCCTGACCGATGGGCGTCCGCTGATGGACCTTCGCCTCGATACGGTGGCCGACAATCCCGGCGTCCGCATCCGCTGGGCCGAACTCTATACGCTGCTGCGCGAGCCGATCGCCGATCACGTCCGCTACCGCGCCGAACTCGTCGACTGCGGCCGTGATGCGGGCAAGCCCTTCGTCCGCTTCCTCGATAGTGAGTCGGGTTCCGAGAGACGGATCGACGACATCAATCTCCTGATCGCCGCAGACGGGCGCTACTCGCTCATTCGGCAGTTTGTGCTGGGAGGGCCGGAACGCCCCAATTTTCTCGGTGTGTGCCTTTATCGTATGTTGTTTCCGGCTGGTAGCGACTGCCCGATCGGCGACTACAGCCAATGGTTCAACGGGCCTAACCGCCTGTTGGCCTTCCGCGTGCCGGGCGGTTTCGTCTACTGCGCCGGCTCCTTTCCGATCTGGGCCGGCGGCGCCATTCCCGATGCCATGAAGCGACGGGAATTTCTCCGCGCAGCCTATACGCCCGCGGATGGCCCACCATCGCCCGAGGTGGCCTATCTGCTCGACGCCATCGAACGCTACGCCGATCGCATCCATTGGGCGCGTTTGCAGGAGGGGGGCGTCGCCTATGGTCGCGAGCCCGGCATATTGCTCGTCGGCGACAGTGCCCATCCCATGGTGCCGACGCTCGGGCAGGGGGCCACGCAAGCCTGCGAAGACGCTTGCGTGGTCGTGGACGAGGTGAAACTTGCGCTTGCCGAGCACCGGCCGCTCGCGACCGTCGCGGAGCGCGTCGAGCAGCGCCGGGCGGAGCGGGTGCGCTTCGTGGTGGATTTCTCGCGCGCGGCGACCGATACGATGCTCGAAGGGGCTGACCCGGTCGCTGGCACGCTGAAGAAGACCGAAGCCGCTTTTCAAGCAAAGCTTGCGAGACTTTATCGGGATGTGCCGGTTCCGCTGTCTCAGCATGTGGGGGAACTGGCATGAGCGGGACGGACGCGCCGCTGTGGAGCCTGACGGCCGGGGATTTGGCCGCGGGCTATCGCGCCGGCCTCTTCACACCCATCGAGGCGATCGAGGCGGTACTTATGCGCCTGGAGGCCGTCAATCCGGCGATCAATGCCGTGGTGGCGCTCGATCGCGATCGCGCACGGGAAGACGCGCGCCGCTCCGCTGCCCGTTGGCAGGCGGGCGCCGCCCTGTCGGCCCTCGACGGCGTGCCGATCACCGTGAAGGACAATCTGTACCTCGAAGGGTTTCCGGCCACGTGGGGCAGCAGGCTCTATGCGGATTTCATGCCCGACCACGACGAGCCGGCCGTGGCGAGGCTCCGTGCCGCCGGCGCCGTCCTCTTCGGCAAGACCAATGTGCCGGAATTCACGGTGCAGGGCTATACGAGCAACCTACTGTTCGGCACGACACGCAACCCGCACGCACTTCAACGCACGCCCGGCGGTTCCACCGGCGGCGGTGCCGCTGCGGTGGCGGCCGGCATTGGGCCCATCGCGATCGGCACCGACGGTGGAGGGTCTTTGAGGCGGCCGGCCGGTCACTGTGGGCTCTATGCCTTCAAGCCGTCGGCAGGCCAGGTGATCCGTTACGACGGCTTTCCGCAAATCCTTGGGGATTTCGAGGTGATCGGTCCGGTGGCGCGCTCACCCGGTGATCTGCTCGCCACTCACGAAATCCTCGCAGGCTACAACCCCGCCGATCCGCGTTCGCTCGCGTCGCTGGCGGTTCTGCCGCCCTTTGCGGCGGTTCCGAGGGTCGGCTATCTACCCCGTGTCGGGGACAATCCGGTCGATCCAAGCATCGCGGCCGCGGTGGACCGTTTCGTAGCGCAACTGGCGGATGCCGGACTGCCGGTCACGTCGGTGGAGGTGCCCTACGAGGCCGGGCTTTTGGCGGCGGCTTGGAGCACGGTTGCCCAAGCCGGCCTGGCTTGGCACCTCTCGAAAGTGCCGGACTGGCAATCGAAGGTGAACCCGACCGCCCGCGCCATGGCGGAGGAGGGCGCCCGCCGCACAGCCGCCGACATCTTCGATGCCCTCGCCGCCGCCGCTGAGGCGCGTCGGCAGGCAGGTATCTTCTTTTCCCACTTCGACCTGCTGGTGTGCCCGGCAACGGCCGCGCTCGCCTGGCCGGCGGAGGAGGTGTTTCCCTCATCGATCAACGGGCAGGCGGTTGGGCCGCGTGGGCATGCAGTCTTCACAGGATGGATGAATATCGCGGGGCTGCCGGCGGCAACGGTGCCACTTGCCATGACGCCGGACAACGGCGGCATCGGCGTCCAGATCGTCGCGGGTCATGGGCGGGATCGCGACCTCCTCGCCTTCATCGCCACGTCGCCGGCCTTGCGCGAATTCGCGCCCGCTCCCCTCGCCATTCTGGACGGATCGTCATGACGAACTCCCCACATCGCTTCGACGGACAGATCGCCATCGTCACTGGTGCAGGCAGCGGCATCGGACGAGCGGCGGCGGAGGGCTTTGCCGCTGGCGGCGCGCATGTCGCGGTCGTCGACATCAGGGGCGCCGATGAGGCTGCGGCAGAGATCCGCGCCGCTGGCGGTAAAGCCGAGGCGGTGACGCTGGACGTGCGTGATGGGAAGGGCTGGACGGCGCTTGCCGACGATCTCGTCGCGCGTTTCGGGCGCATCGACATCCTCGTCAATAACGCGGGAATCGCCGTTCCGGGCGACAGGGCGGCCGAGGTTGCCGAAGAGGTCTGGGACCGCATTCTGGACGTCAATGCCAAGGGTGTCTGGCTGGGGATGAAAGCCGTCCTGCCGCAGATGCTGGCGCAGCGCCGCGGCAAGATCTGCAACGTTGCCTCCACGGCAGCGCATATCGGCTTGCGCGACGCAGCCGCCTATTGCGCTTCCAAGGGCGCCGTGCTCGCGCTCACACGGCAGGCGGGCGTGCAATATGCGTCCCGGAACGTGCAGATCAATTCCGTCTCCCCGGGCACGACAATGACGGGTCTACAGCGCGACGTGACGGAAGAGCAACGCGCCGCCTTCCTGCCGCTGACGCCGATCGGCCGCTTCGCCGAGTCGCCGGAGGTCGCGGCCGTCGTGCTGTTTCTGTGCTCGGAAGGCTCATCCTTCATGGCCGGCGCCGACGTCAGCGTCGACGGCGGCATGGTCGCGCTCTGATGAATGTGCTCGTCACAGGAGCGGCCGGCCTGATCGGCATGGCACTCCGCCCGATGCTGTCATCGCGCGGACATCGGGTGGTCGCCACCGACATCACCACATTCGGCCGGGACGATCGGGCTCTGCACGTCATGCACCTCGACGATCACTCGGCCCTCGAGGCGCTCATCAGCGGCCGCGATATCGAGGCTATCGTGCATTGCGGTGCAATCTCCGGGCCGATGATGGCCAAGGGCGAGCCGCTGAAGCTCGTTTCTGCCAATATCGACGTGACGGCGCTGCTTCTCGATCTCGCGCGCGAGCAGCAGCTCACGCGGTTCGTCTACTGCTCCTCGATCAGCGTCTATGGCAATGTGGGACCGGAGACGATCACCGAGGCGACGCCGCTGCGCCCGACCTCCGTCTATGGCGCAACGAAGGTCGCCTGCGAACAGCTCATCCAGGGCTTCGGCGAAGATTACGGATTGAGCGGCGTAAGCCTGCGGATCGGGCGCGTCTACGGCCCCTATCGCCGCGCCAATTGCCATCTGGCTTCACTGATCCGCGACGCTCTTGGCGGAGCGGAGACCACGATCCCCTGCGACCCGGGATTCGTCTATCACTATGTTTATGCCGATGATGTCGCGGGCGCGGTCGTGACGGCGCTGGAGGCGTCGGCGTTGGCCCATCGCGAATACAATGTCGGCTCCGGCGAAGCGCTCACCGTGCCCGAGATCGTCGAAGCCGCGGCGCCTTCAATTCCGGACATGCGGGCGAAGCTGGTGCCGGGACAGGACGATGTCCCGGACGTGCAGACGGCTTTCGACATCTCGCTCATCAAGGCCGATTTGGGCTGGGAGCCCGCCTATTCTCTGTCGGCGGGTCTTGCAGCCTACCGTGATGCAATTCTGGCCGGGCGGGCAGCCGCCTGAGAAGCAGCCCTCGCGGCTCCAAACCTTGGCGAGAAATCCTGCCGCGTTCAGTCGGTGAAAAGGGAGTGGGTGTCGGTCTCGGGCGCGGCCATCGCTTGCGCCTGCCAGCCGAGCATCACCGACAGCCGCTGCGCAGCGTCACGCACGGCATCGATGATGGCGCTTTCCTGTTCGGGGCGAACGGTCCGCGCCAGCATCGAGACCGAGATGGCGGCTCGCGCACCGCCATCTCGTTCCAGCACGGGAGCGGCGATGCAGCGCACGCCAAGGATAGCCTCCTCCTCATCCACCGCGTAGCCCTGCTCGCGAATGGTCAGAAGCTGGCGCATGAACGTTTCCCGATCGGTCATGGTGTTCGGCGTCAGCCGGGCGAAAGGCGGGCTGCCGAGCACCTCGTCGCAACGCGACTCCCACGACCATGCCAGCATCGCCTTGCCGGCTGCCGTGCAATGCGCCGGCAGCCGCTCGCCCCAGTGCCCGCGGGTGCCGAGCGGCCCATCGGCCTCTACCCGCTCGACATAGACGATGTCCGACTTGTCGAGCACGGCGAGGTTGGCGGTCTGCCGCAATGCGCCCGACAGCCGGCGCAGCACGATGCGGGCCGTTTCGCTCATGCCGTTCTGGCGCTGATAGGAGCTGCCGACCTCGAAGGCGCCGATTGCGACGCGGTAGCGGCCGGTCACCGCGTCCTTGTCGACGAAATGATAAGCGCGCAGCGTCTCCAGCAGGCGCAGCGCGGTGCTGGGGGACATGCCGGCGCGGCGGCTTATCTCGATGAGGGGGAGCCCACCCCCCTGCGCGACCAGGGTCAGCAGCAAGAGCCCGCGCTCCAAGGTACGCGTGAGCGCCGGCCTTCCCGTTTCCGCGCTCATGTCCGGCTGATGCGGCCTACCCACCGAAGAATCTCCCTGGCAACGACGGCTTCCGCCCCTGTGTAGAGATAGGAAGCACCGGGTAACAATTTGATATTGACCATGGGGCTGGCGGTGAGGTTTTGCGCCGTGCTCTCCAGGAAGCGATTGGCGTCGCGCTCGGGCGTTACTTCCTGTTCGCCGAACCAGGCCAGCACCGGCACCCTGATCCGGGTGAGCGCCGGTGGCTGCTGGCCATCCCCGTAGAGATCGTGACGCAACCTTTCGCGGGCTACATGGACCTGCGCGCTGACGGTGCTCGTCATAATGCCCGGCCTTGTGCCCCAAGGGAGCAGGTCCATGCCCCGCCCCTCCGCCACCATGGCCTTCGCGCGCGCGCTGAGTTCGGGACGCAGCGTGTCGCGGATGATGGAGGCGCAGGAAGCAAGAATGACGCCCCTGACCGCGGGCTCATGATGCTCGGACAGGTGATAGACGATCTTCGATCCTCCGAAGCCGTGTCCGGCGAGGATCAGTCGGTCGTAGCCCTCCGCTTTGGCGAATCGCAGCCAACCCTCGATATCGGCCGTGCATTCCTGCAGCAGCTCCCAGCCCGAGCCGGCGAGCTTGAGCCCGGAGCGGCCGCGCATCCACACCCCGAAATCGCGACCGCGGGTGTTCACGCTCAGAAAGGCGGTACCGCGCGCCGCCACGGCCCGCCCGATGGCGGCATATTCGGGCTCGCAGAATTGCAGATGAATGCCGTGGAACCAGATCACGAGGCTCGGTGCTCGTCGTCCTTCAGGCTCGAAGAGCACGCCGGAGAGGCCGAAACCGTCCGACGATTCCACGAATACCAGCCGTTCTTGAACGTTCGCTATTGCGCCCGTTGTCATGGGGCATTTCATCCAATGAAAACAGATTCCGTTGATTGACACGCGTTCGGCACGCGGTCAATGTCTTTGGAACGAACAACGGGGAGGCCGCGCGGACGTCGTTCCGGCGCTTCCCTGAGAGGGAGATTGCGTCTGTGAAGATCGTCAGGACGGAAACCGTCTATTACCGGTGGCCGCGACCGCAACCCATAACGAACGGCCTTCACACCTATACGGATGTCACGCTCGGCGTGGTGAAGCTGTTCACCGACGAGGGCATCACCGGGATAGGTATTTCCGGCGCGAAGCCGGGCGAGCGAGAACTGATCGCCACCTTCTGCGAACAGATCGTCGGCATGAATCCCTTCATGAGCGAGCAGATCTGGGGCAAGCTCTGGAGCCCCAAGATTTCCGGCCGCCGAGGCCTCGAGACGCGCGCCCTTTCGGCCATCGATTTCGCCCTGTGGGATATCAAAGCCAAGGCCGCGAACCTGCCGCTCTATGTGCTGCTCGGCGGTGCCCGCACCGCCATCCCGACCTATGTCGCCGGTGGCTATTACACGCCCGGAAAGGGCCTCGACGGTCTCGCCGAGGAGATGCTGGGTTATGTCGAGCGTGGCGCTCGCGCGGTGAAGATGAAAGTCGGCGCATTATCGCCGCGCGACGACGCGGCACGCGTGAAGCTGGTGCGCGAAGCAATCGGCCCGGACATCAAGTTGATGGTCGACGCCAACTGCGCTTATCGCTACTACGACGCCATCACCTTCGGCCGCCTCGTCACCGACTATGATGTATTCTGGTTCGAGGAGCCGGTGCAGCCCGACGACTACGAAGGCTTGCGCAAGATCGCAGCCGCCGTTCCGCTCACCCTGGCCTCGGGCGAAAACGAATACAACAAGCATGGCTTTCGCGACCTGATCGCCACCCAGGCGGTCGGCATCTTGCAGCCGGATGCCCGTTACACCGGCGGAATAACCGAATTCATGAAGATCGCCGCGCTCGCTCAGGCGCACGGGCTCGATATCTGTCCGCACGGCGACCAGCAGACGCATCTGCACCTGCTCGCCGCCATCCCCAACGCGCTGATGATCGAGTTCTATCCCAAGGAATTCGATCCGATGTGGGGCAATGTTTATCTCGACACACCGGACCTCAACGAGGATGGCACCGTCACTGTGCCGTCCGCGCCCGGTAACGGCTGCGAGCCCAACGAGAAGCAACTCGCGAAATACCGGGTCAGCTGAACGCGGCTCGCAAGAAAAAGCTCGGTCCATGGAAAACATATTGGGGAGGAAGTAATGCGGAAGCTGCGTGCTGCCTGTATCGCCGGATGCCTCATGATGTCGTCGCTGGTGACGGCGCATGCGGCCCCGCCATCCTATTACCCCGCCGAGTATTCGCAGATTATCGAGGCGTCGAAGAAGGAGAGCGGTCTCACCGTTTATTCTAATATCGCGCTGTTCAACTGGGACCCGATCATCGCTGCCTTCAGGCAAGAATATCCTTGGATCAAGGTGGAGGCGACAGACCTCAACGCCAATGAGGTGTTCGAGCGCTACTATGCCGATCAGGGTGCCAAGACCCACTCCGCCGACATCCTGCTCTCGGCAGCGCCGCTCGCCTGGCTCGAGTTCTTGCCGAAGAACATGATCGAGCCTTACCAATCGCCCGAAATCCCGCATGTTCCGGCCTGGTCGGTGCCTAAGCCGGGCGTCTACACGGTCTCGACCGACCCGTTCGTGCTGGCCTACAACAAGCTGTTGCTGCCCGAGGCGGACTGGCCGAAGTCCATGCAGGACATCGTCGACGTAGTCGGAAAACAGCCGGCGGAGTTCGATCGTCGCCTCGGCACCTACGCGCCCAACGCCAGCGCCTTCACCCAGGCCATCTTCTGGGGCATCGTCAAGCTGCGCGGCGAGACCGCCTATGGCTGGTTCGACAAGATCGGACCGATGTCGGACGTCTATCGCACCGCCGGCCCGATCGTGGAGAAGATCACGTCGGGCGAATACGTCATCGGCTATCTCGTCTCCTCGCAGGCGGTGCTCGGCCTGTTCTCCGATCCCAACCGTGAGAAGCTGATCGGCTGGGCGCTGCCGAAGGACGGCACCGTCATCAACATGCGCAACATGGCGATCACCAAGACCGCCGCGAGCCCGAACTCCGCCAAGCTGATGATCGACTTCCTGCTCTCGAAGAAAGGACAGACTGCGGTGGGGAAGGGCGGTCTCGTCAGCTTCCGCGCCGATGTCGACGACCCGGCCGCCATGCCCGGAGGACTGACCTATGATCGTATGGTGCAGCAAGTCGGCGAGGCGAATGTCTCGCGCGTCGCCCTCGACCCGGAAATGATCACCGGCCTGCCGAAAATCGCCCCCCGCCTCGAAGCTGCCTTCCAGAAGAAGTGATCCCCTCTGCCGCGGCCGGGCGCCCGCGCGCCCGGTCTTCCCGCCGGAGACCGGGAATGACTTTCCTGAACATCCGTTACGCGACTTTTCTCTTCTGCCTGGCCCTCTTCCTGTTCCTGATCTCGCCGGTCATACCGATCGTCTATCAGGCGTTCCTGGATAAGCCGCTCTATGATGCCGGAGGAACGCTGGGGCTCGGCAATTTCGCCCGGCTGCTGCAGGACGGCGCTTTCCTCAGCGCCACCGAGAACACCTTTTATTTCGCTGCGCTCTCCACCCTCATCTCGATCGTGCTCGGCCTGACGCTGAGCCTGATTTTCGAGCGGATGAGTATCCCGCTGCGCAAGACGCTGCGGCTCCTCTTCCTGGCGCCCATCTTCATCTCGCCGCTGATCCTGTCCTTCGCTTGGTCGATGCTCTACGGACCCGGCGGCTATGTTGCACTCTTTATGCGTGCCCACCTCGGCTTCGGGCTTCCGAACCTCTACTCGCTCAGTGGCATGAGCGTCATTGCCGGCATCGCGCAGGCGCCGATCAGCTACCTGTTCTTTGCGGCCGCGGCCGCGAACATCCCGGATGACTTCGAGCGCTCCGCCCGCACCGCCGGCGCCGGTCCATTCACAACCATCTTCACCATCGTCATACCGCTGCTGAAGCCGGCGATCCTGTCCTGCGCGGTGCTCAACTTCATGCTCGTCGTGGACCTACTCGCCGTGCCGCTGATCATCGGCGAGCCGGCCCGCATTCAGGTGCTGGCGACCTACCTCTATACCAAGGGTCTCATCTCGGCTCAGGTCGACTATGGCATCGTGGCGGCGGCGGCGGTGTTTATGATCATCATCGTCCAGTTGCTCGTGTTGCTGCAGACGCGCTGGATCGGCGACACGCGCCGCTATGTCACGGTGGGCGGCCGCGCAGCGAAGACGACGCGCCTGCGCATCGGCTTGGTGGGCTGGGTCGTCACGGCGGTGATCGGCATCTTTGTGCTCGTCACCTCCATCATCCCCACCGCCTTTTTGGTGCTGCGCTCCTTCACCAGCTTGCTGTCGCCGCTGCTGCCGATCAGTGATGTCGTCACCCTCGCTAATTACGAGGTGATCTTCGGGCGCGAGCAGTATGTGCGCAGCATCTGGAACACCCTGATCATCGCCTTTTTCGGCGGCCTCGCCGCGCTGGTCCTGACCTTCGTCGCCGCTGTATTCGCCTATCGCACGCTTCCTTTCGCACGCGGCATCATCGACCAGATATCGGTGATCCCGCGAGCCGTGCCGGGCCTCGTCGTCGGCCTCGGCTTTTTCTACGCTGTAATGCTGATGCCTGGTGGCGACGTGCTGCGGCAGACGCTCCTCATCCTCGTGATCGCTTTCACCATCCGGTATTTTCCGACCGGATTCGGCGCGCTGACGCCCGCGTTCCTGCAGATCGGGGCCGATCTCGACCGGGCAGTGCGGGTCTCGGGAGGAGGTCGCTGGGCTGCGGTGCGGGACGTGACCTTCCCGCTGACCAAGCACGCGCTGGTCGGAGCGTTCATGCTCTATTTTGTACAGTTCTTCAAAGAATATTCCGCCGCGTCGTTCCTGTTCAGTCCGGGCACCGAAGTCATCGGCACGACGATGCTTCAGCTCAACCTCGTCGGCCATCTCGGCAGTCTGGCCGCCTTGGCCGTGATCCAGCTGGCGATCACCGTGCCGCTGGCCGTCTTCATCTATTCGCGTGGATAGGCCCATGACCGCGATGATCACGCTGAACGGCGTCACCAAGAGCTACGGCCAGGTGAAGGTCCTAGATCCGATCAGCCTCAGTATCGAGGAAGGCTCCTTCACCGCCCTTCTGGGCGCGAGTGGGTGCGGCAAGACCACCCTGCTCAACCTGATCGCCGGCCTGGACAGCCCGAGCGGCGGTGAGATCGGCATCAACGGCAGCGTCGTTTATTCCGCGAGCGCGGGTGCGGATCTGCCCGCCGAGCGGCGCAACATCGGCTATGTGTTCCAGTCCTATGCGCTCTGGCCTCACATGCGCGTCCTGGACAACATTGCCTATCCGCTGCGCTTGCGCGGTGTTGGGCGTCGTGAGCGCCACGAGGCGGCGCGGGCGATGCTCGCCCGGCTCGAGCTCTCGGCGCTTGCAGACCGCTACCCTTTCGAGCTGTCTGGCGGCCAACAGCAGCGCGTCGCCATTGCTCGGGCGCTGGTGTTCCGCCCGCAGGTGCTGCTGCTCGACGAGCCGCTGTCGAGCCTCGACGCGCAGCTGCGGGAGCGCGCGCGCACCTGGCTCGCAAAGCTTCAGGCCGAGCTGAAGCTCACCACCGTTCTGGTGACGCACGACCACGTCGAAGCACTTTCGCTCGCCGACCGGGTGATCCTGCTGCGTGATGGCAATGTCGAGCAGGACGGTCCGGCAACCGAAGTCTACGACACGCCGCGCACGGCCTATGCGGCGGACTTCGTCGGCGGGGCGAACACCATCACTGCTACGGTCGAGACCTTCGAGCCGGTGGCCGGGCAGGCGGCGCTCGCGCTGGGCAATGGCGACAGGCTGGTTCTGCCCTCGACCCCGGTCGATCCTGGCAACGAAGTGAAGATCGCTATCCGTCCGCGCAGGCTCCAGGTGCTGGGACATCCGGCATCGGCCAGGACCGGCTCGCTGGTCTTGCCGCTCACGGTGGGCGCGCGATTGTTCCAGGGCAACGACTGGGAGGTCGTCGGCACGACGCCACTCGGCGAGATGCGCGCCATCAGCCCCACGGTTCCGATGAATGGGCCGGTGTTCGTCGGCATCCATCCCGACGATTGCCGGGTCCTGCTGTCCTGATGTCCCAAGCGCCATAATCCGGAGAGGCCAGATGCGCATCGACAAGATCACGCCCATTCTGCTCGACCGCTTCCTGTTCGTCGAGATCACCACCGATAACGGTTTGACGGGGCTGGGCGAGGGCGGTGCCTGGGCCTTCCACGAGGCGACCGTCGGCGCGGTCAACACCTTTGCCGACTATCTTTTGGGCAAGGATCCGCTGCGCATCGAGCATCACTGGCAGTATATGTACCGCTCGGCGCATTTCCGCGGCTCGGCGATCATGGCGGCGCTCAGCGCCATCGATATCGCGCTTTGGGATATCGCCGGCAAGCATTTCAACGCTCCCGTCCACGCCCTGCTGGGCGGCAAGGTCCGCGAGAAGGCGCGCGCCTATTACCACGTGTTCGGCACCACCAAGGAGGAGCTCTTTGCCGGCGTCAAGGCGGCGCGCGATGCCGGCTTCACCGCGGTAGGGCATCTCACCCCGTTCCTCGATACGCCGCGCGAGGAGCCCTACTACCAATCCTATGCGCGCAAGATTCACGATGCGGTCGAAACGGTGCGGCAGTATCGCGAGATCGCCGGCCCGGATGTCGATCTATGCATCGAAATTCATCGCCGAATGACGCCCTACGAGGCGGTGCAGTTCGGCCGTGCGATCGAACCTTACTATCCGCTCTTTCTGGAAGATCCGGTGACCCCGGACAATCTCGACGAGATGGCCTATGTGGCGGGTAAGCTCGGCATCCCGATCGCCACCGGCGAGCGCCTGACCTCGCTCTGGGAATTCCAGATGCTGATTGCGCGGCAGGCCGTGCAGCTCGTGCGGCCCGACGTCTGCATGGTCGGCGGCATCTCCGGCGCGCGCAAGATCGCCGCGCTCGCCGAGGCCTCGCATATCGGCATAGTACCGCACAATCCGCTCAGTGTGGTGTCCACGGTCGCCTGCCTGCAGATCGCCGCCGTCTCGCCGACTTTCGTGCTGCAGGAGTTCCCTGCCGACACCTGGAGCGACAAGACCGACAAACGCCCCGACTTCGACCAGCTCGTTACCGGCGCGCCGCGTCACGACGGAGCCGGCTTCCTCGAGATCAGCGATGCGCCAGGGCTCGGCATCGCCCTCAATCCGGACGCACTGACGAAATTCCCCTATCGGCCGCGCAAGCTGAAGACGCGGCTGCACCTCGACGGTTCGGTGGTGGATCAGTAGGCCCCCATCGGCAAGTCAGCCACCGTGTGGCTCCAGCAGGTGGCCGGCCTGCTTCATGCGGACCAGCAACCGGTCGCGGGCCTTGTCGAGATGCTCGAAGACCGCCTGGCTGCAAGCATCGGCATCGCCCCGCGCCATGGCTTCGATGATCCGGGCGTGCTCGGCGATGATCGGCGCCCGGTCCAGCTGGACATGGGCATCCACGGTCTGGGCGACGGTGCGCACGATGCGGGTGCGTGCGTCGACCATGTGCACCGCTTCGGGGTTGTCGGCGAGCGCGTGGATGCGGTCGTGAAAGTCGATGTTGATGCGGAGTATCGGTTGGACGTCGCCGGCTCTCACGGCTGCTGCATAGCGCTCGTGGATCGCCCGCAGCTGCTCGATGTCGACGGGTTTGGCATGCTCGGCGGCGCGCCGCGCCAGCATCGTCTCGATGCCGATGCGGATGTCGTACATGTTGCAGATATAGCGCTCCGTCAGCGCCTCGATACGAAATCCGCGGTGCGCCAGCGAGACGAGGATGCCTTCACCCTCCAGTTGGCGCAGGGCCTCGCGGATAGGCATGTGGCTCACGTTGTAGCGCGAGGTCAGCATCTCGATCGTCAGGTGGTCCCCCGGCTGAAAGCCGTGGGCGATCAAGTCGCCGATGATGGCGCGCTTCACTCGCAAATAGGTGGGTTCGTTGAGCGGCGGTTTGCCGGTGGCAAATGGGTCCATGCAGCGATTTCCCGTTGGGCCGTGGCTGGCCGTCCATCACGCTAGGATTGACTCGATTTGCTATTTGCGCAAATCTCAAAAAATAGAAACTTCGCTCTTATGCCGAAAGACGAGAACGGGAAGGCGATCCCGCTACAACCCGGTTCCAATGGAGGAGACCCGAAATGCTTCAAGGCCCCACGCGTGCTGGGTTGGTGCTTGCCGCCATCGTTCTCAGCCCTTTTTCCGTTCCTGCCTTTGCCCAGTCCTATCCCACCAAGCCGATTGAGATAAACATCACCTATGGTGCGGGCGGCGGCGTCGACCTCAACTTCCGTGCCTTTGCGCCCTTCCTGGAGAAGGAGCTCGGCCAGCCCGTTGTCATCGTGAACCGCGGCGGTGCCGGTGGCGTCACCGGCTGGACCTTCATCGCCCGCGCCAAGCCGGACGGCTATTCGCTCGGCAATTATAACCTGCCGGCGCTGAGCGCGAACTACGCCACCGGCGCGCTGCCCTTCGATCCGGTCGAGAAGCTTCAATATCTCGGCCAGATCGCCTTCGACCCGGTCGTCGTGGCGGTCAGCGGCAAAAGTCAATTCAAGACGATTGCCGATGCCGTCGAGTTCATGAAAAAGAATCCGGGTGGCCTTTCCTATGCGGCGACCGGCATCGTCAGCTCCGACGCGCTGACCGCGAAGTCGATCGAGGTTGCGGCCGGCGTCAAGTTCCGAATCGTGAACTTCGACAGCGGCAAGGAGGCGATCACCGCTGCCCTCGGCGGGCATGTCGATGCGGTCGGCCTGACTGTCAGCGAAGCCATGCCTTATGTGAAGGACGGCAGCCTGCGTGTCATCGGTGTCGGCGGCGACCAGCGCGACCCGCAGATGCCCGACACACCGACTTTCAAGGAGCAGGGCTTCGAGATCCAGTTCAACGGCTCTGCCCGCGGCGTGACCATCGCTGCCGGTGCACCGCCGGAGGTCCTGGAGAAGCTGCGCGCGGCGGTCAAGAAGATCGCGACTTCGCCGGGATATCCGGAGAAGGCGAAGGAACTCGGCCTCGCAGCGGTCTACGCCGCACCGGAGGAGGTCGAGAAAACCATTGCCGGACAGATCGAGTGGCTCAAGGCTAATCTGAAGCGCTGATCGCGCCTTGCCAGGTCGCGCCGACCAATGGCGCGTCCAGGCTTTCCCTTCACGGTAGACGCCATGCGCAATCTCGAACGCTATCTCGCGCTCATCCTTTTCGGGGTGGGCGCCATTGGGATCTATGCCGCCAGCGGATTGTCGCTCTGGGAGGAATATACGGTCGGTCCCGGCGCCGCACCCATTGCGTATGGCGCCGTTCTCGCGGGCTGCGCCGCCGCGGTCGCGCTGAGGCCGATCTCGTCCGGGCCGATCGAGTGGGGGCCCTATTTCCCGCGCGCTGCGCTGCTGCTGGTGCTCGCGGCGGCTCTCGCCTTCTCCGCAGACTATGTCGGCTTTACGGTGGGACTGTTCGTCTTTTCTTTCGCGGGCCTCGCCTGGGTAGCGCGGCTGAAGATTCATTATGCGTTCGCGCTCGCCTCCATCTGGATTGCGATCCTCTACTTCGTCTTCGTTCACCTTCTGAACATTCCCTTCCCGCGCGGCGCCTGGCTCTAGGGCGAAGGATTTCGCATGGAACATGATGTGCTCGCCTCCCTGATGGGCGGCTTCGCGCGGATGATGGACTGGCAGATGCTAGGGGCCTGCCTCGCGGGCACCTTCGCTGGTACGCTGGTTGGCGTGCTTCCTGGCCTCGGCCCCTCCGCCGCCATCGCCGTGCTGCTGCCCATCACCTATGGCGCCGAGCCGCTGTTCGCGCTGGTTGCCATGGCGGGCGTCTATGTCGGCGCCATGTACGGCGGCACGATCACCTCGGTCATGCTCAACGTGCCCGGCGAAAGCGCCTCGGTCGTCACCACCTTCGATGGCTACCCGATGGCCCGCCAAGGCAAGGGAGCCCTCGCCCTCGGGCTGGCGGCGATCGGGTCGTTCCTCGCTGGTACGCTGGGCCTCGTTTTCCTGACGGTCGTTGCCGTGCCGCTGGCGAGCGTGGCGCTCAGCTTCGGGCCGCCGGAATATTTCTCGGTGATGATCTTGGCCTTCGCCCTGGTCGCATCGCTCACCGGCAGCAGCCTGTTGAAGTCTACGCTGGCGCTGTCATTGGGCCTGCTGGTCGGCACCATGGGCCAGGACGTGGTATCCGGCTTTCCGCGCCTGACCTTCGGCAGCATGGAATTGCTCGACGGCGTCAACTTCCTCCCCGCCGTGGTCGGCATGTTCGGTCTTGCCGAGGTGCTGCAGGACATCGCCAGCCCGTCGTCCTTCCTCCTGGACAAAGCCAACCGCTTCCGGTTGCGGGCACTCATTCCGACGCGCGCCCAACTGCGCGAGACGATCGGCAGCATGTTCCGCGGCGGCCTGCTCGGCTTCTTCGTCGGGGTATTGCCTGGCGCCGGTGCGACCATCGCGAGCTTCCTGTCCTATGGCATCGAACGGCGCCTTTCCAAAAAGCCGGAGCAGTTCGGCAGGGGGGCGCTATGTGGCGTCTCGGGTCCGGAAGCGGCGAACAACGCTGCCAGTTCCGGGGCCTTCGTGCCGCTGCTCGCTCTCGGCATTCCCGGCTCCTCCACCACTGCGGTACTGCTCGGCGCCCTCGTGCTGCTCGGCATTCAGCCCGGCCCGCGCCTGTTCACCGAGCATCCCGACGTGGTGTGGGGCCTTATCGCCAGCCTTTATATCGGCAACGTAATGCTGCTGATCCAGAACACGCTCATGGTGCCTTTCTTCGTGTGGCTGCTGCGCGTTGCGCAGAAGGTGCTGCCGGTTGTTGTCGCGACGCTGTGCTTCATCGGTGTCTACAGCATCAACAACTCCATGACCGACATATGGATCATGCTGGTGTTCGCCGTGCTGGGCTATCTGTTCAAGCTCGCCGACATACCCGCCAGCCCGGTGATCATTGCCCTGGTCTTGGGACCGATTGCGGAGAATTCTTTCCGGCAGTCGCTGGTCATCTCGGCCGGCTCGCCCGTCATCTTCGTCTCCCATCCAATCTCCGTCACCCTGCTGCTGCTCTCGGCGGCGACCTTGCTCTATCCGCTGTTCCGCCGTGGACGGGGCATGGCCGAAGCCGCCTGACAGTTCTCCGGCCGATCTGAACCGACCCAAGCGAGGATCACCATGCGTATCACCGATATCAAAGCCTTCCCGATCTCCTCGCCCATTCCGCCGGACAAGCAAAATCGGCTGGGCATCGGGCGGCTGGCCAAGCGGGATGCCGTCCTCGTCAAGGTATTCACCGACGAGGGGATCATCGGCTGGGGCGAGGCGCATCACGGCCGCAACCCGGGCGCCGTCGCCAATATCGTCAACAACACGATGCACCAGCTGGTCGTCGGCATGGACCCGACCGACACCGCTGCCATCTGGAGCAAGGTCTACAAGGCGCAGATCGCCAGTCACGGTATGGGCGCCGGCTCAGTGATCGCGCTCAGCGGCGTCGACATGGCGTGCTGGGACATCAAGGGCAAGGCTGTCGGCTGGCCGGTCTACAAGCTGCTCGGCGGCGGCGACAAGCCGATCCCGGCCTATGCCGGCGGTGGCGGCGCGCTGGGTATCGGACGCGGCCCGGAGGCGCTGGTGGACGAAGTGGCCGCGCTCGCCGAGAAGGGTTACAGGGCCGTCAAGCTGCGTATCGGCGACACCGTAGAGAAGGACATCGCCCGGGTCGCGGCGGTGCGCAAGGCCTTCGAGAAGATCGACATCCTCACCGACGCCAACACCGCCTATACGCTCGACGATGCACGCCGCGCCATGCCGGCGCTCGCCGAGCTCGAGGTGTCGTGGCTGGAGGAACCGTTCTCTCCGAACGACTATCGGTCCTACGAGGTGGCGTCCAAGTTCAGCTCGACGCCGCTGGCGCTGGGCGAGAACTGCTACACCCGCTTCGAATTCGTGAAGCATGTGGAAGCGGGGGCGGTGCGCATCTTCCAGCCGGATGTCGGCAAGACCGGCGGCTTCACCGAAATCATGCGCATCGCCGCAATGGCCTCCGCGTGGAAGGTGATGATCCACCCGCATGGCGGCGTCACCGGGCTCGATCTGGCGGCGGGCATCCACGTGCTCGCCTCGATCGATAACGGAGGTTACTTCGAGGCCAGCGAGGGCTACAACCCGCAGCGCGAAGCGCCGTTCGACCGGGCGCCCTACGAGCTGGACGCCGATGGCTGCGTGCGCCCGCTCGACCGTCCCGGCATCGGGCTCGAGGTCGACGAGGCCTTCATCGCCGCCAACCCGGTGATCGAGGGGCCTGGTTTTATCTGAGGCCGGCCGCACGCCCGCGGAACGAACAGGAGAAGGCCATGAGCGAAGAGAAGGTTTCGCTGCGCGAGCGCGTGAAGCTGCCCCCGGCGCAGGCGCTGGTGGATGCCTATTACCGGCCCGCCATTTCTTACGGGGCCAAGTATCTCTTTTCCGAGGAGATGCGCATCCATCTCGCCCATGGGCTGATGCTGGCACGCCAGGATATCGTCTCCAGGGACGACATCCGTCAGACGCTTCATATCGTGAGGGAATTGCGCGCCGCTGGGCCGGAAGCGCTCGATATCGACTATCTCCAGGAGGATCTCTACTCCTATTCGGAGCGCTATATCGTCAGCCGCCTCGGACCGGACATCGGCGGGCGGCTGCACACGGCGCGCAGTCGCAACGACCTCAACATCACGTCCTGGCGGATGGCACTGCGGCGGCGGCTGGTGCAGGTCGCGGCCGGATTGAACCGCCTGCGCGGCGTTTGCCTGCGCCTCGCCACCGAGCATGCCGACACCGTTATGCCCGGCTATACCCACACCCAGCATGCCCAGCCGATCTCGCTCGGATATTATCTTCTCGCCTATGCCGACATGCTGGAGCGCGATGCCGAGCGGGTGGCCGGCGCGCTCAACCGCTGCGACCGCTGTCCGCTGGGCGCCGGCGCCCTCACAACCACCGCCTTCCCGATCGACCGCGACTATACGGCCGGCCTGCTCGGCTTTCCGCGGCTGCTCGAGGTCGCCTATGACGCGGTCTCGTCGCGTGACGATGCGCATGAGGCGGTCGCCGCGCTGGCGATCATGATGACGGGGGTATCGCGCCTCGCGACTGACCTGCAGGAATGGAACACGCTGGAATACGGCTTCGTCGAACTCAGTGACGCTTTTTCCAGCGTCAGCTCAATCATGCCGCAGAAGAAGAATCCGCAGGGCCTCGAATACATCAAGACGGCCGCCGCCTATGTGACCGGCGCCGTCGCGACGGTGCTCGCCTGCAGCAAGAACACACATTTCGCGGACGTGAACGACGGTGTCACCGGCGTGAATCCCGCGACCATGGATGCGACTGAGCGGTCCATGCTGGCGCTTGCCGTCGCGGAGGGCGTGCTCGAAACGCTCACCCTGCGCCCCGAGGTGATGCTGCGTTCCGCCGCCATCGGCTTCGGCACCGCGACCGAGCTCGCCGACGTCATTGTGCGCGAGACCGGGCTGTCCTTCCGCAAGGCACACAATATCGTCGGGCGCGTGGTGCGCGAGGCGCTGGAGAGCCGGCGCACCGCGCCGGAACTCACCGCGCAGGATTTATCCGCTGCAAGCGAGGCGCTGTTCGGCGAGCCTTGCGTCATCTCGGAGGAGGCGGTCACCAAGGCGCTCGACCCGCGGGCCAATGTCGCCGCCCGCACCGTCCGCGGCGGCCCCGCGCCGCAGGAAGTCACGCGCATGGTCGCCGAACGCCGTGAGAGGCTCGCGGCCCATGAAGCGGCGGTCGCGGCGGTCAGTGCCCGTCTCGCCGACGCGGATGCGCGTCTCGAGCACGAGCTGGATGCGCTTCTCAACGATTGAGGAGCTTTGAGCGGTCCTTCGCGACGTGCTGAAGCGATCCCGAGGAGCAATCCATCATCGCCCGTTCGAAGCGACTCGCCGGCGCGAAACGCGCGATGCGCAACAGGCCGCAACGACAGCGGAAAAGAACATTAGAAGGTATGAATATCGCGTGCTAGGGCTCGCCCGGTCCTTCCAATCGCCCCGTGCCGATGCTCTCCACGCTTTCCATCGTTCTGCCTGTCTTCGCACTGATTCTCGCCGGCTGGCTCGCCCGGCGCCTCGGCGTGCTCGGTCCGCATGCGACCGGCGAAATCAACCGTTTCGTGGTCTATCTCGCTTTGCCGGCGCTGCTGTTCGACGTGGTGGCGCACGCCGAATGGGCGGACCTGTGGCAGCCCGGCTTCATCGCCGTCTTCGGATCGAGCACGCTGCTCGCTTTCGTCGCGACGCTGGTGCTTCGCCTGCACGGCCGACGGCCTCTGGCCGATGCCGCCATCGACGGTTTGAACGCGTCCTATGCCAATACCGGCTACATCGGCTTTCCGCTCGCCCTCATGGCCTTCGGGCATGATGCCCTGGCGCCGACCACTGTGGCGACGATATTCACCGTCTGCATTCTTTTCGCTATCGCCATCGTGCTGATCGAGACCGGTTTGCAGACGGAGAAGCGGCCGGCGCATCTGGCCATCAAGGTCATGCGCTCATTGATTCGCAATCCCCTGCTGGTCGCCCCGGTGCTGGGTGCCCTCGTGCCGCTCTCGGGAGCGAGCCTCGCTGCGCCGATCGAGGCTTTTCTCAAGCTGCTCGGGGGGGCGGCCTCGCCCTGCGCGCTCGTCGCCCTCGGCCTCTTTCTCGCGCAGACGAAGGCGGCGGAGGAACGCGATATCGCATCGACGGCAGTGCTCGTCGGCATCAAGCTCATTGTGCAGCCGCTGCTCGCCTGGCTGCTCGCGGTCTTCGTCTTCAAGCTGCCGCCGCTCCTTACCCATACGAGCGTGCTGCTGGCAGCTCTGCCGACCGGAACTGGCCCCTTCATGCTCGCCGAATTCTATCGGCGGGAGGCGGCGGTAACCTCCAGGGCCATCTTGGTGTCGACCATCATTGCGACGATCACCTTATCGGCTTACCTCGCCGTCGCGGAGCGGCTTTAGGCTCGGCCGATGGTTCTCTCTGAGTGGCTATGCGGTCGCGGCGAGGGCCACCCGGTTGCCGCGGACGAGGTCCGACGCCTTCTCCCCGATCATCACGGCCGCAGCATTGGTGTTGGACGAGATCAGCCGCGGCATGATCGAACTGTCGCAGACCCGGAGGCCATCGATGCTGTGAACGCGCAGTTGCGTGTCGACGACAGCATCGGGCCCCGTGCCCATGCGGCAGGTGCCGACCGGATGATAGGCCGTGCGCGCAGCTTGCCGGGCGAAGGCCGCGAGTTCGGCGCGCGAGCCGACGCCGCTGCCCGGAATATGCTCGCGCGCGATATAGGGCTTGAAGGCGGCTTGGGACATGATCTCCCGGCTCGTGATGATGCCGTCGACCGTGCGTTCGAGATCATAGGGATCGTCGAAGCAGTTGGGATCGATGATCGGCGCTGCCGCCGGGTCGGCCGAGCGCAGAGTCACGGTGCCGCGCGAGCGCGGCCGCGTATGATAGGAATTCAAGGTGCAGCCGTTGCCGCCCGGCACGCCGCCGATCCCTTCTTCCACGCCCGCGCCGGGCAGGAAGTGGAACTGGAGGTCGGGCGTCGCCTCGCTGCGGTCGCCCCACCAGAAGGCGCCGGCCTCGACGATATTCGAGGTCACCGGCCCCTTGTTGAAGATCTTGTATTCAAGCCCCGCCATGAGCTTCCAGCCGAGCTTCTTATACTTGTCGTAACTATAAGGGCCGGTGAGCTCGTAAACGAGGTCGACATTGGTGTGGTCCTGAAGGTTTTGGCCGACGCCGGGGAGGTCGGCGATCACCGGGATGCCGAGCGCGGAAAGATGCGCCGCCTGGCCGATGCCCGACAGCATCAAGAGCTTCGGCGAGCCGATGGCGCCGGCGCTGACGATCACCTCACGCTCGGCGCGCAGGGTCTTCGGGCGGCCGTTCTCCACGAGTTCGACGCCGACGGCGCGGTCCTTCTCCACCACGATGCGCGTGATCAGCACTCCGGTGCGCAGGGTGAGATTGGGGCGGCCGAGCGCCGGTTTCAGATAACCCGTCGCGGTGCTGCAGCGTCGGCCGCCGCGGGTCGTCGTCTGGTAGACCCCGACACCGGCTTGGCTCGGACCGTTGAAGTCCGGGTTATACGGCAGCCCCGCCTGTTGCGCAGCCTGGACGAAGATCCGCGACAGGAGATGCGGCGAAGAGGAGGTGACGCCGAGCGGCCCGCCATTGCCGTGATAGGGGCCTGACAAGGTGTCGTTGTCTTCCGACCGGCGGAAATAGGGCAGCACGTCCTCGAACGACCAGCCGGTACAGCCTTCTTCTTTGGCCCAGGCGTCGTAGTCTTCCGGGCAGCCGCGGGTGAAGACCTGGGCGTTGATGGAGCTGCCGCCGCCGAGCACGCGCCCTTGAGGGTAGATCATCGTGCGGCCACCGATCGTCTTGCCCGGCGCCGTCTCGAATCCCCAAGTGAGCGGGCCGCCGGTCATTTTGAAGAAGCCGACGGGCATGTGGATATAGGCATCCGTGTCGCGCGGTCCCGCCTCGAGGAGCAGGACGGAGACGTCGGGATCTTCGCTGAGGCGGGCGGCCATGACGCAACCGGCCGAGCCGCCGCCGACGATGATATAATCGGGCATGGCTCCTCCCTCGGCCGCCGCGGTCGCCGACCGTTCGGAACGCCTCGCCCGGACGGAAAGAGGCCGTTCGATCGCCGCAGCGTGCTCAAAACGCCCGGCAGCTTCTCAGGACCCTTGTGCCGCGTCAACAGGAAGAATATGCTCATCCTGTTGAAGGGTTGTCTGACGACTGGATAACCTCGGCGATAATAATCACGCCCGCGTGGCTGCCGCATGCGCCGGGCACGAGACCTTCTAGGGAGGTTCATGATGGCTTCTTTCGACGCGACCCATTCCGGCGGGCGTTTCAGCCGGCGTGGCTTTCTCGCCGCCGGCGCGGCCGGCATTGCCGCTGCGTCCCTGCCGCGGAGGCTCAGCGCGGCGACCCCGCCGGTGCTCGTTACTTCCATTCGTTCCCTGTCCAATCCCTATCACGCGGTGTGGAAGCAGGGGGCGGAGGCCTTCGCCAAGTCGGTCGGCGCCGAGCATGTGACGCTCGTCTCGGAGGGCAACAGCGAGAAGGGCATCGCCGATATCCGCGCCATGCTTGCCAAGACGGGCGGCCATATGGTGCTCAATTCCGATCCCAACGACACGCCGGATGCGCGGCCGATCGTCGAGGCGGCGACCAAGGCCAAGGCCTATGTGGTCACCCAGTGGAACAAGCCGTCCGATCTCCACCCCTGGGATTTCAATCCCTATTACATCTCGCATATCGAGTTCGACGGCATCGCGAGCGGCAAGCAGATCGCCGAGATCCTGTTCAAGGCTATGGGCGGCTCCGGCGGCATCGTGGCGCTCGGCGGCATGATCTCGACCACCGCGGCCATCGAGCGCAAGAAGGGCCTCGATGCCGCGCTCGCCGCCAATCCCAATATCAAGCTGCTCGATTTCCAGGTCGCCAACTGGAAGGCGACCGAGGCCTATACTATCACCTCCAGCCTGCTGACGCGCTTCGGTGACCAGATCAAGGGCATCTGGGCGGCCAATGACGACATGGGCACCGGCGCGCTCGAAGCGTTGCGCGGGGAGGGGCTCCAGGGCCAGGTGCCGATCGTCGGCATCGACGGCATCAAGGCGGCGGTCGATGCCGTCAAAAGCGGTGAATACGCCGCCACCATCACCTCTGATCCGTTCTGGCAGGGCGGCATGGGCCTTTCGCTGGGCTACCATGCCGCGATGGGCACCTTCGATCCCGCCAAGGAGCCGAAGGATCATCGCGAGTTCTACGGCAGGGTGACGCTGATCACGAAGGACAACGTCGCCGAATATTACAAGACCCATATCGACGCCCAGCCGGTGATCGACTGGAACGACATCTGGGGCCGCTGCACCGGCCAGATCCGCCCGAGCTGACCGCAAAGCGAGGGGAGCGGCCTCGCGCCGCTTCCGTCCTTCGTTGGCGGAGCCGGCCAAAGCCGGTCCGCCCGCTGTTCATCGCCTGTTTTCGGGATGGCTGCCGTGACCTTGCAACCCGAACATGTCTCGACTTCGTCCCGGGCCGGTGAAGCGCTGGCGCCGTCCGTCCGGCCGGCCTGGATCTTGCCGAGTGGCCGCTTGTTGCGGGCTGCGGCCCCGGTGCTGGTGCTCGCAGCCCTCTGCCTGCTGATCACCATCGCCAATCCGAATTTCATCGAGACCCGCAATCTCATCCGCATCGCCAATTCGGCGGCGGTGCCCTTAACGCTCGCCATGGGTGCGACCTTCATCATCCTGCTCGGCAGCATCGATCTGTCGGTGGAGGGTGGGCTTGCCATCGCCGCCATGGTGCTCGTGCTGCTCGCGGCCAACGATGCCAATGGCAACGATTTCGGCTGGCTGGCGGTGATCGCCGCCATTGCAGCGAGCAGCCTCATGGGGCTCGTCAGCGGCGTCGTGCAGACGGGGCTCAGGATCCCGTCCTTCATGGCGACGCTCGGCATGTGGTTCGTGGGCCTCGGGATCGCGACCGTCATGCTCGGCGGTTCGGCCGTGCGTCTCATGGACATGAATTTGCGCGGGCTGGCCCTGACGCGCGTGCTCGACTTGCCGCTCGCCGTCTGGATCGCCTTCGCGGCCTTCCTGCTCGCCGTCGTCATCCAGTATTTCACCCGCCTCGGTCGACACATCGTCGCCATCGGCGGCGGCGAGGACGTGGCGGAGCTCTCCGGTGTCAATCTGAGGCGGGTGCGCATTGCCGCCTTCACGCTCGCGGGCTTCTTCTATGGGATAGCCGGCGTGCTGGCGGCCGCCCAGCTCGGCCAGTCGAATCCCGTCATCGGCGATGGTCGCCTGTTTGCGGCGGTGACCGCGGTGGTCGTTGGCGGCACCGCGCTGACCGGCGGCGAGGGCGGCGTGATCAATACGCTCGTCGGCGTGCTGATCGTCGCGGTGCTCGGCAACGGCATGATCCTTCTCGGCATCTCGCCTTATGTGCAGCAGACCGCGCAGGGGCTGATGATCATCGCGGCTGTGGCGATCTCGCTCGATCGCGTCCGCCTCAAGATCGTCAAGTGACCGCCATGCTCGTCGCTTCACGCCTGAACAAGTCCTTCGCCGGCGTCCATGCGCTGAAGGACGTCGACATGGAAATTAGACCGAACGAGGTGGTCGGGCTCGTCGGCGAGAACGGCGCCGGAAAATCGACGCTGATGCGTATTCTTTCGGGTACCCAGCAGCCCGACGACGGCACGCTGAGCCTCGATGGCGAGCCGCTCCGGCTGCGCAGTGCCCGAGATGCCGGGGCCCACGGCATCGGCATGGTCTTCCAGGAACAGTCGCTCCTCCTCAATATCTCCGTGGCCGAGAATATCTATCTCGGTCAGGAGGGTGAGTTCACGCGTTTCGGCATTGTCGATTGGCGCGCCATGCGCGCCGCAGCCCGCCGGCAACTCGCCAAGATCGGCATCGATCTCGACGTCACGACCCGCACCTCGGAACTGACCTTCGCCGCCCGCCAGATGGTCGAGCTCGCCAAGGCCTTGACGCTCGAGGAAAGCACGAAGCGGCCGCTCGTCATCCTGCTCGATGAGCCGACCTCCGTGCTCGGCCGCGCCGACGTCGAGGTGTTGTTCGCTCGCGTGCGTGCGCTGAAATCCCGCGCCAGCTTCGTTTTCGTCTCCCATCGGCTCGATGAGGTGCTCGAGGTCAGCGACCGCATCTATGTGATGAAGGACGGTTGCGTGGTCGCCGAGCATCGCGCGGCTGCCGTAACCGGCCCGCAGCTCCATGAGATCATGGTCGGCCGCGGTCTGCACGGCGAATACTACAAGGAGGGTCGCCAAGCAGCTCCCGACGAGGCGCTCCTGCTCGAAGCCAGGGGGCTCACCGTCAAAGGCGCTTTCCGCGATGTCGATCTCACGCTTCGCGCGGGCGAGGTCGTCGGCATCGCCGGCGTCGTCGGCTCGGGCCGTGAGGAGGTGACACGCACGATCGGCGGTTTCCTCCCGCAGACCGGGGGTGAGATCCGGGTGAATGGCGAGCCGGTTCGCTTCACCACGCCCGAACAGGCGGTGAAGCGCGGCATCGGCTATATCCCGCGCGAGCGGCGGGTCGAGGGCCTCGTGATGTTCCTGTCGATCGCCACCAACATCACCCTCGCCAATCTCGGCGCGGTCATGCGCGGCGGCGTCATCGACCACGGCCGTGAGCGGGCGCTCGCAGAGGATTGGTTGAAGCGCCTCAGGATCAAGGCGCCGAACATCGACATCGCCTGCCAGAAGCTCAGCGGCGGCAATCAGCAAAAGGTGGTGCTCGCCCGCTGGATGACGGCCGGGTCGAAGATCCTGATCCTCGATCATCCGACCCGTGGCCTCGATGTCGGCGCCAAGGAAGAGGTCTACGAGCTCGTGCGCGACCTCTCGGCCCAAGGCGTCGCCATCCTGCTCATCTCCGACACGCTCGAGGAGACGATCGGGCTCGCACACAGGGTCATGGTCATGCGCGACGGCGAGGTGACCGCCGCTTTCGAGGCTCCGCCGGGCGGCAAGCCCGACCAGGTCGATATCCTGCGCGAGATGGTGTGAGAGCAAGACGAGGTGCCCCCATGTTCAGCCTGCCGTCCCTGATGAGCCGCAACGAGGTCTTCGCGCGGTTCAGAGGCGTCGCACCGATCGCTCTTCTCATCGCGCTGGTCCTCGGGGTCGGCATGGCCGCGCCGGGCTTCCTCAGCGTGAGCACACTCACCGTGCTGCTCTCCGACACGGCCGTGCTCTTCATCCTGGCGACGGGGGTTACCTTCGTCATCATGCTCGGCGGCATCGACCTGTCGATCCAGGCGCTCGCCTCGCTCGCCAGCGTGCTGCTGGCCCGCCTGCTGCCCTCGATGGGGCTGTCCGCCTATCTCGTGGCGCTCGCGGCCGGCCTTGTCTTCGGCATTGCGAGCGGGCTCGTGCATGTGCGTCTGCGCGTGCCGTCCTTCGTCGCGACGCTCGCCACCGGCGGGGTCGTTGCAGGGCTCGCGCTGCTTGCCGCGGACGGGCGGGCCATCACCATCGAGGAGGCCGGGCGCGCGCACACCGCCTGGATCAATGCACGACTGTTCGGGGTGCCGAACGTCGTCATCATCGCGGCCGTGGTCGGCGTCGCGGCCTTCCTGGTGCAGCGCTACACCCGGTTCGGCCGCTACAGCGTCGCCGTCGGAGCCGGCGAGCCGGCAGCCCTGGCAGCCGGCATCAATGTCGATCGCACCAAGGTCATCGCCTTCGCCCTGTCCGGACTTCTCGCCGCGCTCGCCGGCGTGATCCTGGCGGCGCGCTTGTCGAGCGGCTCGCCGACGCTGGCCAACCAGCTGCTGCTGCCGGCGATCGCCGCTGTGATCGTCGGTGGAACGGCGATCACCGGCGGGCTCGGCAATGTCGGCCGCACGGCGGTGGGCGCCTTGATCATCTCAATCGTCCGCATCGGCATGACCTTCATCGGCATCAATATCTTCGCCGAGCAGATCATCTTCGGCACCGTGCTCATTCTGGCGGTTGCCATCACGATCGACCGCAGCAAGATCGCGATCATCAAATGAACGGGGATGCGCGGCGAGGTCCCTCGACCCGGACGAGGCCGAGAACCGCAGGAGGGCAGAGCACCCGCAGGCGTTCGAGGTCCGAGAACGGACACCCCGCCGGGGGCGGGATGTCCGGCCAACACGGGTCAGCGCATGGTGTCGAGGCCGATCAGCTCGATGCGGTAGCCGTCCGGATCCTCGACGAAAGCGATATGCGTGGTGCCGTGCTTCATCGGGCCGGGCGGGCGCGGGATTTTGGCGCCTTGCGCTTCGAGCGCGCTGCAGACCTTGTAGATGTCCTTCACCCCGAGCGCGAGGTGGCCGAAGCCCGTGCCGAGCTCGTAACCTTCATGGCCCCAGTTATAGGTGAGCTCGACGACTGTATTCGTCTCTTCCGGTCCGTAGCCCACGAAGGCGAGGGTGAATTTGCCCTCGGGGAAGTCTTCCCTGCGCAGGAGCTGCATGCCGAGAAGCTCGGTATAGAACTTTATCGATTTGTCCAGGTCCTTGACCCGGATCATCGTATGCATCATGCGGAATTGGCTGGGCTCACTGCTCATCGTCGCGTCCTCCTGAGGGCGTTGTTTCCACCGGCTCGCGTTCCATCCACCTTGCGCCCCTCCTGCGGCGCAAAGCGAGGGAGACCTTGCTGTCCGGTTTCAGGGTTGTATGATAACACGGCAATGAGAGGGTTTGTCCAGGTCTCGGCGCCCTCTCGAGAGGTTCTTCAATGATCGTTGCTTCATCGGCCCTCGATGCTCTTGCCGGCGTGCTGTCGCCGGACGAACTCGTCACCGGTGCCGAGGACATGGCCCGCTACAGCCGCGATTGGTCGGGCGACCATTACGGCCGCCCGCTCGCCGTGGCGCGGCCGCGCGCGACGGCCGATGTCGCCGCATTGATGCGGCATTGCTGGGAAGCCGGCATCCGCGTCGTGCCGCAGGGCGGGCTCACCGGGCTCGTCGGGGCGGCGGTTGCCGATCCGAGCGGTCATGAGGTCGTCGTCAGCCTGGAGCGCATGAACGCGGTCCGCTCGGTCAATGCCATCGACTACGCCATGGTGGTCGAGGCCGGCTGCATCCTGGAGGAGGCCAAGCGCGCCGCCGAGGCTGAGGATTGTCTCTTGCCGATCACCTTTGGCGCCCAAGGCAGCTGCCGAATCGGCGGCAATGTCGCCACCAATGCCGGCGGCTTCAACGTGCTGCGCTACGGCATGACGCGCGACCTCGTCCTCGGGCTCGAGGTGGTGCTGGCGGACGGGCGCGTGTGGAACGGCCTCAAGGTGCTGCGCAAGGACAACCGCGGCTATGACCTGAAGCAGCTCTTCATCGGCAGCGAGGGCACGCTCGGCATCATCACCGCCGCCGCCTTCAAGCTGTTTCCAAAGCCGACGCAGGTCGAGACGGCGCTCGTCGGCCTCCGGTCCATCGAGGATGCGATGGCGCTCTACGCCCGGGCACGGCGCGCCTGCAGCGATCTTCTGAGCGCCTTCGAGCTCATCCTGCGCGACTGCATCGAGGTGTCGCTGCGCGCGCGTGCCGATCTTCCTGATCCGCTCCGCGAGGTCTATCCGTGCTACGCGCTCGTCGAGCTCGCGGCGAGCGGCGCCGTCGATCTCAGGACGGTGCTGGAGACCTGTCTGGCGGAAGCCGACGACCTCGTCGCCGACGGTGTGATCGCCACGAGCCGCCGCCAAGCCGATCGGCTGTGGAGCTATCGCGAGGTCATGGTGGAGATGCAGGGCGGCGGTGGTCGCTACCTGCGCACCGACGTGTCCGTGCCGATCTCGCAAATCCCCCGCTTTATCGCCCAAGCCATCGCGGCAGTCCGCGCCGCCTATCCCGAGGCGCAGCCGCTCGCCTATGGCCATGTGGGCGACGGCAACGTACATCTCAACGTGATTCCACCGCCCGGCCTCGCGTCGGACGCCATGGAGAGGCTGTTTCACGGCGCGGAAGACGTGATCTTTACCGTCCTTGATACGATCGGCGGCAGCATCAGCGCGGAACACGGCATCGGCCGGGTGAAGCAGGAGGCTTATCTGGAACGGATCGGCAGCGTGGAGCTTGATCTGGCGCACTGCCTGAAGAACGCATTCGACCCCCGGCATATCCTCAGCATGGGGCGCATTCTGCCCGCCGGGACAGCGGGCGACGGTTAGGCCGGGGAAGGGGGCAGGGAATGGCATTGAAGCTCGATAAGGTCAGCCGGGGGCCGCATCTGCCGGCCCTGGTCGCGAGCTCCATCTCGCGGGAAATCGCGCAGGGGCGGCTGAAGCCGGGCGATCGGCTGCCGACCGAACAGGCGCTCGCCACGACTTTCGGCGTCAGCCGCAATGTCGTGCGGGAGGCGATCGCGCGGTTGAGATCGGAAGGGCGGATCTGGTCTCATCAGGGGCGCGGCGCTTTCGTCTCGGAAACCACCAATCCGACCATCCTGACCATCGACCATGATGCGCTGCAGAACGGCGATGCCTTCCGCAGCCTGTTCGAGCTTCGCGAGGTGATCGAGGGGCGTGCTGCGGCGCTTGCGGCCGAGCGGCACGGGGCGAGCGACATCCGCGACATGCGCCGTGCGCTCGCCGCCATGCGGGAGGCGCCTTACGGCAGCGTGCAGTGGCTCAAGGCGGATCTCGAATTCCACCTCTCCATCGCCAAGGCGACCCGCAATAGCTATATGGCGCAGTTCCTCGGCTTCATTGCGGAACATGTGCGCGAGAGCATTTTGGCGGCCGGCGGCCAGAGCCGCTCCGACGACATGGCGCAAGTGACGCTCGCCGAACACGAGCGCATTCTCGCCGCCATCGAAGGACGAGACGCCGGGGCGGCGCAGGAGGCGATGCACGCCCATCTGATCGGGGCCGCGAAACGCGTGGGGATTCCGGCCGGCAAGGGTGTGAAGCGCCGGGCCGGCCGCAGGAAGGACGTGGCGGCAACCGAGCCGCTGCTCGGGGCCGAAACGACGGAGTGATGGCGCCGGCAACCGGCATTGAGGCGACCCTCGCGTGAGCAGGGGCGACGGGCTTGCGCGCGGTGGACTTGCGCGCGATGGGCTTGTGTAAGTAGGGCGGCGCTGCAATTTTCCAGCGGACACCAGTAGAAACTCAGGATCCGATGCCCGGCCGAACGTCCAGCCTTTTCGACACCATCCAGCAGACCCCCAACCTCACCACGGGCCTCGTCGACACGCTTGTCGCGCAGATCGAATCGGGCGAACTCGCGCCCGGCCAGCGGCTGCCGACCGAGCAGGCGATCGTGGCGGCGACGGGCGTGAGCCGCACGGTGGTGCGTGAGGCGCTTGCCTCGCTGCGGGCCCGCGGCCTCATCACCACGCGCCAGGGGCTTGGCACCTTCGTTGCCGAACATCCGGCGCCGATGGCCTTTTCCATTGCCCCGGATGAGCTCGAAACGCTCGGCGACACCCTCAATCTGCTCGAATTGCGCATCGGCATGGAAGTTGAGGCGGCAGGCCTCTCGGCGCTCCGCCGGACGGAGGCCGACATCGCGCGGATGGAAGGCCATCTCGCGGCGCTCGAGGATGCGATCAGCGCCGACAGGTCCGGCGCGGAGGAGGATTTCGCCTTCCATCGCGCCATTCTCGTCTCGACGCAGAACCCACATTTCGCGCGCTTCTTCGACCTGTTCGGCAGCCTCGCCATTCCGCGCCAGCGCGTGCGGCTGGGCGCCCTATCGGCGCAGGAACGGGAGCGCTACCTGCGGCGCATTCAGCGCGAGCATCACGCCATGCTCGCAGCGATCCGGGCCGGCGATTCTTCGGGCGCGCGCCGCGCCACGCGCCATCATCTCACGAAGAGCTACGCCCGCTACCAGGGCTTGAGCCAGCCGGCGGGTGCCGACGGGAGCCGGTGAGGCCAGGCGCGTTCAGCGCGCAGCAGTGCCGAGATAGAGCTCGCGCATCAGCGACATGTCGCGCAGTTCGGCGATCGGACCGGAGGTGACGATCTGGCCGTTCTGCATGAGATAGCCGCGGCTTGAAACGGACAACGCGAGGCCGGCATTCTGCTCCACGAGCAGCACGGAGGCGCCGAAGCGCTCGCCGATCGCTTCGATGATCGCCTTGATCTCCTTGACCATGAGCGGCGACAGACCGAGTGAGGGCTCGTCCAGCAGGAGGACGCGCGGGCGGGCCATCAGGCCGCGGGCGATGGCGAGCATCTGCTGCTGTCCACCGCTGAGGGAGCCCCCCTTATCCCGCCGCTTCGTGGCGAGGATCGGGAAGAAGCCTTCCATGATCGTCACGTCGGCGTCCACCGCGGCGGCATCACGACGCGCATAGGCGCCGAGCCGCAGGTTCTCCTCCACGGTCATGTCGGCGAAGACGCGGCGGCCTTCGGGCACGAGCACCACGCCGCGCTTGGCCATGACGTCCGGCGGTTGCCCGGTGACGGTCTCGCCATCGAAGTGGATACTTCCGGACCGCGGCTTCACGAGCCCGGCGATGGTGCGCAGCAGGGTCGTCTTGCCCGCCCCGTTCGGCCCGAGGATCGTGACGATCTCGCCCTTGTCGAGCGTGAGCGACACCCCGCGATTGACGATGGTGGGCCCGTAGCCGGTGGTGACGCCGGTGATCGTGAGAAGGCTCACAACTCACCTCCCAGATAGACGTCGAGCACCTTGGGGTCGTTCAGCACGGCGGAGGTCGGCCCATCGGCGATCTTGCTGCCGAAATCGAGGACGACGAGACGGCGGCAGAGCATCTGGATGAGGTTCATGTCGTGATCGATGACGCAGACGCTGATGCCATGAGCGGGAAGCTGCTCGACGAGGCGAACGAGCGCCGTGGTCTCCTTGTCGTTGAGGCCGGCCGCCGGCTCGTCGAGCAGGAGGAGAGCCGGACGTGTCGCCAAGGCGAGAGCAAGGCCGAGGAGTCTCAGATTGCCGAAGGGCATGACGCCGGCAGCCTCGTCGGCGAGCGCCTCCAGCCCGACGAAGGCGAGCAGCGCCTCCGGCGTCGGCCAGGGAAAAGGGCGGTCGCCACCACCGCCGCGGTGCTCTCCAGCGATCCGCAGGTTCTCGATCACGCTGAGGCCCGGAAAGGCCATCGCCTGCTGGAAAGTGTAACCGATGCCGCTGCGCGAGATGGCATGCGCCGGCCAGCTGGTGATGTCGCGGCCGCGCCAGCGCACGCTGCCGCGGGTCGGTTTGTGCACGCCGGTGACAACGTTGAAGAGCGTGGTCTTGCCGGATCCATTGGGACCGACGACCCCGAGGATCTCGCCTTCGTCGATCGCCAGATCGACCCCGGCGAGCGCCACGACGCCGCCGAATTCCTTGCGCAGCCCGCTTATCTCGAGAATGCCCATGCTCACCCCCGGATGGTCGCGGAACGGGCGGACTGCCCACCGGAGGGGCTCACGCCGCGCCGCCCGACCAGCCAGCGCCAGCCGTCGATCGCGCCGGCAATGAGGCCGTTCGGCAGGAGGAGGATCACCGCAATCAGGCAGACACCGTAGAGGATGCGCGATTCGACCGGGTCGAGCGCCAGCATTTCCGGCAGGAAGGCGACGAGCACGCCGCCGGCGAGCGGCCCCAGCAACAGCCGCGCCCCGCCGATCATCACCATGAGTGCGAGATAGATGGAGGGAAAGGCCGCGAATTGGCTGGGCGAAATGTGGCGCAGGAAATAGGCGAGAAGCACGCCCGAGAGGCCCGCGAAGACGCCGCTGACCACGAAGGCACCTATCTTGTGCCGCCCCACATTGATGCCGAGGGAAGCGGCGAGCTTTTCGTTTTCGCGAATGGCGCGCAGCGTCCGCCCATAGGAGGAATGGATGATGGCCCAGCTCGCGACGGCGCTGAGGGTGACGAAGCCAAGGACCACCAGATAGAGGCGGGGCAGGGGATCGAGATCAAATCCGAAGAGCGTCACCGGCAGCTGCATGTCGAGCCCGGTGGCGCGGCCGGTGAACTCCCCGCCATTCGTCAGGATGATGGTGAGCAACTGGCCGAAGGCGAAGGTCAGGATCACGAAATGATGGCCGCTCACCCGGAGGGACGGAAAGCCCACCACCGTCGCGACGAGCGCCGCCGCGATGGCGGCGAGCGGAAGCACGGCCCAGAAGCCCATGCCCGCATCGCGCGCCAGGATAGCCGCCGCATAGGCGCCGACGCCGACGAGCGCCGCATGGCCCATGGAGAGGATGCCGGTCTGGCCGAAGAGCACCGCGAGCCCGTAGAGCGCGACCACATTGATGCCCGCCGTGATGGCGAGCGAGAGCAGCCGGTTGCTCGGCCCGAGCCAGGGAACGAGCGCGAGCAGCGCAAAGAGCACCAGGGCTCCGGCGAGAGAACGAACGGGGGAGGATGTGTTCATGGATGAACTCGGCGCTTGCGGTCAGGTGACGCGCGGACCGCTCGTTCCCCCGAAAAGCCCATGCGGCCTGAAGAGGAGGACGAGGATCATCAGCCCGAAGGAATAGGCGTCGGTCCATTCGGAAAAGCCGTAGCCGGCGCTGAGACCTTCGACGATCCCGAGGATCAGGCCCGCGACCACGGCGCCGGTGAGATTGCCGAGCCCGCCGATCAGGGCGACGGCGAAACCCTTCATGACGATCGTGCCGCCGGTGAAGGGGGTGATGGGGAAGAGCGCGATGAGAAGCGCCCCGCCGAGGCCGGCGAGCGCACTGCCGAAGACGAAGACGCCGGTGATGTAGCGGCGCACGGGAATGCCCATCAGCGCTGCCGTGTCGCGGTCCTCGACGCTTGCTCTGAGCGCCCGGCCATAGCGGCTGCGGGTGATCGCGACGAAGGTCAGCGCCACCACGGCGAGCGTGATCAGGATGACCATCACGCGAACCGAGGCGATGCGCACGCCGCCCACATCCCAGATGCCGCTGAGCGGGCGCGGAATGCTCTTCTGATTGGCATTCCAGAACAGGATGACGATGTGCTGGAGCACGACGATGAGGCCGAGCGAAACGATGAAACCATTCGTCGGCCGGTCGAGCGTGAAGCGGAAGAGGCCGCGCTCCAGCACGAAGCCCATGAGCGCGACCACGGCGATGGCCGCAATGAGTGCCAGCGGAAAGCCCCAGCCGGCGCTCACCGCGAGCCAGGTGACGATGCTGCCGACCATCAGGAATTCGCCATGGGCGAAATTGATGATGCCGGTCAGGCCGAAGATCAAGGTGACGCCGACGGCGATCAGCGTGATGACGCTGGCAATCGACAGTCCGTTGAGGATTTGCTGGATCAGAATATCCACGACGGCCGTCCGATTCTGGATGCCTCTGGCGGGGACGGAAGGGTTCGGCCGTTCAAGGCCGCAGTTTCGCTGAAAAGACCTGCCGGAGGCACGCGGCCCCCGGCAGGCGAGAGGCGAGGCGCCGAGCGCTCAGGGCGCCTCGCTGGGAGGATCTTGCATCGAGCAGGCGATGTCGCCTTCGGGCTTGGCGACGCAGACTTCCGTCGCGTGCGTCACCTGATGATGGGCGTTGAAGGCGAGATCGTCGGAGACGACGCCCTTGTGGTGAATGGTCGTGAGAGCATCCACCACCTTGTCCGGATCGAAGCTGCCGGCTTTCGTCCAGGCTTCGGCGAGCATATGGACATAGTCGTAGTAGAGCAGCGACACGGACGAGGTGACGCCCTTCGGCGCGCCGGCGGCGAAATAAGCCTGGAAATAGGCCTTGGCCTTCGGATTGGAGGACTCGCCCCAGCAGACCGGCACGCAGCTCATGGTCACCGGCACATCAGCCGAGAGAGAGCGTTCCTTCCAGATGCCGGGATCGACGCCGAAGAGGAAGTAACTCGGCGCGGCGGCGAGCTCGAAAGCCTGCGGAAGCGCTGCCAGCGTGGAGTCGCCATTATACCAGAAGTGGATGACGTCCGGCTTCAGGCCCTTGGCGCGCGTCAGGAAGGGCGAGAAGTCGGTGGTGTCAGGCGGGTAGAAGATGATGTCCGGCACCTCCTGCCCCTCGGCCTTCAGCGCCTTGAGATAGTAGGAGGAGAGGAACTGCCCGGTGGCGTCATTGCCGGCGATAATCACCGACTTCTTGATGGGATGGTCGACGAGCGGCTTGAGCAGCGTCAGCACGCCGCGCGCTGTCGATCCGCTGCGCTGGAATTCGCGCGGCTCCGTCTGGAAGAGATAGTGATTCTCGCCGCCCTTGGCGACGCTCTGGTCGGTGAGAACGGTGTCGAGCGTCGAATTGCCGGCGAAATGCAGCACCTTGGCCGGCTGGGTGATCTTGGCCATCGCCAGGGTGAAGTCATGCGATTCCGAACCGAAGATCGCCTTCACCCCGACGTCGCGCACGAGCTCTTGCGTCGCCGCCACGGCCGTGCCGATGTCGGTGCGGTCGTCGCGCTTCACGAGCTCGATCTTGTAGGTCTTGTCGCCAACCTTGACGCCGCCGGCGTCGTTGATCTCTTTCACCGCGAGGCTGACGCCGGCCGGTAGCGTATGCCCGGCCGAGACGAAGGAGCCTGATTCCGCGGCCACGACGCCGATCTTGACCGTATTGCCCGCGTCTTGTGCGAGGGCGGGCAGCGTTAAGGCGCCCAAGCCCATGACGCCCAAGCCCACGGCCAGCACGGCCGCTTTTTTCGAGACGACGACCATCGCTCGATCCTCCCCGGATCTATTTGCATTCTTAGCCGGTTGTCCTACAACCCTATTCTCTGATATGTGCGATCATCAGGACTGTCAAGCCGCGTTGGAGCCGCCCACGATGTCGGCTAGAACGCGCAGAGGAGGACCCAATGCGAGCGAGAATCTTTGGACGGACGGGCCGCGAGGTCAGCGAAATCGGCTTCGGCGCCTGGGCGATCGGTGCGAGCTGGGGCGAGGTCGACGAGAGCGACGCGATTGCGGCCCTTCATGCGGCGCTCGACAGCGGCATGACCTTCATCGACACGGCCGACGTCTATGGCGACGGCCGCTCGGAGCGGTTGATCGCCCGCGTCGTCAAGGAACGCGGCGGCACGCCCCCCTTCATCGCGAGCAAGGCCGGCCGGCGGCTGCCGCAGCAATCCGTGGAGGGCTACAGCTACGATAATTTGCGGGGCTGGATCGAGCGCAGCCTGCAGAATCTCGGCGTCGAGACGCTCGACCTCGTGCAGCTCCATTGCCCGCCGACTGATCTCTACTATCACCCCGAGGTCTTCGGCGCGTTGGATCGGCTCGTCGCAGAAGGCAAGATCCGCAACTACGGCGTCAGCGTCGAGCGGGTCGAGGAGGCGCTCAAGGCGATCGAATATCCGGGCGTCGTCAGCGTGCAGATCATCTTCAACATCTTCCGCCAGCGGCCGATCGAAACCTTTTTCGAGGCCGCCAAGCGCAAGAACGTGGCGATCATCGCGCGCGTGCCGCTGGCGAGCGGCCTGCTCTCGGGCAAGTTCCGCAAGGACACGGCCTTCGAGGACACCGATCATCGCAAGTTCAACCGCAACGGCGAAGCCTTCGACGTGGGCGAGACTTTTTCGGGCGTGCCCTATGAGGTCGGCCTCGCGGCTGTGGAGCGCATCCGCCCCCTCATCGGTGGCGACGCCACGATGGCGCAGTTTGCCCTGCGCTGGATCCTGATGTTCGATGCGGTCACGGTGGCCATTCCCGGCGCCAAGAACGCGGCCCAGGCCCAATCCAATGCCCAGGCCGCGGCTCTGCCGGCCATTCCGCAGGCTGTGATGGACGAGCTGAAGCGGATCTACGACGCGGACATCAAGCCCCACGTGCACCAGCGCTGGTGAGGCGACGGGCCGGGCGGGCCTCGACGGTTCGCTCGAGCCGACATCCGGTCCGGCCATCCCGCGATGGTGCCGGATCGGCGCGCCCTGTGATGCGGCCGCAGAGGAACAAGCGGCCGGACAGGCTCAACAGCTGAGCTTATCGCATGTCTCATCGCGTCGGCGGTCAGAGCGTGTCATTCGAGCGGATGCTTTTCTGGCCGATTACGCCTGCGCAATGATCTGCGCCTTGCCTTCGCGCGTGATCACTTCTTGCGGATTACTCTGGCGAAGCTGTCCCGCAGTCGCCGCAGCTGCTTGTCCGCAGTAATGCTCTAAGGGAAAAATAAACATTCAATCCGACTTAACCCGATGCTTAAATGATCGGGCGTCGCGCTCGCGCTGCAGCGCGGACTGAGGCGACTCGTCCAGTCCGGTCCGGTTGGGTCGGGGGCGGCATCGTCCTTGTCCGTTCGGCTGATGTCAGCGACGCCCGCGCTCGGCCGGAACAGACCGGCGATTTGAGCCAGAAAACAAGATGATTGGGAGAGGAAGCCCGGTGCAGAACACGATCGGCGCCCCTGACGGAGGATTGAGAATGCTTGCCGCTGACCAGTTCTGCCGTCTCGCTCATTCCCGGCCCAAGTCCGCGATCGGTTTCGGCTCTCGCTGAAACCTGCCGCGAGAGGGCCATTTGGGAGGGCCGAACGCATGAATTACGCCGAAAGACCCGTGGGCGACGACCTTCACGCGCGCATCGTCACCTTGCGCGATGCGCTGCAGAAGGGCTTGATCGGTTGCGAGCATCTGGTCGAGCGTCTGCTGATCGGCTTGCTCACCGGCGGCCATCTCCTGATCGAAGGGGCGCCCGGCCTCGCCAAGACCCGGGCCGTCAAGAGGCTTTCGGCCGGTCTCGATGCCTCTTTCGCGCGCATTCAATGCACGCCGGACCTCATGCCCGCCGACCTCACGGGCACGACCGTCTGGCGGCCGGACCAGGGTCAGTTCGAGTTCTTGCAGGGGCCGCTCTTTCACTCGCTCGTCCTCGTCGACGAAATCAACCGCGCCCCGCCGAAGGTGCAGTCCGCTCTCCTCGAAGCCATGGCCGAGAGCCAGGTGACGGCGGGCAATGCCACCTACCGCCTGCCTGATCCCTTCATGGTCGTTGCAACGCAGAATCCCATCGAGCACGAAGGCACCTTCCCGCTTCCCGAGGCGCAGCTCGACCGCTTCCTGCTGCATGTGGTCGTCGGGCTGCCCGACGAGGCGGCCGAGCGGCAGATTCTCGATCTGGTGGAACGGGAAATGGTCGAGGAGGTGGCGGCCATGCCGGCGCGGCTCAGCGTCGAGGAGATCCAGCGTGCACGCCGCGCCGTCGCCAATGTGCATCTCGCGCCCGCCGTGAAGGACTATATCGTTCGGCTCATCGTCGCGACGCGCAGCCCCGAGAAAGTGCCGGACATCCGCCGTTCCATCGAGCATTCCGTCTCGCCGCGCGGCACGCTGGCGCTTGCCGCCGCCGCCAAGGCACGCGCCTATCTCCATGGCCGGGACCATGTCCTGCCCGAGGATGTCGCCGATCTCGCGGAGGATGCGCTCGCACACCGCTTGATCCTGACCTGGCGGGCTGCCGCCGACGGGCAGACGGCGCGTGATCTCATTCCGCCGCTGCTCGAGCGCGTTCCTCCGGTCTGAGGCGGGCCCATGTTGGCCGACGCGCTCACCACTCCCGGCGTCGCGCTCGATCCGCAAGCGCTTCTGCAGTTGCGCCATCTCGCCTGGCGCGGACGCACCTCCATCACCCGGCAACTGTCGACGCTGCCCGGCGGGCTGGTGACGCGCCGGCGCGGTCGTGGCGTCGAGGTCGACGACGTGCGCCTCTGGGCCGACGGTGACGACGTCCGCCATATCGACCGCAACACGACGGCACGCACGGGCGTGCTGCACGTGCGCACCTTCCGCGACGAGCGCGAGCGGCGCGTGCTGCTGGTGCCGGATTTCCGGCCGCCCATGCTCTTCGGAACCCGCCGGGCGCTGCGTTCGGTCGCTGCCGCCGAGGCTCTGACGATTCTCGGATGGCGCGTGATCGCCAATGGCGGCCGCATCGGCCTCTTGTCCGCCGGGGAAGGGGAGGCAGTCTATGTCCGCCCCCGCGCCGGGGAGAAGGCCATGGCGGCGGTGATCGGCGGTCTGGCTCGCGCCCATGCGGCGGCCTTGGGAGTGGCGCGCCGTTCAGATCCGCCGCTTGCCGAGACACTCGAAGCGGCGGCAAGGGCCATGCCGCAGGGTGGCCAGATCGTGCTGGCGAGCGCGCTCGACGCGGTCGGGGCGGGTTTCGATGAAGCGGTCCTCGCCCTTCGCGGCCGGGTCGGCCTGCGCGCCATCTTGGTGCTCGACGCCTTCGAGCAGCGGCCGCCCGCCGGTGTCTATCCCTTCGCGGCGCGCGCCGGCGGCCTGCGCTGGGGCCGCATTTTGCCCACGCAGCCGGCAGACACCGGGGCCGAGCGCCTGAAGCGTCTGACGGATCTCGGCGCCCGCGGCATCCTCCTCGACAGTGAGGCGGAGCCGGAAGCAATGGTCCCTCTGGTGGAGCAGCTCGATGACTTCGACCGTTGAGGGCCTCGCCGGATTGCGTGGCCTGCATCTGCCGGCGGAGGGCCCGCTGTCGTTGTCCGGGCAGATCGGCCTTGTGATCGCGGTCGGCCTTCTGGCGGCGCTCGCCATTGCTGCGGCGGTTGGCTTCCTCGCGCGTCGGCGTATCTCGGTGCGATTGAGCGCGCTGCGCATGCTGGAGGCCGCGCGGCGCCTCGATGCGCCCGAGCGGCTGCTCGTCCAGGCGAAGCTGTTGCGCCGGCTGGCGCGAACGCTCGGCGGCACGGCCGTGGCGCGCGCTAAGGGTAAGGCCTGGGCTGAGCATCTCGACCGCATCTTCGCCACCACCTTTTTCACGGCTGGCGCGGGGCGCTATTTCGCCGGAGACCTTTACCGTCCAGGCGCCGAGCCGGACCCGGAGGCGATCGAGCGCGAGCTCACCACGCTCATCCGCCGCATCAAGGCTTGAGGCATGTGGGATTTCGCGCTGCCGCTCGCCTTCCTGCTGCTGCCGCTGCCCTTTTTGGCAAAGCGCTTCCTGCCGGCGCGTCCGCGGGCGAGCGGCGCCTTGCGCGTGCCGGACGCCATCGCGACTCGCCTGGCGCATGAGGGCGGGCCGGGGCTCGCCGCGGCGGGAGCGGCCGGGCGGCAGCTTCTGCCGTGGGTGATCTGGGTGGCGCTCGTCGTGGCGCTCGCCGGGCCGCGCGTCGTTTTGCCCGCGCGCGCCTTGCCCGCATCCGGCCGCGACATCATTCTCGCCTTCGATCTCTCCGGCAGCATGCTGCGCGAGGATTTCGTCCTCGACGGCAAGACCGTGCAGCGGCTCGAGGCCGTCCGCCGGATCGGCGGGGACTTCATTCGCAGCCGGGCAGGGGATCGGGTCGGGCTCGTGGTCTTCGCCGAACAGGCCTATGTCGCGGCCGCTCCGACGTTCGACGTCGAGGCGGTAGCCCGGGCGCTCGGCGAGATCGAGATCGGGCTCGTGGGACGCTCGACCGGCATCGGCGACGGGCTGGGGCTCGCCTTGAAGCGGCTGCGCGACCTTCAGGCGAAGGGCGGCGTGATCATTCTGATGTCCGACGGCTCCAACAATGCCGGCCGCTCCGTGCCGGTCGAGGTTGCGCAGCTCGCCGGCAAGCTCGGCATTCGCGTTCACACCATCGCGCTCGGCGTGCGCGACACGTCGGATCCGGGCGACGATCCAGATCCCGTCGACGCCGCCACCTTGCAGACCATCGCGCAGGCGAGCGGTGGCACGGCCTTCCGCGTGCGCACCAGCGAGGATCTCGTGGCCGTCGGCCAGGCGATCAACGCTCTCGAAAAACGGGAGGGATTGGCGCCACCGGCCGAGGTGCGGCGAGAGCTCTGGGTCTATCCGGCCTCGCTCGCCTTTCTGGCGGCGCTCGCGCTCATGCTGTCCAACCGCGGCCGAGGCACATGATGCAGGAGGTGGGCTTCACGCTGCTGCGCCCATGGTGGCTTGCAGGCGTCATCGGCGCTCTCGTTCTCGGGCTTTTCCTGCGCCGCCGCGCGACGGCGCTCGGCGATTGGGAAAGGGCGGTTGACCCGCATCTCCTGGCCGCGATGACGCAGCTCGGCGCCATGGTCAAAGCCCATGGCCGCAAGGGCTGGGCCGCGGCGCTCTGCGCCGGTCTGGTCGCGCTCGCCTTGACGGGTCCAGCTTTGCAGCGGGACGATACCGACCGATTCCGCAATCTCGACGCCACCGTCATCGTCGTCGATCTCTCGCGCTCGCTGTCCGGGGGCGGCAATCTTACCGCGGCGCGTTTTGCGGCGCAGGCGGTGGCCGCCGCCGGCACGCGCCAGGTCGCCCTCGTGGTCTATGCGGGCGATGCCTTCCTCGCGAGCAACCTATCGTCGGACCGCGACGCGCTCGCCACCACCATTGCGGTGCTCGACGGCGAGACGGTGCCGGTGCCCGGCAGCCGCCCGGCCCGCGCCTTGGCGCTCGCCCGGGAGCTTTTGGAGCAGGCGGGGATCGTGGCCGGCGATGTCGTGCTGATCTCCGACGGCGGAGGCTTCGATACAGCGGCCCTGCGCGAGGTCGAGCGCCTGCGGGAGGACGGCCACCGGCTCGACACGATCTATGTGCCGACTGGGGATCTGCCGCCTGGAGCTCCGCGCCCGTCGCGAGCGACGCTCGACGCGGCTGCCGCCGAAACGGGCGGGGTGAGTGCTGATGTCGCCGATCCGATGCCGGTCGTCGCCCAGCTTTCCAGCGGCGCGGCAACCCGGCTCGCGGCCACGGACTATGTCGTGCTGGCGTGGGCGGATCTTGGCCGCTATCTCCTCGTCGTGAGCCTCCTTCCGGCGCTCCTTCTCTACCGACGGGGGGCGGCATGAAGCGCGCCGGTCTGATCGTGCTCGTCAGCCTGCTCGCCATAGCCGGCGGTCTGCTGGCGGACGGAACGGGCCAGGTGGGCCGGCTTCTTCTCTCGGCGGGATTTCCCGGCCTCTCGGCCGAGCTCATGGAGGCGCCGACCTGGCGTGGGGCGGCGCTCTACCAGGCCGGTCGCGGGCAGGAGGCGGCCGCCGCTTTCGCGGAGGCTGAAGGGCCTGGACACGATTACAACCTCGGCAATGCGCTGGCGCGGGCAGGGCGGCTCAGCGAGGCGCTGGCGGCCTATGACGCGGCGCTCGCTGCCGATCCCGACGACGACGATGCCCGCGCCAACCGCGCCCTCGTTGCTGCCCTCCTCGCCAAGACAGAAGAGTTCGGCACGAGCGACGGGTTGGCCGAAGGCGGCGCGTCGCTTGAGCGGCGCAGCCGGGGCGATAAGCCGTCCGACCAGAAAAGCGATACGACGGCGCAGGGCGACGGCGCGGCGGGCGATCGGGAGGCCGGTTCGGCGGCCGAGACGCCCGGCACCGGGCGGGTGGCGCGCACCGGTCAGGCGCAGCGCCAGAGCAGCGAGAGCGGCGATGGCAGCGCACGCGGCTCGGCGAGCGATGCCGCCGGGGCAGGGCGCACCGGCGAGGGCAATGCGAGCGTCGCGCGCCTCGGGGCGACGGCACCTTTCCAGCCCTTGCCGAAGAGCTTCGGAACGCAGAAGATCGACGCCACCGAACAATGGCTCGCCACCTTGAGGGATGATCCCGGCGCCTTCCTCAAGCTCAGGATGGCGCACGAGCAGACGAAGCGGGAGGCGGCCGGCACGGCCGTCCCGCCGGGAGATGATCCATGGTGAAGGCTCGGCCGATCCTCTGCAGCGCCGTCATTGCGGTGCTCCTGGCGTGTCTGCCTGTCCCGGCTCTCGCGGTCGTCGCCGAGGCCGATCCCGCCAATGCCCGCCTGCAGATATCGGTGGAGACGCCGAAAGACAGCGTCTACCCCCGAGAAATGGTGCTGCTGAGGATCCGTGGCGCCTACCGCACGCAGATGGGCTATGAGCATGTGGAACAGCCGGAGCTGCGTGATTTCACCTGGTTCCAGCTCGGCCGCGATCGTTGGTTCCCTTCGGATCTCGACGGCTTCCAGGCGCGGGGCTTCGAGCGTCGCATCGCCCTCTTTCCGCAGCGGAGCGGACGCCTCGACATCAGTCCCTTCATCCATCATCTGATGCTCCCCGGTTCGGAGCGCGACGAGATCACGGTGACATCGAATGCCACCACGCTCGACGTCGCGCCGCTGCCGGCGCAAGCGGGCGACTGGTGGCTGCCGGCGCGCTCCGTCACGGTGACCGACCAGTGGGACCCAGCCCCGGAGACGCTTCAGCCCGGCGGCATCGCCCAGCGCACCGTCACCATCGAAGCGGTCGGCGTGAATGCCGAACAACTGCCCCCGCAGCCGAGGCTGAGCGCGCCCAAGGCCGTCATCTTTCCCGGACAGGGGGAGCGCGAGACGCGCATCGGCTCGGATGGACCTGTCGGGCGTGCGGTCTATCGGTGGGAGGTGCGGCCGATCCTGCCGCATCTGATCCTGGATGAGGTGGAGATCCCCTGGTTCGACACCGTCCAACGCACGATGCGCACCGCCATCCTGCCGGCGCGTCGCCTGGCATGGGGTGCGGGAAGCGAGGAGAATCTAGCTGTCGAGGCATCCGCCGCGAGCCATAGCCGGCTGCTGGTGGGGGCCGGTATCGCGGCCTTCATCGCCGGCCTCGTGGTCATGTTCGCGGGTACCACGCCCTCAGAATTCCGGGCACGGCTGCCACGCCGGGCGCCGCCGCAGCTCAAGGCGATGCGGGCGGCGGCGCGCCGCGGCGATCAGCCCGCCTTCCGCCGCGCGGTGAGTGCGCTGGCGCGCGACGATCGCGATGCTGCGCGCCACTGGATGCAGGAACCCGAGGTGGCCGGGGGCCTCGCGCGCCTCGATGCGCGGCTCTTTGCCGGGGTTGCCACCGAGGCGGAGCCGGACCTCAGGGCGCTCGCCCGCGCCATCGAACAGGCCTGGCGGCGATCGCGGAAGGCGGAGATGCCCGAACCTGCCGGGCTCGCACCGCTCGACGGCTGATGCATCGACCCGCGGGGGGCTTTCCGGTTGTCACGCAACAGCCCTAGGCTGGTAGCACGAGAATTGAAGGACACCGCATCATGAGCGACGTCAAAGAGACCGCCTTTTCCGAAACGGAAGTGACGGAGCGGCTCGCCCGCGAACTGCCGCGCTGGCGGCTGGATGGCGGCTGGATCCGCCGCACCTACAAGACGAACAGCTGGAAGGGCACGTTGATGGTCATCAATGCGGTCGGCCATCTGGCCGAGGCCGCCTGGCACCATCCGGACCTCACCGCCTCCTATGCCTGGGTCGAGGTGCGCCTCATGACCCATACCGCCAAGGGCATCACCGAGAAGGACTTCGCGCTGGCGAAGAAGATCGAGGAGGTGATCCAGTGGCAGCCCGCCAAGGAAGGCGGCGCCCTCGAAGGCACGCCCACGGGTGACCAGCGCTTCGCCTATGTCAAATACGACACCTGAGCGGCCGGGCTCACGAGCCCTTCGCGAATGGGTCGAAACCGCAGGCGCGGGCAAGCGCCTCGCGCAGCGCCTGCGAGAGCGCATCGATCACAGTATGGTGCCGGATCGCCGTGCCGTCGATGGCGCTGACCGGCGCCAGGAGGCGGACGCTGTTCGTGGCGAAGACCGCCTCGGCCTCGCCGAGCTCTTTCGGCGCGAGTGAGCGCTCGGCAACCGCAAGGCCGAGCCCCGGCGCGAGCGCGAGAATGAGCTTGCGCGTGACACCCGGCAGCACGCCGTCGTCTACGGGCGGCGTAACGAGCCTGCCGTCGAGGAGCGCGAAGAGATTGGCCATGCTCGTCGAGGCGACGTGGCCGGCGGTGTTCAGGATGAGCGCATCCTCGCCGCCCTTTGCGGCGGCTTCTTCGAGCGCCAGCACATTATCGAGATAGGCGAGCGTCTTCATCGTCGAGACCGGTGAGAACGGGTTGCGGCGCAGCGTAACCAGCGCAAGCCGCAGCGGACTGAAGGCGATCTCCGGCCGCCACGGAGCGATGGTGGCGAGGACCGTCGGTCTCGCATCCGCCGGCACCCGCAGGCCGCGTTGGCCGGGCCCGCGCGTCACGGTGAGGCGGACCACGCCGGTGCGGTTCTCGGCGCCGGCGGCGACTGCCGCGACGGCAGTTTCCAGCACGGCACGGTCTAGAGGAAGCGCGAGGCGCGCGGCGCCCGCCTCCATCCGGTCGAGATGGTCGGCCAGACAGAGCGCCACGCCATTGACGGCAAGGATCGTCTCGAAGAGCCCGTCGGCGAGAAGGAGCCCGCGGTCGCGAAGATCGAAAGGCGCGACCGGTCCGTCGTGGATCTCTCCATTAAGCCAGAGCATTAGCCGCGCTCCTTCGTCAGGCGCAGGAAATTGGCGAGAAGGTCGTGGCCCTGGGCGGTCAGCACCGATTCCGGGTGGAACTGCACGCCATAGGTCGGCGCCTCACGATGGGCGAGGGCCATGATCTCGCCGTCCTCGGAACGGGCGGTGACCGCGAGCGGCCCATCCGGATTGTCGATCTCGACGATCAGCGAATGATAGCGTCCGGCGCGCAGCGGATTCGGCAATCCCGCGAAGAGGCCAGCCGCGTCGTGCCGGATCTCCGAGGCGCGGCCGTGCATGGGGTGCTGCGCCCGCACGACCCGGCCGCCGAAGGCCTCGCCGATACATTGGTGGCCGAGGCAGATGCCGAGGATCGGCAGGCGGCCGGTGAGCGCGCGGATGACGTCGAGCGAAACGCCCGCCTGCGCCGGCGCGCAGGGGCCGGGCGAGAGAACGACCGCCCGGGGGCCGAGCGCCAGAAGGCCGGCCACATCGACCGCATCGTTGCGCAGCACGATCGTCTCCTCGCCGAGCTCGCGGAGATAGCGGGCGACGTTGAAGACGAAGGAATCGTAATTGTCGATAATGGCGATCATGACGCACCAGCGCCCGCGAAGGCCTCGAAGATCCGCGAGGCCTTTGCAAGCGTTTCCTCATATTCCGCTTCAGGATCCGAGAGGGCCGTGATGCCGCCGCCGGCCTGGAACACGGCGCGGCCCTCCTTCATCAGCACGGTGCGGATGGCGATGTTCACGTCCGCCTGGCCGTTGAAGCCGAGAAAGCCGATGCTGCCGCAATAGACGCCGCGCGCCTCGCGCTCGATGGCGCTGATGATCTCCATGGCCCTGACCTTCGGCGCGCCGGTGATGGAGCCGCCGGGGAAAGCACCGCGCAGAAGGTCCACCGCCGTCCGGCCCGCTTCGAGCTGCCCCGTCACCACGGAGACGAGATGGTGGACGGAGGCGTAGGATTCGATCCCGCAGAGAACGGGCGTCTCCACCGTATGCGGCCGGCATGTACGCGAGAGATCGTTGCGCAGCAGGTCGACGATCATCAGGTTTTCCGCCCGGTCCTTCTCAGAGGCGAGAAGCTCGGCCTTGCGCGTTTCGTCCTCGGCCGGATCAGGAGAGCGGCGGACAGTGCCCTTGATCGGGCGTGTTTCGACCCTGTCACCCGCCACCTTGAGAAAGCGCTCCGGCGAGCTCGACGCGATGGTGAAATCACCGCCGTCGAGAAAGGCGGCGAAGGTCGCCGCATTCACGCGTCGCAGATGCTTGTAGAAGCGCCAAGCGTCGAAGCCGGCCGGCAGCTCCGCCGCAAAGCGCTGGGCGATATTGGCCTGGAAGATGTCGCCGGCGAGGATGTAGTCGATCACCTGCTGCACGGCCGCTTCATAGGCCGGCCGTGTGAAATTCGACTGCCATCGCTCGGGCAGAATCGAGGGCAGGCCGCCCCTGTCCTCGATGCGGTCTGGCTGGGCGAGATGGTCGAGGAAGGCCTCGGCGCGCGCTGCGGCGCGCTGGGCGCGGGCTGCGGCGTTCTCCTCCGGCCAGCCCGTGGAAATCAGAACGGCGCGGTCTTCCACGTGATCGAAGGCAAGGACCACGTCGTAGAAGTTGAGGCACGCCTGGGGCAGGGGCCTTGCCCAGGGTTCCGCGACAGGCGGGAGCTTCTCGATCAGCCGGTTGAAGTCATAGGCGACGAATCCGGCTGCCCCGCCTTGGAAGGGCGGGAGATCGGGGCGATGCTCTTGGCCATATCGCGCGATCAGCCCGCCGAGCAGGGCGAGCGGCTCGCCCGCGATCTCCCCACCGTTCCAGCGCGCGCCACCGTCCGTGACGACGAAGCTGCCGAAGGGGTCCGCCGCGACATAGGAATAACCGCCGAGCGCCGGGTGGCGCATGGCGCTGTCGAGAAAGGTGAGGCCCGGCAGCCGGCGGAGGCGTTCTGCCGCCGTGACGGCATCCATGCCGGCAATTTCGCGGATGTTCATGACGCTAATGTCGTGGCGATGATGCCGCTGTCAAACGGGGCGCTCGCCGTTACCGCCGCGGAGCGATCTGCGGCAGGAAATTCACGCCCTCCTCGGCGAGAAAATGCCGCACGGCGTCCATGGCCGGCATGAGGCGGCGCTGCTTTAGATGCACCACATACCACTGCCGCACGACGGGTAGACCGACAACCTTTAGCGCCGCGAGCCGGCCGTTGGCGACCTCCGCCTCCACGGTATGGCCTGAGATGAAGGATAGCCCGAGCCCGGCGATGACGGCCTGTTTGATCGTCTCGTTCGATCCGATCTGCATGCCGATCTGCGGTCTCACGCCGGCCTGCGCGAAGAAGCGCTCCATCAGGCTGCGGGTGCCGCTGCCAGGCTCGCGGACCAGAAATGTCTCCTCCGCCAAGACCTTGGGTGGGATCTGGCCGCGCCCGGCAAGCGGATGATCGACCGGCGCGATGACGACATGGGGGTGGTCGCCGATGACGGTCGCCTCGACCTCGAGTTCCTCGGGAGGCCGTCCCATGATGGCGACGTCAAGGTCGTAGTGCTTGAGCCCGGCGATGATGTCGGCGCGATTGCCGACCGTGAGCCGCAGCTCGATTCGCGGCTTCTTGCGCGCGAAGGCCGCAACCGCCCGCGGCGCAAAATATTTCGCGGTGCTGACGATGCCGACCGAGACCGTGCCGTGTTCGGCGCCGGCAAGCCCCGCGAGCACCGCGCTGCATTCGGCGAGCGACGCCTCGATGCGCTCTATGGTCGCAAGCAACTCCTCGCCTGCGGTGGTCGGGCGGGTGCCGGCCGGCGAGCGCTCCAGGAGCGGCAGACCCGCCTGTTCCTGCAGGAGCTGCATTTGCAGCGTCACGGCCGGCGGCGACACATTGAGCACCTGCGCGGCGCCGGCCATGGAGCCGGTGCGCACCACGGCGGCGAAGACGCGAAGCTGCTTCAGGGTGACGTTGCGCGCAATCATGCGATTCAGAATAGCTGAATCCCGACATAACGAAATTCAAATTTACTTAGGATCACTGCTTCGCCGAAGATGGCTCAACAGGGCTCGAGTCCGAGCCGGCGGGGATCAGATCCCGTCAGAATCACGGAGGAGCGTCATGGCGGCCGTTCGCCTGGAAGATCTGCTGGAAGGCGTGTCGCTGCGCGGTGGCAAGACCGGCGAGGCCGTTGCCAGGACGATTGCAGCCCTCGCCGAGGCAGGCCGGGACATCGCCGAACTGATCGCGGACGGGCCGCTCGCCGGGGATCTCGCGGCCCACCGTGCCGACAGCGCTCATGGCGATACCCAGAAGGAGCTCGATCTCCGGACCGATGCCATCGTGCGCGAGGCCCTTCGGACCGCGCCTGTGGCGGTCATGGCCTCCGAAGAAATGGACGACCCGCTTCCGTTGCGGCCGGGTGCGCCGCTGGCGGTCGCCATCGATCCGCTCGACGGCTCGTCCAATATCGACACCAATGCGCCCGTCGGAACCATTTTCTCCATCCTGCCGATGCCCGAAAGGGACAGGAATCAATCACCATTCAGCTCCGAGCGAGCCGTCGATAAAGCCCATACCACCTCCCCCTCGAGGGGGGAGGTCGGTCGGCGCAGCCGACCGGGAGGGGGTGAGCAGGGCTGCCAGCCAAACGCCACCCCACCCCGGCTCGCTGGCGGCTCGCCGACCCTCCCCCTCAAGGGGAGGGTGGAGCTCCCGCAGCACGCGGCGAATGGTGATAGCGCCACAGGGCACCTGCTCGCACCGTTCTTTCAGGGCGGCGGTGCGCAGCTGGCGGCCGGCTTCCTCATCTACGGGCCGCAGGTGGCGCTCGTGCTCAGCGTCGGCGAGGGGACACAGATCTTCACGCTCGATCGCAAGCGCGGCGCCTTCCTTCTCACCGCCCACCGCCTGCGCGTGCCGCCGACGACGCGCGAATATGCCATCAATGGCTCCAACGAACGCCACTGGGACGAGGCGGTTCGTCTTTACGTCGAGGACTGCCGCCTTGGCAGCGCCGGGCCGCGTGGCGTCGATTTCAACACGCGCTGGATCGCGTCGATGGTGGCGGAGGCCTTCCGCATCCTCATGCGCGGCGGCATCTATCTCTACCCGGGAGATGCGCGCCAAGGCTACGGGCAGGGCCGTCTTAGGCTGATCTATGAAGCCAATCCCATCGCCTTCCTGCTGGAACAGGCCGGCGGGGCCGCCACCAACGGCGCGGAACGCATCCTCGACCTGCAGCCGACCTCGCTGCACCAGCGGGTGCCCCTCGTCTTCGGCTCGCGCGAAGAGGTCGCGCGCGTCGCCCGCTACCACACCGATCCGATGTCGCTTGCCGCGCGCTCGCCGCTATTCGGCAGCCGCAGCCTGTTCCGCGCGTGAGGGCCGGCCGATGTCCGTGAAGCACCCCATCATTTCCGTCACCGGTTCGTCGGGCGCGGGTACCACCTCGGTGCGCGACACCTTCGAGGTCATCTTCCGGCGGGAGAAGATCACCGCCGCTTTCATCGAGGGCGATGCCTTCCACCGTTACGACCGGGCGGAGATGAAGCAGAAGATGGCCGAGGAAACCGAGGCCGGAAACCGCCATTTCAGCCACTTCGGGCTGGAAGGGAATCTTCTTTCCGAGCTCGAGGCCACCTTCGCCGAATATGCCGACCGCGGCACCGGGCGCACGCGCCACTACGTCCATGACACTGTGGAGGCGGAGCGTTTCGGCTTCCCGCCCGGCACATTCACGCCCTGGGAGCCCTTTCCGGACCACACCGACCTTCTCTTCTACGAAGGTCTGCACGGAGCCATGAAAGCCGACGGCGTCGATACGGCCCGCTACCCGGACGTGAAGATCGGCGTCGTTCCGGTGATCAATCTGGAGTGGATCCAGAAGATTCACCGCGACCGCTCGACCCGCGGCTATTCCACGGAAGCCGTGATGGACACCATCCTGCGGCGGATGCCGGACTATGTGCACTACATCTGCCCGCAGTTCACGCAGACCGACATCAATTTCCAGCGGGTGCCGACGGTCGATACGTCCAACCCCTTCATCGCCCGGTGGATTCCCACCCCCGACGAGTCGATGGTCGTCATCCGCTTCCGCAATCCGCGCGGCATCGACTTCCCCTATCTGCTGTCGATGATCCACGGCAGCTTCATGTCGCGGGCCAATTCCATCGTGATCCCGGGCGGCAAGCTCGACCTCGCGATGCAGCTCATTCTCACCCCGATCATTCTCCAGCTCATCGAGCGCAAGAGGAGGGCTTCATGACCGCCTCTCTCTCCAACGCTGCATTGCGGCCCGCGCCGGCCGCGCAGGCGGTGACCGAGCGCGACATGGCCAATGCCGTCCGCGCCCTTGCCATGGATGCGGTCGAGAAGGCCAAATCCGGCCATCCCGGCATGCCCATGGGCATGGCCGATGTGGCAACCGTGCTCTTCACGCGCTTTCTCAATTTCGACCCGGCGGATCCCGCCTGGCCCGACCGCGATCGCTTCGTGCTCTCGGCCGGGCACGGCTCCATGCTGCTCTATGCCTTGCTCTATCTCACCGGCTATCCCGGCATGTCGCTGGAGGAGCTGAAGAATTTCCGGCAATGGGGGGCAGCGACCCCCGGCCACCCGGAATATGGCCACACACCCGGCGTCGAGACGACCACCGGCCCCCTGGGCCAGGGGCTCGCCGCCGCCATCGGCATGGCGCTGGCGGAGCGCCTCATGGCGGCCCGCTTCGGCGAACGGCTCGTCAACCACCACACCTATGTCCTCACCGGCGACGGCTGCCTCATGGAGGGCATCAGCCACGAGGCGATATCGCTCGCGGGCCATCTCAAGCTCAACAAGCTGATCGTCCTCTTCGACGACAACGGCATCTCGATCGACGGATCGACCAGGCTCTCCTGTTCCGACGACCAGCTCATGCGCTTTGCCGCCTCCGGCTGGGCGGTCACGCGGGTCGACGGCCATGATCCCAATGCCGTGGCGGCGGCGATCGAGGCCGCGCGGCGCTCCGACAGGCCGTCGTTCATCGCCTGCCGCACGGTCATCGGCTATGGCGCGCCCAATCGCCAGGGCACGGAAAAGGTGCACGGGGCGCCGCTCGGCGCCGACGAAGTCGCCGCAGCCCGTGAGCAGCTCGGCTGGCCGCATCCGCCTTTCGTCGTGCCGGATGACGTGCTCGCGGCCTGGCGTCGGGCCGGCATGCGCGGCAGCGCGGCGCGCCGGCTGTGGCAGGCGCGCCTCGAGGAGAGCGATGGCGCCATCCGCGAGTCCTTCGTCGATACGGTGCGCGGCCATGTGCCGGAGAGTGCCTGGACGGCCCTGGACCAGATTCGCGAGCGCTTCCTGGCGGAGGCGCCGAAGATCGCCACCCGGCAGGCCTCGCAGAAGGTGATCGATGCGCTCGCCCCGGCGATGCCGAACCTCCTCGGCGGCTCTGCAGATCTGACACATTCGAACCTGACCCAGGCGAAGAGCCAGACGCCGGTCGGGCGCGGCGATTTCGCCGGTGCTTATGTCCACTACGGCATCCGCGAGCACGGCATGGCCGCGGCCATGAACGGGATTGCGCTTCACGGCGGCTTCGTGCCTTACGGCGGCACCTTCCTCGTCTTTTCCGACTACTCGCGGCCGGCGATCCGGCTCGCGGCCCTCATGGGTCTGCGCGTCATCCACGTGATGACCCACGATTCGATCGGCCTTGGCGAGGACGGCCCCACGCATCAGCCGGTCGAGCATCTGGCGAGCCTCAGGGCCATTCCGAATCTCCTGGTCTTTCGGCCGGCGGATGCGGTCGAGACCGCCGAGGCCTGGGCCGCCGCGCTCGCGGCCGAAAACCGCCCCTCGGTGCTGTGTCTGACCCGCCAGGGCTTGCCGACCCTGTCCCGTGCAGGCGTGAGCGGGGGTGTGGGGGAGGGCGCCTATGTGCTGCGTGAGCCCGAAGGCGGGCGGGACGTGACGCTGATCGCCACCGGCTCGGAGGTCTCGCTCGCCCTAGAGGCAGCCGATCTCCTCGCCGCAGAGAACATCCGCGCGGCCGTAGTCTCGGCGCCCTGTTTGGCGCTCTTCCGGGCTCAGCCGCAGGACTATCGCCGCATGGTGCTCGGAACGGCCCCGCGCATCGGCGTAGAGGCGGCGGTCGAGGGCGACTGGGCGAAGCTCCTCGGCGCCGACGGCATCTTCATCGGCATGACCGGCTTCGGCGCCTCCGCGCCGGCCGACGTGCTCTTTGAGAAATTCGGGATCACCCGCGAGGCGGTCGCCGAGGCAGCGCGACGCCTCGTCGGACGCAGCAAGGATTGAGAAGGAGAGACGCGATGGCCCGCATCACGCTGCGGCAACTTCTCGACCACGCCGCCGAGCACGGCTACGGCGTGCCGGCCTTCAACATCAACAATATGGAGCAGGTTCTCGCCATCATGGCAGCGGCCGAGGAGGTGGATGCCCCGGTGATCCTGCAGGCCTCACGCGGCGCGCGCTCCTACGCCGGCGACGTCATGCTGGAGAAGATGGTGGAGGCGGCAGAGGCCATGCATCCGACCATCCCGATCTGCCTGCACCAGGACCACGGCAACGACGAGGCGACCTGCTTCTCCGCCATCCAGCACGGCTTTACCAGCGTGATGATGGACGGCTCCTTGATGGCCGACGCCAAGACCCCGGCGAGCTACGACTACAATGTCGATATCACCCGCCGCGTCACGGCGATGGCGCATCAGCTCGGCGTCTCCGTGGAAGGCGAGCTCGGCGTGCTCGGTTCGCTCGAAACGGGCCAGGGCGAGGCCGAAGACGACCACGGCGCGGAGGGGGTTCTCTCCCATGACGAGCTTCTGACCGACCCGGACCAGGCGGTGGAGTTCGTCCGCGCCACCAAGGTCGATGCGCTCACCATCGCCATGGGCACGTCGCACGGCGCCTACAAATTCTCGCGCAAGCCCGACGGAGAGATCCTCGCCATGCATGTGGTGAAGGCCATCAACGAGCGCCTGCCCGGCGTCCACCTCGTGATGCACGGCTCTTCGTCCGTGCCGGAGGCGCTGCAGGAGCGCTTCAATCGCTTCGGCGGCGAGATGCCGAAGACCTGGGGCGTGCCGGTCGAGGAAATCCAGCTCGGCATCCGCCACGGCGTGCGCAAGGTCAATATCGACACCGACTGCCGGCTCGCGATGGCCGCCGAGATCCGCCGCATCGCCAGCGAGAAGCCTGGCGAATTCGACCCGCGGAAGTTCCTGCAGCCGTCCATGGACGAGCTGAAGAAGCTCTGCCGGGAGCGTTACGAGCAGTTCGGCACCGCCGGGCAGGCGGCGACGATCAAGGTCGTGTCGCTCGCCGACATGGCCAAGCGATACCGAAGCGGCGCGCTCGACCCCGCCATCGCGGTGAGCCGCGCCGCTTGATGATGAACTAGCGACGCTCCGCCTCGATCCCTCCCGCAGGTGAGGGTGGATCGGCCCAGAGGCCGAGACGGTGGGGCACGCAATACGCGCCCGGACCCAGCTTTCCGCTCACGCGGAGAACCCTCGCCTGCGGGGAGGATCCCGGTTGCCTGTTTCAGATACGACCAGCTCCCGAGGAGAGCACCATGAATGCGAATGTACAGACCATGGACACCAAGGCGGCGACGGTGCGCGGCAAGGACCGCTACAAGGCCGGCGTGCTCGAATATCGCAAGATGGGCTACTGGGAGCCCGACTACGACCCGAAGGACACGGACGTCATCGCCCTCTTCCGGGTGACGCCGCAGGACGGGGTCGACCCGATCGAGGCCGCCGCCGCCGTCGCCGGTGAGAGCTCGACCGCCACCTGGACGGTGGTGTGGACGGACCGGCTGACCGCCTGCGAGAAGTATCGCGCGAAGTGCTACCGGGTCGATCCCGTGCCGAACGCGCCCGGCTCCTACTTCGCCTATATCGCCTATGACCTCGACCTGTTCGAACCGGGCTCGATCGCCAATCTCTCGGCCTCGATCATCGGCAATGTCTTCGGCTTCAAGCCGCTGAAGGCGCTGCGGCTCGAGGACATGCGTTTCCCCGTGGCCTATGTGAAGACCTATGACGGCCCGCCGACAGGCATCGTCGTGGAGCGCGAGCGCCTCGACAAGTTCGGCCGGCCGCTCCTCGGCGCGACGGTGAAGCCGAAGCTCGGGCTCTCCGGCCGCAACTACGGCCGGGTCGTCTACGAGGCGCTGAAGGGCGGGCTCGACTTCACCAAGGACGACGAGAACATCAACTCGCAGCCCTTCATGCATTGGCGCGACCGCTTCCTCTACTGCATGGAGGCGGTGAACCGCGCGCAGGCAGCGACCGGCGAGGTGAAGGGCACCTATCTCAATGTCACCGCCGGCACCATGGAGGACATGTACGAGCGCGCCGAATTCGCCAAGGAGCTCGGCTCTGCCATCATCATGATCGACCTCGTGATCGGCTACACGGCCATCCAATCCATGGGCAAATGGGCGCGCAGGAACGACATGATCCTGCACCTCCATCGCGCCGGCCACGGCACCTATACCCGCCAGAAGACGCATGGTGTGTCGTTCCGCGTGATCGCGAAATGGATGCGGCTCGCCGGTGTCGACCATATCCATGCGGGGACCGTCGTCGGCAAGCTCGAAGGCGACCCCAACACGACGCGGGGCTACTACGACATCTGTCGCGAGGACTTCAATCCGCAGCGGCTGGAGAACGGCATCTTCTTCGACCAGCAGTGGGCGTCCTTGCGCAAGGTGATGCCGGTCGCCTCGGGCGGCATCCATGCCGGGCAGATGCATCAGCTTCTCGACCTGCTCGGCGAGGATGTGGTGCTGCAGTTCGGCGGCGGCACGATCGGCCATCCGCTCGGCATCCAGGCCGGCGCGACGGCCAACCGCGTGGCGCTCGAAGCTATGATTCTGGCCCGCAACGAGGGGCGGAACATCGCCAAGGAAGGCCCGGACATCCTCCAGGTCGCGGCCAAGCACTGCCTGCCGCTGCGTCAGGCGCTCGATATCTGGAAGGACGTGACCTTCGACTACGCCTCGACGGATTCGCCCGACTTCGTGCCGACCGCCAGCGTGGCGGTCTGAGAGGTCACGACCGGGACACTACTAAGGATCACCACTATGCGCATCACTCAAGGTTGTTTCTCATTTTTGCCGGATCTCACCGACGATCAGATCCGTTCGCAAGTTCAATACTGCATCGACAATGGCTGGGCCGTGAACATCGAGTTCACGGATGATCCCCACCCCCGCAATACATTTTGGGAGATGTGGGGCCTGCCGATGTTCGAGATTCGCGACGCGGCAGCGGTCATGATGGAGCTTGCCGAGTGCCGGCGCGTCTACGGAGACCGCTACATCAGGCTCTCCGGATTCGACGCGAGCCATGGCTGGGAATCGCTCCGGATCTCCTTCCTCGTCAACCGCCCGCAGGAGGAGCCGGGCTTCAGCCTCTCCCGTCAGGAGGTGGACGGCCGAAAGATCCGCTACACCACCCATTCCTATGCCGCCGAGCGTCCGGAAGGGCAGCGTTACACGCCGGCGTGAGCGTTCCTCCCTGCCGGCCGCATGTGAGACGGCCGGCCACTTGATCCGGCGCCGGAGGGCGCCGGATTTTTTCCCCGGAGGCAGGGATTCGACCATGACAGCCATGACCGATCAGGCGCCAGTTCAGCTGGCCAGCATCGATTTGCGCGAGGAACTCGCCGAACTCGGCATCGAGGAGGTGCTCGGCCGTCTCGACGAGGAGCTCGTCGGCCTGAAGCCCGTGAAAACGCGCATTCGCGAGATTGCCGCGCTCCTGCTCGTGGAGCGCGCGCGGCGCAAGCTCGGCCTCGCCAGCGAGCCGCCCACCTTGCACATGTCCTTCACCGGCAATCCCGGCACCGGCAAGACGACCGTCGCGCTGAGAATGGCCGACATCCTGCACCGGCTCGGCTTCGTCCGCCGTGGCCATCTCGTTTCGGTGACACGCGACGACCTCGTCGGCCAATATATCGGCCACACCGCGCCCAAGACGAAGGAGATCCTGAAAAAGGCCATGGGCGGCGTGCTCTTCATCGATGAGGCCTACTATCTCTACCGGCCCGAGAACGAGCGCGACTATGGCCAGGAGGCGATCGAAATCCTGCTGCAGGTCATGGAGAGCCAGCGCGACGATCTCGTCGTCATCCTCGCCGGCTATGCCGACCGCATGGAGCGGTTCTTCACGTCCAATCCGGGCTTTCGTTCGCGCATCGCCCACCACGTCGATTTTCCCGATTACGACAATGGCGAGCTTCTTCACATCGGCGAGAAGATCCTGGCCAACCAGAACTACCGCCTCAGCGCCGCGGCGCGAGAGGCCTTGACGCGCTATATCGGCGCCCGCCGGGAGCAGCCGCATTTTGCCAATGCCCGCTCCATCCGCAACGCCCTCGACCGCGCGCGGCTGAGACAAGCCAATCGCCTCGTCGGCGACCTCAAGGGCCGGGTGGTGACGGCCGAGGAACTCACGACGATCGAGCCGGAGGACATTCTGGCCAGCCGCGTCTTCCGCGAGGTGAAGGAGAGCCAGCTGCAGGAGCTTCGGGCATGACCCTGCCGCTTGTTGCCCCGTCGATCCTGGCGGCCGACTTCTCGCGCCTGGCGGAGGAGGTGAGGGCGATCGATAGAGCCGGCGCCGACTGGATCCATCTCGACGTGATGGATGGGCATTTTGTGCCCAACATCACCTTCGGGCCGGATGTCGTGCGGGCGCTCAGGCCGCATACGACAAAGCTCTTCGACGTCCATCTGATGATCGCGCCCGCGGACTCCTATCTGGAGGCCTTCGCCAAGGCGGGCGCAGAGCTCATCACCGTCCATGCGGAGGCCGGTCCCCATCTCGACCGCTCGCTGCAGGCAATCCGTGCGCTCGGAATCAAGGCGGGCGTCGCGCTCTGCCCGGCGACACCCGAGAGCGTGATCGAGCATGTCATCGACAAGCTCGATCTCGTGCTCGTCATGACGGTCAATCCCGGTTTCGGCGGGCAGGCCTTCATTCCCGCTCAGCTCGAAAAGATCCGGCGCCTGCGCGCCATGATCGGCGGAAGGCCCATCCACCTGCAAGTAGACGGCGGCGTCACGGCCGAAACGGCGCGGGTCTGCGTGGCGGCTGGAGCCGACGTGCTCGTGGCGGGATCAGCCGTGTTCAAAGGCGCGGCCACGGCCTATACGGCCAATATCGCGGCGTTGCGCGGATCCACGGCGGACGGCGCCGTCGCGTGAGCGGCGGACCGGCCGAAGCCGATCCGCCTGCCGATGCATGGCTTACGGCGTCTTCTTCTTGCCGTCTGGACCGAACTGCTCAAGGTAAGCGATGACGTTCTTGACGTCCTGGTCCTTGGGAAAGCCGGGGAAGATCATCTTCGTGCCGGGAATCATCTTCTTGGGATTGTGCAGCCATTCCGTGAGCTTGGCCTCATCCCAGTTGAAGTCTGCCCCGGACAGGCCTTTTGAATAGGAATAGCCCTCGACGGACGCGGCCTTGCGGCCGACGACGCCGTTGAGCTCCGGCCCGAGGACGTTTTTCGCGTTCTCGCCGATCTGGTGGCAGGCCTTGCATCGCAAGAAGAGCTTTTCGCCCGCCGCAGCGTCTTGCGCTTGGGCTGGAGCCGCGAGCGCAAACAGGGCCAGGGTCGCGAAAACCATATGCTTCATGTCATTCTTCTCCTTGGAACATAGATCTGTCCGCAGCACCGCGCCGTGAGTCGCACGACCTGCGGGAATTCGGGTTCTCCTCCCCGGTTTCTTTGGGCTGATTGCCCGCTCGTCCCGATAACCACCTATCATTGTGGCGCGGAAGAAAAACGCGTCCGATGGCCGCGCATCCACGGGCGGACGATGAGGACCCTTTGCATCACCCCATGCCGTCATTGCGCCACCACGCTTGGAAACTGCGCAGCCAGCTTGCCGCGCCAGCTTTCGATCCACGCGCCGGAGCGCTGCTCGCGCGTCTCCCCGAGGCGCGTCTCCCCGAGCACGCGCGCCGGGCGGGGCGTCAGGAAGATGAGCCGGTCGGCGAGCTCGAGCGCCTCGCGGAGATTGTGCGTGACCATGAGCACGGTCACGCCGGACGGCGCGATGGACGCGACCAGCACGGACCGCAGCTCCGCCGCGGCATGGTCGTCGAGGGAGACGAAGGGCTCGTCGAGCACCAGTAGCTCAGGTTCCACCGCCAGCGCCCGGGCGAGCGAGGCGCGGCGGGCGAGCCCGAGCGAGAGTTCGCCGGGGTATTGGCCGCGCCATTCCGAGAGACCGAGCGCCTCGAACAGCGAGTCGAGCGATTTCTCGCGACTGCCGGCGGGGAGTGCCAGGCGCACGTTTTGCTCGACCGAGCGCCAGGGCAGCAGCCGAGGTTCCTGAAAGGCGATGCCGATGGTGAGCGCATCCGGTGAGGGGCGAATATGACCCTCGAAATCGCGATCGAGCCCGAGCAGGATGCGTAAGGTCGTCGTCTTGCCGCAGCCCGACGGCCCGATCATGCAGGTGAAGGAGCCCGGCTCCAGCGTGAAAGCGAGATCGCGCACCGCCTCCACCTCCGCCCCGTCGGGCCGGCGATAGCGCTTGCGGGTGATCGCAATTTCAAGCGGTTGCGAGACGCCAGCGCCGGACATGGTTCTCGATGGGTTGCAGGACGAAGAATTCGATGGCGAGCATCACCGCGGCAAAGGCCACCGCATAGCCGATGACCGCCCGGACATCGAACAGCTGGAAATAGAGCGATATGGCGTAGCCGACACCGTTCGGCCGGCCGAGCAGTTCGACGACCAGCACGATCTTCCACACGAGCCCGAGGCCCGAGCGGCTCGCGGCCGCGACATAGGGGGCGAGTTGCGGCACGGCGACATGGAGCAACCAGGTGATCCGGGAGAAGCGATAAGCGCGGCTCATTTCGTCGAGGCCGGGGTCGAGCGATCGCGCGCCCTCGCGCAAGGTGACCGCCGTGTTCGGCATCTTGTTGAGCGCAACCGCCAGGATGGCGGCGGCATCGTTGAGCCCCAGCCAGATATAACAGAGCACGGTGATGACGAGCGCCGGCGTGTTGAGCAGCACGAGCACCCAGGGGCCGAAGGCACGGTCCGCGCCGCGCGAACGCCCCAGCGCCACCCCGATCGCCGATCCGACCGCCATCGCAATGGTGAAGGATGCGGCCACGCGCCAGAGCGTGATCCCCACATTGCTGATGAGATCGCCGCGTCGGGTCTCTTCGGCAATGAAGCCGGCGATCTCCAGCGGGGACGGCAGAACGCGCGATGCGGCGATCATCGCTCCGATCTGCCAGACGGCGATGAACGCGACGACCGATCCGAGCTGCAGGCCGATGCCCGTGGCGCGCGACGGACTACGGTCCATCCGCCCGTCCTTCCCAGTAGAGCCCGGCGGGCAAGCTCTTCGCCGGCCCGATGAGGCGATCGCCGCCGAGATCGGCGAGAACCGCATAGACCCGCGCCGCATCCGCCTGCTCTTCGGCCATGGGGCGGCTGGGGATGCCCTCGATGAAACCACGCCGCATCGCCGCGAAGGTGTCGTCGTCGTCGACGCGCATGAGCGGGCGGACGCCGTCCCAAGCCGCGTCGGATCTCGCCAAGAGCTGCTTGGCCTGGGCCGAAGCGGCGGCGAAAGCCTCCAGAGCCTGCGCCCGCCGCGCGACGAAATCCTCGCTAAAGATGTAGCCCAGAAGCGCCACTTGCCCCTGGGCGCCGAAGGCGGTGGTGAGACGGTCGACCCCGATCAGTTTGCGAAAACCCGCGGGCTCCAGTCTTGCACAATAATTCCAGTAGAGGAGCGCCGCATCGAATTCGCCCGACCGCAGCTTTTCGGCGAGCAGGGGAGGGGCGCCGAAGACCGGATCGGCGCTCGATGCGAGATCGATCTTTGCCTCGCGTTTGGCATAGGCCTGCAGCAGCAGCCAGCTCTTGTCGAGCGCTCCCCCGGCAACGCCGATCTTCTTGCCCGCCAGGTCGGCGACGCCGGTTATGGATGAAGCCGGCGGCACCATGAGCGCGCCTTCGCTTGCCGAAAAGGGCAGATAGACTACCTTCATCCCTTCGGCACGTAGCCGCGCCGCCAGGAGCAGATCGGTAACGATGGTGTCGACATTTCCCGCCTGGAAGGCAATGCGCGCCGCTTCGTTCGAGGCGAGCGGGACGGCCTCGACGCGGATGCCGTGCTCGGCATCGAGACCATTCTTCCGAATCGCCTCGATCTCCCAACTCACCGTGCCGAACTGAAGGACGCCGACCTTGATCCCGATGGGCGAGGCCGCGCGGGCCCGGCCCGACCCGGCAAAGGCCAGCCCGGCGCCGAACAGGAGCATGTCCCGTCGCGTCAGCAGTGGCGTCATCCTCACCAATCGTTGCTCCGCTCTGGATCGACCGCCTCTTGACCGGGCGCTTGGCGGTCCTTGCCCGCTGGCTGGTGTCGCGCGGCTAGCGGTCCCACCCCGGCATCTGCCTCCCGCTGCTGCCGATGAGTCATCGTCGGAATCAAATGGACCAATGACGACTCCATCAAGCGCGTGGACCTTCAGAACTTGAGTGTGACCGCACGCCTGAGGGCGACGGAACTCACGCGTCAAATTCGCTCCGCGCGCTCGGCTAACACCGTGAACGCGAAGGGATGATGGGCTGGATTAGAAGAGCTTTCAACAACTCATAATTCTTCATAAGATAATAATATGAAGACTGCCGCTCGGTCTCCGTTGACGTGGTTCTAACCTTCAGCTGCGCTGTATCCGGGCGGAGGTTGATCAATTACGGTTAATGGCGCGATTTTGTTGCGACGCAAACAGTTATCGGGCTTCATGCTGCAATTGCGAAGTAAAAGATAACGCGAGATGGATATTGCGTAAGCCGCAGACTTTGCCTAGCATCTCGGTAATCTTCGGCTTCAACGGCTCCGCACGGGGAAAGCGGGGTTCGGTTCGTAGGCCAGCGCGACGCCAGTCGCCGCATGGCTTAAAGGGCGCAAACGCCGGTCGTGACACGCTGCCGAAGAGAAGCGGTGTCCCCAAGGCGAAAAGAGCGGGTGCTAGTTGTGCCATGACGTCGGTTGTCCGGCGTGGGGCGCTATACCCATTCGGAGGAAGCCCTGATGAAAAAGACCGGACTGTGGGCTGCTCTGTCATTGGTCGTTGCCTGGGCCTTGCCCGCGCACGCCAATGACGAGCTGCAGAAGATGATTCAAGACCCAAACCAATGGGTCATCCAGACAGGGGATTACGCCAACACACGTTATTCGAAGCTTGACCAGATCAACGCCAGCAACGTCGGCAAGCTCACGCCGACCTGGACGTTTTCGACCGGCGTTCTTCGTGGCCATGAAGGCTCACCGCTGGTCATCGGCGATGTAATGTATGTCCATACGCCGTTCCCGAACATCGTCTACGCGCTCGATCTTAACGACGACGGCCGTATCATCTGGAAGTACGAGCCCCGTCAGGATCCGAGCGTCATTCCCGTCATGTGCTGCGACACGGTCAATCGCGGCCTCGCCTATGCGGACGGGATGGTCTTCCTGCATCAGGCTGATACCACGCTGGTGGCTCTCGACGCCAAGACGGGCAAAGTCGCCTGGACGGTGGTCAATGGCGATCCCAAGAAGGGTGAGACGAACACGGCCACCGTGCTGCCGGTGAAGGACAAGCTCCTCGTCGGCATCTCTGGCGGTGAATATGGCGTGCGCTGTCACGTGACGGCCTACGACATCAAGACCGGCAAACGCATCTGGCGCGCTTATTCGACAGGGCCCGACAGTGAACTCCTCATCGATCCCGAGAAAACGACCGAGCTCGGAAAGCCGATCGGCAAGGATTCCTCGCTGAAGACCTGGCAGGGCGACCAGTGGCAGACCGGCGGCGGCTGCACCTGGGGCTGGTATTCCTACGATCCGCAGCAGAACCTGGTTTATTACGGCACTGGCAACCCGTCGACCTGGAACCCGAAGCAGCGCCCGGGCGACAACAAGTGGTCGATGACGATCTTCGCACGTGACCCCGACACGGGCATGGCGAAGTGGGTCTACCAGATGACCCCCCATGACGAGTGGGACTACGACGGCGTCAACGAAATGATGCTGGTCGACCAGGAAATCCAGGGCCAGCAGCGTCCCTTGCTGGTTCATTTCGATCGTAACGGCTTCGGCTATACACTCGACCGCGCGACCGGCGAATTGCTCGTCGCCGAAAAATACGATCCTGCTGTCAACTGGGCCAGCAAGGTCGATATGGACAAGAACAGCAAGACCTATGGCCGGCCGATCGTCGATGCCAAGTATTCAACCGAGCAGAACGGCGAAGACGTGAATACGAAGGGCATTTGCCCGGCGGCTCTCGGCACCAAGGACCAGCAGCCTGCGTCCTTCTCGCCCAAGACCGGCCTGTTCTACGTGCCGACGAATCACGTCTGCATGGACTACGAGCCGTTCCGCGTGAGCTATACACCGGGGCAGCCCTATGTCGGTGCCACGCTTTCCATGTATGCCGCGCCTGGCGGCAACGGCAACATGGGTAACTTCATCGCGTGGGACGCGCGTGAGGGCAAGATCGTCTGGTCGCTTCCGGAGAGGTTCTCCGTGTGGTCCGGCGCTCTGGCGACCGCGGGTGACATCGTCTTCTACGGCACTCTCGAGGGCTATCTGAAGGCGGTCGATGCCAAGACGGGCAAGGAACTCTACAAGTTCAAGACTCCGTCGGGCATCATCGGCAACGTCATGACCTACACGCACAAGGGCAAGCAGTATGTTGCTGTCCTCTCGGGTGTTGGCGGCTGGGCCGGCATCGGTCTCGCGGCAGGCTTGACGGATCCCAACGCCGGTCTCGGCGCGGTGGGCGGCTATGCTGCTCTGAACGACTACACTGCTCTGGGGGGGCAGCTGACGGTCTTCGCCATCCCGTGACGGCCGTGTGAGCCCGCAAGTTCTGGCGGGACCGCGAGATGGCCAGCGCGAAGCGCGCTTCGCGCTGGCCTCTTTGTGATCCAGGCTGAACGGCGAGAGGACGCCCTCAGACCGACGGCGGCGCCTTCAGCGAAAACTCTCGATTTCCCCGGAGGACCTGTGTTGTCTTTTTCTCTCGGATCACATCGCATGGCTCTGGGCCTGGCGTCCTTCCTGTTTCTGGCGGGAAGTCTGACCACGGTCGCCATGGCCCAACAACCGGCGCAACCGGCCGATGGTGCGGCAAAGCCGGCGGAAAGCGCGGCAAAGCCGGCCAGCGAACAAGACGGCAAGTATTTTGACGCTGATGGCGCGCCGACCTTCAATATCAAGCCTGACGGTACTGTGGATTGGTATACCTATTCCGGATTCCGCCGCTACCATGCCGAGTGCCACGTCTGCCACGGGCCAGATGGGGCCGGCTCGACCTATGCTCCAGCCTTGGCCGAATCGCTCAAGACGATGACCTATGAGCAATTCACCGAGGTCGTGGTCCAGGGACGGCAGAACGTCAACACGGGCAGCGAGAACGTGATGCCGGCCTTCGGCACGAACAAGAACGTCATGTGCTACCTCGACGACATCTACGTCTATCTGAAGGCGCGCGCCGTTGGTGGACTGGCGCGCGGGCGCCCCGCCAAGCACGACGACAAGCCACCCAGCGCCAGAGAGGCCGAGGATGCCTGTCTTGGCGGATAGGCGATCGCGCAAAGCAGCCTTCGTGGCCGGCTTGCTCGCTCTGGCGGCCGCCGACGGTGTCGTTTTCCCGGCGGCGGCGCAGACCATGCCGGACCTGGTGGCGAGGGATGCCTTCAGGGTTTGCGCCGATCCGGCCAATATGCCCTTCTCGAACCGGCAGGCTGAAGGTTTCGAAAATAAGATCGCCGACATCGTTGCCGACGAATTGAAGGTTCCCGTCCGCTATTTCTGGCTGTCCCAGGGTCCGGGCTTTGCCCGCAACACGCTCCAGACCGGGCTTTGCGACGTCATTATCGGCTATGCCGCCGGCGCCGACCCGGTGCAGCATACAAACCCCTACTACAGTTCGGTCTATGTCCTCGTCGTGAAGGCGGACGGACCCTTGGCCGATGTGACGCGCCTCGACGATCCACGTCTCAAGGGACATCGGCTCGGTGTCGTTGCCGCCACGCCCCCGGTCGATCACCTGATGGAGCAGGGGCTGATAAAGGACGCGAAGAGCTATGCGCTTCTGGTCGAGCGTCGCTTCCAGTCTCCGGGCGAGGATATGATCGCCGATCTGGCCTCCGGTGAGATCGATGGCGCATTGCTCTGGGGACCGATCGGCGGCTATTTCGCGAAGAAGGCCGGCGTGCCGCTCAAGGTTATTCCCCTCGTTGAGGAAACCGGTCGGCCGCCCCTCAGTTTCCGCATCACTTTCGGAATTCGACCGGAGGAGGACGACTGGAAACACAAGCTGAACGGGGTCATTGCCAAGCGCCAGGCCGATTTCAACCGCGTGCTCGCGAGCTATGGCGTGCCGCTGCTCGACTTCAGAGGCAAGCTCATCTCGGTTGCCACGCCCGCCGAGAGCGGCAAGGCCCAGTAATCCTTCTTTTGCCGGCTATAGATGCATTGAGGCTCTTCGCCTCCTTGTTCAGCTTCCAGAACGTAATCACAGCCGCGTCTCGCCATAGTCACGACGAAGGTGGCGGATCCCGGCTTGGAAGCCGTTCGATGCCCATTGCATCAAGACCCTGCAGCATCGCGGAGATCCTGCGCCCCGTGATCTCCAGATCGGGCGCGATCTCCGCCAGCGGCTGCAGGACGAAGGCGCGCTCGGCGATGCGGGGATGCGGCAGCACGAGATCGCCGGACGCCATCTGCACGCCGTCATAGACGAGAAGATCGATATCGATCGTGCGCGGCCCCCATTTGCGCGTGCGCACGCGCCCGAGGTCGCGTTCGACGGCGAGGCAGAGCGTCAGCAGGTCATGCGGCGAGAGGTCCGTGCGCACCTTCACGCAGGCATTGACGAACCAGTCCTGGTCCTCGTCGCCCCAGGGCGGCGTCCGATAATCGCTTGATCGCGCGATGACGGCGACGCCGGCCGCACCGAGCCGTTCGACGGCCCGTGCGATCATGGCACGCTTGTCACCGAGGTTGCTGCCGAGGCTGAGATAGGCGTCAGCCATGGCGCCGGCGCGTGATCCGCACGGACACGCCGTCGATGATGGCGGGAACGGGCGCGGAAGGTTTCTCCACCTCGACGCTGACCTGCTCGAGCCGCGGGAAACGCGCCAGGAGTTCCTGCGCGACCGCCTCTGCCAGGGCCTCGATGATGTGGAAGCGCCCATTGGTGCCGAGCCGCGTCACGACCTCGGTCATCTGGCCGTAGCAAACCGTGCTGTTCCAGTCGTCGTTGCGGCCGGCCGTGGAGGTGTCGAGCTCACAATCGAGCGACACGAAAAAGCGCTGGCCGAGCTTTTCCTCCTCCGGGTTGAGCCCGTGATAGGCATAGATCGCGATGCGTTGAACGAAGATGTGATCACTCATGCCCGATGATCCAGTATGGCGCGGGTGACGCGGCAGGCATCGACATGCTCGCGCACGTCGTGCACGCGCACGATGTCGGCGCCGGCCGCCACGGCGAGCACATTGCTCGCGATGGTACCCGCGAGCCGCTCCTGTGGCGGCCGGTCGACCACCGAGCCGATGAGCGACTTGCGTGACGTGCCGATGAGGACGGGAAAGCCCAAGGCCTTCAATTCGTCGAGGCGTCCGAGCGCGGCGAGGTTCTGCGCCCGTGATTTGCCGAAGCCGATGCCGGGGTCGAGGATGATGTGACGCTCCGGAATGCCGGCCCTGCTGGCGATGTCCAATGTCTTGTCGAAGAAGCCGCGCATCTCGTCGATGATGTCGAGGCTCGCATCGACCTCTCGACGGTTGTGCATGACGACCACCGGCACGCCGAACTGCGCAACCACATCCGCGATCTCCGGCTCGCGCTGCAATCCCCAGACGTCGTTGACGATGCGGGCGCCGGCTTCCAGCGCCGCCCGCGCGGTCGAGGCCTTGTAGGTGTCGATCGAGATCGGCACCTGGACGGCCCGCGCGATCTCGGTGAGAACGGGCAGCACGCGCCGCATCTCCTCTTCCGGGGAGACTTCCGTTGCGCCGGGGCGGGTCGATTCGCCGCCGATATCGAGAATGTCGGCGCCGTCGGTCACCAGCGCACGCGCCCGCTCCAGCGCGATCGCCGGCGCATTGAACAACCCGCCGTCGGAAAAGGAATCCGGCGTCAGATTGAGAATGCCCATAACGAGCGTTCGTCGACCGAGGTCCGAGAGAATGTCGCTTGCCGGGGAGGGCATTCCGGTCGTCTCCATTGCATCCACCGCGGGCCATGAGCCCGAACGCGCTCTCTGTCCAGTCGACAATAGGCCTAAGCCAGCCCTCTGCGCCGCAGCGCGCTTGGCTTATTTGAAGCAGAGTATCTCCGCTTCGGCCTGCGCGCGTCTCAGCTCCGCGACGGTGTCGTCGAATTCCTTGGTGCTGCGGAAGGTCGCCGCGCCCTGGCCGATGCTGTTACGCATGCGGAGGATGGTTTCGGCCTGCACATAGCGGTCGTAGGGAAGGATCGACGCAATCGTATCGATGGAGCACGAGCAGCGATCGAGCGCCTGGTGCGTCTGCCCATTGGCGGCCATGCAGGTGAATACATAGTCGGCGCGGGCAACTGTGGGATAGTCGTTGACATCAGCCCCATCGGCAGCGCGTGCGGAGGGAAGGGCGGCGAACAGCGCAGCGGCGAGGGCGACGCAGGCTGCCTCAGGAAGCCGTCGGATCATAGGTCAGCGTCTCCTCGAAGAGGTTCTTTCCATTGCCGCCGGGTGCGCTGACCCGAATTTCGGCGATGTCGCCGGGCACTCCGTCGGCAACGGTGAATTCATAAGCGAGCCCGTCCAATCCGGCCATGCGCGCCTTGTTCGGGTCTGCCACGAAGGGTGTGATCCGTACCCGCCACCCGGGAAGCGTCCGGCCGGCGATCGTGACCTCTGTCGCGGTGACGTCGGCCTTGTCGCGCAGAGCAGCCCGGATGGCGTTCTTGAGGTAACGCGGATTGGCGTGCAGCTGCTGGGCGAGCGCCTGTACATGCTGCTCGAGGAACAGGGACAAGACAGGGTTGCCCGTTACATTCTCGAAGGGACCCGCAGCGCGGTGGCGCGGCCCCGTGAAGAGCTGAGCCCGGACGGTGCGCGCATCCGGTTTCGCGCTCGAATCCACCGTCAGGCGGATGCTGTCCGTAACGTCCGGCCCGAAGAGCTGTGGATTGGTGTTCGTCTGCTTGTAGTCGTAGACGAGTGTATCGTTTGGCTTGGTCGTCGTGAGCTGTGGCGTCTCGAACAAGAGGGTCGCGGCATCCGGCTTAGCGGCGTCCAGCTTGGGGATATCACCCGGGGCGGCATAAGCCGGCGTCGCGCCAAGGAGGACAGCAAGAGCAACAGCACGGGACCAGACAGGCATCATGGAACGAGGGCCTCTGCGGAATGAGGGGCGGACATGGTGCGATAGCGATAGGGAGTGGGTTCGCTGCTTTCCGATTCCGCCCGCGCGAGCTCCTGCATGCGTTCATGGAGCGGCGACTTGTGGCAGGCCGGATCGGTGGCGGCCGCATCGCCGGTGAGCGCCAGCGCCTGGCAGCGGCAGCCGCCCCAGTCGATCTCCTTGCGCTCGCAGCTGCGGCAGAGCTCGGGCATCCACTCCGTGCCGCGATAGGCGTTGAAGGCCGGCGATTTCAACCAGATGTCGGCGAGCGAGGCGTCGCGCACCGACCAGAAGGTAAGGCCCGGGATGGTTTCCGCCGCATGGCAGGGCAGCACCTTGCCGGAAGGCGTGACATTGAGCGTCCTGCGCCCCCAGCCGCCGGCACAGGGCTTCGGAAAGCGGCTATAGTAGTCGGGCAGCACCATGTCGATCACGAGCTGGCCCTTCAGACGCTCGCGCGCACTCTCGACAACCGCGATGCTCTCGTCCATCTGGGCTCGCGTCGGCATCAGCGATGCCCGGTTCACATAGGCCCAGCCGTAATATTGCGTATGCGCCACCTCGAGACGCCGCGCGCCCATGGCCACCGCGAGATCGATGATCGCCGGCACCTCGTGCACATTTCCGCGATGGATGACGGCGTTGAGCGTCAGGGGCAGGCCGAGCGCCACGACGCGTTCCGCGAAGGCGAATTTCGCCGCCTGTGCGCGCGGAAGCCCGCCGATGCGCTCGGCATTGGCGGCATCCGCAGCCTGGATCGACAGTTGCACATGGTCGAGGCCGGCCTCCGCCAAGGCGTCGAGCTTGCCGAGCGCGGCGCCGACGCCGGCGGTGATGAGATTGGTATAGAGCCCGAGCCGGGCACAATGGCCGGTGATGTCAACGATATCGGCTCGCGCCGTCGGCTCGCCGCCCGACAGATGCACGTGCAGAACACCCATGGACGCCGCCTCGTCGAAAACGCGCGCCCATGTCTCCGTGTCGAGCTCCGCCGAGCGGCGGTCGAGCTCCAGCGGGTTCGAGCAATAGGGGCAGTGTAGCGGGCAGCGATGCGTGAGCTCGGCCAAGAGGCCGATCGGCATGGTGACGGGCGTGGTGGTCGGCATGGCCGTTGGCATGGGCGCGTTCATCGTTCCAGCACCCTCTTGTTCAGCAGATCGTCGAGCATGGCGACGACATCGGCCTCGATGATCTCGCGCTTCTCGTCGAACTGGGCGGCCAGAGCATCGACGACTTGGCTGACCGTCCGCTGGCCGTCGACCGCGCCCAGCACGGCGGCGGCGATATCGTCGATCTCGAAGGCCCGTTCGGGCGCGAGCAACACATGCCGCTCACGCGTTTCATCATAGCGCAATCGCACCCCGCGCGGCAGGCGCGGCACATCCGAGAGGGCAAGCCCCGTCATCCCTCCACCTCCGCGCCCGGGGTCCATGCGCCCGGCGGCACATGGCCGGGGTTGACATAGGCGTGGTACAGCGCGTCGAGCTGCACCCACAGCACGTTGCATTTGAAGGTGAGAGCCCCGAGCACGGTCTGTTGTTCCGGCGCCGTCCGGGCATGCTCTTTCACATAGTCGAGAGCGAAATCGGCGTCGCGCGGCGCCTGGCTGAGACGCTTGTCGAAATAGGCCAGCGTCTCCTTGGAGACGAAGTCATAGCCGGCGAGCATGCCGGCGACGCGCTCCGAAATGATATTCGGGCTGAAGAGCTCCGTCAGCGAAGACGCGATCGCTTCGAGCAGCGATCGGTCGCGCACGAAATGCACATAGGCCTCGACGGCGAAGCGCGTGCCGGGCAACAGGCCGCGCGTCGACGTGACATAGGAGCGGGGCAGGTCGAGCCCATCGGTCAGCTTGAGCCAGCGCTCGATGCCGCCGTCGCCGGCGCTCTCGCCGTCGTGGTCGAGGATCCGCTGCCGCCAGATCCGCCTCAGCTCCGGGTCGTGCATGCGGGCCAAGATGGTCGCGTCCTTGATCGGGATCATCGCCTGGTAATAGTAGCGATTGAGCGCCCAGGCGCGCACCTGGTCGCGGCTCAGCTGCCCGCCGTGCAGGAGCTTATGGAACGGATGCAGGTTGTGGTAGCGCCGCGCGCCGATGTCGCGGAGCGCCTGTTCCAGTTCGGCGGGGGAGAGCAGTGCGGTCATCTCGATCTCGATATCCCCGGACATGCGACAGTCTTGGCGACTCTCAGAGCGTAAAGGCCATTCCATCATGGGCGATGGCCCAGCCGGCCTCCTCGATGGCGCCTCGCTCGGCGGACCCATCGATGAGAGCCGCATTCGTATTGTTGATATGGACGAAGACGCGCCGGCCGACCGGCACATCCGCGAGCGCGGCCATGGATCCCTCCGGCCCGGATATGGAGAGATGCCCCATGCGCTTGCCCGTTTTCGTTCCAAGCCCAGCTTGGACCATTTCGTCGTCGCGCCACAATGTGCCGTCGAAAAGCAGCAGATCCACACCGGCGATTGCCTGCTTCACCTCCGGCGTCACCGCCGCGCAGCCTGGAATATAGGCGATGCGCCGGCCGCTCGCCGATAAGAGGACACCGACCGTCGTCTCGGTGGCGGCACCGATCGCCGGTTCACCATTCTCTTGCCAGAGCGGCACCTTGCCGGGCACCGCAACGAGCCTGGCGACGAGACCCGGCAGAGGTGAGAAGTCCCGGCCGAGAACCACCGGTTGCCGCCGAACGACATCGCGATCCATGACGTCGAAGATGCGGTTGTCGGCGATCGACTGGAGCACCTCCGCCGTCCCGTGGAGCACGAGAGGCTGCTTCTCGCGCAATCCCAGAAGCCCTGCGACATGGTCCACGTCGCCATTCGTCACGAGCACCGCCGCAATCGGCGAATGTCGGGCGCCCTCCTGGGGGTGGAGGGCAGGCGTCGCCGCAATCTGTTGGCGAATGTCGGGCGAGGCGTTCAGGAGGAGCCAGTCCTTCCCGTCGACGCTCACCGCCAAGCTCGATTGGGTGCGCCATCGAACCCGGGCATCGCCGGCCCAGGCCAAACGACAAACCGGGCAGCGGCAGTTCCATTGAGGAACGCCACCCCCGGCTGCCGAACCAAGGACGATCGCTCTCACGGTTTCACTCCACGCGGGAGAACGCCGCCCGTGCTCCTTCTCCTTCGGATCAGATTTCCGACGGAAGGTAGCCTGTCACTTCCATGCCAACGCAGATTTCACGAATGACCGGAGCTTGCCAGCGCATGAGATTTCCTCCTCATCCTCATGATTGCTTATGGTCTTCTCTGATAAGAAAATCATAAGCAGTTGATCGTCTATGCTATCGAGCACGATCCCTATTACTATAGGCCGCTTTTGCCCGAGAACAAGATCTAAATCATCCCCGAAGCGTTTGCGTTCCCCGGCCATTTTGACGCGCGGATCGGCGCCTCGTTTACCCCGGACGGGACATGCAAAGGCCCAATGACACGCCGGAGCATTGGGCGCGCATAGGTTTCCACTGCGATCAAGGCCGGGTAAGCGCGGGCGGAGCCGCGCCAGGGCCTGTCACTTCTTCGGGAGCTTGGACTTCAGACCGAGGAGCCCCGCGACATAGACCTCGCCGACCTTGGCTCTTGCCTCGCGCTCGGTTGCGCCCTTGGGCTCGAACTCGGCCGACCAGATGATCGCCACCTTGCCCGGCTCGTCGTCCTCCTCCACCTTGAAGGTCGAGACGTAGCTTGTGACCGGCAGTGGACTTTCAAGGATTTCATAGGTGTAGGAGTGGTTCTTGTCGTCCCACTTCACCAGCTTCTCGACGAATTTGCCGCCGTCCTTGGTGGTCAGCGTGCGAATTTCGGCGCCGTTGTCCCGCGACAAGACGCAGTCGGCAATGGCTGGATGCCAATTCTTCACGCCGCAGAAGTCGCCGACGGCCGCCCATGCGGCGTCCGGCGAGGCATTGGCTTCCACGCGGTTGCTGTTCTTGGCCGCGGATGCGCTGCCGACGACCAGAATCGCGAGGGCAAGGCCCCCCAAAACGGGAAATGCTCTCATGGACGTGCTCCTCTCCCAGCATTCGTATTGTCGAGACAAGTAAACATACTGCCAGATGGAGCGGAAACAATCATTCTATTCTAAGGAAGATCTGAGAAGACCCGTTTGCCGAGCTCTGCCGAATGCCGCGAAGGGCAGGCATCCGGGAGGTGCCAAGCCCCGCGGCTGTCCCGCCGCCCTGAGGCTAGCCCCTGATGTCCGTCAATGCGGGGTCGACCCGTGCGACAGGTCGAGCATGAAGCCGCGCCCCCGCACGGTGACGATGGCCGGTCCGCTGGCCCGCGTGATGTCGGCGAGCTTGCCGCGCAGGTAGCCGACATAGACATCGACCACATTGAGCGAGGCTCCTCCCTGGGTCGCCCACAGCCGGTCGAAGATCTCGCCGCGCGAGATCGGCCGATTCGCCTCCCGCATCAGCATGGCGAGGAGCTCCGCCTCGCGCTGCGTCAGCCGAACGCGGATTTCGCCGAAATGCGCCTGGCGGATGTTGAGGTCGAGGATCAGGCGCCCGGCGATCAAGCGCTCGCCGTCGGGAGCGCCCAGGCGCCGCAGCAGATGGGTTCTGAGGCGGGCAACGAGCTCATCGAACTGGAAGGGCTTGACGATGTAGTCATCCGCTCCCGCCGAAAGGCCTTCGGCGCGGTCGCGCACCTCATCCTTGGCGCTCAGGAAGAGGATGGGGCCGATATGGCCGGTGTCCCGCAGCGTGCGGCAGACGTCGAGCCCGGAGCCGTCCGGCAGCAGCATGTCGAGCACGACGGCGCAGGGGTTGTTCTCACGGGCCTGATCGAGGGCCGCCCCGGCGGTATCGACCACCGTGACCATGAAGCCTTCGGCTTCGAGGCCGCGGGCGAGCAGGGAGCCGATATCGGCATCGTCTTCGACGACGAGAATATTCATGGGTCAGATCCTCCGGGCCGTCCGGGGCAGGGTAATGAGAATACGGGTGCCCCGTCCGGCGGATTCGTTGCCGTTGATGCTGATGGTACCTCCATGATGCTCAATTACCCAGCGGGCGAGTGCGAGGCCGATGCCGAAGCCGGTTTCGCCGGAGCCAGGGATGCGTGAGAAACGCTCGAGCAGCTTGTCCCTGACCTCAGGCGGAATGCCGCAGCCGTCATCGGCGATGCTGACGATGACGCCATCGTCCCGCTCTTCGGCCTCGATCACCACGACGGTAGCGCCCTCGGCATGGCGCAAGGCATTGTCGATCAGCCCCTCGATCACTTGGCGCAGCCATTCGCGGTCCGCGGTTACAATGATGTCGAGGGAGTGATCGTCCAACTGCAGCCGCAGGCCGCGCCGCTGGGCAGGGCGCGCGAAGCTCTCGATGGCCTCCTCGAGGATCGGGTGAAGAGCCACTTCGCGGGGATGCAGTTCGATTTCGCCGCTCTCCGAGCGGGCGATGCGCAAGAGGTCTTCCACCCGCCGGTTGAGGCGCAGCGCACGTCCGCGGATGGTGGTGAGCGCCGTGCGGATGGGATCGTCGGGTTCGGCCGAGCTCCGCAGGCCGAGATCGCATTCGCCGATGATCACGGTCAGCGGCGTCCTGAGCTCATGGCTGACATCCGCGAAGAAGCGCCGGCGCGAATTGTCGATGGCGGTGAGCCGTTCATTGGCGGCGGTGAGATCGGCGGTGCGCTCGGCCACGGTCCGCTCAAGGGCTGAGCGGCCTTGCGACAGTCGGCTTTCGCGCCGTGCCAGCCGGGCCGCCATGCGATTGAAACGCGTGACGAGGAGGCCGAGTTCATCGCGTGCGCCGGGGTCGAGTCGAATGTCGAGTTCGCCCCGTCCGATGGCGGTGGCCGCCTGCTCGATGGCGCCTATCCGCGCGACGAGCGGCCCGGTGATGCGTCTGTGCAGGAGCGCGATGGCGGCGAGCAGAAGGAGGGCGCCGCCGATTGCCGCCCATTGCATGTCGCGGGAGAGCCGGCGTGCATTGTCGCGGGCTTCCGCAGTGGCTTGCTGTTCCGCTTCGACGAGGAGGGACAGCACGGGGCCTGCCGCGGCAGCGAAGGCGTTGAGCGCGCCGCGCGTGATATCCGCCCGCCGCTCCTCGTCATGCTCGGCCAGCGCCTGCTCGATCTGCGCGTGGAGCAGCCTGAAGTCGGCATTGAGATGGGCGAAGGCGCGGCTATGGGAGGCCGTTGCATCCCCGGGGGCCTGATCTCCTGCGGTATTCGCATCAAGGGCGGCGGAGACCCGTGCCAGCGCCGCCTCGATCCGCATGCGGGCATTGGTGAGGCGCCCGGTGGCATCCGGCGCGCCATTGGCGCTGTCAACCGCGACGAGTCCGTAATCGGAGAAGCGGGCGGAGAGGCCGGTGAGAAGGTCCAGGCGGCGCTGCGCGGTGATGGCGCGTTCGAGCGCGATGTCGCTGGCCCGCGCGCCCAGCACCAGGCCTATGGCGCAAAGCCCTGCGACGAGCACCGCTCCACCCGCGAGAAGTGCGAGCTTGAACCGGATTGATTGGAAGGCCCGTGCCATGCCCGATCTTTCGCACCTTCGCCCGCAGCCTGCATTCCATGCCGCGAGCAGGCGGGTCGCGCAAGGCCGGCGCGATCATGGGTCCGGGCGGGCGTCCTGCGCAAGAGAGCGTCCGGCGCAAGAGAGCCTGCTGCGCGAGCGCGGGCAATGCGTTGCCTCAGGCCGTTACCCATGCGATTTGGGCAGCGGCACCTGAGACGAGACGTGGGGTTTCGCGGATCGAGACCGGCTCAAGCTCTCTTTGGCAGCGAGCCGCGCGCCGCACAACGCCAGCGTGATACGCGCCAGGCCGGATGCTGCTGTTCCCATTGGGCAATCGCCTGTTCGGCGCCCACCATGCAGCTCATGGCGCTCACGTGCTCGAACGACCAGTCGAGATGCTCTTCCCGACAGGTCGACGGTGTATCGATCATGCAGATCGACATGACGATGATCATGCCAGCAAGCATCGATGTCCTACTCCTTTTGCCGGGCGGCGCCTTTGCCGGTCAGCGATGCGAGAGACGCTGGAAGGATCAGGCGGCCACCAGAATTTCGCCCTTGCCGAGGGCGGCGAGGTCCCCGGCGTGGCGGCGGACCTCGTCTGGCCACGTGGCAAGCAAACCTGATGCCAATTCGGGGGCCGAGTGCTGCAGCCAATGCTGAAGCACTCGGAGAAACACGAAGCGGTGGCCTCCGGTTTCAACAAAGGTCGGTAAAAGTTCGCCGTGGCGTCGCGTGAGAATGGTGCCGCGCCGCATGCCATAGCCGGGATGGTCGCCGACGGCCGCGGCAATGACGGTGCCGGCGATCATCCGTGAGCCGGCGAAATCGCCCGCTTCGCCTGTCACCACGACGAGGCCCCTGCGCATGCGGTCGGCGAGCCGTGGGCCGGCATTGCCGCCGATGATGAGGGTCGCGCCGTTGAGCCCGTGCATGGCGCCGTAGATCGCGCCGCCGGCCCGCTCATCCGCATTGCCCGCGATGCGGATGACGCCCCCGGTCGCCGCGCTCGCGGCAAAGGGACCGGCCGATCCCTCGACGCTAAGTTCGCCGGCCGCCATGGCGAAGCCGAGGCGCTGTCCGACCTCACCCGCGACCGTGATGCGCCCCCGGTCCAGCCCTTCGCCGAGGCGGTCGAAGCGGGGCGAGCCGCCCTCGAAGCGGATGTCGACGGGGTCATTGCCCGCCACGCCGAAGAGATCGCCGACCACGACACCCATGCGGCTCGTGCCGATCGGCAGGCGCACTATCTCCTGCGGTGCGAGGCCTGCGAGGCGTTGCGGCACCAAGGCCGACAGGTCGAGCCGCTCCGGCGGCGCCTCGCGCAGGCGGAAGGTGAGGGCGCTCACGTCAGCAACTCCCGCAGATGGAAGTGATGCCGGCCGAGCTTGCCGCCGTAATTGCCGGCCGTCACGCGCAGGAGCCCGTGGTCGGGGCCGACGGCGACGGCCGCATGGAGCCCGGCGCGCATCGCGGCGCGCACCGCCCCGTTCGACAGGCCGTCGATGACGATTTCGAGCACGCAACCGACTTCGGGCGCAAGCGCCGAGCCGGGCCGGCCCTTCAGCGTCGGGCAATAGGCGTCATTGGTGGAGGCCATCATGCCCTTGTAGCGCGAGCCGACCTTCGAGCCGGAGCGTACGATGCCGCCGGGGAAGGGCAGGATGACGTCGGGAACGCTTTTGGCCGCCGCCGCGGCAGCCTCCGCCACGGCGAGCGTGCCGGCTTCGTCGCGGCCGAGAAAGAGCAGATTGCCGCCGCCGACCGCCTCCTTGACGAGGCCGGTGTCGTGCTCGCACAGGAATTCGCCGTCCATCACCGGAATGCGCCAGAGCCGCCGGTCGCCGATGCGCTTGGCCACCTGATTGCCGTCGCCGAACATGCTGAGCCCGGCGCCGACCCTGACGCGTTCCTCACCCTCGGTGCCTGCGAAGCAGGCCGAGCCTGGGCTCGTCAGCACGCATTGCCCGACACGGCGCTGCAGCTGCTGCTGCACGCTCTTGCCGTCGAAGCTGAAAAGGAGGATGCGCACGCCCGGCCGCCCGTCCGGCGTATCTTCGGGCCTGAGAATGGAGTTGATGGCGGCCTCGCAGCCGCTACCGATCACCGAGGTGGCGAAGCCCGTCATGGTAACGGCTGCGATTTCGGCCCATCGCAGGCTGTCGGCGGTGATGATGAGGCCGGCCGCCGCCATGTCGAAAGCCTCGGCGAAGGTGTCGTCGAGCGCAATGCCGTTGAGCGTCAGGTCCGGCATGATTCCACCTGGAAAAGGCCCGGCTCGAAAGCGTCTTCCGGCACGGCAAAGCCCGAGAGGCCCATGCCGAAACGCTCGTCCAGATAGCTATCGGCTCGACGCTCCATGGCCTGATCATAACCCGGGGCGAGGGCGAGCGTGCGGCCGGCATGCCAGCCTGTGGCCGCGCCGTTGCGGATGACGGCGCGCCCGTCCTTGAGCACCGTGAGCGCCTGCGAGAACATGGCCGTCCGATCGGCATTGTCGTCGTAGATGGCGACGTCCGCCCGGGCGCCCGGGCCGAGATGGCCGCGGTCGGCGAGGCCGAGCAGCTTGGCCGGCGCGGCACGCGTCATGATGGCGACCTCGGCGAGCGTATATTCCCGCTCGATAGCGTCGACGCCCGAGCGCTTGCGTGCCATGGCCGGCAGGCCCGCCATCACGCGGTCGCGCTCGGCCTTGTCCATCAGGAGATGGAGAATGCGCGGATAGGCCGTGAAAGGGCCGCCGTTCGGATGGTCTGTCGTGAGCAGCACCCGCCACGGATCCGGCGAGCGCAGGAAGAGCTCGAGGCCGATGGCGAATTGCAGCGCATTGACCCCGTTCGTCCGCTTGTAGTTGAACGGGATGATACCGCCGCCTTCCGCATCGCCGTCGGTGACGATCCATTTGCGCGGCCGGGCCGATTTGTTGGCTTGGTACTGGCGCAGAATGTCGAGCGAAATCGTCGTCGTCTGGCCGAAGATCACCTGGCCGACGTCGAGCGTGACATTGGGGTGGGCCGCAAGCCCGGCGCAGACGCGCTCCGCCGCCGAGACGAAGCCACCCTCTTCGCGGGCGCCGTAGCTGTAGAACTCGGCGTGGGCGAAATGGATCGGCCGGCCTTCCGCCGCCTCCATGGTGGCGAGGATGGTCTCGTCCGAGCCCGGCAGGCCGAGATTGCTGCAGTGAACGTGCAAGGGATGGGGTACGCCGATTGCCGCGACGGCATCGAGCAGCGCCGTCAGGATCTGGCGCGAGCTGAGCCCGTAGCTCGGCACGGTGTCGTCCAGCCCGTAACGGCGGACGTTCTCCTTGAAGGCCGCCGCACCGCCGGCATTGATGACCTTGACGCCGAGGCCGCGCGAGGTGGCGAGCGTCAGTGCGACGAGATCGCGGACCGCGTCCTTGCCCTGGCGGTCGCGCAGGAGCGCGAGCAGCTGGTCGTCGTTACCAAGCACGCTGAGCGCCCCGCGGTCGATCATCGGGATGTCGGCGAGCTCGAGATGGGTGGCGAGCGCCGCCGTCGGTGCGAGCGCCGGCTCGATGACCGTGGTGTAGCCCATCTGCGCATAGAGCCGGCCGGTCTCGTAGGCCGACCAGCGGGCGGTCGCGAAGGGCAGGCCGAGGTCCGCCGCCGTCTCGCTGACGTGGAGCTCCGGCAGGAGGAGACGTGCGAGGATGACATTGCCGCCGGCGATATGAGAGTGGATGTCGATCGCCCCCGCCATGACGATGGCGCCGCGGGCGTCGATCACCTCGTCGGCACGGCCGTCGCCGGGGGCTGTGGTGATCTGCCCGTTCGCGATCCAGATATCTCCGATGCCGTCGCGATCGTGGACGGGATCGATCACCCGTCCGCCGGTGATGCGGGTGATCATGCCGCCCTCCGCGTGGCAGCGACGGCGGCCTCGATGGCACTGAGCACGTGGGAGGCCGGGGGCAAACGGGAGGCAGGAGGGCCCGCTTGCGCGCTGGAAAAGACGAAGGTGGCGCGGCGTTGATCCCAGACGGCGCCGGAGCCGGTCTCGCCGGGCACGGCGACTTCGATGACCACATCGGCGCTCGCCGGATCGACCGGCTTTTCAGCGCGGCCGACGAGCGCGATCGTCGAGATCGCACCGCCAGGCGGTGGCGGAGCGGGGAGGGCGGCGAGCCAGAGCAGCGTATCGGCTTCACCGGTTGCAAGCAGGCGGGCCGCATCGAACCGCCAGGGATCATGCTCCGGAAAGCCACGGCCGAGGCCTACCCGCGGCGCATCGCCCGTCGTCCAGGCGCCGACTTGAAGGGCACCGCGCGCCGCCGTTTCCCGGACGATCGGCAGGGTGGTGAAGCGCCGCGTCGCGTTGAGATCCTTGACGAGCCCATGCAACATCTCGACGGCAAGCTCGCCGAGCTCTTCGGCGTCGTAGAGCACGACCCCGAAGGACGCTTCCGTCAGCGCCGGCAGGACCTCCGTCAGCGCTCCCATGTCGCCCGCCGGCGCATGGATACGGTTGGCGGCGAGCCCGCGCAGCAGGCCGATGGCCGGCGCGAGTTGCGCGCCCGGCAGGGCGATTTGTGTTAAGCTGTCGACACTGGCCGGCGCCGTCTCGGCAAGAGCGATGAGGCGGCGGCGGTTGGTGCCGGCGGAGCCGCGCGTAACCGGGCGCGCCGCAAATTCGGCCGCCAGGGGCGAGGTCGCCGCGCGGGTGCCGATCAGCACGGCGAGATCGGCGCGGGCGAGCGCTTCGGCCGGCGTGGTGAACATTTGGCCGGAGGACGAGAGGACGGCGAGATCGGTGTAGAGCCCCGCAGAACCGGCGGGATCCAGCGAGGCGCCAGTCGCGAAGGCGAGCCTGTAGGCGGCACGAATCGCCGCGACATCGGCGGCGAGCCCGCCGATCAGCGGCGCCCGTGCCTGCGCCAGAATGTTCGCACTCGTCTCGACTGCGCCATCAAGACCGGCTTCGTGTCCATTGACCCAAGCCGCCATTGGTTCCTCTCATGGTGTCCGTGGCCATGATGGCACCGGCTCTAAGGTTGGAGCAAGAAATTCGACGTATCTAAAAAGAATTTATGAGATTTCTAAGGAATTCATGTGTTGCATTGCCGATTTTGGGGGTGGACAGTCGCAGCCTACCACAAGAAGGCCAACATTCGCACCCAGCAGGGAGGGGCGACTTACGTGAAGAGCGTGACCACGATGAGCGCCGCCAGGATTCGGGTGCGCGCTCCGGCTCGGTTGCACCTCGGCTTCCTCGATCTGAACGGCGGTCTGGGCCGCCGCTTCGGCAGCCTCGGGGTCGCCTTGTCGCGTCCGGAGCTCGTGCTCACCATTGCTCCATCCCCGACGCTTGAAGTTGGCGACGAGCGCCTCCGCCGTCACGTGGAGGCCGCCGCCGCCCATCTCGGCGTTTCGCCCTGCTGCAGCATCGCGGTCGAGAGCGAGATCCCGGCGCATGCCGGTTTCGGCTCGGGCACGCAGCTTGCGCTGGCCGTCGCCGCCGGGCTCGCCGGGCTCAATGATGTCTCTTTCGATGCCGTCTCCGCGGCGCGTGCGCTCGATCGCGGCAACCGCTCCGGCGTCGGGCTCGCCGCCTTCACCGGCGGCGGCTTCATTCTCGACGGTGGCCGTGATGCAGGCGAGGCGCCGCCGCCGCTTCTCGCCCGGCTGCCGGTGCCGGAAGACTGGCGTATCCTGCTCGTCCTCGATCCGGCACTGCAGGGCGTCCACGGATCGGCGGAGACGGAAGCCTTCAAACGTTTACCGCCCTTTCCGGCCGAACTCGCAGGCCATCTCTGCCGCCTCGCCATCATGCGCGTTCTGCCGGCCCTCGTGGCGGGCGACGTCGACGAATTCGGCCGGGGAATCGCCGAGATTCAGCGCCGGGTGGGTGACCATTTCGCGCCCGTCCAGGGCGGCCGCTTCACGAGCCCGCGGGTGGCCGAGGTGCTGGCCGCGCTCGAAGCGCGTGGCATCACGGGCGTCGGCCAGAGCTCCTGGGGCCCGACGGGCTTTGCATTCCTCGGCTCTGCCCAAGCCGCCGCGGCCCTGGCGCGCGAGCTCTCGGCGCGCTACGGCGGGGAGGGCGGCCTGCAATTCATCACGACCTGCGGCGTCAACCACGGCGCCCATATCGAAACAGTGGCCGCCCGAGAGGCCTAACGAGGAGACTGAACGACCATGAGCCGCTCGATCTTGCACATGCTCTCGCCGCTCAAGCATATGAGCCCCTTCGACGTGAACATGGCAGCCGATGCCGGCTTCGACGTGGTCGTGCCCTACACGAATGTGACGCTCGAAGAGGTCACCGGCCTCGTGCAGGACGCCATATTTTCCCGCGCGCCGAACGACGGCAAGCGCACCGGAATCTTCATCGCCGGCAAGAAGGCGGGGCTTGCGCTCGATATGCTCGATGCGGCCAAGAAAGCCTTCGTGCCGCCCTTCGAGCTCAATCTGTTCGCTGACCCGGCCGGCTCCTTCACCACCGGGGCGGCGCTCGTCGCAGTGGTCGCCAAGGCGCTGCGCGACAAGCACGGCACGGATCTGAAGGGCAAGCGCGTCGTGATCTTCGGCGGCACCGGCGTCGTGGCCTATTGCGCGGCCGTGCTCGCCGCTCTCGAACGCGCGACCGCGGTGATTGCCGGACACGACGGCGTGCAGCGCGTCGCCGGCATTGCCGCGGAAATGAAGGAGCGCTTCGGGGTGACGGTCGAGCCGGCGGATGGCAGCAGCCGCGCCGCCAGCGAGGCGGCCGTGCGCGATGCCGATATCGTTCTTTCGGCCGGACCCGCGGGCGTGAATATCCTGGATGCCAGCCAGGTCGCGGCGGTGAAAAATCTCCTGATCGCTGCCGATGTGAACGCCGTTCCGCCGGCCGGTATCGAGGGCGTCGGCGTCATGGCCAAGGCTGAGCCTTTCAACGGCAGCAAGGCGCTGGCGATCGGCGCGCTCACCATCGGCAATGTGAAATACCAGACGGAATCCGGTCTCTTCCGACGCATGCTGGAAACGGACAAGCCACTCGCCTTCGATTTCCGCGACGCCTACGCCTTTGCGCGCGATGTCGCCGGCTGAAGCGCCAGCTCTGCTCGTCGCGGCCCAGTCGGGTCGCGCGCTCGCCGCCGCCGCCCGGCGGGCGGGATTTGCGCCCTATGTGGCCGACCTCTTCGGCGACATGGACACGCTGGCGCTCGCCGCCGGCTATCGGCCGCTGACGGGCCGCCTCGGCCGCGGCATCGCCGCTGCCGGTGTTCTCGCCGCGCTCGATGCGCTCGCGGCCGAGGCCGCCCGCCCGGTGCTCGGCGTGGTGCTCGGCAGCGGTTTCGAGGGGCGGCCGGCGCTGGTCGCGGCCATTGCCGAGCGCTTCACTCTGCTCGGCACGTCGGCCGCGAGCATGGCCGGGGTCAAGGACCCCGCCCAGTTCGCCGCAGCCTGTGCGCGGCATGGCGTTCCGCATCCGCCGATTTCGCTATATCCCGTTGAGGATCCCAACCTCTGGCTGGTGAAGCAGGCCGGCGGCTCCGGCGGCAGCCATATCAGGCGAGCGCGGCCTGCGAGCCTGCCGAAGGGCTGCTATGCCCAACACTGCCTGCCTGGCGTTCCCGTCTCCTTGGCTGTGCTCGCCGATGGCTGCGACGCTCAGGTGGTCGCGACCACCCGGCAATGGACGGCGCCGTCGGCGCAGGCGCCGTGGCGCTACGGCGGCGCCATCGAGCCGGAAACGGTCGCAGCGGGCCTTGCCGCCGAGATGACCGAGGCGATCGCCCGCCTCGTGCCGGAATTCGGTCTCCGCGGCCTCATCAGCGCTGATTGCCTCGTCGATGGCGAGCGCTGGTGGCTTCTCGAAATCAATCCGCGTCCCGGCGCAACGCTCGACGTCATCGACCGGCGCCCGACGCCGCTTCTCGCCCGCCATATAGCGGCGGTTCGCGGCAGCCTCGGTCCGGCCGAAGCCGCTCCGAGCGACGCCGCTGGCGCCATGATCGTCTATGCCCCGACCGCGGTCGAGCGGGTTGCCGGGGTTGCCTGGCCGGATTACGTCATGGATCGCCCGCCGCCCGGCAGCCGGATTCCGGCGGGGGCACCGGTCGCCACCGTTTGGGCTACGGCGTCCGACGCCTCGATGACACGCATCCTGCTCGACACGCGCGCTGCCGAGGTCCTGCGTCTCATCCAACACAGGAACATCAACCGTGAACGAAACGACGCAGCGGCCGAGCGTCAATACGCTCGCAGCACCGCTGGTTGAGCGCCTGGCCGCCGAGGCGGCCGCGCTCAGGCTGGCGGTGACCACCGGACCCGGAGGAGCCCGCATCATCGACGCCGGCGCCCGCGTGCCCGGCTCGCTGGAGGCCGGGCGACGCATCGCCGAGATCTGCCTCGGCGGGCTCGGCACCGTGACCTTCGGCCCGTTGGGGCCGGTATCGCGCTGGCCGTTCTCGGTCACCGTGCACACCACAGACCCGGTTCTCGCCTGCCTTGGCAGCCAATATGCCGGCTGGAGCTTGACCTCGGAGGCCGAGGGCCAGAACTATTTCGCGCTTGGCTCCGGCCCCGGCCGTGCGGCCGCCCGCGCCGAAACCCTCTTCGAGGAGCTCGGCTATGCGGACCCGGCCGAGAGCGCCGTGCTGGTGCTTGAAACCGGTGAGCCGCCGCCCGCGGTCATCGTCGAGAAGGTCGCCGCGGCAACGGGCCTCGAGACCGATCGCCTCACCTTCATCTATGCGCCCACCCAAAGCCTCGCAGGCGCCACGCAGGTGGTGGCCCGCGTGCTCGAAGTCGGTCTCCACAAGGTGCATGCCCTGGGTTTCCCGCTGGAGCGGGTCGTCGACGGCCTCGGCAGCGCGCCGCTCGCGCCGCCCGCGCCCGATTTCGTCGTCGCCATGGGGCGCACCAACGATGCCATCATCTATGGCGGGCGCATCCATCTCTTCGTGATGGGGCCGGACGCAGAGGCGAAGGACCTCACGGAGGCGTTGCCGAGCACCACCTCGCGCGACCACGGCGCGCCCTTCGCCGAGATCTTCGCCCGCTTCAAGGGCGATTTCTACGCCATCGACGGCCATCTCTTCAGCCCGGCCGAGGTGATGGTGACGGCGCTGGAGAGCGGCCGCACCTATCGCGCCGGGCGGCTCGTGCCGGAGCTGGTCGATGCTTCCTTCGGCTGAGCCGGGCGAGGGGGTGCGCATCGGGCTCGCTGCCGACAATGGCGAGTGGCATCGCAGCCGCCTGCGCGAGGCGCTGAGAGCCCGCGGTATCGAGCCCGTGCTGTTCTCGCTGGCGGACGTCGCGGTGGTGACGGGAGGTGGGGAGCCCCTGCGCATCCCCGGCTTGGCCGACGCGTTGCCGGACGGGCTCCTGTTGCGCACGATCGCTGGCGGCACCTTCGAAGCGACCACCATGCGGCTCGGCGTGCTGCACGCGCTCGCCGCTGCCGGCACGGTGGTCTGGAACGCGCCACAGGCCATAGAGCGCTGCGTGGACAAGTCCATGACGAGCCTGCTTATCGCGCGCGCCGGACTGCCGACGCCCGACACCTTCGTGCTGTCGAGCCGCGAGGCGGCAGCGGCGGTTGTGGCACGCGAGGCCAGTGAAAGCGCACCGCTCGTGCTGAAGCCGCTCTTCGGCTCGCAGGGCGAGGGCCTCAGGCTCGTGCGCCGCCCGGAGGAGCTGCCTGAGCCCGAAGAGGTCGCGCGCGTCTACTACCTCCAGCGCTTCGTGCCGCGGCCCGGCCGGCCCTGGCGCGATTTCCGCGTCTTCGTCTGCGACGGCCGCATGGTCGCCGGCATGATCCGCGAAGGTGACGACTGGATCACCAATGTCCACCGGGGCGGGCGGCCGCGGCCCTGGGCCGTGCCGGCGCGTGCCGAGGAGCTCGCCGTGGCGGCGGCGGAGGCCGTCGGCGTGCAGTATTGCGGCGTCGATCTGATCGAGGATGGCGCGGAAGGCTTTCTCGTGCTCGAGGTGAACAGCATGCCGTCCTGGTCCGGCCTGCAGACGGTGACCGAACAGGACATCGCCAGCACGGTCGTCGACGGCTTCCTCAAGGCGGTGCGGGCTGCGCGGCCGCTCCGCCTCGCGGCGGCATCGTGATGGCGCGCGCGCTCGATAGCAGCGTGATCGCGCGGCTTTACCGCAAGGCCTGCCTCGCCGAGCTCGCCGCCTTGAAGCCAGGCAATGTCCATGTCTTTGCCGAAGGGCACGGCATGACGGTGGCGGATTTCGAGGCGAGCGCCAATGCCTCGGCCGAGCCGCTCGCCCGCACTGGTGCCCGGATCGGCGAGCGCGTGCTCGACGCCGTCGAGGCGACGGTGGCGCGGCTCGGCATGAACACCAATCTCGGCATTCTCCTTTTGTCCGCGCCCATCGCCGCCGCCGCCGAGCGGCCGGGGGAACTCCGCGCCAATCTCGGGGCCACGCTGGACAGCCTCGACGTTGCGGATGCGGCGAAGGTCTATGCCGCGATCCGGCGTGCCTCTCCCGGCGGTCTCGGGCGGTCGGAGAGCCACGACGTAGCCGAGCCGCCGCGCGTGACCCTGCGTGAGGCCATGGCCGCGGCTGCCGGCCGGGATCGAATCGCCCGCGCCTATGTCACGGGCTTCGAGGATCTCTTTGCCGTCGGCCTGCCGGCCCTGCACGAGGCTGAAGGGCGCGGCCCCGCCGAGCCCTGGACGGTGACGGCGGTCTATCTCGCTTTTCTCGCCGCGGTGCCGGACAGCCATATCGCCCGGAAATTCGGGGCGGAGACGGCGGAGCGGATCCGGGAGAGGGCGGCAGCGATCGCCGCCGGATCGGAGCTCGGCCCGGCTAATGGTGACGCACTTCTCGCCTTCGACGCGGAACTGAAGGGGGAAGGGATCAATCCGGGCACGAGCGCAGACTTCACCGTTGCGACGATCTTCCTGAATGCAGTGGCCGTCGAACGAAAAATTGGTGCGGAAAGCCTTGCTGGCGGGCGTGGCCCCGGCTAGGCTCCTCGGAGCTATCTGGCCAACCGGTTCGGCGCATGCCGAATGCTGAAAACAAGGATAGGCGGTCCGGCCGCCAAAGTACCCTTCGGCGCCGGTCTTTTTTCTTCGTTCTCTTAGGGAGGACTAGCAGATGGCGAAGATCAACAAGTTGATGGTAGGTGAGGCTCTGGTCGGTGATGGCAACGAAGTTGCCCATATCGATCTGATCATGGGACCTCGCGGTAGCGTGGCTGAAACGGCATTTGCCACCGCCTTGACCAATAACAAGGACGGTTTCACAACCCTTCTTGCGGTCATCGCGCCGAACCTGCCGTGCAAGCCCAACACGATCCTGTTCAACAAGGTCACGATCAAGGAAGCCAAGCAGGCCGTGCAGATGTTCGGCCCAGCGCAGCATGGCGTGGCCAAGGCGGTTCAGGATGCCGTGGCCGAGGGTACCATCCCGATTGAAGAGGCGGACGACATCTTCATCTGCGTCGGCGTCTTCATTCACTGGGAAGCCAACGACGACAAGAAGATTCAGCAATACAACTACGAGGCCACCAAGCTCTCGATCGAGCGCGCCATCCGCGGCGAGCCCAACGCGCGCACGGTGACCGAGCAGCGCAATTCGGCGCAGCATCCCTTCGCTGCCAATTAGGAAGGGGACAACCCTGGGCAGGGCGTAACTTCGCCTGCAAGTCAAGGCCTGCTTCAGCGGTTGGCTGCCATATTCCTCAATCGATAGCGGGGCGGGGAGGCATCGCGCCTTCCCGCCGTCTCTCTGACGGTTGTGCCGAGGTGGGCCTCTTCAGCGGGGTCTTCGGTGGCCGAGCCGACCATCGTGCAGCGCCGAGGCGACGAGCACGCCGGCGATGCCGAGCGCTTCGAGCCTGCGTAGGTCCTCCGGCCCGCGCAAGCCCCCGGCGGCATAGACCCGGCTGTTCGGTGCCCTGGCTTTGATGGCGGCGAGCCGCTTGGTGTCTGGCCCTGTGCCGGTGCCGACGCGCGCCAGCGTCATGACGATCACCGCCTCGGGCCACAAGTCGCTGTCATCGAGAAGCGTCCGTGGGCCGAGAAAGCCTTCGCCGCGGAAGTCGAGCGACAGCACGACATGGTCGCGCCAGCGCGCAAAGAGTTCGCCATCCCCCTGGCTTTCCGAGCCCAGGACCGGTTTTCCGATCCCGTTGTCGAGGAAGGCGCCGAGTTCGGCGTCGGCGGCGAAGCCGCTGTCGACCCAGAGCTCTATCCCTGGACAGGCGGCCGCAAGACGCGCGAGGCTCGCATGATCGGAGCCGCGGCCTTCGATGCCGTCGAGATCGGCGACATAGAGCCGCTTGGCCGGCACGGCGGCGAGCAGGCCCTGTGCCACGTCGACCGGATCGGCCGTGGCGCTGAGCGGCGTGACGATGGGGGCATAGCGCGCACGCTCGCCAGCCTTGGCGCGGACGACGAGCCCGTGCTGCAGATCGATGACCGGGATGATGTCGACGGCCGTTTCAGCCATGGCCTGATGCCCCCGTGGTGGCCCGACAATGGGCGTTGCCTTCGCGCTGCGGCCCGTAGATTTCCCTCAGGAGCATTATGAGCATGATGCCGCAAGGCTCGGATGTCGTTATTGGGTGGGATCTCGGCGGCATCCATGTCAAGGCCGCCCGCATCGTCGCCGGCCGGGTCGAGGCCGTCGTGCAGGCACCCTGTCTGCTCTGGCGAGGTCCTGTCGCCCTGGACGAGGCGCTGGCCGGCCTGCCGGAATGGACCCGTGAACACGCCCTGCATGCCGTGACCATGACCGGCGAACTCGCCGATTTCTTCAGCAACCGCGCGGAAGGCGTGGGCGCTCTTGTCGACTGGGCGAAGACGCGCCTCACCGGCCCGGTCGCGATCTATGGCGGCCGCGCGGAATTTCTGCCGCCGGACGCCGTTCCTGCGCATGTCGCCGATATCGCTTCGGCCAATTGGCACGCGACGGCGGGCTTCGTGGGCCGTGCCGTCGGCGAGGCGCTTCTCGTCGATATCGGCTCCACGACGACGGACATCATCCCCATCGCCGCCGGACTGCCTGCTGCTGCCGGTTATACCGACGCCGAACGGCTCGCGACCGGCGAACTCGTCTATACCGGCCTCGTGCGGACGCCGCTCGTGGCGCTCGCGAGCCAGGTGCCTTTCGGCGGCCGCCTCGTCTCTCTGATGGCCGAATATTTCGCCACCACGGCCGATGTCTATCGCCTGCTCGGCCGCCTGCCGGAGGAGGCCGACCAGCAGGAGGCGGCCGACGGCAAAGGCAAGAGCCTGGCGGAGACCTGCGTGCGCCTCGCGCGCATGGTCGGGCATGATGCCGGCGAGGCATCGGACGAGGCTTGGCGCGACCTTGCCGCCCATTTCGCTGAGCTGCAGCTGCGCCGCATCCACGACGCGGCGACGCAGGTGCTCTCCGGCCGCCGTCTGCCGGATGACGCTCCGGTCATCGCCTGCGGCGTCGGCACCGGCATCGTCGAGGCCTTGGCAGGGCGCCTCAACCGGCCCTGCCGCAACCTGGCCGAGCTCGTGCCGGCCGAAGAGGGCACGCGCGGCTGGACGGCGTCCTGCGCGCCGGCGGTGGCGGTGGGCCTGCTCGCAAGCTCCGTCGAGCTGCAACAATCGTTCAGGAATGGCCGGTAAGCCTTTGACTCGACTCGACGAGCCGGTCTCAGCTCACAAATTAGCTGAACCGGCGGTTCAGCTGCCGAGACCGTCGCGGATTTTTTCCTCGATCCAGCCCCAGGCCTCCTGCTCGACCGGCCCCGCGGTCTTGCTGATGGCGATCCGGAGATAGGCCATTTCCGCCTCGATCTTCTCGCGCGGGAGAAGATCGAGCCGGGTCGAGAGGATGGCGCCCTCGATGATTGCTGCTTGTGCCCGATTGTAGCCGACGAAGGGCAGGTGGCTTGCGCTGTGCACCACCTTGCAGCGGAAGCGCGGGCGCAGCGCGTCCTCGGTGACGCTCTCGACCGCGAGCTCCATATGACCGAAGGCGTCGGCCAGCCGCACGAGGTCGATCGTCTCGCAGGCCACGGTGGGCCAGTCGCGCCTGCCTGTCACCGCGCCGGCGATTACCCGGAGGTCGACGGGTGCCGCTGCCGCCGCGAAGGGACGGCGCCTCAGGTTCTCGATGGCCGGTGAAGGGTGGAAGGGCGCGATGACATAGCCCTCGCCATCCTGGATCAGCCCATAGGGCGCGAGGTGATGGCTGCCGTCGGCGTTGCGGGTCGTCACCACCGTTTCGAGAATGAAGGCCATCGCTTAGGCACCATCCTTGTAGCGCTTGGCGCGCAGCGTGTGGCCCGCCTCCTTGAAGACGGTCGAGTCTTCGGCCGCCGGCGGATCGGCCGCGCAGCCCCAGGCGAGCGGCTCGTCCTGCACATAACGCTTGCCGAGCCGCCAGGCGACTTCGGCCTTGGCGAGCTCCTGCCCGAGGTAGAAGGCGTGACCGCCGTCCGCCTCCACCCCGAGCTTCGGGAAAAAGGCGAGCGCGTCCGTGTCCACGACATGGAGGTCGCGGTTGTAGACATGGATGCCGTCCTCGGCCACCTCGATGCGGAAATTGGCGTCGCGCACCTGCGCCGCGACCGCCGCGATATCCGCCGGTGCATTGGGGAAGGGGCGCTTGTCATGCAAGGCGAGAAGAGCTGCGCCATAGCCCTTGGGCAGGGCGTCGTCCATTTTCGCGGCATACATCAGTCGGCGCGCGGCGTCGTGCTCCTCGATGGTGCGGCGGGTATGCGGGCTCACCTGCACGAGAAGGACGTTGCGGATGGAGAGCTCCGAGCAGATGCCGAGGAGGACGGCGGTGACGCCGAGGCTGTCGGCATCCGTGAGCTCGGTCAGGTTGCCCGTGCCCATCAGCATCTCGGCCTGCGGCATCAGCCGGCGGAATTCGGCATAGCGCGCGATCGAGGCGGTGAAGCCGAAATGGATCGGCTCCAGGATGGGATCGGCCATGAAGGGCTTGCCGGCGGCAGCCAGCCGCTCGGCGGCGCGGATGAGCGAGGCCATGTCGCCGGGCCTTGTCGGCACGATCACCGGCACGGCCGGATGGTCGAAGGCAAGCTCGAGGGTGTCCTCGTTGAGGCTCAGCAGGAAATCGGCCCCGGCCTTGGCGCCGCGTTCGAGCTCGTCGCGCGAGAAGGAATCGACGCTGACCCGAAAGCCCTCGCCCTTGAGCAGGCCGACCGTCGCTTCGAGATGCGGAAAGGGCGTGTCGGGCAAGCCGCCGAGGTCGATCACGTCGGCGCCCTTGGTGCGCAGGGCGGCTGCCCGGGCGAGGATCTCCGCGGGCGCGAGATGCGGCGCATCCACGATCTCCGCAAAGAGCGTGAGGTCATGGCGCGACAGGTCCGGCGGCTGGGCGCCGCGGCCGAAAAAGGCGGGCAGGTCGACGATCTCGTCCGGTCCGCGCGCGACGGGCACGCCGAAATGCCGCGAGAGCACATCGACATTCGCCCGGCAGCGGCCCGGCAGGATGACGCGCGAGGTGCCCTCCGGCAGGCTGACGCGGCGGCGGATGATCTCCTCCGTCATCAGCGCCGCAACCTTCACGCCGGCATCGACAATGGTCCAGTCGAAGGCATCCCGGCCCAGGCTCTCCATCACCTTGGTCAGACGCGGCTTCGCCATATGGCCGGTTATGAGGCAGAGGCACTCACGCATGCGAGCCTTTCGCGGAGTGCGCCGGTGAGCTCATCGAGCGTCTCGACGACGGTCGTCGCCTCGAAGCTGCGCAGGCGGTCGACATTGTCGAGATCGACGCGCCGCGGCCAGACCTTCACCATCCCTCCGGGCGCCATGGTGTCCATTTCCGGCGCCGTGTCGCAAGCGAAAACGATAGAGGGAATGCGGCATTTGCCGGCCTGGGCGAAGACATTGGTCGCGAGCGTGTCGGAAATGCCATAGACGCATTTGGCGACCGTATTCGAGGTTGCCGGACCCACGACAAGCGTGTGGTAGACGCCCTGATAGAAGAGCCCGACGGGGGCAGCGCTCGCCGTCGTGTCGCGAAAGATGCGCACGTTTTTCGGCAGGGCATCGAGCTTCTCGCGATACATCCGCACCACTTCCGCCGCGGCTTTGGTGACGAAGAGGTCGAGGTCCGGCACCTCGCGCATCAGCTCCAGGCATTCCGTGAAGAAATGGCCGGAGCCGGTGAGGGCCCAGGCGAGACGCGGCGTCTTGACTTTGGCGCTCATGCGGCCTGGGCTCCCTTCGCGACGGTGCCGGCGATCAATGCGGAGAGGCTCGCGTCCGCCGCGGGGCCGGCGATCACGATATCGCCGTCATAGCGCGCCGCGAAGACGGGAAAGGCGGCATCGACGATCCCGGCCGCCGCGAGTGCCGCAGGGGATGCCGAGGCGACATCGAGCGATTTCACCAGCACGAGCCGCGCCGCGCCGCGCAGGGTGGCGAGCCAGAGGGCGAGGCTATCCGAGGTCACGTCCCAGCTCTCCGGGATATCGGGATGTCCGGCCCGCAAGGCATGCGGCTGCCAAATGGGTATGAGGCCGGCGCCGTGCGCCGCCGCGATCTCTGCGGCGGTCGCAGCGACGACGAGGCGCGCATGGCGCGCTGCCAGAGCCTCGGCCGCCTGCGCCATGGCGTCGAGGGCGAGCCGATGAGCGAGGCGGTCGTCGAAGCCAAGGCGCCTCTGCGCCTCGCGCACCGCATCGGCAAAGGGGCCTCCGCCGGGCACGATCACACTCGGTACGGGCGCGGCGAGCACCTCGGCGACGACCCGGTCGAGGCGCGCGGTGCCATAGAGGCTGCCGCCGATCTTCACGACGGCTGTGGGCTTTTCGGGGCGGTTCATGCCGGAACCCCGGTGGAGGCGAGCGCAAGGCGGCCTGCGGCGGTCCGGACGGCCTCCGCATCAAGTCCGTTGAGGCGGTTGCCGCCGCGGCAAAGGCCCCCGCGAAAGCCGAGATAATCCGCGCCGAGCGGCGCCAGCCTGTCGATATCCGCGATATGCAGCGACCCGGCGAGCCCGCAAAAGAGGGCATGAGCGCGGCACAGCGCGACGAAGGCGGCGAGGCGCTTGCGCGCCAGATGGGTGGTGAGCCCGCCGCCCCGCTTGCCGCGCGTGTCGAGCATCGCGCCGTGGAAGCCGGCCTGGGCGAGAGCAGGAAGCAGATGAAAGGGCGGGTCCTCGTCCGCGAAGAAGACGGCGACGAGCGGCGGCAGCCCCTCGGGCTTCAGGCGCGCTACCGCCGCCTCGCTGCTGAGGCCCGGCCCGAAGCCGATCTTGATGAAGGACAAGCCGGTCCCGGCGAGCGCCCGCGCCGCCGCCATGGCCGCAGCCGGCTCGTCGTGCTCGCCGACGACGGCGCTCACCGGCCGGCGGCCGGCAACGGCGCGCAGGATCTCTTCGACGGCGCCACGCGAAAGACCGCCGAGCGCACCCGTCGCCGGGTCCTTGGCATCGATCAGGTTCGCGCCCGCCGCTGCGGCCAGTTCGGCCTCTGCAGCGTCTTTCACACTGACGAGCAGCCGCGTCATTCGGCGTTGATCTCCATGAGGCGAAATTCAGTGTATGCCCGCTTGCGGTGCCACCGTCAGGGTAGCTGGTCAAGGGCCGATTCGATCTCGCGATCGTTATAAGAAGAACCGCATAAATCCAATGTCGATCGGGAAGCTGGCATAGATGATGCGGGCCTGGCAAGGCGCGATGAGCTTAGGAATCCCTTAGGCTTATTCCGTTGCTTGCCTGGGGATCGACCTGCTAGTCTCAGGGTGGAGGAAACGTCATCGCCATGACCATTCGCATCCTGCTCGCGGGCCGTATATTTGCGGCATTCGCGGGGCTGCTCGCTCTCGTGACGGCCCTTTGGCTGCCAGTTCCGGCGAACGCGCAGGCCGCCGGCGACGTCGATGTGCAGATCGGCTTCATGATGCGCAAGCTGCCGCCGCCGCTGCCCTATGTGGTGGATCCTCTGCCGCAGGACGAAGGCCTTGCCGGGGCGCGCGTCGGCCTGACGGACAATGCCACCACCGGGCGGTTCCTTCGTCAGAACTACAAGCTGTCCGAAGTTGTCCTCGAGAAAGATCAATCGGCGGCAGATGCCGCCGTCAAGCTCGCCGATGCCGGCGTGCGCTTCCTCGTCGTTACCTTGCCGGCGAACGATCTCGTCGCCGTCGCCGATGCCCTCAAGGGTCGCGATGTGGTCGTCTTCAACGCGGGCGCCACGGACGACAGCCTGCGCGGCGCCGACTGCCGGGCCAATGTCTATCATGTCGCCCCCAGCCGCGCGATGCTGACCGATGCGCTCGTGCAATATCTCGCCGTCAAGCGCTGGAGCCGGCTCTTCCTCATCACCGGGCCTGCACCGGGTGACAAGCTTTATGCCGAGGCGCTGAAACGCTCGGCCCATAAATTCGGGCTCAAGATCGTGGCGGAGAAGCCGTGGGAATTCGGGCCGCTGGCGCGCGCGCGGGCGGACAGTCCCATACAGGCGGAAGCGCTCGTCTTCACCCGCGGAACCGACTACGACATCATGATCGTCGCCGACGAAGAGGGCGATTTCGGCGATTACATCCCCTACCACACCTGGGATCCGAAGCTCGTCGCAGGCACGCAGGGGCTCATCGCCGCCTCCTGGCACCGGGCGCAGGACGCCTGGGGTGCCGCCCAGCTGCAGAGCCGCTTCCTGCGCGCCGCCAAGCGTTACATGCGCCCGCTGGATTACCAGGCCTGGACGGCCGTGCGCGCTATCGGTGAGGCGGTGACGCGGACGAAGGGGGCCGATCCAGCGGCCGTTGCGCGCTTTCTGACCTCGCCGGACTTCGAGCTCGCGGCGTTCAAGGGCGTGCCCTTGAGCTTTCGCACCTGGGATCACCAGCTTCGGCAGCCGCTTCTGCTCGCTCAGCCGATGCTGCTCGTTTCGGTATCGCCGCAGACACAGTTCCTGCACCAGCGCTCACCGCTCGATTCGCTCGGCACGGACGAGCCGGAATCGGCTTGTCGTCTGCAATAACGGTCTGAACGAACGGGAGGAGAACAAGCTCACATGCTGCGCGCCATCGTGATCACATCGGCGGTCGTCGTGACCTCGGCCATAACCTTCTCGGCCATGGCTTCCTCGGCCTTCGCCTTCACGGCCTATGTCTCGAACGAGGAGGGGAACACCGTCAGCGTCCTCGATACCGATACCATGACGGTCAAGGAGACCATCGATATCGGCCGTCGGCCGCGTGGCATCACCATCAGCCCGGACGGTAAATTCGTCTATGTCTGCATCAGCGACGACGATGCCATCGCCGTGCTCGACACCGCTACCCTGAAAGTGGTGCGCACCTTGAACTCCGGCGCCGATCCCGAGCTCTTCGTGCTCAATCCCTCGGGCAATCCGCTCTATATCGCCAACGAGAACGACAATCAGGTCACCGTCCTCGACATCGAGAAGAACGAGATCCTCACTCAGGTCCCGGTGGGCGTGGAGCCGGAGGGCATGGGGATTAGCCCGGACGGTAAAGTCCTGGTCAATACCTCCGAGACGACCAACATGGCCCATTTCATCGACACGAGCACCTACCAGGTGATCGACAGCGTGCTCGTCGATTCGCGGCCGCGCTATGCCGTCTTCTCCTCGGACGGCAAGAAGCTCTGGGTCAGTGCCGAAGTGGGGGGCACCGTCACGGTCATCGATCCGGCGACGCGCGAGATCCTGAAGACGATCGAGTTCAAGATCCCCGGCGTCGAGCAGGAGGCGATCCAGCCGGTCGGCATGGCGCTGACCAAGGACGGCACGAAGGCCTTCGTGGCGCTCGGACCGGCCAACCGGATCGCGGTGATTGACGCCAACACCTACGAGGTCGAAAAATATCTGCTCGTCGGGCAACGGGTCTGGCATGTCGCCTTCACGCCGGATGAGAAGCTCCTGCTCACCACCAATGGCGTCTCGGGAGACGTATCAGTGATCGACGTGCCCGACCTGAAGGTGGTCAAGTCGATTCCCGTCGGGCGTTATCCCTGGGGAGTGGTCGTCTCGCCGAAATGATCGCAGCGGCAGCGAGTTGCCATTCGGGAGGCCGTGATGCACGGCACCATCATGGGTGATGCCGCGCTTGACGTGAGCGGCGTCGGCCATCGCTTCGGCAGGCGCGAGGCTTTACGCGATGTTTCGCTCGCCGTGCCGCGGGGCCGTTTCGTTGCGCTGCTCGGCCCGAATGGCGCGGGCAAGACGACGCTCTTTTCCGTGGTCACCCGCCTCTACAATAATCGCAGCGGCGAGATCCATGTCTTCGGGCGCGATCTCCGCCAGGCGCCGTCCGAGGCGCTCGCCGAACTCGGCGTGGTCTTCCAGAGCCGCACCCTCGACCCGGACCTGACGCTGCGGCAAAATCTTTCCTACCACGCCTCCCTTCACGGCCTGCGGGGGAGGGCGGTCAAGGCGCGCATCGCCGAGCTCCTGGGACGCGTCGGGCTTGCCGAGCGCATCGACGAGAAGGTGCGCAACCTCTCCGGTGGCCAGGCGCGCCGCGTCGAGATCGCCCGCGCCCTCATCCATGACCCGCGACTGCTGTTGCTCGACGAAGCGACCGTCGGGCTCGACCTCGCCTCGCGCGCCTCCATTCTGTCCATCGTGCGCGATCTCGTGCGGACGCAGGGCCTCTCCGTCCTATGGGCGACCCATATCTTCGACGAGGTCGAGCCGGACGATCTCGTCTATGTGCTGCACAGGGGCGAGATCGTCGCGCAAGGTGCGGCGCGTGACATTGGGGGCGAGACCTCCCTGCAGCAGGCCTTCCGCGCGCTCACGGATGCCTCTGAGGCACCGGAGGCCGTCTGATGTCCGCTCCCGCGATCGTTCCCGCCGAAGGACGGCGCCATCTCGGCCCCGCCGGCTATTGGACTTGTCTTGCCGGCATCGTCCGGCGCGAGCTCCTGCGCTTCGTCAATCAGCGCGAGCGCTTCCTTTCTGCGCTCGTCAGGCCGTTGATCTGGCTGTTCATCTTTGCCGCCGGCTTCCGCAACGTGCTCGGCGTCTCCATCATCCCGCCCTACCAGACCTATGTGCTCTACGAGGTCTATGTCACGCCGGGGCTGGCGGTGATGGTGCAGCTCTTCAACGGGATGCAGTCCTCGCTGTCCATGGTCTATGACCGCGAGGTCGGTTCCATGCGGGTGCTGCTGACGAGCCCGTTTCCGCGCTGGTTTCTGCTGTTCTCGAAGTTGACCGCCGGCGTGGTGGTGTCGCTGTTGCAGGCTTATGCCTTTCTCGCCATCGCCTATTTCTGGGAGGTCGACATCCCGCTGTGGGGCTATGTGGCGGCCCTGCCGGCCTTCATTCTTTCAGGGCTGATGCTCGGGGCGATCGGCCTCTTCCTGTCGTCCTTCGTGCGCCAGCTCGAAAATTTCGCCAGCGTAATGAATTTCGTGATCTTTCCCATGTTCTTCGCCTCCTCGGCGCTTTATCCGCTCTGGCGCATTCGTGAGGCGAGCGAACTCCTCTACATCATCTGCCTGGCCAATCCCTTCACCCATGCCATCGAATTGGTGCGCTTTGCGCTCTATCTCTCGTTCAATCCCGTGTCCTTCGCCGTCGTGACCGGGACCTTGATCGTATTTTTCGTCGCATCCGTGCTCGCCTATGACCCCGGCCGGGGCATCATGGCGCGGCGCGGAGGCCCCAAGGGAGAACAAGCCTGATGCGTCACGCCCTGAGGACACTGGCCGCCACTCTGACCGGGGCCGCGCTGGTGGCCCTCGTGCCGCTCGCAGCGGCTGCGCAAACCGGCCGGCCCAATACGGATCCCGATTGGCCCTGCGCGCAGCGCAAGGTGCCGACCATCAGCGCAGGCGCCGTCTGGTCCGGGCCGTCGCTCGAGGAGGCCGGCGACTGGACGAAGGACAACCAGGCTGCCGCGCTCGCCCAGACGCTTGCCTCGCGCCGCACGCAGCTGTCGGAGGTCGATGCCCTCCTCGACGATTTCGTCAAGACGCTCGGCCCCGACAAGGATGCGCGGCTCACCCGCGTCTTCGCGGGGGTGCTCGAAGTCATCAACGACCAGCGCAGCCGCATCCTCGACGGCATCACCCGTTACGCCCGCGGCCAGCAGCGCTTCGCCGAGCGCATCCGTGAGGAAAGCGACGAGCTCAGCAAGGTGAAGGACACGCCGACCGCTCCGGAGACGAAGGAGTCGCAGGATCTGGAGACGCGCCTCAAATGGGACACGCGCATCTTCACCGAGCGCCGCCAATCCCTGCGCTATGTCTGCGAAACGCCGACCATCCTGGAGCAGCGCGCCTTCGAGATCGCCCGGAAGATTCAGGCGCGGCTTTAGCTGGTCAGAGACGGACCCGCTGCCGCTGTATTTGCGCACCGAAGGAAGATTGGATCGTCAAGGCCTGTTAAACACGCTGGAACTCCGCGACAATCGTCAAGCTACCGGCGAAACTTCGGGCAGGCTGCATCATGGCGACGACTGACATTGCCAAACGGGTCTACGACCACACGTGGAAGCTCGACCCGATCATCCGCAGCCTGCTCGATACCGATTTCTACAAGCTTCTGATGCTCCAGATGATCTGGAGCCTCCACCGGGACGTGAACGCGACCTTCTCTCTCATCAATCGCACGAAGCGCGTGCGGATTGCCGAGGAGATCGAGGAGGCCGAGCTGCGCGACCAGCTCGACCACGCGCGCACGCTTCGCCTCTCGAAAAAGGAGATGATCTGGCTCGCCGGCAATTCCTTTTATGGCCGCGCCCAGATTTTCGATCCCGACTTCCTGGCGTGGCTCGCGGAATTCCGCCTGCCGGACTACGACTTGCGGCGGGTCGACGGCCAGTTCGAACTGACCTTCGACGGTCCCTGGACCCACACCATGATGTGGGAAATCCCGGCGCTCGCCATCGTCAACGAGCTCAGGGCGCGTGCCGCCATGCGGCGCATGGGGCGCTTCACCCTCGATGTGCTCTATGCCCGCGCCAAGGCGAAGCTGTGGAACAAGGTGGAGCAGCTGCGTCAGCTGGAGGGCCTGAAGATCAGCGATTTCGGCACCCGCCGGCGGCACGGATTCCTGTGGCAGCGATGGTGCGTGGAGGCGCTGAAGGAAGGGCTTGGCCCGGCATTCATCGGGTCGAGCAACGTCCTGCTCGCCATGGACAACGATCTCGAGGCGATCGGCACCAATGCCCATGAACTGCCGATGGTGGCCGCGGCCCTTGCCGAGGACGATGCAGCCCTCAGCGAGGCGCCCTACCGCGTGCTGCAGGATTGGGAAAAGCTCTACGGCGGCAATCTGCTGATCGTGCTGCCGGACACTTTCGGCACCGCCGCCTTTTTGCGCAATGCACCGGATTGGGTGGCGAACTGGACGGGCTTCCGGCCGGATTCGGCGCCGCCGATCGAGGCGGGCGAGGCGATCATCCGCTGGTGGCAGTCCAAGGGCCGGGATCCGTGCGAAAAGCTTCTGGTCTTCTCCGACGCCATGGACGTCGATTCCATCGAAGCGACCTTTCGTCATTTCGACGGGCGGGTACGCATGAGCTTCGGCTGGGGCACCAATCTGACTAACGACTTCCGGGGCTGCGCCCCGGAGCCGCTCGACGGCCTCGACCCGATCTCGATCGTATGCAAGGTGAGCCGTGCCAATGGCCGTCCGGCCGTGAAGCTCTCCGACAATCCGAACAAGGCAAGCGGCGAACCGGCCGAGATCGAACGCTACCTGAGGGTCTTCGGCACCGCCGGACATGCGGCCCAATCGGTGACGGTGTGATCTCCTGGCCGTCGGCGGCGAAGGGGCGGATGGTACGCTCGGCCGCCATCCGCCCGGCCGGCGCTAGCCTTGGATGAAGGCGAGCAAATCCGGATTGACGATCTCCGGGTGCGTCGTGCACATGCCGTGGGGCAAGCCCTTATAGACCTTGAGGGTGCCGTTCCTGACGAGCTTGGACGACAGCAGGGCCGAGTCGGCGATCGGGACAATCTGGTCGTCATCGCCATGCATGATCAGGACTGGTACGTCGATCGCCTTCAGATCCTCGGTGAAGTCGGTTTCGGAGAAGGCCTTGATGCAATCGTAATGCGCCTTGGTGCTGCCCATCATGCCCTGACGCCACCAGTTCCAGATGACGCCCTGCGCCGCCTTGGCGTCCGGTCGGTTGAAGCCGTAGAAGGGGCCGCTCGCGACATCGAGGAAAAACTGCGCCCGGTTAGCGGCCTGCGCCGCCCGGAAGCCGTCGAAGACCTCGAGCGGCAGTCCGCCAGGGTTCTTCTCGGATTTGACCATGATCGGCGGCACCGCGCCGATCAGCACGGCCTTCGCAACCCGGCCCTTGCCGTATCTCGCCACATAACGTGCGACCTCGCCGCCGCCGGTGGAATGCCCGACATGGATGGCGTCGCGCAGGTCGAGCGCCGCGGCGAGCTCGGCGACATCCGCCGCATAGGTGTCCATCTCGTGGCCCGTCGGTGTTTGCGACGAACGGCCGTGTCCGCGCCGGTCATGGGCGATCACGCGATAGCCCTTGTCCAGGAAGAACAGCATCTGGTTGTCCCAGTCGTCGGCGCTGAGCGGCCAGCCGTGATGGAAGACGATGGGCTGACCCGAGCCCCAATCCTTGTAGAAGATCTCCGTGCCGTCCTTTGTGGTGATGGTGCTCATTGTATTTCCCTCTGGCTGGCGATGGACAATCGCTGAGATTGGTCGAAGCTTGGGCGGGAAGTCTCAGAACAGAGGGCCACGACGGCAGCGCCGCTTATGGGCTGCGTGGGGCGGATGGGACGGTGCGCATCTTTTGACGTCCGGCCCATCAGTAAAACGTTCCGATCTCCGGCCACTCGTCCCCCGCACTGATCGTGCCAGGGAAGGCGGGCACCGTCTAGGCCGCGTTTGTTGCAGGATGATGTCCGAACGATGCGGTGGTTCGGGCCGTTAACCTCACACGGCAAACGTCGGTGCTGGCGTCACGGGCCCAGATGCGTGCAGAGCCAGTCCGGCTCGCCGAAGGCGCCGGATTTCGAGAAGCAGCTGACGCCTGACCATTGGCCGGACATCATGCGCGACGCCGGGATGCCCGGCTGACACTCGCCCTCGACGGCAAGGGCATGCGCTCCGAGGCTTCGGCACAAGGCGGCGAATGTCTCGCCGCCGACGACCGTCAGCACCTCCGGCCGCGCGAGATGAGGCACCATGTCGGCGAACCATGACGCGAAGAGTTGCGCTGCCTGCACCGGTGCCAAGCCCGGCGGAAGGTCGGCGGCGACCACGCAGCGGCCGTGCCGCTCCATTGTTGTCATGACACGAGACGCGCTCGTCCGCCCATCCGCGTCGAACGAGCCGATCCAGGCGGGATGCGCTCCGGTGAGTGCCTCGACCTGGCCGCGCGTGACGGGGTGGATCGAGCCGATGATGACGAGGTGGGAAAGCCGTTCGGGCGTGACGGTTGCCGGTGGTCTGTCCGCCAGCGCCAGTGCCAGGCCGGCCGCGCCACACCACAGCACGGGATCGCGCCCTGCGCTTTCCCGGCGCACGATGTCGTCGAGATCGGCCTGGGTCGAGGCATCGCAAAGATGCACGACCGTCTCGCCATCAGGCACGGAGGCGCGATCGCCATCGCGCCGGACCGTGACACCCCGCTTCGACAGCGCGGCGACGGGGTCGATCGCAATCGGCGTCACATCACCGCTCGCCTCTAAGATTGCCTGCCGGCCGTCCCGCGTTACGCGCCTTTGCGCGGGGAAGGCGGGCGCCAGAATGATCCGCCGGAAGAGCCGCGTGCGGGCGAGCGCCGTGAGTTCGGCTGCCCAGTGGCCTCTGAGCAGGCTGTCGATCTTTTTGAAGGCTATATCCGCGCCCCGGTAACAGGAGGCGCTTGCCTGGACGGCGTCGACGGCGGCGGCTTCCGCGCCGTCGCGACAAGACAGGTCGAGGGCGAAGGAACCAGCGGGGTGGGTCGCCGGCGGCTCCAAAAGGACCGGCAGGGGGCCCGCGACGCCGGTGAACTGCGCGGCGCTATCGAGGGCGCCGGTCAGGTCGTCGGCGATCAGGCGGAGGATGGTCACGCCGCCGCCGTGCTCGTGGCGGGGGAGGGGACGAGCGTGACAGTCAGTCCGAGATCCCGCAGTCGCTCGATCTCCGCCGCATCCGCGCGGTCGTCCGTGATCAGTTCGTGGATGGCGGTGATGTCGCAGATCCGGCAGAAGGCGGCCGGCCTGAATTTCGAGGCATCAGCGAGCAGCACGACCCGGCGCGCGGCGGCGATCATCGCACGTTTCATCGCGGCTGCTTCGAGCGATGTCTCCGTCAGGCTTGTCCCGTGGATCGCATGCGTGCCGATGAAAGCGACATCCGCATTGAGATCGCCGAGAAAGTTCTGCCCCGGCTCGCCCAGGGTGGTGAGCGATCCCGCGCGCACCGTCCCGCCCAGGACGACGGTCCGGACGGTGTTGCCGGAGGCGAGCGTCTGGCCGATGCCGAGATCATTGGTGACGGCTGTCAGCGCGATGCCACGCTGGACGCAGGCCTGGGCGGCGGCGAGCACGGTCGAGCTGCTGTCGAAGATCACGCTCTCGCCGGAATGCAAGCTGGCCGCGGCCGCCTGGCCGATCCGTTCCTTCTCCGGCCTGTCGAATTCGGCGGTGATCGCCGCTTCGGGCTCGAAGGCGGTCTGTAGCTGCTTCTGGATCAGCGCACCCCCGTGCGCACGCTCCAGATAGCCGCGTTCCTCCAGATGTTCGAGGTCCCGCCGCACGGTCGACATCGAGATGCCGATCGCCTCGGCCAGCTCCTGGATAGAGGCCGCTCCACGCTCGCGGATGTGCTCGAGCATAAAGGCGCGACGCTGGGCCGGGATGAGCTCGGGGCGACGGTTTGTGGCCATGGCGGTGTCACTCGGTCTGCTGTGCGGGCGGTGAGCAGAATCGCTGATCAAGACGCATTCTGACAGGCCGGTATGTCACAGACGATCATCCGCTGGATCCGCTCTTTCCAAATTCTCTCATTTCGCCGGCCCGATCCATGCAAGCCTGATGACCGTTTTTGCAATAAAGTGATATGACACGCAACTGCGAAACATAGGACTGCGTCACCCTGTGGGTGAAGTAGCCTTTACAGTTCAACAGCTTACATATGGCCTGACAGGCCATGAAATCGTTTGAAACATTCTGGCTTCCCATTCAAAAGCCGTTAGGCTAGCGTCTGGTAAATTTTGGGAGCGAGGAGTGCCGGTGTTTCGTCCGAGGATCGCGGTTACATCAGGGGATCCTGCAGGGATCGGTCCGGAGATCATGGCGCGTGCCGCATCGGCGCTGAAGCCGCGCATCGAGGCGGGCGAGTTCGCCTTGGCGCTCGTGGGGTCGGCAGCGACCCATAAGGCGGCGATCGAGGCGCTCGGGATCGCGGATGCCTCCGTTGCCGTGACCGCGGACCGTGCGGCGGACAGATCCGTCGCGATCGGCTTTCTCGATGTCGATGGTGCGGGGACGCGGGTGCCTGTCGGACGCTCGACGGCCGAGGGCGGACGTATCGCCTATGACGCGATCGCGCGCGCCGTCGATATGGCGCTCGAAGGAGCGGTGGACGCGATCTGCACCGGCCCCATCAGCAAGGAAGCGCTCAACTTCGCCGGCCATCACTATAGCGGGCACACCGAACTCCTGGCCGACCTCACGGGCGCGCGGGATTCGGTGATGCTGCTCGCCCACGGCCATATGCGGGTGAGCCATGTCACCACCCATGTCGCGCTCGCGGATGTGCCCGGCCGCGTGACCCCGGAACGCATCGGCCGGGTGGTCGCGCTGACCGACGAGGCCTTGCAGGCGCTCGGCCTGGAACGCCGGCGCATCGCGGTGGCCGCGCTCAATCCCCATGCCGGGGAAGGCGGGCTCTTCGGCCGTCAGGACATCGACGTCGTCGAGCCGACCATCCGCAAGCTGCGCGAGCGCGGCTTCGACGTCGAGGGGCCGGTTCCGGGGGACACGGTCTTCGTCAAGCTGCATGCCAAGCAGTTCGACGCAGTCGTCGCGATGTACCACGACCAGGGGCATATCCCGGTCAAGCTGCTCGGCTTCTCGGTCGATGAGAAGACGGGTCGGTGGGAGGCGCTCAGCGGCGTCAATGTCACGCTCGGCCTGCCGATCATCCGAACGTCCGTCGATCACGGCACGGCCTTCGATATTGCCGGCCGAGGCATTGCCAGCGAGACGAGCCTGATCGAGGCGATCGATCTGGCGATCGCGCTGGCGAAGGCACGCCGGGGACAACCGAAAAAAGCTGCAGGCTAGGCCCGCGCCGGTCGGCGAGCGGACATCAGTCAATCGACTTGGCCGGTATCTTCAAAAAAGGCCGGCACTTGGGAGGGGAAAGATGATTTTGAAACGGATCCGCAACGCCATCCTGGCGCTCGCCGCGCCACTGCTGCTCGCCAGCCCGGCGCTCGCGTCGAAGGACAAGCCGGTCATCGGCGTCGTCGTGCCGACGCTCGCTGCGCAGTTCTGGAACAACTACGTCGATTTCATGAAGAAGGGCGCCCAGGAACTCGGCGTCGATCTCGTCGTGCTCAATGCCGACAACAAGCCCGACCAGATGGTCAAGTCGCTCGAAGACCTCGTCGCCCGGCCGGTCGACGGCATCATCTTCACGCCCTATTGGGCGACGGCCGCCCGCGGGCTGACGCTGGCGAAGGACGCCGACATTCCGGTCATCCTCACCGACAGCTATCCCGATTTCGCGCCGCAGACGAGCCGCTTTCCGAACTATAAGGCCTTTGTCGGGCCGAGCGACCAGGACGCCGGGCGTCAGATGGCCGAAGCGCTCTTCGCGGCCATGCAGCCGGACGCGAACGGCAAAAAGGTGATTGGCGTCGTCAACGGCACGGCGGGCACCTCTGTCGCGATCGACCGTCGCAAAGGGCTCGAGGATGCACTGAAAAGCCATCCCGAGGTGGTCGTCGCTGGCGAGGTGGACGGCAACTTCGTTCGGGATACGTCCCAGACCGTGTTCGAGTCCCTCTATCAAGGCCATCCCGAGATCAAGGGCGTATGGGCCGCCAATGGCGGCACGGCGACGGGCGTCATGACGGCGCTCAAGAATGCCGGCAAGAAGCCGGGCAAGGATGTCGTCGTCGTCGCCATGGACCTCAATCCCGAAAATGTCGACGCGGTCAAGAACGGGGACCTGCTGTTCGACATCGGCGGCCACTGGCTCCAGGGCGGCTTCGCGCTGGTCATGCTCTATGACGAGATCAAGGGCCATCCGGTGCCGAAGGCGCAGGACAACGTCAAGCTGAAGCTCTTGCCGCTGACCCAGGACCGGATCGCGCAGTTCCAGGCCGACTTCCCCGCCGGCGTGCCGCCCTACGACTTCAAGGCCCATTCCCGCGTGTATACGCCCGAAGCGGCTGCGGCGGCCTTCGAGCTGAAATACTCGAAATAGCCGAGGTCTCGTTGACCGGGCAGCCCTGGCGGCCCGTCAACCCGCTCGCGAGGCAGGATGCCCGTGCAGATCGTTGCTCAGGATATCTCACGCAGCTTCGGCAGGACGAAGGCGCTTGCCGGCGTCTCCATCACGCTTCAGGCCGGCACCATTCATGCGCTGGTCGGCGAGAATGGTGCGGGCAAGTCGACCCTGCTCAAGATCCTCGGCGGCGCCGAACGGCCGGATGCCGGGACCATGTCACTCGACGGCGCCTCCTATGCGCCGCGTTCGCTGACGGATGCGACGCAGGCGGGGGTCGGCCTCGTCTTTCAGGAGATGACGATCAACCCGTCTCTCACCGTCGCGGAGAACATCTTCGCCGGCCAGTTGCGGCGCTTCCGGCGCGGCGGGATGCTGATGCAGGCCGCGCTACAGCGTGAGGCGCAGGCTATTCTCGACGGCCTCTCGGCGGATATCTCGGTCCGCCGGCCGATCGGATCGCTCGATCTCGGGCAGTGGAAATGCATCGAGATCGCTCGCGTGCTGTCGACCGCGCCGCGCGCCGTGCTCTTCGATGAGTCGACGGCTTTCCTCAATCATCGCGAGATCGAGCTCGTGCTCGCGGCCATGCAGGCCTTGAAGGCGCGCGGGCTGGTCGTCGCCTTCGTGTCGCATCATCTCGCGGAAGTCGAAGCGGTGGCCGACCGGCTGACGATCCTCAAGGACGGCTGCAAGGTCGGCGACTATGCCACCGGCGAACTCGATCGCGAGGGCATTCAGAGCCGGATGGTCGGGCGCGACCTCGCCGACGGCCTGTTTCCGCCGCGGGCGGCCGTGCGGGGCTCAGATCCCGTGTTGCGTCTCGATGCGGTTGCGAGCGACCGGCTGGAGCCCATTTCGCTCGCGCTCGGCAGCGGCGAGATCTTCGGCATCGCCGGCCTCAAAGGGGCAGGGGGCGAGCGCATCCTCGAAATCGTTGCCGGCGCGGCGCGGCCGAGCGGAGGAAAGCTGCGCCTCGAAGGACAGCCGCTGAAGCCCCGGACGCCCGCGGGCGCCTGGTCGCGTGGCATCGCCTATCTGCCGGGCGACCGCACGGCGGAAGGCTTGATCGTCGAGGCGAGCGTTCTCGACAATCTCGTGATGGCGCGGCCGCCGCGACGCGGGCCCTTCTTTGACCGTGGCCGCGCGCGCGACCTGGCCGCGAAGCTCATTAGCCGGCTCCGCATCAAAACGAGCTCCGACAAGGCGCGTGCCGGCTCGCTCAGCGGTGGCAATCTGCAGAAGGTCGTGCTCGGCAAATGTCTGGCGATCGATCCGCGCGTGCTGCTTCTCAACAATCCGACGCGGGGCGTCGATGTCGGGGCGCGCGCCGAGATCTACCGGTCGCTGCGCGAGGCGGCTGACGAGGGCCTCGCCATTCTGCTCGTGAGCGAGGACCTCAACGAGCTGATCGGCCTGAGCGACCGCATCCTCGTCATGCGCGGCGGCAAAGCGGTCGCCGCGATCGACGATCCCGCGACCACGACCGAAGACGCCATCATTCGGCATATGACCTGAGGAGAGCGCCGTGACACCCGCCGAACTCCAGGCCAGCGCGCCGCGCGAGCCCCGCCGCCGTTTCGGACGGGAGGAACTGCGACGCCTGTTTCCCATCCTGCTTCTCGTCGCGCTCGCAGCGATCTTCTCGCTGCTGTCTCCCCGCTTTCTGCAGTTCAACAATTTGATGATCGTCGCGCAGCAGGCGGTCGTGCTGCTCGTGGCGGCGCTGGGTTTGACCTTCGTCATCATCGCCGGCTCGATCGACCTCTCCGTGGGCGCCATCGTGGCCTTGTCGGCGCTGGTCGCTGCCGCGACTTCGGCTAGCCTCGGCGTCTTCGCCATCGTGCCGGCCTGCGCAGTCGGTGTCGCCTGCGGCCTCCTCAACGGCATCATCGTCGCCAAGGGCAAGGTGCCTTCCTTCATCGTGACGCTCGGCGCCATGGTGGTCTATCGCGGCGTTGTGCTCTATTTCACGCGCGGCGCGCCGGTCTCCATCGAGGACGAGTCCTTTCTCGACGTCTATTCCGGGCGCAGCGGCAATATTCCCCATTCGGTGCTGATCGCGCTCGCGCTGATCGGCCTGTCAGCAGTCATGCTCAACCTGACAGTCTTCGGCCGCGAGGTGCGCGCGATCGGCGGCGGCGAGCGGATCGCCTTCCTCACGGGCATCAAGGTAGAGCGCGTCAAGATCGCCATCTTTGCCTTGCTCGGGCTCCTCTGCGGCATGGCGGGCCTACTCCAGGGAGCGCGCGCCATGGCCGCGACCGCGCAGCTCGGCGAGGGCTTGGAACTCGACGCCATCGCAGCGGTCGTGGTAGGCGGGACACCACTGACCGGCGGCGTCGGCAGCATCCAGGGCACCATCCTCGGAGCGCTGATCATCACCATCCTCTCGAACGGCCTGAACATCATCGGTCTGGACCCCTATTTCCAGAACATCATCAAGGGCTTGGTGCTCATCCTTTCGGTCTTCTTCACGATCGACCGCAAGAAAATCGGCATCATCAAGTAACCAGGCGCGCTCCACAGATCGCGTAGGCCAAGGAGAATAGTGCATGACCATTCAGACCATGCGGGATTTCGGCATCGGCGCCGGGCAGTTGTATATCGGCGGGCGATGGGTCGAGTCGGCGAGCAGCGACCGCCGCGAAATTCACAATCCCACGGACGAGAGTCCCGTTGCGACGGTGGCATCGAGCAGCATCGAAGACGCGGACCGCGCGGTGGCCGCCGCCCGCAAGGCGCAACCCGCCTGGGGCGCGGCGACGCCGATGGAACGGGCCACCCTCCTTCACAAGCTCGCAGGCTTGATCGACGAGAACGCCGAGCCGCTTGCCCAGCTCCTTACCGCCGAGGGCGGCAAGCTTTTGTCCGAGTCGCGCATCGATGTCGGCTTCTCCTCGGCATTGCTGCGCTATGCGGCCGAGAGCGCCCGTCGGCTGCAGGGCGAAATCCTGCCCGGCGAAGGACGCGACGAGCAGATCTGGATCCAGCGCGTGCCTTATGGCGTCGTCGCCGGCATCACCGCCTGGAACTTCCCCGCGGCGCTCTTCGCCCGCAAGGTGGGGCCGGCCCTCGTTACCGGCAACACGATCGTCGTCAAGCCGCATGAGCTCACGCCGCTCACCACGCTGGTCCTCGGCGAGCTCTGCCGCCGGGCCGGCATTCCGGACGGCGTCGTCAATATCGTCGTCGGCGACGGACGCACGGTCGGCGCGCATCTCGTCTCGCACAAGGGCACCGACCTCATCTCCATGACCGGCAGCGTGCGCGCCGGCGGCGAGATCTACGCGCTCGGCGCCGAGCAGATCAAGCCGATCCGGCTGGAGCTCGGCGGCAAAGCGCCCTTCATCGTCATGGACGATGCGGACATCGACAAGGCCGTCGAGGCCGCGGTGACCTCCAAGTTCTTCTTCGGCGGGTCGGTTTGCACCTGCAACGACCGCATGTATCTGCACCGCAAGATCCATGACCAGTTCATGGACAAGTTCATCGCCAAGGTGAATGCGCTCAAGGTCGGCGATCCGACGACGGACGTGAATGTCGGTCCGCGCATCAGCAATGTCGAGGTCGAGAAGCTGAAGAAGATGGTCGCCCGCGCATTGGAGCAGAATGCGACGCTCGTCAGTGAAGCAAAGCCGACGGGCAGCACTTTCGAACGTGGCCACTGGTTCTTCCCGACGGTCTTCTCGGTCTCCTCCAATGACGTGGACATCATGAGGGAGGAAACCTTCGGTCCGGTCATCGCCGCGATGGCGGTCGAAGATTTCGACCAGGCGCTCGCCTATGCCAATGATTCCGAATACGGGCTGTCGGCCTATGTCTTCACGCGCGACAACCGCAAGATCATGCGCAGCGTGAACGAGCTGCATTTCGGCGAGATCTACGTGAACCGCCCGTCGGGCGAGAGCCCGCACGGCTTCCACACCGGCTACCGCAAGAGCGGCCTCGGCGGCGAGGACGGCCAGCACGGCATCGAGGGCTTCATGCGCAAGAAGACCCTCTACAACAACTACGCCTGAACGCTTCCTCAGAAGCATTGCGCCGCGCTGATGAGCGCGGCAATCAGGCTGATGATCAGGGGCGGCTGGCATGCGCCAGCCGCCCCTGTAGTGCGCGAACTGAGCGGCCGGTTTACGCGGCTTTCGGGTTGCAGATCTCGTCGACGGACTGCTTGACGGCGGCCGGGTCGAAGATCCGCTCGAGCCAGCCCTCACGGAAGATCTGCGGCCGCGCCTGAGCGATCGCATAGAGCGCGCCATCCGAGAACCGGCCTTCGGGAAACTGCTCGAAGGCGATGGCGAGCTCGATATTGAGATGTCCGAGCATGAAATCGACGGCCGCCTGGCGCGGCACACCGCGGCGCACGGCCTCGTCGGTCGCCTCGCGCAGCGCAAGGCAGAGCGTCGCGCCGATCGTCTCGGACAGCGCCGGCTCCATGATGGCGATATGCTCGACCGTGCAGCGATGCGAGCGCATCACCGGCTTATAGATGGTGCGCGCGATGGCCTCGCAGAGCGCATAATGCTCCTCAGGCCCCTGCATGAGCGCGCAGACGATGTGCTGCTTGGCCTTAACGCCACCGAAGAAATCCTTACGCGCCTCCGGGTCCGTCTCGTCGTTGAAGATCGGCGGATGACAGGGATGCGTGACGAAATAGGTGATGTCCTTGCGCTCCGGCAACTCGCCGGCATGAGGAGCGGCCGCATCGAGCATGATGATGGCGGTGCCGGGCTTCACGCGGTCGATGAAAGTATGGGCGATCTTGCCGATCAGCCGGTCCGGGACCGCCATGATGACGACATCGGCATCGGCGAGCGCCACATCGCGCTCGACGCAATCGACGCCGATGCCGGCCTTGAGACGCTCCCGGCCCTCGTCCGACACCTCCACATGGGCGACCTCATAGGGCGAATTCTGCAGATTGCGGGCGAGGCGCACGCCCATCTTGCCGCCGGCGCCCAGCAAAGCGATCCTGGTCATCTCGTCATCCTCCATTGGGATCGGGCGCGCCGCCGTCTTTGACGGCGCAGAAGAAATCGGGCCGGCCGACCTGGCCACCCTTGAGGGCGATCTCGAGCCCGTCATGGACCGGATCGTCGGAATGAGCACGGCAGAGCGGCGAACCGGGTGCGACCGGCGCGAGCGCGGTCAGGGCATAGATGCCGAGCGCCAGGCTCGCGTGTCCGGAGGTGTCGCCGCCGGCGATCACCGCGCGGCGCAGCCCGCTTTTGCGCAGCACGCCATCGAGCAGCCGGCCGAGGCCGTCGCCGATGCGGTCGTTGACCTTGCCGGGCGAAGCGCCGCTCGTCGCGATCGCCTGCGCGAGGGCGGCGACAGCCCGATCATCCGGGCCCCGCGCGGTGAAGACGAGCGGGTCCTTGCCGTCACTGATGAGGCGTAGGGCTTCATCGCCAGCGCGACCGATCTCCGCGGCCCAGGCCGCCTCGTCGACGGCGCGCGTCGCATCGAGCGGCAATGGCGAAAAGCCGTTCCGCTCGGCGAAGGCGATCTGCCCAGCGGTAATGGGCGAGCAGGAGCCGGAGACGGCGATGATGCGCTCGACGGGCGGCGCGCGAAAGGCGGGTGCCTCTTGCGGAATGAAGCCGCGCTCCCGCCAATGGGCCGCGAGCGCATATTCGACGCCTTGCGATCCAACCGCCAGCAGCCGCTCACCGCGATGCTCCCAGATGAGCCGGCCGGCCTCGGCCAGCGTTTCGTCATCGAGCACGTCGAAGGCGACGATGCGCGCGCCCTGATCGCGCATGACGGCGAGCCGCGCGTTGCCGCGTCCTTGCTTCATGGCGACGAAATCGACGAGGCCGCTCGCCATCTCCGTCTGGCGGGCGAGGTGGCGCAGAATGTCCGCCTCGTCCATCGGCGTCACCGGATGGCGCGCCATGACGGGGTGACGGTCGAGGCGGTAGCCCTCCTCGGCGATGGTGGCGAAGAGATTGCCGAAGGCCTGGTAGCGGCCGAGCGCCGGCGCGGCCACGACGAGCGGATGCCAGGCGCCGCCGAGGAGAGGTGCGGCGATCTCCACCGCCTTGCCGATGGAGCCGACATGCGGAGCGGAATCGAAGGTCGAGCAGACCTTGTAATGGGCGATGGGCGCGCCGAGATCGTCGAGCCGCCGGAAGATCGGCGGCAGATGCGCCTCCATCCAGGCCGGGCTCTGCGACCGGGCGATGCCGGCAATGCCGATCCCGCGGTAGTCCGCGAAAGAGGCGAGTCGCTCGGGTGTGGGCAGGTCGAGGAAGAGCACCGTCGGCAGGCCGGCGAAGGTCATCACCTCCATGACGGCCGAGGAGCCGGTGTAATCGTCGCCATAATAGCTGAGGAGGAGCCCGTCAGGCAGGCCCCGGTCAGGCGCGCTCATCCGGCATAGGCTCCGAGCGCCTTGGCGAGGGCAGGGCGGTCCTTCGCGTAGTCGGCGAGCGGCACGCCCGAAGTTGCCGCCTCCCAGGCCTCCCGCAGGCTCGCGACCCCGGCGGCCGGCCCGTCCGGATGGGCCATGATGCCGCCGCCGGCCGCATAGATGAGATCCGTCGAGCCGAGCGCGGCAAAAGTGCCCGGCGCCTGTTTCGCCGATTGACCGGAGGAGAAGACCGGCATGGCGATGCAAGGCTTGTCGGCGAACATGGGCGTGAGGCAGGCCCGCGCCGAGGCGATGACGCTTTCGTCTTCCTCGCAGAATTTGTTGCCGAGGCCGTTCACATGCATGTGGTCGGCACCGGCGAGGCGCCAGATCTTCTGCCACGCGACATAGGACCAGCCGAGCAGCGGCGCGCGAGAGAGATAGCCCCAGCCGTTGCGGTGGGCGTGAATCGGTAGCTCCGAGAAGCGGCCGAGCTCGATCATGCCGACGAGACCGACCGAGTTGAGGCTCGCCATGATCGAGGTGCCGCCGAGGCCGCGCACGAGATCGTGGCGCCGGCGCATCTCATCGAGATCGCCGGTGATGTTCAGCGCATACATCACCTTCTTGCCGGTGTGCTCGGCATGGTCGTTGATGACGCGCATCACGGCGCGCGCCCGCTCCTCGAAGGGGCAATGCGGCCCGTCGGCCTGCAATTCGTCATCCTTGATGAAGTCGATGCCGGCCTCGCACAGCAACTTCGTGAGCGATGCCGTCTCCTCCGGGCCGAAGCCGACGCTTGGCTTGATGATCGTGCCGATGAGCGGCCGGCCTTCGACGCCCGTGAGCCGGCGCGTGCCGGCGACGCCGAATTTCGGCCCGGGATAGGCCTCCGCGAAGGCATGCGGCAGCCGGATATCCAGGATCCTGAGCCCGGAAAACTGCTTCAGCTCGAAGAGATTGCCGGCGACGGTGGCCATGAGGTTCGGCAGGGAGGCGCCGAGATTGGCGAAGGGCCAGGACAGCGTCACGCGCGCCCGCTTGTAGACGGGCTCGCCCGTCTTCGGCCGGCCGGCCCCTGGGAGCGAGGGTTCGCGCAGCTCCTCGACCACTTCAAGACTCTCGATGCGCGCCGCCGAGCGCTCCTTGAGCTCGGGCGTCTCACCCGGCACGGGCACGAAGGTGCCGCTCGACTGTTCGCCCGCCATGACCTCCACGGCCTGGCGCGGATCGAAAGCGGTCTCGATCAGATAATCGGCTTCGATACGCGTCGGCTCGGTCACGATTGGCTCCTCCCGTTTATGTTATACTGATTATACCAGTTGGGGGGCCGTCACAAGCCGGAGGCGGCCCGCAGGCCGTGGATTGCAGCCTTGCCGGCGCCCGCGATCTCAGTCGTTGCCGGCGCCGGCCGCGAGCACCGAATAGAGCGCATTGGCGCGCGTCAGATGGTCCGACATGGCCTTCGCCGCAGCATCCGCATCACCGGCAGCGATGGCTTTGTAGATGCGCTCATGTTCCTCGAGTGTCAGCCGCTCTGCCCCGCGAGCGGAAACGAGCTCGCGCTTGAAGCGGCTGAGCCAGTCGAGCATGCCCTGGCTGACTGCGGCGATCAGGAGATTGCCGGACATGGCCGCGATCTGCCGGTGGAAGGCCATGTCGGCGGCCACGAAGCGGCCGAGGTCGCCGCGGACGTCCTGGCAGTGGACGAGCGCTGCCCGAAGCTGCTCGAGGCTCTCGCGTGTCGCTCGCTGGGTGGCGATGCGGGCAAGGCCGACCTCGAAGAACAGGCGCGCTTCCTTGAGATCGTGCAGGTCGCGCGGATTGCTCGACAGGAGCTGGATCATCGCGCCCGTGATCTGGTCGATGATGGCATTGGGCGTCGGCAGAATGACGCGCGCCCGTTCGCCATGCGTGATGCGGATGATGCCCATCTGCTGGAGCGTCTGCATCGCCTCGCGAATGGCCGGGCGCCCGACACCGAAGCGCGTCATCAGTTCGCGTTCGGACGGCAGCTGCGAGCCCGGTGCATACTCCCCCGCCTCGATCCCGGCGAGCAGGCGATCGAGCACCTCATGGGAGAGCTTGCGGCGCGTGATGGCTTCCATCCTTGACCCGACTGCCTTCTCGCTGCTGAAATTCACCGGCCTGGCGGCCCAATGATTGCCGGCCATTGCGCCGGGCTTCCTCCGAAGTCAAGGCCTCGACCTCGGCTGCACTTCGTGCGCTCGCCGAAAGGCCTTCCGTCCTCCTGGCTTATGCGCTCCTGGCCGCGACTGCAGCGCCCGTGCCTCTGCGCGTGTTCCGCCTCCAGGCGCTCCCGCCGGCGAGCGCGAGCACGGCGATCACCACGGTGCCCTGGACGATGTCCTGGGTGCCGGGCGGTAGCCCTGCGATCTGCATGGTCGTGACGATCAGCACGAGCAGGACGCAGCCGAAGAAGGTGCCGACAGCCGTCGAGCCGCCGCCGAAGATGAGTGAGCCGCCGATCACCACGGCGCCGACCGACTGCAAGAGATAGGGTGTGCCCATCTCGAGAAAGGCGCCGCCCACATAGGCGCTGAGGAGGGCGCCATCGATCGCCGCAAGAAGCGAGCTGATCAGGAAGGTCGTTGCCACCACGCGGCCGGTCCGCACACCGGCGAGCCGCGCCGCGCGCAGGTTCTGGCCGACCGCCGACAGGCTGCGCCCATAGGCGAGCCGGCCGAGAACGAGGCTGGAGAGGATAACCGCTGCGAGCGCTACGAGAAGCATCACCGGCACGCCGGCGACCTTTCCGGCCGCGACGAAGGTGAGCGCAGGGTTGGCGACGGCGCCCGCGATATGGCGGTTGGCGAGAAGCGTCCCGGTGGCGAGCACGTAACCCGTCGCCAAGGTCGCAATCATCGCCGGGATCCGGAAGAGCACGACGAGCACCGCATTCACCGTCCCGACCACGAGGCCGATGGCGAGGACAGCCGCGAGCCCCAGCGCAAGATTGCCGTCGCTGCCGCTCGACAGGATCAGGCTCGCAAAGGCGCTCATGGCGATCACGCTGGCGATCGACAGATCGATATTGCCGCGCCCGGTGGTGACCACGAACATCTGCCCGAGCGCTGCGAGCACCAGGAAGGAGGCGGAGGTCGCCACCCCCGAGAGGCTATGCAGGCTGAGCCGGTCTGTGATGAGGCTGAGGATGCCCCACAGGACGACGACGCCGATCAGCGACCAGATCCAGCGGTTGCGCGCCGCCCATTGCGACAGGTTCTGCATCACGCCTCTCCCCGGCGGTCGGCCGCGATGCGCAGCACCAGGATGACGAGCAGCAGCGCTCCCTGCACCGCCGCGTTATAGTCGGTGCTGACGTCAAGCGTGCCGAGAAGGGCGCCGATCAGCGACAAGGTGGCGGCTCCCGCCGCGACGCCGAGCGGCGAAATGACGCCGCCCAGCAAAGCGCAGCCCCCCATCACAACCGCTGCGACGCTCAAGAGCGTGAAGGACCCGCCGGCATTGATGTCGCTCGCCGTGTTGATCGCGGTGAGGGAAAGCCCGGCGACGAGGCCGAAGGCTCCGGCGATGAGATAGCGGATGACCGCATAACGCAGCACCGACCAGCCGCCGCGTGCGAGCGCCGGCGCATTGTTGCCGAAGCCGCGCAGCACCACGCCGAGCGGTGCTCGATCGATAAGGACCGCCACGGCCGCGGCGATGAGCACGAGCACGACCGTGGTCGGTACGCCCGGGATCTGCCAGGTGAAGAGCGCCGTGAGCCATTCCGGGCTGCTGCCGCCGGGCGTCGGCTGCAGGCTGTAGCCGATGCCGATCCAGATGAAGGACGCCCCAAGCGTCACCACGATGGCCGGGATCTTCCTCAGGTGGATGATGGCCGCAAGCACGCCATAGGCGAGCCAGGCGGCGAGGAGCGCCATGGCTCCCACGGCAGGGTTGTCGACCAGGAGCGTCGCGCTGATGACATTGACGACACCCGCGAAGGCGCCGACGCCGAGGTCGATCTCGCTGCCGCCGATCACGAACATCTGAGCGAATGCAATCAAGGTGAGTGCCACGGCCGAACCGAGCAAGAGGTCGAGCCCGAAGGCCGTCAGCACCATCGGATTGATCGCCGCCATCACGCCGATCACGGCGATGAGGCTGACGAAGGGCATCAGCCCGACGAGACGGCCGGCGATGTCGCGATCCACACCCTGCCGCTTACTTGCGTCGCGGTTTGCCGTCGCGCCGGAGATCTCCTGCAGGAAGGACGAGTTGACGATTTTGTCCTCGGAGATCTCGTCGCCCACGAGCTCGCGCACGATACACCCGCCGCTGAAGACGAGCACGCGGTCGCATTCGAGGAATTCGAGGTCTTCGGTCGAATGCCAGACCACGAGGCGGCCGGCGGCGGCGATCTCCTCGACAACGCCGTAGAAGTCGGTCTTTGCATTGACGTCGACGCCGCGGGTGGGATCGTCGAGAAGGATAACCTCGCCGTCGCCGACGAGGGCGCGAGCGACGAGCGCCTTCTGCTGATTGCCGCCGCTGAGCTCCAAAATGTTGGACGTGAGCCGCGAAGGATCGAGGCTGAGGCGTTCGATCGCGGGCAAGGCGGCGCGGCGTTCCTCCGCATCGGAGACGGGCGCCCAGCCCGGCCGGTGCGCGATGCGCCCGAGGCCAATATTGCCGAGCACGTCCCAGAGCGGGAAGACGCCCTCACGCTGGCGGTCGCCCGAGACGAAGCTGGTGCTTGCAAGGACGGCGACATCGCCTTGCCGCCCGGCTGTGAAGAGCCGGTGGAGCATGTCCTTCTGGCCGTTGCCCTCAAGGCCCGCCAAGCCGACGATTTCGCCGGCCCGGAGCTCGATGGATCGGCCGAGCGGTGCGACGATGTCGCCGGAGAGGCGGGCGACGACTTTGCCGCGCCCGGCGGTGTCCAGGGACCGGCGCTCGGCTTTCGCCGCCGCCTCGGCCGCGCCTCCCATGGCCTGCACGAGTTGTTCGACAGAGGCGCCCGCAGCATCGCCGGCCCAGGCGGTCCGACCATTGCGCAGCACCACGATGCGCGAGGCAAACCCGAGGATTTCCTTGAGCTTGTGGCTGATGAAGACAAAGGAAACGCCGGCTGCGGCGCGCGCCTTGACGAAGGCCTGCAGCTGCCGGCTGCGCTCGACATCGAGCGAGGAGGTCGGCTCGTCGAGAACGAGCAGCTTCAGGGCTGGATCCGCCGCCGCGCGGGCGATCTCCACCATCTGGCGTTGGCCGATGGGCAGGCGGTCGACTTGCCGGTCGACGTCGATGCCGTGGCCGGGGAAGACCTCGTCGAGGCCGCGCTTGGCCAGGCTCCGGTAGGTGCGGCGCCAGCCGGGAACGCTCCGCGCGATATCCGGCCGCTCCAGAAAGAAATTTTCGGCGACCGTGAGATTGCCGCAGAGCGACAGCTCCTGGTGGACGATGCGGATCCCTTCAGCGCGTGACCGGGCCGGACCATAGCCATGCCAAGGGATAGATGCGCCGGCGATGGCGAGGCCGCCCTCGTCCGGCGCGATCACGCCCGTCAGGACGCGCATCAAGGTGCTCTTGCCGGCGCCGTTTCCACCCACCAGACCGATCACCTCGCCACGGCGAACGACGAGATCGACACTGCTATTGGCAAGGGTCGGCCCAAAGGCCTTGGTGATGCCGGTCAAGGCGACGACCGGCGCAGCCACGTCCACTTGCCCGGATCGGATCGGCGCAGTCTCCATGACCGGAGATAGGGCCTGCTTCATCGCCGCTGTCATCCGCAAACTTGGCTCGAAAGGAAGGCCGGCCCCGCTCTGTGGCGCGGCCGGACGAGACGGTCGGAACGGCCCGATCGAGGCCGGGGCGAGCTACTTCTTTGCGAGAAGGTTCTTCTCGACCCATTCCTCGCTATAGCTCGGGCTGACGATGACGCCGGCGGGCAAGCTCGTGTAATCCTTCAGGTTCTCGTCCGTCACTGTTGCCACGGGCATGATCATCGTCTTGGGCGGCTCGGCCCCTTTGACGATCTTGTAGGCGAGCCAGAAGGCCGCTCCGCCAATACCCGGCGTCGTGTTCATCGAGATCGTCGAATAGCCGTTCTCTTCTTTCTGCTTCGCCCACCACTGGACGAAGTTGGAGCTGCCACCGCCCTCGATGACCGGCATCTTCTTGGCATAATCGCCGCCATATTGCTCGAAGGCCTGAGCGATGCCGGTATCGTCGCTGCCGCCCTGGGCGAGCACCGCGTCCACATGCGGCAGGCTCGGCAGGACATTGGCGATCGCCGCCTGGGCGACGGAGGCCGTGGCCTGGCCGTAGACCGTCGCGACGACCTTCACGTCGGGATAGTTCTTCAGAACAGCTTCTTGTGCGGCAAACATGTCGTGATCGGGTGCCGAGCCTTTGACGCCGCGCACGACGATGATGTTGCCCTTGCCGCCGATCTTCTTCATGACCCACTCGGCTTGCTGTTTCTTATAGCCGGTGAAGTCGAAATTGAGCTGGAAGTTGCAGGGCGCCGAGGCGACGGAATCGAAGGACACGACCTTAATGCCGGCCTTGCAGGCCTTTTCGATGATGCCGTTGACGGCCGTTTCGGAGGCGGCGTCCACGGCGATCGCGTCGACCTTCTTCAGGATGAGTTCGGCGATCTGGCTGTTCTGCTGAGCGACGCTGCCGTCGCCGTTGAGAATGATATAATCGGCGATCTTGCCCTCTTCCTTCGCCTTCTTGGCTTCGGCCTCGAAGGCCTCGACCATCTGGTGGCGCCAGGTATTGCCGTAATAGGCGTTGGAGAGGGCGATGACGGGCTTGTCGGGCGAGGCCGCTGCAGGGGCCGCTGCAAGCGCAGCCGCCACGGCAATGCCGGCGAGCCAGAAGGTCGAGCGTGACCTGTTCATGAGTTTTCCTCCTTGGCGGCCGAGCTTCGTATGCCGGCTCGCACCGCGGCGTTGTTCCCCCACATCGGCGTTTTCCGATGCAGGCCGGAGATTATCTCATCATACCAGATTGGCAAGTCCTGAAGCTTGCGTGCCAGCTCAGGTCATTGCCCGGTGGGCGACGGTCCCGACGCCAGCGAAGAATCGCTCCAGCTGGTCGGCAGTAGGTACAGGCTCGTTCCAATAGTATAGCCGGCTATTATACCGGCGGCGTCGCGTTGGTCCTGGCCTACGGCCGCGGCCGGCATCACTGCACGAAGGCGCCGACCTCGGTCGCGACATCGAGGAATTTCTGCAGGGCAGGGGAGGGATTGTCGCGCACATAGGCGGCGCCGAGGGTGAGCTGGGGCGCGGGACCTTCCAGCCGCCGGTAGGTGGCGAGCGGCCGGGCGTAGTGCTGCAGCCGCGACGCGACGAAGCCGATCCCGATATTGCAGGCCGCCATCGCCACGATCGACTGGGCGGGCGAGGCCTCGACGATCTCCTTCGGGCTGAAGCCGGCGTCATGGCAAAGGGCGATGATGTGGTCGTAGAGCCGTGGCCCAATCTGGCGCGGAAAGATGACGAAGCGCTCGTCCTTCAAGTCGCCCATCGTGAGATGAGGCAGGCGTGCGAGCGGATTTCTCTCCGAGAGCACGATGTCGAAGGGCGTGTTGGCGATCTCGCGGCAGGCGAGGGACGGGTCGTCCAAGGGCGGATGCAGGATGCCGACATGGATGTCGCCCCGGCGCAAGGCGGCCTCCTGCTCGGCCGTCGTCATGTCATGGGCGACGATCTCGACCCGCGGCAGGATCTCACTGAAACGCTTGACGATTTCCGGCAGCACGATGAACAGGGCTGGTGCCGTGGCGCCGACGACCAGTTGGCCGATCGCGCCGCTGTCCATCTGCCGCGCGAGATGCACCGCCTCGTCCATGGTGCGCAGGATCTTGCGCGCCTCGGCGAGGAAGACCTCGCCGGCGCGGGTTAGCGAGACGCGCCGCTTCGTCCGGTAGACGAGCTGCACCTGCAATTGGTCTTCCAGCTCGCGCAGCTGCTGGCTGAGCCCCGGCTGGCTGATGTGGGAGCGCGCCGCCGCGCGGTGGAAATGCAGTTCCTCCGCAAGCGCCACGAAGCAGGTGAGCCGTCGCCGATCCATGGTCGCCTGATAAGTATCAGCTATCAATAAATCAAGTAAAATAATTGGACTTGTTTAGTGGCGCGGCTACCGTCGCGCCACAGGGAGAGGCCTTGCACATGAAGATCTTCATGATTGGCGAGGCGGCTAATCACAAAGATAAACTCGCCGCCAAGCTGCCGAGCACCTATGAATTCGTCGCCTTGCCGCGAGAAGCAGCCCAGGCGCCGTCCTTCGATAACCAGATCGGGCCGGAGGACGTGGTGATTTCCTTGCGCTTCTCACGCAAGACATCGCCTGCGCCGTCCTTCCGGCTGCTGCATGTGCCGGGCGCCGGCCTCGACGGCATCGATTTCAATACGCTGCCGGCCGCCTCGACCGTCTGCAACGTCTTCGAACATGAAATTCCGATCGCCGAATATGTTTGCCTTGCGATGCTCCAGTGGGAGATCCGCCTCGACGAGATGCGGCAGAGCTTTACGCCGCAGAGCTGGTCGGACGTCTACCGCAGCCGCGTGCCCCACGGCGAATTGTTCGGCCGCACCCTCGGCATCATCGGCTTCGGCCGCATCGGCCGGGCGATCGCCGCACGCGCGCGCGCCTTCGGCATGCGCATCGTGGCGCTCGACGCCGCGACAGAAGTCCCCCCGGGCCTGGCCGACCAGCTCCTGTCCCCCGGCAATTTGCCGGAGCTTCTCGGCCAGGCCGACTATATCGCCATCGCCTGTCCCTTGACGGAGGAGACGCGCGGCCTCTTCGGCGCGGCTGAGTTCCGCGCCATGAAGACGAGCGCCGTCGTCATCAACATCTCGCGGGCCGAAATTCTGGCGGAAGCCGCACTCTACGAAGCGCTGCGCGACGGCGTGATCGGCGGCGCCTGCCTCGATGTCTGGTACCGCTATCCGGCTGGCGCCGACGACCAGGTGCCGCCAGCGAACCTGCCGTTCCATGACCTGCCGAATGTAATCGCGACCCCGCATTCCTCGGCCTGGACCGCCAATCTGCCCGGCCGCCGCTACAGCTTCATCGCCGAGAACCTGAAGCGTCTGGCCGCGGGCGAACCTCTTCTCAATGTCGTGCGCCGGCCGCTCGCCTGACCGCCTGGAACAAGCTGAATGACAAGCGATACGCCCATCAAGATCACCGGCATCAAGACGCTCGTCGTCAATGCCGAAATGCGCAACTGGATCTTCGTCAAGGTCCTCACCGACCAGGACGGCCTCTACGGCTGGGGCGAAGCGAGCCTCAACTGGAAAACGCGCGCGGTCGTCGGGGCGCTCGAAGATCTCGAACCGATCCTCATCGGCCGCGATCCGCGTGATATCGAGCAATGCCTGCGCGCCATGACCAAGTTCAGCTACTACCGGCTGGGCATGGTCGGCGTCACGGCGATCAGCGGCATCGAACATGCGCTGTGGGACATCTTCGGCAAGAGCGTCGGCTTGCCCGTCTGGCGCCTTCTCGGCGGCAAGACCCGCGACCGCGTCCGCGTCTATACGCATCTCGGGCTCGGCGACATGCGCTCCGTCTATGAGACCTTCGATCCAGGCGCCCTGAAGGAGAGGGCGGCTGCGGTCGTCGAGCAGGGCTATGACGCGCTCAAAGTCGTCTTCATTCCGTACAGTCACTACACCGCCTCGATTCCGTCGCGCCGCCACGTCGGCCGGCTGATGCAGGCGCTGCGTGACGCGGTGGGCGACAGCGTCGACATCATGATCGACTTCCACGGCCGGCCCGCATCGATTTCCGCGGCGCTCGAATTCATCCAGGAGCTCACGCCCTACAGGCCGATGTTCTGCGAGGAGCCGGTGCAGCCGGGCGACACGGCGGCGCTGCGCATCATCGCCGAACAGGCGGGCTGCCCCATCGCCTCCGGCGAGCGCCTCGTGGGCCTGCGTGAGTTCCTGCCGGTCTTCACCCAAAAGGCGCTCAATATCGCCCAGCCGGATCTCAATCACACCGGCGGGCTGCTCGAGGGCAAGCGCATCGCCGCCGCCGCCGAGGCCGAGCTCATCGGCATCGCGCCGCATAACCCCAACGGTCCGCTCGCCGGCGCCGCCGCGCTCCATTTCGACATCGCCACGCCGAATTTCGTCATCCAGGAGGAAATGTCGGGGGCGGTGCCCTGGTATGACGATGTCGTGCAGACGCCGATGCGCCGCGTCGGCAGCTATTGGGAAATCCCTCATGCGCCTGGCTTCGGCGTCGAAGTCAACGAACGCGAAGCCGCCAAGCATCCCTTCAAGCCCGAAGTCATGCATTCCGCTTCCGCCGTCCTCGAAGACGGCACCATTGTCGATTGGTGAATCAACATGAACGCAGCTTTCCAACACGGCGACAGACGCATCTCGACGCCGGGCGGGGTTTATAACGCCCTGCCGCCGCGGATCGTCTTCGGCGTGGGAGCCATCGCCGGCATTGCCGAGGAAGTGGAGCGTTTCGGTGCGCGCCGCGCGCTCGTGCTCTCGACGCCCGGCCGCAGCGCCTTGGGGGACGAGGTCGTTCGCCGGTTGGACGACCGCTGCGTCGGCATCCTGCCGGAAGCCGTGTCGCAAGTGCCGATCGAGCTCGCTAAGCACGGCCAGGAGCGGGCCCGTGAACTCGGCGCCGATTGCCTGATCAGCGTCGGGGGCGGTGCCTCCATCGGGCTCGGCAAGGGGATTGGATTGGAGCTTCCGCTGCCGATCATCGCCGTGCCCACCACCTATTCCGGCTCGGAGATGACGGGCTTCTGCGGCATCACCATCGATGGCGTGAAGCGCATGCATACGAGCCTCAACATGCTCGCCAGCACCGTCGTCTATGATCCGGCGCTGACCCTGAGCCTGCCGCACGAGGCCGGTATGGCGAGCGCCCTGAACGCGCTTGCGCACTGCATCGACGTCATCTACGTGCCCACGGTGAGCCCCACCGTCCTGCTTGCCGCCATCGAGGGCGCCCGCGTTCTCGCCCATGCCATTCCACGCGTCGCGCGGGAGCCGGCCGACATCGAGGCGCGGAGCGATCTCTTGTTCGGCGCACATCTGGCGGGCGCAGCGCTCACCGGCGGCTTTGCCCTGCAGCATGGCCTCGCCCATACGCTGGGCGGCAGCTTCGGCGTGGCCCATGGCCTGTCGCATGCTCTCGTCCTGCCGCATGTAGCCGCCTATAACGCCCGCTTCGCCCAGCCCGCCTTTGCGCGGATCGCCGCGGCGATGGGTGTGGAGAATGTCGGCGCCGCCATTTTCGACCTGATGGTGGAGGTCGGCCTGCCGATCCGTCTCAAGGATCTCGGCTTCAAGGAGGCGGATATTCCGAGAGCCGTCGAGATCACCGTCGAGACCGACAACGGGCTCAACCCGGGGCCGGTCACGGCAGAGGCCGTCCACGGCATCCTGCAGGCGGCCTATGAGGGAACACGCCCCGGCTGACGCACGGATTCCGGCCAATCAAGTCAAACCTGCAAGAAATTCAGAAGGAGGAACGTCGATGACCATCGCCCGCAGAACATTTCTGACAACCGCCGCGTCCTTTGCCGCGGTCGCGCCCTTCGTGTCGCGTGCGCGCGCAGCCGAGGTCAGCTGGCAGTTCGGCCACGGCTTTCCGGCCAATCATCCGCTGCAGATTCGCGCGGTCGAGGCGGCGGAGAGGATCAAGAAGGACAGCGACGGGCGGATGGAAATCGACGTGCTGCCGAACAGCCAGCTCGGCGGCGACAGCGACCTCCTGGCGCAGGTCCGTTCCGGGGCCATCCAGATGTTCAGCACGGGCGGGCTCATCCTCTCGACGCTCGTGCCAGTGGCCTCCATCAACGGCATGGGTTTCGTCTTCAAGGATTACGGCGCCGTATGGTCGGCCATGGACGGCGACCTCGGCAAGGTCGTGCGCACGGGCTTCGAGAAGGCCGGGCTCTTCGCCTTCGAGCGCATGTGGGACAACGGCTTCCGCGAGATCACGACGAAGGCCAGGGCGATCAACGGCCCCGAGGATCTGAAGAATTTCAAGATCCGCGTGCCGATCAGCCAGCTCTATGTCTCGCTGTTCTCGGCGCTCGGCGCCGCGCCGACGAGCATCAATCTCGCGGAGGTCTACACAGCCCTGCAGACGGGCGTGGTCGACGGCCAGGAGAACCCGCTCGTCGTCGCCAATACCGCGAAATTCTACGAGGTGCAGAAATTCTGCTCCCTGACCAATCACGTCTGGGACGGGTCCTGGCTCTTGGCCAATGGCCGCGCCTGGCGGACCCTGCCCGACGATCTGAAGGCGATCGTCGGCCGCAATTTCAACGAGAGCGGTCTTGTTCAGCGGCAGGATATCGCCAAGCTGAACGAGAACCTCCAGACAGACCTGCAGGCCAAGGGCCTTACCTTCAACAAGACGGATCCCGAGCCCTTCCGGGAAGCGCTGCGCAAGGCCGGTTTCTACGCCGAGTGGAAGGCCAAATACGGTGAAGAGGCCTGGAGCGCGCTCGAGTCCTCCGTAGGCAAGCTCGCATGAACAGCGTGTCGGAGCTGGAAGCGGTCGGCGCACCGGGCGCGGCGCTCGCCGCCGACGGCCGCCGGCTGGCGGGCCTCGACCTCTTCATGGCGCGGCTCGTCGAGATACCGGTCGCGCTTCTGGTCGGGGCCGAAATCCTCATCCTGCTCGCCGGGGTCATCGCGCGCTATCTACTCCACGCTCCGATCACCTGGTCGGACGAACTCGCCTCGACGCTCTTCCTGTGGCTCGCCATGCTCGGCGCGGTGGTCGCCTTCCACCGCGGCGCGCATATGCGCATGACGGCCTTCATAGGCTCGGCTTCGCCGCCGAAGCGTGCCTTCCTCGACACCTTGGCGATCGCAGCCGCGCTCGCCTTCCTGCTCCTCGTTCTGCAGCCGGCCGTCGAATTTGCCTATGAAGAAAGCTATATCACGACGCCGGCCTTGCAGATCTCGAACGCCTGGCGCGCTGCGGCGCTGCCGACCGGCATCGCCCTGATGACGCTTTCGGCGCTGTTGCGTTTGGCGCAAGCCGGCAATCTTCGCGTCGTTTTCGGCGCCGTTGCCATGACGGCCATCCTCTGCGCGGTCTTCTACCTGCTCAGCCCGCTCTTCGCCGGCCTCGGCAAGTTCAATCTCCTCATCTTCTTCGTCGGCGTCGTGGCGGCCACTGTCTTCGCCGGCGTTCCCATCGCCTTCGCCTTCGGGCTGGCGACCTTCGGCTATCTGCTCCTCACCACGAAGGTGCCGCTTCTCGCCATGGTCGGGCGCATGGACGAGGGTATGTCGCACCTCATCCTGTTGTCGGTGCCGCTCTTCGTCTTTCTCGGCCAGCTCATCGAGATGACCGGCATGGCGCGCGCCATGGTGAGCGTGCTCGCCAATCTCCTCGGTCATGTGCGCGGCGGCCTCTCCTATGTGCTCATCGGGGCGATGTATCTGGTCTCCGGCATTTCCGGCGCCAAGGCCGCGGACATGGCAGCGGTCGCGCCCATTCTTTTTCCCGAAATGCAGAAGCGGGGCGCCAAGCCCGGTGATCTCGTGGCACTGCTGGCGGCCACAGGCGCCCAGACGGAAACCATTCCGCCTAGCATCGTGCTCATCACCATCGGCTCGGTGACGGGCGTCTCCATTGCGGCACTCTTCACCGGCGGCTTGCTGCCGGGGTTGGTCCTCGCCTTCATGCTCTGCGGCGTGGTCTGGTTTCGCTATCGCCACGAGGACCTGTCCCTGGTGCGCCGGCCGACGCGCAGCGAGCTCGGGCGCAGCTTCATCATCGCGCTGCCGGCGCTTGCCTTGCCTTTCATCATTCGCGCGGCGGTCGTGGAGGGCGTGGCGACGGCGACGGAAGTCTCGACCATCGGCATCGCCTATGCCGTCGTGGCGGGTCTCCTCATCTACCGGCAATTCGATTGGAGCCGCATCGGGCCGATGCTGGTCGAGACGGCGGCCCTGTCCGGCGCCATTCTCTTCATCATCGGCACGGCGACCGGCATGGCCTGGTGCCTCACCCGTTCTGGGCTGGCAAGCGACCTGACCACCCTGATCGCGGCCCTACCCGGGGGCAAGGCCGGCTTCATTGCCGTCTCCATCCTCGTCTTCGTCATTCTCGGCAGCGTGTTGGAAGGCATTCCGGTCATCGTGCTGTTCGGGCCGCTTCTCTTTCCGCTGGCACGAGAGCTCGGCGTGGACGAGGTGCACTATTCCATGATCGCCATTCTGGCGATGGGCCTCGGGCTTTTCGCGCCGCCCTTCGGCGTGGGCTATTACGTAGCCTGTGCCATCGGGAAGGTGCATCCGGACGAGGGCATGAAGCCGATCTGGGGCTATCTGGCCGCGTTGATGGTCGGGCTCCTGCTCGTCGCCGCCATTCCGTGGATCTCGACCGGCTTCCTCTGAGGACTTCGCCGTGAGGCTCTCGGGCAGGCGAGGTTCGCTCGCCCGAGGCTCACGGCGGCCCCTTGCCTGCGGAGGCGATCACGCATCCGGCTCGTTCTCATCCGCATCCGCCTCGGCCGTTTCGTCGATGAGATCGGAGGTCTCCTTCTCGAAAACCGGCGTTTCGGCCGGATCGAGCCCGAAGCGAAGGGCGATGTCGGGCGCATAGCGCAGAAGATCTCGCCGCAGCCGGATCAGGGCGAGATCCTTCGCCTTGGCTTCAAGCATCACGTCCGGCTCGAGGCCGTCGGCCATGCGCATGAATGTGATGAACTCGAAGGGGTGACAGAAGTCGGCATGGCCCGTCCACACAGGCGCCAGCCTGACGGTGACGGACTTGCGCGTCTTGGGATCCTTGCGCTTCGCTTCCCGAAGCTCGGTTCGCGGCGAGGAGAAATGGACCTTGGGCCGCACGCCGGCAGGCCAGGTGGCGAGCATGCGGTGAAGAGTGCCGCGAAGGTCGAGCCCTTCCGGGTTCAGACACCAGAAGTGCTGGTGGTCGAAGACGAGCGGCACGCCCGTTTGCTCGTGAATCCAGAGCGTATCGGCGGCGCTGAAGCGTATATCGTCATGTTCGAGCACCAGCCGTCGGCGAACCGGCTCGGGCAGTTTCGCCCAGGTCTCGACCCAGCGGGCATTGCTCGCCGGCCGGTCGCCGTAGGTTCCGCCCACATGAATGACGAGCACGGCTTCCGGTCCGAGCTCCATCAAGTCGAGCATTTCCGCCTGGGAGACGAGATCGGCGATGCTCTTTGTGGTGAGCGCCGGATCGGGGCTGTTCAGGATGATGTATTGCGAAGGGTGGAAGGAGAGACGGATATCGAGTTGGCGCGCTTTCCTTCCGATGGCTGCAAGCTCGTGCGCGCTGTCCCGGACCATGCCGTGAAACTGTGGCATGTCGGGATGGGTGGCATAGGGCGCGAGGTCGGAGGACATCCGATACATGCGGATGCGATGCATGGCGAGATAATCGAAGATGGCATCGAGATAGCCCAGCGAGGTTTTCAGATGCGGCGCATTCGCCCAACGCCGGGCGTCATTGGACTTGAGCTCCGGCTGCCCGAGCACCTTCACGGGAAATCCGAGCCTCATTGGGACGCCGTTCATCTCAGCACCTCCGCGCCGAAGCGCACCGCTTCGCTTAAGCCGCCAGCGCGGCCTGTGCGAAGGCGCTTCGAGATCGGAACGCCGGAATCCGGAAATGGATCGCGCGCGGCGCTGAAGGAATGCGACGTGCGGGCGGCGGCTTGTGTATTCAGGATCTTGCCGTAAGAGTTCACGCGCCTTTCTGTTACCGATTCCCGAGGCCATGATCTGGTTCGTTCTTTGTGCGGTCCTGCTCCGCCTGGCGACCCTCGCCGTCTCCATCCGCAATGAGAAGCGGCTCAAGGCCGAAGGTGCTGTCGAGTTCGGCGCAACGAATTCGTCCGTGCTCGCTCTGGCCCATGTCGCCTTCTATGTCGCCGCAGCTGCCGAGGGCTTCTGGCGGGCGGCCCCGGTCGATACGATCAGCTACCTTGGCTTCGCGCTCTATGCCTTCGGCATGGTGATGCTTCTGGTCGTGATCCGTCTGCTCGGGCGCTGGTGGACCGTGAAACTCATCCTCGCGCGGGACCATCAACTCGTGCAGCACCCGCTGTTCAGCGCCGTCCGCCATCCGAATTACTACCTCAACATCCTGCCGGAGCTGGTGGGTTTTGCGCTGGCGCTGCACGCCTACGCCACGCTGATCATCGGGCTGCCGTGCTATCTCGTCGTGCTGGCCATCCGCATCCGCCTGGAGGATCAGGTGATGAAAGGCCGCTTCGACGAATACTGACCGGCGCTGCGACGTCAAAGACCCGCATTTCTGCCGCTGAACGGAGCCTCCATGCGGAATGACCCTTCGGCCCTTGCGGCTGTTCTGAGATCGGCAGGGCCGAGCGATCGCGCACTCGCCACCGATCCGGCTTTCTACGAACTCCTCACCGGCAGCTACGCGCGCCTCGTCGGGACGCCGCTCGCGCCCGAACGGCCGGACGGCCCGCGTTGGCTCTACGAAGACGCCTCTTTCTGCATTCTGGCGCACAACACGGATCCGGATCCGCGCTTCGTCTACGCGAACACGACCGCGCAGGCCTGCTTCGAATACTCTTGGGACGAGTTGACATCGCTGCCCTCGCGGCTGTCAGCGGAAGCGCCGAACCGCGAGGAACGGCAGCGCCTGCTCGACAGCGTGACCCGCCAAGGGTTCGCCTCGGATTATCGCGGTTTGCGGATCGCCAAGTCCGGGCGTCTTTTCTGGATCGAGGACGCGACCGTCTGGCAGCTTTTGGGTCCGGACGGCACGCTCTATGGCCAGGGGGCCGTCCTGCGTGGCTGGAGCGACGCTTGATGCAGCCGTGAAGGCGGCCACCGGTAGCTCAGGCTCAATCCGCGCGGACGAGTTCCGCTGCGAGCCGGCCGACCGCCTGGCGCTGCTCGATATGGGGCAGATGCCCGGTCGCCGCGAAGATGTGGACGGCGATGGTGCCCGGCAGGCCCTGCGCATGGCGTGCGGGGATGATGCGGTCTTCGGCGCCGTAGACCACTTTCACCGGCCATTCGAATTGCCCGAGCAGGCGGCGGATGCTGAAACCCTGGGTGCCGTCCGGAAAGAGATGGGCGGCGATTTCGGTCTGCGCCTTGATCTGCTCGTCCGTGCGCGCGCGGAGCGTGCCGAGCGCGAAGGCCGGTCCGAGGGCTTGAGCGTCGAAGACGAGTTCGCGGACCCATGGCGCGAGGCTTGCCTCGCCCGTCGCCCTGAGGAAGCCCGCGACGAAGGGGCCGTTCATGTCGGGGCCGAGGCCGGCCGGTGAGATGAGCATCAGCGAGCGGACGTCGAGCCGCGCCTGCGCCGCGGCCGTGGCCGCAACGGCAGCCCCGAGCGAATGGGCGATCAGATGGACGCTGTCGAGGCCCTCCGCCTCGATCGTGTCGAGAAGAGCCGCGGCGAAGTCGTCGATGCTGATCCCGCCCGACAGTGGCGAGCGGCCATGGCCGGGCAGATCGATGCCGAGGATCGGCCGATCCGCCGGCAGCGAATGGACGAAGGGCCGCCAACCGTTGATATCCGCCCCGAAGCCGTGCACCAGCACGAGCGGCGTGCCGCCGCCCTGGCGCAGCCAGACACGGTGGAGCGGGCCGGCGGTCTGCCCCGACGCGGCCTTTTGGGCTTGCGGCCGTGGCCGCGCCTCGATTGCGGGGGCGGTTGAGGCCACATGCGCCAGCACGTCGCTCTCTTGCACGCGTCCGCGCGGGCCGCTTCCTTTGATCACGGCGAGGTCGATCCGGTGCTCACGGGCGAGGCGGCGCGCGAGCGGTGTGGCACGCACACCATTCGGCTCCGCCTCGCCCGCGCTCTCGACCGCTGCAACACCAGCCAGAGTCGTCGAGGCTGCCGCCGGGGGAAGGGGGGCAGGCTCGGCAGGCGCGTCGGCCGCGGTCGGGATGTCGAGAGGCGCACCGGGCGCCGCTGCGACCGGCTTGGGGCCTGCGGGGGCGTCAGAGGCCTCGTCCTCGCCATAGATCTTGGCGACGACGCTGCCGACCGGCAGCTCCTTGCCTTGATCATCGGCGATGTCGCGGATGATGCCCGAGACGGGGGCCTCGATCTCCATCGCCGCCTTGTCGGTCTCGATCTCGAAGATCACCTGGCCCTTCTCGACCTTGGCGTTCTCGTCGACGAACCAGCGCGAGACCTTGCCGGTTGCCATGTCCATGTCGACGCGCGGCAGGATCACCTCGGTCGGCATCGTCAGACCTCCTTGCGCACGAGCTGGCGCAGCGCAGCGACGATGTCGGGCACCTGCGGCACCGCGGCCTTCTCCAGCTCCGGATTGTAGGGCAGGGGCGCTTCCGCGCCGCCGAGGCGCATGATCGGCGCGTCGAGATAGTCGAAGGCCTCGCTTTCGACGATCGCGGCGCTCACCTCGGCGCCGATGCCGAGCGTCTTCACGGCCTCATAGACCGTCAGCAGCCGCGAGGTCTTCTTAACGCTCTCGACGATGGTGGCCGTATCCATCGGCCTGAGCGAACGCAGGTCGATGACCTCGACTTCGATGCCCTCCTCGGCCAGCTGGGCTGCCGCATCGAGGGACTTGTGCACCATGATCGAGGTCGCGACGACGGTTGCGTCGCGGCCACGCCGGCGGATCTCCGCCTTGCCGATGGGCACGGTGTAATGGCCCTCGGGCACCGGCCCTTTCATCTTGTAGAGGAGCTTGTGCTCGAAGATCATCACCGGGTCGGGGTCTTCGACCGCCGCCAGCAGCAGCCCCTTGGCGTCATGCGGCGTAGCCGGCTGCACCACCTTCAAGCCCGGCACGTGGGCGAGCCAGGCCTCCAGGCTCTGGCTGTGCTGCGCGGCGGCTCCCGTCCCGGAGCCTGCCGGGAAGCGCATCACGAGCGGAACGGAGACATTGCCGCCGAGCATGTAGCGCATCTTGGCGGCCTGGTTCACGATCTGCTCCATGGCGAGCGTCGCGAAATCCGAGAACTGGAATTCGAAGATCGGCCGCATGCCGGTCATGGCCGCCCCAACCGCCACGCCCGCGCCGCCGAGCTCGGAGATGGGCGTGTCCATCACCCGGTCTTCGCCGAAGCGGTGGACGAGATCGCCCGTCACCTGGAAGGCGCCGCCATAGACGCCGATATCCTCGCCCATGAGGAAGACGCGCTCGTCGGCCTCCATGGCGAGCGCCATGGCTTCCTGGATAGCCTGGGCGTAGCTCAATTCGCGGACTTTCGCATCCATGGCCGGCTCAATCCGTATAGACATAGCGGGTGACGTCGGCGGGCGAGGGCGAAGGGCTCTGCGTGGCGAAATCGAGCCCTTCCTTGATCTCGGCCTCCACCTCGGCGCGGATTTTTTCGATCTCCTCCGGCGTGATCAGACCGAGACCGGTCAGCTCCCGCTCGAACAGCGTGATGGGATCGCGCGCCTGCCAGGCCTCGATCTCCTCCTTGGTGCGGTAGCGGTTGCGGTCGGATCGCGAATGGCCGCGGATACGGTAGGTCTTGCTTTCGATCAGCGTCGGCCCCTCGCCGCGGCGCGCCCGATCGGCTGCCTCGAAGGCGGCGGCGGCAACCTCGGCGAAATTATTGCCGTCGACGATCACGCCCGGCATGGCATAGGCGCTGGCGCGGTCTGCCACATTCGCCACCGCCGTCGAGCGCTTCGTGGAGGTCGACATGCCATAGCCGTTGTTCTCGCAGACGAAGATCACCGGCAGCTTCCAGATGGAGGCCATATTGAGCGCCTCGTGGAAGGCGCCCTCGTTGTTGGCGCCGTCGCCGAAGAAGGACACGACGACCGAGCCCTTGCCCTGCTTCTTCATGGCAAGCGCCGCACCCACCGCGATCGGAATGCCGCCGCCGACGATGCCGTTGGCGCCGAGATTGCCCTTCGAGACATCGGCGATATGCATGGAGCCGCCACGCCCGCGGCAATAGCCGCCCTCCTTGCCGAAGAATTCGGCGAGCATCTTTTTCACCTCCGCGCCCTTGCCGATGCAATGGCCGTGGCCGCGATGGGTCGAGGTGATGAAGTCCGCGTCGGTCAGGGGCGCGCAGATGCCGACCGCGCTCGCTTCCTGGCCGATGGAGAGATGCATCGTGCCGTGGATGAGGCCGCGCATATAGGCCTCTTCCGCGCTTTCCTCGAAGCGGCGGATGAGATGCATTTTGCGCAGGGCCTCACGCAGGTCGTCGGTGGTGAGGCGCCGGTAGACGGCCGGCAGATTGGCAGCCTGGGTGAGGGCTGCCTTTTCGGTGGCGGATTGAGCCATGACGATCCTCTCGGCATAGCGGGCGGTCGGCAGCGCCGTCCGCCTCGGCTCAGGCAGCAGGCACGAAGCGCGCATCCGCCTGGTCGAGGCGGCGGCGGATCTGGGTGACGACGAGCGAGTCGTCCGGCTGGCAATTGTCGTAGCTGAGGCGCTCTCCAGCCTTGATGGGCTTCAGAACCTTCGCCCGTTCGGAAAGGCCGAGCGGCAGGGCGCCGGCGCTGCGCGCCTCCCCCCAGGTCATGGCGAAGCCGCGATAGTCGGTCTCGCCGATCTTGCCGAGCGTCTCGCCGGGCTGAAGGTCGCGCTTGGCGACGGCGACGCATTCGGCGACCGGATAATCGAGCGGCTGCATGTCGGCTTTGCCATAGAGCACGGCGCGGACGGCCGACAGCGGCGTCTCCAGGCTGGTAAGGTGATATGGGCGCATAATCGAGAAGCACGGGCCGGGACCGACCTTGAGGTCGATCATGCGTTCCAGCACCCGCGGATGCCTCGGCTTCACGACGCAGAACACACCCGGCGCGACGCCCTTGCCGATGGAATAGTCGACGACGCCCGAGCGGTTGAGAATGCCGCCGTCTGCCTTGGTGCAGAGCACCTGCGCGAGTTCCTCACGCGTCGCCTTCGGCCCATGCATGCCGGGCACGTCCGGTACGAGGCCGGTGGCATTGGCGACCGCGACCATCTCGACCATGGTCTTGGAGCCGTCGACGAATTCGACCAGCATGCGCGCATTCATATTGCGCTGCCGGGCCTCCTCCTCGTAGTCGACCGGCATCGCATCGAATTTGAGTGGATTGTTCTTGCCCTTGCCGGCCGCGACGATCTCGAAGCCGAGGCTCTGGGCGAAGGTAAAGAGCTCGAGCGTGCAGGCCGGCTCGTCGCCTGCCGCCCCGGTGTAGACCACGCCCGCCTTGCGCGCCTCCTCCTTGAGGAAGCGGCCGACTGTGATGTCCGCCTCGACGTTCAGCATCACGACATGCTTGCCGTTCTTCATCGCTTCGAGCGCGAAGAGCGTGCCGATATTCGGATTGCCGGTGGCATCGATCACCACGTCGATCCGGCCGGCGGCGCAGAGCGCGTTCATGTCGTCGGTGATGGCGAGCTTGTTCGCCTCGATGGCGCGGTCGATATCGGACGCGCTCGAGGCATTGACGACGTCATCGGCGGCGCGACCGGCGAGCAGCGCCGCCTCCCGCGCGGCATCGACGCGAATCTCGGAAATGGCGCCGATGCGCACGCCGGGCATCAGGGCGACTTCGACGACGATGTCCGTGCCCATCTGGCCAGCGCCGGCCAAGCCGATGGTGATCGGCCCGGACGTCTCCGCCCGCGCCGCCAGTTCGGCCGCCAATCCCAGCTGCATTGCTCGCTCCATCGAACCTACCTCTCAACCCACATGGATATCAAATTATGGAACTTTTGTATGACGGTCAAACAACGTGTTCAGATGCTGTCGCCCGAGACGTCCCGGTGTGTCGGATAAGCCGAAAGGCCAGCGTCGCTTTAAGGCTGCCTCGCGGCCCTTCCCGAGCCTGGCGTCGAGCGTGCGGGGCCGGACCTAAGCCGGCCGGCGAACTGTGGATGCCAGGGCTCTCCCCTAGGGTAACCCCGGTGCCGCGATGGGCGCTAGACACAACCTGGTATAAGCTTTGTGGTCAGCAGTAGTACATATTGACACAAGATATATCAAATGTTCTTCTGAGCCGATGGTGAGGACCGGCCACAGAAGCCGGTCGCCCTTTGGGACGTGCAGAGTCGTCTGCATAGCTGAAGCCGGAGGTGGCCCATGCCCATTTGGCAAATCGGATTGATTCTGCTGGTCGTCGTATGGCTGTTGCAGGCCCTTGGGACATGGCTCCAGATGCGTCACTACCGGCAGGTGATGGCGGCGATCCGGGATCGCTGGTCAGACGGATATCTGGGCGTGGGCAATGCCCGCGCGAGCCTGGGACGCGGCGTCATTCTCATGCTGGTCGTCGGTCCCGACGACACGGTTCGTGATCTCCTCATCATGGAGGGGCGGAGCGTGCTCGCCAAGTTCAAGCGCCTCGGCGCGTTTGATGGGCGCAGTCTCAAAAGCCTGCGCGACGATGAAGGCTTCAACGCCGTACGCGGGCGGGCACATGCCTTGGAACAGGCGATAAAGCAGATCGAAAAGGCGAAAGCCGAGAAGGCCGCGCCTTCGGAAATGACGGTCCAGCCGGCTTGAGCTCCGGCGGACGATAAAAGGCCGAGCGACCTCATCAAGGGGAGGGGACATGACGATCTTTGCCATCATGGCGCAGCACATGGATGCGGTCGGGCAGGGGCTGGACTATGCATCCATGGGGGCGAGCCACGCCGTCCACAGCCTTGGCGCGGCTGCCGCGGGCGGCCATACGGGCCAGGCCACGAGCGATCTCATCATTCTCGCGCAGAATGGGGCACCCGCCGCCCCGGTGCCCGGCGGCGCGACCGCCGACTTCGCCGACCGGGTGAAGAATCTGGCCCCGGAGGAGCAGCTCGGCTGGCTCACCACCATCGGCCGTCATTTCATCGGCATGTTCCAGAAAGGCGGCGAGGTCTTTGCGGGCTTCGTGACCGGCATCATCCCGACGCTGATCGTGCTGATGACGGCCTTCTATGCGATCACCGAAATGGTCGGCGAGCAGCGCGTGCATGGCCTTGCCCGCGCCGCAGGCCGCATTGCGCTGACCCGCTATACGGTCTTGCCGGTACTCGCCATGTTCTTCCTGACCAATCCGATGGCCTATACCTTCGGCACCTTTCTCGAAGAAAAGCATAAGCCCGCCTTCTACGACTCGGCGGTATCCTTCTGCCATCCGATCACCGGTCTCTTTCCCCACGCCAATCCGGGCGAATATTTCGTCTGGGGTGGTGTGCTCGTGGCTATCCAGCAGCTCGAGGCGGCGGGCAAGCTGCCCGCAGGCTGGCACGTCAATCTGGCCATCTGGTACTTCATCGTCGGCTTGGTGGTGATCCTGCTCAAAGGCATCGTCACGGAAAAGATCACGCAGATCCTGGCCCGCCGCGAAGGCGTGACGCTCTAAGGCGGGGGAGGCAAGCCATGGCAAAGGAATTCAAGGCAGTCCGCATCGATCGCGGGTCCGGTGGCTGGGGCGGCCCCCTGGTCATCAAGCCGACCGCAGAGAAGGACAAGATCGTTGCGGTGACCGGCGGCGGCATTCCACCGCTCGCGCAGAAGATCGCCGACATGACCGGCGCGACGGTGATCGACGGTTTCCGCTCGCCGCCGCCCGAGGGCGAGATCGCGGCGGTCGTGATCGATTGCGGTGGAACGGCGCGCTGTGGCGTCTATCCGCGCAAGCGCATTCCGACGGTCAATCTGACGCCGGTCGGACAGTCCGGGCCCTTGGCCCAATTCATCACGGAAGACATCTATGTCTCGGGCGTGAGGGAGAACAACGTCTCCTTCGCCGACGCCACGGACAGGCCGATTCCGGCGACCGCCGGCGTGCGAGATCTGTCGCCCTCGGTCGGCGCAGCCGCCGCCGATGCCCGCAAGGAAGGAGCGGCATCGCCCGCACAACCCGCCGGCGGCCTCGTCGGCCTCGTGACGGGCATCGGCCGGGTCATGGGCCGGGCTGTGGGCATCTTCTTCAATGCCGGGCGTCGGACGATCGATCAGGTGATCCGCAACGTGCTGCCGTTCATGGCCTTCGTGACCATGCTGATCGGCATTATTCTCTATACGGGGATCGGGGATCTGCTGGCCCAGCCCATGGGGCCGCTGGCCAATAATATCGTCGGCCTGGTCATTCTCTCCGCGATCTGCGGCTTGCCGTTTCTTTCCCCGATTCTCGGGCCTGGCGCCGTCATTGCTCAAGTGATCGGCGTCGCCATCGTCGGCCCACAGATCGCCAATGGCACGATTGCACCCGCGATGGCGCTACCCGCGCTCTTTGCCTACGACACGCAGGTCGGCTGCGACTTCGTGCCCGTGGGTTTGGCTCTTGGGGAAGCAAAGCCCAAGACGATCGAAATCGGCGTTCCCGCCGTCCTGATCAGCCGCCAGATCATGGGGCCGGTCTCCGTCATCATCGCTTACGGAGCGAGCTTCTTTCTGTAGGCGTATGACCCGATCGGGTTGAACGCCGGATGGGCCACCGTCATCCCCGGCCTTGTGCCCTAAATCGGGTGCTCCCGATTTCGGTGCAAAGGTGAGGAACTCGGGAACACCCGAGTTCCCTTGATCCCGATCGGAAAGGCGCAATGTCCTACCGATCGGGATGGCCGGGCCAAGCCCGGCCATGACGCCGGAGGTTCCTCAGTATCAAGTTGGCCGTGAAGTTCCTAACGCACAGAGATCCATGACAGTTTTTTACCGGACAAAGATCACCGAGGTCGGCCCTGAGGTTCCCGAACTCATCGAGGGCGGGATCCTCATCCTCTACGCGGAAGGTGCCCCGCCGGAGCTTGCCGAAGTCTCCGTGTTGCATCGCGTGGAGGAGGGGCCGACGGCGGATACGCCGCCGGTCGGCGCCCGGTTGCGCATCGGCGAAGTCTCGGTCCAGCTCACGGCTGTCGGGGAACTCGCCTGGAAGAAGGTCGCGGACATCGGTCATGTCGTGATCAATTTCGATAGGGCCGCAACCGCCGGAAGACCGGGCGAACTCTGCGCCTCCAAGACAGAGGCCGAGGCCCTCATCCGGGCGCTGGTCGCCGGCGCCGAGATCACCATCACCTCGGCCGCCTAGAAAAGGCGGCCATGCGTTCTTTTATAAATGGGGCGCGGCGGGTGCCGGCTGCTGTGCATCCTGGGAGTTGAACGATGCAGGTCGAACGGACCGTTTGCGTCAGAGTGCGGGACGGTCTCCACGCCCGGCCGGCGACGCAATTTGTCAAGTTAGCCAAGAACTTCCAGTCCGATATCGAGATCGTCCGCGACGGCCGGGGCGTCAATGCCAAGAGCTCGGTCAAGCTCATGCTGCTCGGCATCAAGGAGGACGACGAGATCACTCTGCGCGCCACCGGCGACGACGCGGCGATTGCGGTCTCCACGCTCACCCGCTTCATGGAAACCCCCGATGCCGGCGTTGATCTGGGAGGCACGGCGGCTGACGCCCAGCCCGCGCCACCATCCCCGGCCAAACCGCCGGCCGCCGGAGCCGTCGTCGGACACGGCGTCCCGGCGAGCGAAGGCGCGGCCCTCGGCGCGCCCTATCATTTCTTTCAGGAGGCGCTGAAAGCTGAGCCACGGCAGGTGCCGCCGGAACGGATCGAGGCGGAGATCCTCCGTTACGAGAGGGCTCTCGCGCAGACGGTTGCCGCCCTGCTCGACGAACGGGAGGGGGCGGACCTCAAGGCGGAAGACCTCCAGATCATCGATGCTCTCGTCGACGTGGCGCGCGATGCGGAACTCGTCGAGGGGGTCAAAAGACGGATCAGGAATGGCGAAGAGGCGGTATCCGCGACGCTCGCGACGGGCGAAGAGCTCGCCGGCAATTTCGCGGCCGTGGAGGACGCCTATATCCGCGCCCGCGCCGAGGACATCCGCGGGGTTACGCGCAACGTGGCGCTCACGCTTCTCGGGCGCAAGGAGGCCACGTTGGCGGAGGCACCCGACGGCGCGATCGTCGTTGCGGAGGAAATCAGCGCCTGGGATTTCGCGAAGGCGCCGATCGCCCGTATCGCCGGCATTCTCTGCACCAAGGGCTCCTCGACCTCGCATGTCGCCATCATGGCGCGCACCCATGGCTTGCCGGCCGTGCTCGGCTACCAGGGCTCCCTTGACGAGCTGCGTCGGGCGAAGACCGTCGCCATCGATGGCCATACCGGTGAGGTGGTGCTCGATCCCTCCGAGGCGGTCGCCGAGGATTTCCACGCGCGCATCCGCAAGGAGGCCAGCACGCGCGCGGAGCTTTCCTCCTATGCCGATCGCGAGCCGCGCACCCGCGACGGCCGGCTGATCGAGGTGGCGGCCAATCTGGGCTCGCTCAGCGAGATCGAGGCGGCGCTGAAGGCCGGCGCCATGGGCGTCGGGCTCTTCCGCACAGAGCTCCTCTTCATGGAGCGCAAGGTCCTGCCGAGCGAGGACGAACAGGCCGCCATCTATACGGAGCTCGCTCAAGCCTTCGCGCCGCGTCCGGTCATCGTCCGCACGCTCGACATCGGCGGCGACAAGCCCGTGGCTGGGATCGAGTTCCCCGAGGAGGAAAACCCCTTCCTCGGCTGGCGCGGTATCCGCATGTGCCTCGATCAGCCCGACATCTTCCGCCCGCAGCTCAAGGCGCTCCTGCGTGCGGCAACCGTCGGTAATGTCAAGGTCATGCTGCCGATGATCGCCGATGTCTCAGAGCTCAAGTCGACCAAGGCGCTTCTGGAGGAATGCCGGGCCGAGCTGCGCGAGCGCGGCATCCCCTTCGGCGCGATGGAGCTCGGCGTCATGATGGAAACGCCGGCCGCCGCGCTGCTCGCCGAAGATCTCGCAGCGGAGGCGGATTTCTTCTCCATCGGCACCAATGATCTGACCCAGTATATCATGGCCGCCGACCGGCTGAACCCACGGCTCGCCAAGCTCAACCGTGCCGATCATCCGGCCGTGATGAAGGCCGTCGCGCTGATCTGCCAGGCCGCCGAGAAGGCCGGCATCTGGGTCGGCGTCTGCGGCGAGGCGGCCGCGCGAGAAGACCTGATCCCGGAATTCATCCGGCTCGGCGTGACCGAGCTCAGCATGAGCCCGTCCTCCATCCCGCGCGCCAAGAAGCGGATCGTGGAGCTTTAGCGCAAGAGTTCCAGGTCATCCCGGGGCCGAGCGAAGCGAGGTGCCCGGGATCCAGAAACGATGTCGCTGTTCGGCTAGGACCCTCGCCGGTGACGGCGCGCCCACGAGCTCAATGACATTGTTTCTGGATCCCGGTCCCGGCCCTACGGGCCGTCCCGGGATGACCGGCGCCGAAGCGGCCCCACTAAAGACCCATATGCCGGCCGATGGCTGCCCAGTCCGCCTCCACATGCTGCGCGCCTGCGGCGAGAAGCACATCGGCATGGGGCGGCTCGAGGTGGCTGCCGCCGATATAGCCGATGGCCGTCATGCCGGCGGCGCGCGCGCCCTCGATGCCGAAGGGCGAGTCCTCGATGACGACGCAGCGCGCCGGCTCCACGCCCATGGACCGCGCCGCATGCAGGAAGAGGTCCGGCGCGGGCTTGCCGCGCGCCACCTCCTGCGAGCTGAAGAGATGGTCGCCGAAGTACGTCAGCAATCCCGTGACCTCCAAGCTCAAGCGGATGCGCGTCTTGTCCGACGAGGAAGCGACGCAGCGCCGGTGGGGCAGGCGGTCGAGGAAGGCGGCGATGCCGGGCGTCGGTTTTAATGTCTCGACGAAGAGGGCGCGCGTCGCCGGCCAGATCTCTTCCGCCGTCTCAGGGCTGATCGCAATCCCCGTCTGTTGCGCGAGTTTAGCGAGAATGTCGTCCCGCTTCATGCCCACGCATTGGGCGATCATCTCGGGCCTCACCGGAACGCCCTGGCGCTGCAGGACGGCGCACATGGCCTGGCTCGCGAGAATTTCGCTGTCCACCAGCACGCCGTCACAATCGAAAATGACGAGATCCGGACGAATGACGAGGGCTCTTTCCGGCTACAAGGAGGACTGCAGGGAGGGAACGCCGACGGCGGACAAAACAGCCGAAGCGGTTACTTCATCGGTGATGAAGACGGTCGGCTTCACCAGGCGGACGGCGCCGATGATCGCGTTGATCTTGTTCGGTCCGCCGGAGGTCAGAATGCGGTGCGGCGCCACGGCGAGACTCTCGACCGGGACCGCCATGACGCGCTCATTGATGGGATGCTGAACGAGCTGACCATCGATCCCGTAGAAATAGTAGAGGAGGTCGCCGACCGCCCCTTCCTTGATGAGTGACAACCGGTCCTGCTCGGAGAAATAGCCGAAGCGGTAGGCGGTCGCATCCGGGGTCATGCCGCCGACACTGAGCAGAACCGCGTCGAGGGAGCGGCCGACCTCGAAGATCTCCGACAATCCACAGCGGTCGATCAGCGCACGCTTCGTGTCGACGCTGTCGACAAGCGCGGGGGCGGGCAGCAAAAAGCACTCCGCCTGCAGGATTCGCGAAAACTGCCAGGCGAATTCGGTGGGGTTGTACTGTTTGGCCTTGGCGATGCCGCCGAGAAGCGACACCACCGACACATCGGGGATCTGGCGGTCACTGACGAAGGATAGAGACTGATGCAGGGTCTGCCCCCAGCCAACACCGATCTTCATGCCGGGCTGCAGGAAATCCGACACGAACTGCCCGGTGGCAGCGGCGATCGGCCGGGTCGGATCGGCCTCCTTCGAGGACAAGGGGGCAACAATCGCCTCGCCGATGCCGAAGGCCCTCTCCAGCGCCATTTCGAGCGCCGTCAGTTCGGAGACGGCACGGCTCAGGGAGATGCGCACTTCGTGATTGTTGCGCGCATCCGACAAGAGGCGCACGACGGTAACTCGCCCGATGCCGAGCGCATCGGCGATGGCGCTCTGCGTCATCTCCTCGACGTGATACATCCAGGCAGCCCGAAGCCGGAGCCGATCCGAGCGGCGTCCAACAGAAATGGGGACATTCTCGGCTTCGAGTGACGCGGCCGCAGGGGCCTTCCTTCGCGTCTTGTTCTGGCTCATGTCCGGTTTGTAACCTAGGCCTGATCGGCACACAATGATGCTGCCCCCATCCAGAACAATTTGCATCTCCGCTAGACAAAAGATCTTAAACGTTTTGCCAGTCGGAGCCCGCTTGAATTATGCTGCGGCGCCGGTCGAAGAACGCCGGGAATACGAATCACATTTGGGAGGGCAGGTGCCATGGACAGCATTCTCGCCGCTTTGAAGGCCGTCGTCGACACGCTCGGCGCAACGGTCCTGCTGCCGATCATCATCTTCATCATCGCCCTCGTTCTGGGTGCGCGCCCCGGCCGGGCCTTTCGCGCCGGCCTGACCATCGGCATCGCCTTCATCGGCATCAATCTGGTGCTCGGGCTCATGCTCACGACGCTCGGCGACGTGGCGCAGGCGATCGTCAAAAACACCGGCATGCAGCGGGATATCGTCGACGTGGGCTGGCCATCGGCCGCCGCCATCGCCTTCGGCTCTTCAGTCGGCCTCTGGGTCATTCCCATCGGCATCCTGGTGAACATCGCCCTCCTGTTCGCCGGGCTCACACGCACGCTCAATGTCGACGTCTGGAACTTCTGGCATTTCGCCTTCGTCGGCTCGCTGGTCGTCGCCGCGACCGGCAGCCTCGGCTACGGCCTCATGGCCGCTGCTCTCATGGCGGCGCTCGCGCTGGTGCTCGCCGATTGGACAGCCAAGGGCGTGCAGCGGTTCTACGAGGTGCCGGGCGTCTCCGTGCCGCATCTCGCCTCGGCGCAGATCGTGCCGATCGCCATCGGCCTCAACTGGGTGATGGACCGCATTCCCGGCATCAATTCCATTCAGATCGACACCGACACCGTGCAGAAGCGGCTCGGCGTCTTCGGCGAGCCGATCGTGCTCGGCCTCATCATCGGCCTCGTGCTCGGCTTCGCGGCCTATTACAACGCCGGCGATGCCGGCGCGGTGATCGCCCAAGCGCTCAAGGTCGGCATCAATCTCGCCGCCGTGATGCTTCTCCTGCCGCGCATGGTGAAGATCCTGATGGAGGGGCTCATCCCCGTCTCGGAGGCGGCACGCGACTTCGTGCAGAAGCGAGCGGGCGATCGCGAGATCAATGTCGGGCTCGATTCCGCGATCCTCATCGGCCATCCCGCGGCCATCGCGAGCTCGCTCGTGCTCGTGCCGATCGCCATTCTTCTGTCGATCATCCTGCCCGGCAACAGGATCATCCTCTTCGCCGACCTCGCCGTCATTCCCTTCGTCGTGGCCATGGCCGCGCCGATCGTCAACGGCAATGTCTTCCGCATGATCATCATCGGCACCGTCACGCTCATCGTCGGCTTCTATGTCGGCATGGCGCTGTCGCCGCTGATGACCTCCACGGCGCAGACGGCCGGCTTCCAGATGCCTGCCAACACGACGCAGATCACGAGCGTGGTGGACGGCTTCCTCTATCTTCCCTATCTCGTCATAGGGGTGATCTCGGCGCTCGGTATCGTCGGGGTCGGGATAGTGCTCCTGGTGGTGCTCGCGCTGTTGTTCGGCTTCCGGGCCGCGCCGAAGGCCTGGGAGCGCATCGCCGGCGCCGAGCCCCCGCAGCCGCCTGCCGCGGCGCGAACGATGCCTGCGGAGTAGCGCAATGGCTGTCGATTTCCGGTCGATCCTCATGCCCGAGGCCATGTGCCTCGGGGCCTCCGTGCGCTCGTCGGACGAGGTGATCATGCTCCTCGGCGACTGCCTCATTGCGCTCGACAAGGTGACGCCGGATTATCCCGCCGCGCTGATCGAACGCGAGCGCACCATGCCGACGGGGCTTCCGCTCGGCGCCATCAATGTCGCGGTGCCTCACGCCGAGCCGGCCTATGTGCGTGCGCCAGCTATCGCGCTCGCGACGCTGACCCAGCCCGTCCTCTTCGCCAGCATGGACGACCCGGACGTGACAATCCCGGTCAAGGTGGTGATCGCGCTCGCCTTGAACGACAAGAACGCGCAGATCGAAATGCTGCAAGCCGTGGCGGGCTTCATCCAGAACGCCGACGCCCTGGCGGCGCTTGCGGCAGCCCGGAGCCCGGATGAAGCCTTCGCCGCCCTTCCACACTGAATGCGAGAGTAACCGATGGCTCAGCCGAAAGTCGTTCTGGTCGCATGCGGGACCGCCGTCGCCACGTCGACCGTCGTGGCCCACGCCATCGAAGAAGCGATGGCCGAGCGCGGTGTTCCCGTCACCATCCGCCAATGCAAGGCCACGGAAGTCCGCAGTATGATCGACGACGTCGACCTGGTGGTCGCGACGACGCCGGTGCCCGGCGATCTCGGCAAGCCCGTCTTCAAAGGCCTGCCGTTCTTGACGGGCATCGGCAAAAGCCAACTCCTCGACGATATCGAAAAGGCGCTGCGCGCCTGAGATTGCAGCGGTGCTGGCTACGCCGCCGGAACGCTTGCGACAGGGGCCGCAAGTGCGCCGACCTTTTCGCCCATTGCCCGGCGCGTCAAGGCAGTGACCAGAATTGCCGCGACGACGGCAAGCCCGCCGCACAGCACCAGGGCTATTTTGAAGTCGCCCAGCATATTCACCAGATAGCCGGTGACGATCGGTCCGACGATGCCGAAGCTGATGCCGCCGAGCGTGAAAAAGGCATAGGCGCGGCCGACATCGCCGGCTGTGCGCAGCCGGTCGTTGACCAGCGCGAAATTCATGGACTGGGCGAAGGTGTTGCAGGTCAGCGAAATGGTCAGGACGACCATGGCGAAGCCGATGGACCCGACATAGGGCGTCGCCACGATCAAGGCTGAGGCCAGGCTGCCGAGCGCAACCGCATAGCGGCGCTTGCCCTGGTGAAGCGCCTCTGCGCTCAACACGCGGTCGGCAACGCCGCTCAGGACGACGCTGAGCACGGCACTGAGGCCGAAGGGCAGGGCGGTATAGGCACCGGTCTCGAGGACCGAGAGGTGATAGGACGACTGCAGGAAGATCGGCAACCAGGCCAGGAAGAAATACGACGTATAATTGATGCAGCCCTGGGTGAGCGCCAAGCCCCACATGGTCGGGGTGGTGGTGAGGAGCCCGCGGTAACCGATCGAGGGCGCGCTCTCCTGGGCCGTTGCGGCGTCCCGTTCATCGAGGATCTTGCGGCGCTCGGTCTCGGTGATCCAGCGGGCCTTTTCCGGCGGCTGATAAACGAAGAGCCAGACGACGACCCAGATCAGGCCGAGCGCGCCCGTGACGACAAAGGCAGAACGCCAGCCGTAATAGGTGATGAGCCATGCAACGAGCGGCGAGCCGAGCGCTGGCCCGGCATTGGTGCCGGCGTACCAGATGGCGGTGGCGAGGCCTCGCTCGCTGCGCGGCGTCCATTCCCGGATCGCCTTATGAGCGCATGGATTGGCAGCCGATTCGAAGAGGCCGAGGCCGAGCCGCGTGAGCAGGAGCGTGAATATGGAGGTCGCGGCCCCACCCAGCGCTTGGCAGAGCGACCAGAAAGTGGCGGCCAGCGCGCTCGTGCGGCGCGCGCCGAGTCTGTCGGTAACGGCGCCGGCCGGCAAGAGCACGAAAGCATAGAGCCACAGGTAGGAGGAGAAGAGATAACCCAGCGAGACTGGGCTCAAGCCCATTTCCTTGGCGACCGAGCTGCCTGCGACGGCCATGGTGACCCTGTCGAGCGAGTAAAAGCTCAGGAACAGGAACAGCAGGATATAGATCAAGAACCGCTTTTGGTCGCGCATGCTCGCCCGCCCTCCGAGAGTGTTCCGGCGTCGGGCGGAGCTAGAGGCCTTCGAGCTCGTAATCGTGGTCCATTAGGACGCGGCGCGTTTCAAACAGCCAGCGGCCATCCTGGCGGCGCAAATCGCAATCGTAATGACCGGGGCCGAGCAGTCGGCTCTGGCCGTCGCGGGTGAGATAGACCACGAGATAGCAGCGCGCCTTGGCGCGGTCGCCGTCCACCTCGCAGCGGATATTGGAGATCATGTGCCGGAGCTGCGCGCCGTTGGCGTGAAAGCGCGAGAAGCGGGTGGCAAATTCGCGCAGGCCGTCCCGGCCTTCACGCCGACCAATGGCCGGGCTTTCGAGCGCCCCGTCGGGGGTGAAGCAATCGATTATGCCTTCGGCGTCGCCGCCGTCGAGCGCCCACATGTAGCGGGCGAACAGGTCCTGAATGGCCAGGCGATCTTCCACCGACGGCGGGTGCATGCGCTTCCTCCCCTTTGGCCGGCCCCAACGCGAACCGACTATTTATAGGACTATCATTCGAGGGTTCGAGGTGGGAGTCAAGGCGTGCCCGCCGAGATCCGCGGCGAGTTCGGCGTCATCCGGACGGCCCGCCGGCTTCGTCCAGATTCGGCCCGGCGACGGGTTGCAAGGCCCCTGTCACCCGGTTGAACTCTATGGCCTTTGCGGCGTTCTCCTGGACACAGGCACGGAGGACGCATCATGGCTGAAGCCACCACCGATCACGCGACGATCCGCAAATGGGCGGAGAAGAAGGGCGGCAAGCCGGCCGCCGTCGACCGGACACACAAGGGCGGGGACGTCGGCATCATCCGCATCATGTTCCCCGACAATCCTCAGTCGGAGCACGAGAGCCTCGTCGAGATCTCCTGGGACGAGTTCTTCGAGCAGTTTGAGGAGAGCAAGCTTGCGCTGCTCTATGACGAGGACGGCCTGTTCAGCAAGATCGTCGGCCGCGATACCGTCGAACGGCGGGAGCAGGGCGACCAGAAGGCGGCCCGCTGAGCGGCCGGGAAATTCCGGAGAACGGCCGGGGGTGCAGAGCCCTCCGGCCTCCCGGTTGTGCAGCCGACGAGCAGGAGCTTCCGGCAAAAGGTTGACCGGGGCGCCGGCAACCCGTATCTCCTGGGCGCTTCGTGAGCGAGCGCGTAGCTCAGTCGGTAGAGCAACTGACTTTTAATCAGTAGGTCCTGGGTTCGAGCCCCAGCGCGCTCACCATGAAGATCAATGACTTAGACAATTTTCCCGACTTTTGGCGGCACAGAATGACCGCTTGGGGTAACAGAGGCGTTGCCAGGCCTTTCCCACCGTGATGAAGGGCGATCGAGGCCGATTTAGCCGCAACCCTGGCCTGGCCGGATGAGAGCAAGACGTCGAACGGCTCGGCGCCAAATGCTCCATGAACAAGTTATATTGGGACAGTGCTCCAGACGCATCCCATCCGCGCCAATAGCAGCCACTGGGCCGGCATTTCCGAAGCGGACGCTATCGGAGCGACGTCGTCCGGTAGCGGCGGACCACGCGAGACCCTCAAGCAGGTTCAGATCGTGTTCCCGGAGGTGGTGCAGGAGCGGTGGGATGAACACCGCGCTCTGCGGCAGAGCCGGATGGGTCAGGCGCCGCCTCGCTCGGCCGAGCGTGCGGAAATCCCTCGCCTGGAAGCGCTGGCGATCGCGGCGCCTCATCCAGGCGATCAATGCTCAGTCAACGCAGTCGGGGCTACGCGAGGGTCCGTGCCTCCGTAACCGGGCGGAACCTTTGCCCATGAATAGCCCGCCTCGCCAAGGTTGTAGCCATACTGGAACAATGCCTTCATGTATCGAGTATTGAATAGTTGCACACGCTTCATCTTGAACGTCCGCGGTATGCTGGCGAGGTTGAAATCGATGCCGTCGCGCCGGGCAAGACTGTAGATCCTGTAGAGGTCACCGATACCCTGCGTCTCGATCATTGTGGCCATGGCACGCCGGGCAATGCTGAGGATCTGCCGGTCTACGTCTACCCATTCGATGTCGAGTCGAGCATTACGGATGACATAAAGACGGCGCTCTCGCGTGATACCAAGGTCGTTCACACGCAGGCCTGGCGGGTAAACAATCACCTGCGTGGTTGCCCCGCCGTCCACATGCATTTCCTGGTACTGCTTCCCGCCCACTTCGACGTCGATCATCACCGGTGGAAATATGATGGGGATGGCCGCCGAGGCCAGCATCAGATTCTGAATAAGCTTCAACGCCCCCGGGTGACCACTCGCGGCGATCTTGCCTATGTTCCAGATCACCGGACGGCCCGCGTCGAGGTCGGTGGTGGCAACCAGCAGCAGCCGTCCCTTTTCATGTTCCCGGGCGATCGCCTGCAAAATCGCCGGGGTAATGAAGCGCGCAATGGTCTGGTGCAAAGGCTGGCTGGCTGCGATGGCATCATCGAACAGGGCCGAGAGGATCCAGCGTCGCTCCAGTACGTCCTTCGCCGAAATTTCCGTATAAATCTGCTGCAACTGGTCATCATATGCGGCACCAAGAAACGCGAATGGCGCGATCAAGGCGCCCGTGCTGATCCCGGTGACCACCTTAAAGGTTGGGCGCGTGCCGGCGGCCGTCCAGCCGACCAAGAGCCCGGCACCAAACGCTCCGTTGTCGCCACCGCCGGAAATGGCGAGATATTGGGCCGGCGGAAGCGGTCCCGCATGTCCCGTCGCAGTGGCATAATCTTGTTCCCGGCGGTAGGACGCGAGCCCTCCTGCCACCATCTGCGGCGTTACCTCATCGCCCCAGTAGCGGATATCACTGAGACCGAGGACCGTGATGTCGCCCTTTTCCGCCTGTGACACATGGTTCAGCCGAGGGAGTGGCTCGCATGCCGACAACTTTGCGACGGCGCCGAGGATCACGATCGATAGGATGATGCCGCCGGCCGTTCGCTTCATTGTCAGACCCCGGATTACGTCAGGTAATATCCAGCTTCTACTTACTAGAAGACAGAGCGTCCGATGTCAGCTGGACACCATAGAGTACGGTTCTTCTCTCTGAGCCGGGCTATGCCGCGATCTACGACGGTGGGTCCCGTGCGGGTGCGGCGCGGTTGGGCGGCGTGACGCTACAAATTGTGCGCGACTGGGTGCTGCGGTTCAACGCACGAGGCCCGGACGGGCTGCTCGACCGCAAGACTCCCGGCCCGACGCCGAGGCTCACTGCCGAGCAGCGCGGGGTGCTGGCGGCGCTGGTCGAGAGCGGCACGATCCCGGCGGTGCACGGCACGTGCGCTAGCGGTTGGCCGATTTGGTGCAATGGGTGTTCGAGGAGTTCCGGATCTCCCTCAGCCCGCAGACGATGAGCCGTGAGCTGCGGGCCATGGGCTATCGCAGGCTCTCCGCCCGCCCGCGTCATCATGCGTAGCATCCAGAGGCGATCCCGGCGTTCAAAAAAGCTTCCCCGCCCTCTTGGCAATGGCCCGGGCGCGGCTCGGCACTGGAACTCTGGTGGCAAGAGGAGGCGTGCATAGGCCAGAAGAACGGTATCATCCGACGTTGGGCCCGCCGCGGCCAAGGATCAGCGCAAAAGATGGCCTGACACCGTGCTCCGCGAGCACGTCGTAGATGTCGGAGAGGATCTCCATCGACTTGTCCCCGCCGCTCATGACGACGCCCTCCCGGCGACCTGCTGGCGCTCCCAGCGCTCGATATCAACCAATCGCCAAAATCTTTGGCGCCCCAAGTACTAGTCGGAGGGAAGGAGGGGTCGGTCTTGGCCCGTCGCCAAAGCCACATGCTGGAAACGCGATGGGTTCGAGCCCCAGCGCGCTCACCATAAGTAATGTCATTCTAAATGCCGACTCAGCGTAGCTAGGCGGTGGGGCAGGGCCGATCGACTCTGTGTCCGCATGTCGGTAATGCCTATCTCCTGCCTCGGTATGATCGAAGGCCGGCTGCGGCATGACCCCGACCGCTTGCCTGATGACGAGGCGGGGCCAGCTCGCGCGCAGCCCTGTCCCGAAGACGCAGCCCGCACAATCCGAGCTTGCATTTTTGGCATAAAGCGCTCATATGCCCTGTACGTTCGAGCTTTCTGCCTGACTTGCTGTCCGCCCCCGTTTAGGGCTTTCCTCAAGACAACGCTGAATTCGGATTAGGCGCCGCGCGACGATCGCGCGGTACAATCGCGTTCGCGCGTCTACGAGGAGGCCAAGATGGCTGTCGGTACGGTAAAGTTCTACAATGCCCAAAAGGGTTTCGGTTTCATCGTGCAGGACAATGGCGGTCCGGACGTTTTTGTCCACGCCTCCGCGCTTGAGGCTGCCGGAATGCCGGGACTGGTCGAAGGGCAGAAGCTGAGCTTCGACATTCAAGCTGATCGGCGATCCGGTAAGTCGGCCGCTGCAAATCTTCAGGCAGCGTAACTGATCGCTGATATGGTCGAAGAGCCCGGCTCGCGCCGGGCTTTTTCATTCGAGGACGCGACATGGCACGCAAGCCTGGAACCCGCGCTGAATTTGTTCTGTTCGACGTTTTCTACGAGGATGGTTCGCAGCGTTCGAACCGCCGCGTTCCCAGCTCGGTGCTCGGCGGTCTCGACGGCGATGAACCTGCTCGTGCGGTGGTCGAGGCGCAGGACCAGGACATCGCCGAAAAGTCCGGCATGCCCGCGATCCCCATAAAGTCGCTACGCCGCGCTACGAAGTAGCCGTCGCGCACACAAGAAAGGCCCAGATGACGAGACGCCCAAATTACAATCAGCAACGCGCCGAGCGCGACCGCGCTGCCCGAGCCAAATCGGCGGAGAAAATGAACGCTCTGCGGGACCGCGCCGAGCAGCGCAAGTCCGGCCGGGAGGCAGAGGCATCCGATACGCTCGGCGAGAGCGGGCCGGTGGCCGACGGACCTGCGACGAAAGCGTCCAGTGACTGATTATGTGCAGACTGCCAAGCTCCGGGCAGAAGCCAGTTTTCCGGAAGCATAGCGTCGAACGGCCGCCAAGGAGAAGGTCATGCTGGAGTACCAGAGAGACGTTCAGGCGTGCGCGACAGGACGGCTCGGCTTCGAGCCCTCGAGCTCCCAAAGGAACTGGCCGGATGTTCCGGGACGTCAGCTCCTTCCAGGCCCACGCGACGGCGTCACGACCCGACGACGCCCAGACGCGCTTCGCCGGGTGATCGACCACTCTACCATTCCGATTAGAATTGGGACATCATGAAACCAGTGGACAGCTTCGCCGACCGCAGGAAAACCGCGGCCGCCGCCAAGGCCCGCCTCATCGACAATCTCAAGAAGCGCCCGGCGCCGGATGATCCGGCGGTTCTCGCCAAGGCTGCCACGCGCCAGGCTATCGCAGCGGCACGTGCAGAGCGCAAGAATCTTCGCGAGCTGGAAGAGAAGGCTCAACGCGAAGCCGCGGCGGAATCGGCAGCTGCGCAAGAGCGCGCACATCTGGAAGAGCAGGCTGCCCTCGAAGCCGCCGCACAGGCCGAAGTGCGAGAGCGCCAGCAGCTCGAGCGGGAGCGGGTCGTACGTGTCATCGCGGACGAGGCGGAACGTAAAGCCCGACGCGACCTGCGTTATGCCGCCCGGAAGCAGCGCGCAGCGCGTTGAGATAGGATCGGGCGGCCGGTCCGCTGCCCATGCTCGGAGCCCGTTTCGGCCGCGGAGCTGAAGGGTGCGCCGGCTTGCCGCCGCGGCGCGGAAGCGGCCGGGGCTCTCGGGGCCTCTGTTTGGCGCTGGCCAGGGGATGTTTCAAAGGGGCCGATTAGGGCGCCGGCTCAGCGTCGGGGCGTGGAACCGATCAGCCAGCGTGGCTAGGCCATTGCAGACTCGATAGAGTCTCATCGATAACACTTCGCCGCATCAGACGATTTTCCCAGTGCGGTGAACTATTCGCCCTTGACTGCGGTCGATAGCGTCTCGAACGAGCCCGGATAGTAAGCTACGTTGTGCCAAGGACGCTTACTCAGCGCGTCGGCGAGAGCTCGTGCTTGCGCGGCATCACGACCGAATAAGACAATGCGTGTGTTGAAGTCGTCGAGCGGCATCGGCTTGCCCCTCACAGTGGCGGCCGCGGCAAGAGGAAGGTTGCGAGCTCGTGGAAGACTTTCTTCAGCGAACTCTTCTGCTGACCTGGCGTCGAAAAACACTGCCGTGTGATCGTTCTTGAAAACTCTCACGACCCCTTCGAGTTCAACTTCCGTCGGGCCGCCGAGCGCGCGCCAGATCGGCATACCGAGCTGATATCTGCGGACATTGATGAATCCAGCATCGAGCAGTTGCTCGCTCATTCGCCGGCTGGCCTGGCAAAACGGTCCATTGCAATAGAGCACCAGTGCCTTGCTCTTGTCGCCGTCAACTAGCTGCTCGACCGCGGCCATCGCTTCTTCGGGTGAGCCCTTTAGATTGCGGGCACCGGGAATGTGTCCGTTCACGAATTCGTCGTGCGGTCGCGTATCCAGGATGATGGCGCTGCCATCTGACACGATCCGCCGCATCTGCTCGGTGCTGACTTCCTGCGTCTTCTGGTCAGGTTCGCCGATGATGGCCTGATAGATATTGATCTCTTGTGCGTATGCATCACCTGCGAACAACGTCATGGCCATGACGGCAATCCGCGAGAGGGTTTTAAAGCTGTGCTCTCCCATGGCTACCTCGTCGATGCGCTTCCCTCGAGCTCGCCGCGCTGTTCGCGCGGCTTGATCGCTCTGACACCGCAGCAGGATTACAGCCGCCTGGCGAAGTGTCGTAGCAGGTCGAATTGATCTCACCTGCGGAGCGCTGGCGCATCGGACGTTCGTTCTATATTCTTGGCGTTGGAGGCGTTGAAGAGTTCAGTCAGCTCAGGCGGGTGCCCGATGGCACGTGCAGACGCGATTCTGGCGGCAGTGCAGCACATCCATGAGGCGCCGCTTACAACGGACGGCTGGACGCGCGCGTTGCCGTCGATCGCCCGCGCCTTGTGTAGCGAGCACGGCATTCTGCTTGTTCAGAATGCTGGCCGGAAAATCGCGCATGCCGTGAGCTTCGAGATGACTTCGGAGCAGACAACCGCCTTCGCCGGCGTGGCGGCCAGCGGGTCCAAGCTCTGGGAGATCATCCGAGCGCTACCGGCCGAAAGCCCGACGCCCACGTCAGCACTCTCGCCCGACCGCGAATACGCCCGGACACGCTTCTACAACGAGGGAGTAAGGCCCTTGGGGGCCTTTCACGGTCTGGTGCTATCGCCGCTCAGCACGCCGCAGCGGTTGATTCACCTCTCGACCGGCCGCCGTTTAGGCCGTGAGGATTACAATGCCGAGGACGTCGCGGCAATGCGGATCCTGGTGCCGCATCTTGTGAATGCGCTGCACGTAGCCCAGCGGTTGGCCGTCGCCGATCTGCATACGGCGGGAGCGGAGGATGCCCTCGATCTGCTGGAGACTGGCGTCATTCTTGTCGACCCCGTGGCTCGAATTCTATTCGCGAACCGGACCGCCACGGCAATCATCGACGGCAATGACGGCCTAACGGCCGATCGGGACGGCATCCGCGCTTGCTGCAGCCAAAATGCAACCCGGCTGCTACGCCGTCTGATCGCGAGCTGCGCGTGCATGACGCTGTCCGACCGCGGTCCCGGCGGGAGGATGGAGGTTCCACGCCGGGATGGGCGCGGCGTCTTACGCGTCGTGGTCGCGCCATTTCGAGCGGAGGAGGCACAGATTGCTACTGCCTGGCTCGGCGCCGCCCGGCCGGCGGCAATTCTGATGATCGCCAATCCCCAAAAGCAAGAGCTCATGCGAAAGGAGGATTTGCGCCATCGGTACGGTCTCACTCCGGCGGAAGCCGACGTAGCGCTTGAGATTGCCAAAGGTGACGGCCGAGAGGCAGTCGGAGCTCGGCTCGGTATCACCGCCAACACCGTCAGAGCGCATCTCAGCCAAATATTCGGGAAAACCGGCCTACGGAGGCAGGCTGAACTTGTTCGGCTTTTGATGCGGGGCTAGGCCTTGGCGCACCCAAACGATACCACTCGGCACAGTACGCCTCGCGGCCGGGCAGCAGCGGCCGCGCCATTTCCCAAATCGGTCACGTCATAATCCAAGTCGGCCAGATCATGACGGCTCATGTTGAGTCTAATCAAAATACGGCGCCATGAACGCCGCAATCGGCAAACGCGCCAAAGTCGGTCATACGTGTGGCGTGGACGCTGACCTCTGACAAACCGTAGAGCCGTAGGATGAACTTCGTAGGGATACATTTCAGCCAGTCGTCGGGGCGTTGATCGCCAGTTGCGCGGCGAAAGCTCGACGATAGGCCGGTCGGGCTTCGCCGCGAGCGACATAAGCGGCCAGGTTCGGATATTCGTCCAGGATGCCCGACATTCTCAATCGGAGCAGCACCGACACCATCAACAGGTCACCTGCGCTGAACGCGCCGTCCAGCCAATCGGCATCGCCCAGCCGAGTGGACAGCTGTTTCAGCTGCGCGCGGATGCGCTCAGCGACCAACGGCAGGCGCTCCTGGCTCCAGGATCTGTTGCCCTCGACTATTCTGGCGGTGACCAGGTCGAGGATTGGCGGCTCTACCGTGTTGAGGGCGGCAAACATCCACGTGATAGCGCGCGCCCGGGCGTTCGCATCTTCGGGCAGCAAGCCCGCATGCTGCTCCGCGATGTGGAAGACGATCGCGCCTGTCTCGAACAGGGTAAGATCGCCCTCCTCATAGGTGGGAATCTGTCCGAAAGGATGGAGAGCGAGATGCGCGGGCTTCTTCATCTCGGCGAAAGAAACCAGGCGAACTTTGTAAGGTTGGCCGGTTTCTTCGAGCGCCCAGCGCGCACGCGTATCGCGCGCCAGTCCCTTGCCGCCATCAGGCGACCGTTCAAAGGCGGTAATGGTGCTGCTCATTGCGTCAATCTCCTTGCTTGATCCATCGGCATTGGGATCACAGGTGATGACGAATGAGATTGCCGGAACCCGACATATTCTTGGGAATATGCCGGTCAAGCAGCGTCTATATACATCGTTGATATCATGCAAAATCATTTCTAAACGTCGACGGCAGCTCGGGCTCTTCCGCCGATCTCGACACCTATTATGCCGCGCTCTATGGCGGCGGCTAGTAAGGACCGCTCGGGGTGCGGTTTAGGCGCGGTCTATAGCTGGCATGAGCTAGGTTTGAATGAAGAAAGCGAATAGGAGAGTTGGCGTAGGGGCGCCGGCTGTCGGTGCTCTGCACTGGGCGCGTTCAACGTCAGTAGGAAGGAACCTCACATGAAATCCGTCATCGCACTGCTCGGCCTGACGCTACTCGGCACGCCCGCCGTTGCCCAAGAGGTTCCCTCGATCATCGGCACTTGGAAGGGGGCGAGCGACGGGCTGAGCGCGAAAGACGGCTGGATCACAGGCCCCGTCACGCTGGTGGTGGCCGAGCAACGCGGGCGGTCATTCAAGGCGAGGATCACCTATGCCTCGCCCAAGGGCGGTGACCAGACTGACAACATCGTCGGGACCTTCGCCCCTGACGGCAAATCGATATATTTGGCGGCTGATGATGGGATCCACATCGCGGAACTCAACGGCACGACGCTGGACGCCTGCTATCTCGAGGCCGGCGACAATGACGGCCTCGCTGTTTGCGCGAGGCTCCAGAAGCAGCCCTGAACTCGCTCAGGACATGCGGAACTTCACCGCTGGCGAATTGGTATGCCGCGGCTCGTGGATTCACGCGCGACGACAGGTGCGTTGGATTGCCCGCATGTGCGGCCGGGTCAGCCAGACCGGTCGCGCGTTGCCGGGCCCGCCGGCCTTTCGCAGTCCGACTGGCGATCGCGCCTACTCACACGACAGCTTCTTTCGATCGCTCGCGTGCACCTGAGGGCGGGCCTTCGGGATTGTCTAAGGCGCGAGAGCGGCACCTGACCGGAGCCCGATCCCGAGTCTTACGAGGATCGTTCTGCCTTCCGCCGCGTTAAGGGACGAGGATGGAGGACGCCATGGTCAAGTTCGGATACAAGCTGATGACCGAGGAGCACGGTCCCGCGGCCCTCGTCAGCAACGCCTGCCGCGCCGAAGCTGCGGGCTTCGACTTTCTCTCGATCTCCGACCATTTCCATCCCTGGCTGAAGGCGCAGGGCCACGCGCCCTTTGCGTGGAGCGTGCTCGGCGCTATCGCCCAGGCCACATCGCGCATCGGCATTGCCACCGGCCTGACATGCCCGATCCTGCGCTATCATCCCGCCATCATCGCCCAGGCGGCGGCGACGGTCGCCCTGTTGAGCGAGAACCGTTTTACGCTTGCCGTCGGAGCAGGCGAGCGCCTGAACGAGCATGTAACGGGTGTCCGCTGGCCGTCCATTCCCGAACGCCACGAGATGCTGGGCGAGGCGATCGACATCTGCCGCATGTTGTGGAAGGGCGGCGTCCACAGCTGGAAGGGGCGCTATTTCGTGCTCGATCATGCGGAGCTCTACGATCTGCCCGACAACCCGATCGAGCTCGTGGTCGGCGTCAGCGGGACGGCCTCCGTCGCACTCGCCGCCGAGAAGGCCGACGGGATCATGACGACCGAGCCTAACCCGGATCTCGTGACCGGCTTTCGGTCCAAGGGGCGCTCCGACGGGCCATGCTACGCCGAGGCGGTCCTGGCCTATGCGCCGACAGAGGAAGAAGCGCTGAACACGGCTCACGAGCGTTTCCGGTTTTCGGTGCTCGGCTGGGCGGTCAACAGCGAGCTGCCGACGGTCAAAGGCTTTGAAGCCGCCACCGCTTTCGTCAGACCGGACGATCTCAAGGACACCATCGCCACCGGTCCGGATGTCGAAGCGCATGTGGCATTGATCCGGAAGTATATCGACGCCGGCTACGATCACGTTGTTCTGACCTGTCCCGGCCCTCACCAGGAGCGGTTCATCGACTTCTTCCAGAACGAGCTCCGGGACCCATTGAGCAGGCTGGCCTGAGCCAAGCCTTGAAGGTCACCTTCGATCGGCTTAACGAGCACAGGTCGAACCATTTGGAGCCGTCCCGCGGCCCCAAACCCACAAAATAGCTGGCCCACACTATCTCGACCCGCATGAGCGAACCCGCGTGCTGGCTGGTCGGCCCTTTCCCGCTCGGTTAACATCTTGCGAGATAACAGACGGCATGGAGGGCCCATGGCCGACGATCGGCAGCCTGCGTCGGCTGATGAGGCGCTTCTTCCGTGCGACATCGTCATGGCGGGCGGGGTCACGAGCGGTATCATCTATCCCGGAGCCGTGGCCATGATCGCCCGGCGCTTCTCCTTCCACGCGATCGGGGGAACGTCGGTCGGTGCCATCGCGGCGGCTGCCACGGCGGCGGCGGAATACGGACGGCGAACTGGCCGCAACCCGGGCGCTTTCGAGGAACTCGCCGCCATCCCGATGACGCTGGCCGAACAGGCGCGGAGCGGACACTCGCGCCTGTTTCACTTGTTCACGCCGGAGGCGGCGACCCGGCCCTTCATGTCGCTCCTGACGCCGTTCATGGGCAAGGGAGGCATCGTCCAAAAGCTCGCCGATCTCCTGCCGCTCCTTCGGGAGTGGCGGATCGCTCTTCCCCTCTTGGCTGCTCTGCTCGCGGGGCTCGCCCTTATCGTGGCTCCCGCGCTGGAGTTTCGTTTCGCTCTCGCCGCAATCGGTCTGATCGCCGCGGGCGCGCTCGTCGCGGCCGTGTTCGTGCTGTCGCTCGTCCGGGTATTGCGGCGGCAATGGCTGCCGGCTTGGCGCACGAACGGCTATGGCATCTGCACCGGCATGGCATCGCCGGAATTCCCGGGAAGGGAGGGGGAGACCGCCTGGGAGGGGCTCACGCCTTGGATGCATGGGATCATCCAGCGAGCCGCCGGGCGCGCGCCGGGCGAGCCGCCACTCACCTTCGGTGATCTCTGGGCGCCCCTTGCGGCGGGAGAGGACGTGGGCGCCACAGATCCGGCAGCGCACCGCGCGATCGACCTGTCGATGATCGCGAGCGACATCAGCCGGAACCGAACCGTCCAGATTCCCTTCATCCAGACACCGTCCCCCCTCTATGCCGACTTGGCCGTCCTTCGCCGCTATTTCCCCGAGGAGGTCGTGGAATGGATGGAGCGTCGCGCCGGCGAATATGATGCGCGTATCGAGCGGCGGCACGGCGTCATCCGGCTGCCGATGCCGCAGGATCTTCCTGTCGTCTTTGGCGCGCGGCTCTCCCTGAGCTTCCCGATCCTGCTGTCCGCAGTGCCGCTCCTCACACCAGATTTCCACAAGAAGGCCGATGAGACCGGTGCAATCCCGCTCCGGCCCCTATGGTTTTCGGACGGTGGGCTCACGTCCAATTTCCCGATCCATTTGTTCGACAGCCCCATTCCCTCCCGACCGACCTTCTGCCTCAACCTCGTGGACTTCGATGCCGAGGTGCCGACGGCCGAACTGGCGGAGGAATCCGAGGTGGCGGATGAACGCGCACCTGAAAGCGGGATCACCGACGCCGAAGAAAAGCCGATCACGCGTCCGCAGGCGCCGGAGCGCACCGCTCGCCAACGTCCGGCTGAAACGCCGGCAGCCGACCCCCGACCGGGAAACAAGGTCTGGGGTTTCGTCTCGATGGCGAAGGGAAACCGCTTCACGCCAGTTCCGTTCACCGCCTTCGATTCGGGGGCGGGCACCGGTCTCCTCTCGTTCTTGAACACGCTCCTCAACACGGCGCGCTTTTGGAGCGATAATCAGATGCTGATCGCGCCCGGTGTCCGCGACCGGGTCGTTCACGTCGCGCTTCGCGATGACGAGGGCGGCCTCAATCTCGACATGAAGGGCAATGTGGTCGCCGACCTCGACCTCAGAGGCCGGGCGGCCGGGCTCCTGATATCGGCCCGCTTCGATCCGCTCGCGGCCATCGACCCCGAGACGGGCGAGCCCAATGCGCGGGTCTTCGCGAACCACCGCTGGGTGCGGTATCGCAACTTCATGGCCGCCTTCGAGGATCTCGCGCGCCGCTACGCGGCAGCGCGGCGGGAATCCGACAGGGCAGGTGCAATCCGCTGCGAGCCGTCCCTCGAGGAGATGATCGCCGGATCAACTCCTACACGCCTCGGCTATCCGGCGCCGGCCGGCGCACGGGATTATTTTCGCGGCGTGACGGACGCTTTCGAGGCTCTCGCCCTCGATATGGCGGACAGAACGCGGGCCTCCCCGGAGGCGACATTCGACAGGCCGCGCCGCCTCGGGACAAAGCCTCCCGCAGGCGCTGCCCCGCGGCCCAAGATGCGGATTCGGTTGCGTCCACTGGCCGACAATGATCCGCGCGCCGAACACGCCGACTTGCCGGCTCCGATCGAGAACCGATCGCCCTCTATTCAAGAGTAGTCGGTGCCTCACAGATCGTCGCCAGCTGGACAAACGGCTGCATACAGCCGACGCGCAGCCCTTCGCTGGATTTGATAGCCGCCGTCGCTACGCCGCTTCCGTCTGCTCAGTCCACTCAGGCAAGGGAACGCATCGAACGGCGCAATCAGTGGCTTTGTCGAGCGGCCAGGGCCGTTTCTGGCACCGCGTTTGTCGTCTCGACACCGTCGCAAAATATGGTCTTACTCACGGCATAGGCGCCGAGGCCGACGCCGCTGATGACGATGGCAGCGGCAATAGGACCACCTAAAACGGCCGCTGCCGTTCTTATCGTAAGGCCAAGTCCGGCTCCCCAGGCTCCTGCCACCATATGGCATCAGGCATGGCACCCGAAACATTCGCTGTTTGGTTGATCGACAGCTGGTGCATGAATGTCTCTCAAAGAAGATGATGCGTCACCTCTACAGAGCAAAAGTCACTTCTGCAACTCTTCTTATTAGGAGAACTTTCAAATCAATTCTAACAAATATTGCTGGAATTACTTGTTCGAAAAGCAGAGTACTGGCTGCTGTGACGCGCCAGCGGCAATTGTTCGCCAAGGACGTGCGGATAGCCTGCGGCCAAATGGATCACCCGAGCGGGCCTGTTTCCGACCGCAAGGCTACGGCACTTGGGAAAGCGGTTGCCTCGGCTCTCAAGCCGCCTCCGCCGACCGGGTCTCGGCCGGCGGCAGCTTGACGAGCATCGCGATCATCCCGCGGTCGTGCAGCACGGCCATGCGTTCCTTGGGCTTGAGCCAGGCGCGTGCATCCTCGATCGTCTCGGCGTCGATGAGCTTGGCGAAGGCGAGCGCGTGATCGGCATCGATCTCGCCGCGATGCCGTTTCGGTGCCGTCGGGAGAAGCGCTTCATGCCATGTCCTGACTTCCGGATCGGCATGGAGCACGTCGATTGAATCGGCATCATCGAAACCGTTGCGCATGAAATCGGCATGAAGCTCGGCGGCGCGGACGGCGATCGGCGGTCGCTTTGTCTCCTCCGGCGTCAGGAGAAGGCCCATCCGCTTCAGGGCAAGCCCGACCGCCAAGGTCCCCGTCGCCCAGGAGATTGGGATGGCGAGCACCAGACCGACGATCGTTGGCGACATCCAGCCGAACAGGGACGGGGCGATCATGAAGGCCGAGATGCCCGTGAGAACTCCGAGAAAGGTGTGGGCGCTGTGCCGGCGCACGATATCGCGGAAGGGGATGGAGCCGTCGTCGCGCCGCTGCGGCTGCCAGCCGGTATCGCGCCCGGCGATGATCTGGAATACGGCGCCGGATTGCACCAGCATCATGATCGGCGCGAGCAGCGCCGACAATATGATCTCGAGCAGCGCCGATACGCCGAGGCGAATGCCTCCCCCGCTCGCTTTACGCTCGCGCCCGGACAGGAGCATCAGCACCAGCCCCAAGATCTTCGGCGCGACGAGAATGCCCATGGTGAGCGCGAAGAGGAACAAGGCGCGCTCTGGGTCGAACCGCGGCCAGATGGGAAAGAGCGAGAACTCCTTGCTGAAATATTCCGGCCGCACGTAATGCGTCTGCCAGACCAGCACGATACCGACGATGAGCTGAAGCAGCCACAGCGGCGAGGCGAGATAGGAGAAAATGCCCGTCGCGAAATGCTGCCGCGTTGCGAGCTTCAGCCCCTTGGCACCGATGACGCGCGAGTGCTGGAGATTGCCTTGGCACCAGCGGCGGTCGCGCGCCGCCACATCGATCAGCGACGGCGGGCTTTCCTCGTAGCTCCCCACCATCTCCGGGATCATATAGACGGTCCAGCCAGCCCGGCGCATGAGCGCCGCCTCAACGAAGTCATGGCTCAGGATATGGCCGCCGAAGGGCGGCTTGCCCGGCAGATCCGGCAGGCCGCAATGGGCCGCGAAAGCGGCCGTGCGGATGATGGCGTTATGCCCCCAGTAATTGCCGTCGCGGCCCATCCAAACCGCGAGCCCCTTGGCGATGAGCGGCCCATAGACACGCGCCGCGAACTGCTGCACCCGCGCAAAGAGCGTGTTGCGGTTGATGATGAGCGGCAGGCTCTGGATGATGCCGGCGTCCGGGTCATGCTCCATCGCATAGGCGAGCCGCACGATGCAGGCGCCGGTCATCAGGCTGTCGGCGTCGAGCACCAGCATGTGGTCGTAAGCGCCGCCCCAGCGCGCGACGAAATCGGCGATATTGCCGGCCTTGCGATGGGTGTTCTTCGGCCGGTGCCGGTAATAGATGCGGCAGTTCTCGCCGCAGCGCCGGCGCAGTTCCAGGAAGGCGCGCTCCTCCGCCAGCCAGACGTCGGGATGCGTGGTATCCGACAGGATGAAGTAGTCGAACTGGTCACCGAGACCGGTTTCCTCGACGGATTCGCGGATGGCGGCGAGCGCGCTGAACACCCGCGCCGCCGACTCGTTATAGATCGGCATGACGACCGCAGTGCGCGTGCGCAGCTGCTGCGGCAGCACATCCGAGCCGCGCCGGGCGACCAGAAAGGCCGCGAAGCCGACGACGGCGCTCGTGAAGGCCAGCGCGATCCACGAGAAATTGATGGTGAACAGGGTGAGCAGCACCCACTGCAGAACGGTCGTGCGGCTGACCGAGACGACCTGGTACATTTCCCAAGCGCCATAGGCGGTGAGTGCCGCTGCGCCGCCGAAGACGCCGAGGCGCGCGAGCCAGCAGCCGGACATGCGCTGCGGCCGAACCAGTTGACGCCGTTCAGGCGCCGTCCAGACGCGCAGCGACTGGGTCGGCATGGCGAGCCGCCTTTCGGGCGGCAGCGGATCGCGTGGCAGGGGGCAGTCCGTCATCGGGTGCTCCGTCAACCTGTCCACCGATAAAGCCATGTCTCGCCCAATGGTTTCCCTGCCGCCTCCAGCACGAGACGCAATTCGACCGCTGGCTCGCTGCCGGGATCGAGATCGAAGATCACTCTCAGCGTTTTGCGTTCCGGATAAGGCCAGAGTTTGATCCCGGCGATCTTGCCGGGGGAGGCGGTCGCCTGCGCCGTCGCATTGTTCAACACATTCGGATCTGCGAAACTTTCGGCCGTGAAATCGACCGCGAAACGTTGCTGGCGTCCACCTGGACCATTCCCGACGCGGGTCGCCTCGACGATGGCGAAGCTCGGCCGCTCCGGCGGTGACCAGCACCAGTAGAGGCGGCAGGCGAAGCTCACTTCGCTGCCCGCCTGGAGGGCCTGTTTGGGCCGCCAATAGGTGATGATGTTGTCGTTCATCTCCGATTCTGTCGGCACCTCGATCAGCTGCACGGAGCCTTCGCCCCATTCGCCCAGAGGCTCGGCCCAGAGGCTGGGGCGCCGCTCGAAATGCTGCTGATCGTCCTGGAAGGCGTTGAAGTCGCGCTCGCGCTGGAGAAGACCGAAGCCGGCAGGATTGACGTCGACGAAGGCCGAGATCTCGAGGTTGGTCGGATTGCTCACCGGCCTCCAGATCCATTCGCCGTGGCCGTTGTGCATCTGCAGGCCCTCGACCTCGTAGACCGCCGCGCGTACATCGGGCGCCGCGCTCTGGTCATTGGGTCCGAACAAATAGGCGCCGGTCATCGCGCCATAGCCGACATGGTCGAGGGCAGCGCGCGGATAAAGGCTTACTTCGAGGTCCGTGATGGTGACGTCGCCAGGGCGCAGCGTGTAGCGCGCAGCGCCCGCGACGCTTTCCGTGTCGAACAGCGCATTGACCACCAAGGCGCCGCTCCCGGCGGTCGGGCGGTCGATCCAGAAGGCGCGGATGAAAGGCACCTCCTCGCCGCGCTGATCGGCGGGCTTCAGGATGAGCGTGCGTGCATGCACGCCGAAATTCTGGCCGCGTGCCATGGCACGGAAGAAGGTCGCTCCCTGGAAGATCGCCGCTTCCCAGTTGGTCGCGTCAGGGCCCTCCGCGAGCACCCGGAAGCCGGAAAAGCCGAGATCGTCATCGCCCGCCGGTGGTGCCACTTTGCCGAAGTCGAACATCGACGGGCTGTAGGCGATATGCCGGACGACGCCGTCCTCCACGACGAAAAGGCTGACGCGGGTGGAGAAGACGAAGCCGCGATGCAGCGGTTCGATGCCGAACCCGCGGCCCTCCTTCAGCCAGAGAACGGCCTCCGGCTTGGCACGGATGCTGTTGTACTGATCGAGAGGCAACTTGCCGAAATTATCCGGCAAATCATTGGGCAGCGGAACGAAGGGCTTGGTCGCCAGGAACTTGGCGATTTCTGCGACGCGCGCCGGATTGAAGGACTTCCCGTCGCCGAGCGTCTGCAGCGCTGCATCGACGACATTCGGCTCCTGGGCGAGAGCGGGGAGGGGACGGAACACGCCGGCGGCGATCGCCATTGCGCCCATGCCGAGCAGATCGCGCCGTGCGAGCACGGACTGGGTGTGGGAGGGCGGGCGCGAGGCGGCGTCTGACACGTGAGTCCGTTATTCCTTGTGGGTAGGGCTAAGCTAGCTTTCGGCCCGCAAGGCCGACATTTAACATGGCGAGCGGCCGGGCCGCGAGATCGATTCATGCATGACGCGTATGATCTTGATCATCAAATATCGGCAAAGCTTTGACGAAATCGATTGGCTGCGGCATGCGTTCCCGGCAAACCGGCTGCCGGAGGACGAGCAGCGCGGACCTGAGGATAGGCGGTGATGGTGACCCAAGTTTCGCACCCCGGCGCCCTGGTGGCGCGTCGTTGCCTGGCCGTCGTGCTGGCGGCCGGCGAAGGCACGCGTATGCGCTCTCAGCGCCCCAAGGTGCTGCATGAGGTGGCCGGCCGCGCGCTGCTCGCACATGTGCTGACCACGACGACCGAAGCGGGCGCCGGCGAGATTGCCGTGGTGGTCGGCCCGGACCGGGACGACGTGGGCGCCGCCGCCCGAAAGGTGGCGCCTGCCGCCCAAATCTATGTGCAGAGAGAACGTCTCGGCACCGCGCATGCCGTGCTCGCCGCCCGCGAGGCGCTCATGCGCGGCGCCGACGACGTTATCGTCGCTTTCGGCGATACGCCGCTGGTGCGGCCGGAGACTTTCCTGCGGCTGCGCGAAGCGCTCGCCGGAGGAGCCGCCGTCGTCGTGCTCGGCTTCGAGGCGCGCGATCCCAAAGGCTACGGCCGCTTGGTGCGCGACGGCGAGACGCTCGTCGCCATCCGCGAGGAGAAGGACGCGAGCGAGGTCGAGCGCGCGATCACGCTCTGCAACGGCGGCGTGATGGCGCTCGCCGGCACGACGGCGCTCGCCCTGCTCGAACAGGTCTCCAATGCCAATGCGAAGGGCGAATATTACCTGACGGACGTCGCGGAGATAGCCCACCGGCGCGGGCTAGAGACCGCGGTCCTGACCGTGAGCGAGGAAGAGATCCAGGGCGTCAACGATCGCGCCCAGCTTGCGGCCGCGGAGGCCGTCCTGCAGCGCCGTCTCCGGGCGGCGGTCCTGGCGGCGGGCGTGACGCTCGTCGCGCCGGACACCGTTTTCCTGAGCGCCGACACGGCTTTCGGCACGGATGTCGTGGTGGAGCCGAATGTCGTCTTCGGCCCCGGCGTCAGCGTCGGAGACCGCGCGGTAATCCATGCCTTTTCGCATCTGGAAGGCGCGCGGGTGGGCGAAGGCGCGACCGTCGGGCCCTTTGCCCGGCTGAGGCCCGGCGCCGACCTCGGCGCCTCGGCGCGTGTCGGAAATTTCGTGGAGATCAAGGCGGCCGCAATCGGGGCCGGCGCCAAGATCAACCATCTCACCTATATCGGCGATGCCAGCGTGGGGGCGGGGACGAATATCGGCGCCGGCACCATCACCTGCAATTACGACGGCTTCCGCAAATATCGGACAACGATCGGCGCCAACGCCTTCATCGGGTCCAATTCCTCACTGGTCGCGCCGGTGACGATCGCCGACGGCGCCTATATCGGCTCCGGCTCGGTGATCACCAGCGACGTGCCGGCGGACGCCCTTGCGATAGGCCGGGGGCGACAGGTGGTGAAAGAGGGATGGGCGGCGCTCTTTCGCGAGAAGTTCGGCCCGAAGAAGCACGATTGAGTCTTTCGAAACCACGATACAAACAGATATCCAACTTGATTTGTCGCTCCGGCTACGCCTCTGCTAGCTGCTTCGGTAACGTAGGACGTTGAACGGGGACCGGGATACATGTGCGGCATCGTGGGAATTCTCGGGCAGGGGCCGGTCGCGACGCAGGTCGTCGACGCGCTGAAGCGGCTCGAATACCGTGGCTACGATTCGGCCGGCGTCGCGACCATCCATGCCGGTCAGCTCGACCGCCGGCGGGCGGAGGGCAAGCTGCGCAATCTCGAGGAGAGGCTGACGCTCGCCCCCCTGCAGGGCGCGAGCGGCATCGGCCATACCCGCTGGGCAACGCATGGCCGGCCGAACGAAACCAACGCCCATCCCCATGCCACCGCAAGTGTCGCCGTCGTCCATAACGGCATCATCGAGAATTTCCGCGAACTGAAGGCGGAGCTGACGGATGATGGCGTGGTCTTCGACACCGAGACAGATACCGAGGTCGTCGCGCATCTCGTCTCGCAGCGGCTGGGCGCGGGCCTCTCGCCGCGCGAGGCCATCGCGGCGGTGCTGCCGCGCCTCAAGGGCGCCTTTGCGCTCGCCTTTCTTTTTTCGGGCGAAGACGACCTGATGATCGGCGCACGCCATGGTGCCCCGCTCGCCATCGGCTACGGCCGGGGGGAGATGTATCTGGGCTCGGACGCTCTGGCGCTCGCCCCCTTCACCGAGGACGTCGCCTATCTCGATGATGGCGACTGGGCCGTGCTGTCACGCGCCGGGGCGGAAATTCGCGATCAATCAGGCGCGCTCGTGGAGCGCGCGCGCCAGCATATTGCGCCCAGCGCTTTCATCGCCGACAAGGGCAACCACCGCCATTTCATGGCGAAGGAAATACATGAGCAGCCGGAGGTCGTCGGCCGCACCATCGCCCATTATGTCGATCTCGCCACCGGCCGGGTCAATCTCCCGGCCGCGCTGCCCTTCGACTTCGCGCGGCTGAAGCGGCTCGTCATCTCGTCCTGCGGCACCGCCTATTATGCGGGCCTCGTCGCCAAATACTGGTTCGAGCGGTTGGCGCGGCTGCCGGTCGACATCGATGTCGCCTCCGAGTTCCGCTACCGCGAGATGCCGCTCGACGGCGGCGAGCTCGCCCTCTTCATCTCGCAATCGGGCGAGACGGCCGACACGCTCGCTTCGCTGCGCTATGCCAAAGCCCAAGCGCAGCATATCGTCTCGATCGTCAATGTGCCGACCTCGACCATCGCCAGGGAAAGCGCTGTCGTGCTGCCGACGCTGGCAGGGCCCGAGATCGGCGTTGCCTCCACCAAGGCTTTCACCTGCCAGCTCTCGGTGCTGCTCGCGCTCGCCATCGCCGCCGGCCGGGCGCGTGGCGTCATCTCCGAGGCCGAGGAGCAGCGCCTGGTTGCAGCGCTCATCGCCGTGCCCAGCGCCATCGCCGACAGCCTCAAGCACGAGCGCGACGTCGAGCTTCTGGCGCGGGAACTCGCGAAGGCGCGCGACGTGCTCTATCTCGGCCGCGGCACCGCCTATCCGCTGGCGCTGGAAGGCGCGCTGAAGCTCAAGGAAATTTCTTACATCCATGCCGAAGGCTATGCCGCCGGCGAGCTGAAACACGGGCCGATCGCACTGATCGACGAGGCGATGCCGGTGATCGTGCTCGCGCCCCACGACGGTGTCTTCGACAAGACCGTGTCGAATGTGCAGGAGGTTGCCGCACGCGGCGGCAAGATCATCCTGATCGGCGAGGGCAGGGCGGTCGACGAAGCGGGCGTTGCGACATTCGCTGCGATCGGCATGCCGGCGCTCGATCCGGTCGTGGCGCCGATCGTCTATGCGGTTCCCGTGCAACTCCTCGCCTACCACACGGCCGTCGTCATGGGGAAGGATGTCGACCAGCCGCGCAATCTCGCCAAATCGGTCACGGTCGAGTGATCGGGATGCGATAACAACGGACCATAACACCTAGTGGCCTTGGCGCGATTCATGCTCCCGATTCATGCTACTGTGAGAACTCACATCCCTTTTCACAGGGGCAGGCATGGCTCCCGACGACAAAACGGGTGGCGGCGAACCGTCGTCTCCCGGTGATCTTCTGCCGAGCGCGAACGAGGTCGTTCGCGGCATGGCGGCTATCGGCGCGCGCCAAACAGTGCGCGGGCGCCTGAAAACCTCGTTCTTCACCGGTCTCATTATTGCGGGGCCGCTCGCCGTCACCGCCTATATCGTGTGGTGGCTTGTGACGCTCGTCGACGGCTGGGTGAAACCGCTCATTCCGCCCGCCTATCTGCCCGAGACCTATCTGCCCTTTCCGATTCCCGGCTTCGGCTTGGTGGTCGCCTTCATCGGGCTGACGCTGCTCGGCTTTCTCACGGCGGGGCTGGTTGGGCGAACCCTGCTCAACGCCGGAGAGCGGCTGCTCGCCCGCATGCCGGTGGTGCGCGGCCTCTACAGGGGTGTGAAGCAGGTCTTCGAGACGATCTTCTCCCAGTCCGGAACGTCCTTCCGCAAGGTGGCGCTCGTGCAGTTTCCGGCACCGGGCATGTGGTCCATCGTCTTCCTGTCGGCGCCACCGACGGAACAGACCGCCGCCCATCTGCCGGAGGCGGGCGATTATGTCAGCGCCTTCATGCCCTGCACGCCCAATCCGACGACCGGCTTCTTCTTCTTCGTGCCGCGCCGGGAGATCATCGAGGTGCCGATGAGTGTCGAGGACGGCGCCAAGCTCATCATGTCGGCCGGCATGATCCAACCCGCGCCCGCCGCCCAACCCCGTCTTGCTGCACTGGCGGAAGAGGTGCGGGCGCTGGAGAAATCAGACGTGGCGTGATCACTCACCCGTCATCCCGGAACCGAAGGAAGTGAGGTGTCCGGGATCCAGAGTCGATGGTGGTGGAAGACGAATCGGGACGGTGGAGCCTGCGACGATTGCCGACCAAGACTCACCTTCGATCCGCATCGATTCTGGATTCCGGGCTCCGGCTTCGCCGGCCCCAGAATGACACGGCGTTTACTCACCCCGCCCGGACCAGCCGGATCGCCTCGTCGCGTTCAAAGAGATAGAGAAGAAGGCGGAGCGCCTCGCCGCGCGGGCTCGTGAGCTTCGGGTCGCGCTCGAGAATGAGGCGGGCGTCGTCGCGCGCTGCCGCGATCAGGTCGGCATCTAGGGCGAGTTGCGCCAGCTTGAAGTCGGGCGCCCCGGATTGGCGGGTCCCGAGAATTTCGCCTTCGCCGCGCAGCTTCAGATCCTCCTCGGCGATGCGGAAGCCGTCTTCGGTCGCGCGGATGACACCGAGCCGCGCCTTGGCGACCTCGCCGAGCGGCGCCTTGTAGAGCAGGACACAGCTCGATTGCGCCGCGCCGCGCCCGACCCGGCCACGCAGCTGGTGAAGCTGCGCGAGCCCGAAGCGCTCGGCATGCTCGATCACCATGATGGTCGCTTCCGGCACGTCGACGCCGACCTCGATGACAGTGGTGGCAACGAGGATCTTCGTCTCGCCGCGCTGGAAGGCGGCCATGGCGGCATCCTTGTCGCGGCCGGGCATCTTGCCGTGCACGAGCCCGACCGTATCGCCGAAGATCTGGCGTAGCACCGCATGGCGTTCCTCCGCGGCTGCGACGTCGAGGGTCTCGGATTCGGCGACGAGCGGGCAGACCCAATAGGCGCGGGCGCCGCCGGCGAGTGCCCGTTGCAGGCCGGCGACCACGTCGTCCATGCGGTCGAGCGGCACGGCGCGCGTGTCGATCGGCCGCCGGCCGGCCGGTTTCTCCGTGAGCAGCGACACGTCCATGTCGCCGAAATAGCTGAGCACCAGCGAGCGCGGGATCGGCGTCGCCGTCATGACGAGGAGGTCGACGGCCTCGCCCTTGCGGCCGAGGGCGAAACGCTGGTGGACGCCGAAGCGATGCTGTTCGTCGATGACGGCAAGCCCGAGATCGGCGAAGGCGACCGCCTCCTGGAAGAGCGCATGGGTGCCGACGACGAGCTTGAGATCGCCGCTCGCGAGCCGCGCCAGCGTCTCGGCGCGCTCGGCGCCCTTGTCGCGGCCAGTCAGCAGGCCGACCTCGATGCCGGCCGCAGCCGCAAGCGGCGCGAGCCGCGCATGGTGCTGGCGGGCGAGGATTTCGGTCGGCGCCATCAGGGCGGCCTGCCGGCCGCCTTCCGCCGCGCTCGCCATGGCCATCAGGGCAACGACCGTCTTGCCGGAGCCGACATCGCCCTGCAGCAGCCGCACCATGCGGTGCGGCGAGGCGAGATCTCCGGCGATATCGGCGACGGCCTTCTCCTGCGATGCAGTCAGCGCGAAGGGCAGCGCGGCGCGGATGGCGCCGGTCAGCCTGCCGTCGCCGGCGATGCTCCGCCCCGCCTTGCGCCTCCCTTGGGCACGCATGAGCGCGAGCGCGAGCTGCGTCGCCAGCAGTTCGTCATAGGCGAGGCGACGCCGGGCAGGGGCCTCCGGCAGGAAAGGTGTCATATCCGCCGGCTGATGCACGCCCCGCATAGCCTCTCCGAAAACGGGAAAGCCGGCGCGGCGCAGCCAAGCCGCGTCCTGCCACTCCGGCAGCTCCGGCAAGCGGTCGAGGGCCGCCCCCGCGATGCGCGTGACATAGCGCGCCGAAAGCCCTTCGGTGAGTCCATAGACCGGCTCGACCGGCGGCAGCTTCTCAGCCTCGGCCGGGTCGAGGACACGGTCCGGATGCACCATCTGGCGGCGGCCGTCCCAGAGCTCGATGCGGCCGGAGACGAGCCGCTCGGCACCGAGCGGCAGCATCTTGTCGAGCCGTGTCTGAACCATGCTGAAGAAGACGAGTGTGACGTCGCCGGTCTCGTCCTCGACGAGCACGCGGTAGGGCGCGCGCGAGCGCCCGGGCGGCGGCGGGCGGTGGGCGGTGACGCGCACGGTGAGCGTCACCACCTCGCCCGGCACGGCATCGGCGATCGTCGGCCGGGCGCGCCGGTCTATGCCCGTATGCGGCAGATGAAAGAGAAGATCGAGTACGCGCGCCTCACCCGGCGCGGCATCGAGCAGCCGGGCGAAGAGCTGGGCCGTGCGTGGCCCCACGCCCGGCAGGGCCGACAGCGGTGCGAAGAGAGGATCGAGGATCGGTGGACGCATGAGGCTTCATAGCGGAACAGCCTAGGCCCTAGCCAGTCCATCGAGCATCGGCGTGGTGCCGGCTTCCGCGCCGGTGGAGAACCGTCGCGAGATCGTCCGGCACCGGAGCAGCCCGATGAAGGCGGGCTGAGAAACTCCCTTGTTCAGATTTGAGGGGCGTTTGGAAGCGGCGGGGTATTTTGGCGTCGTTGCCGCTGGGCATTGGCGGAGAGGAATTCCTGGTTCACCTTCGGCCGCGTCTCAACCTTGTGGAACCAATAACGGCCGCCGCTTCTGTTGAGAATAATGTGCCAGGCTTCGCCGGCGTCTCTCAGCCGCACCGTGATGTGGGGCCGCGCGTCACCGCCCATGCCAGGGCCGCTCTTGCGATGAATTCCAGCGACGACTTCAAGCTCTCCGCTCAAATACGCCTCGTCCAATCGTGGGGACTTCTTGCAAGCATCCAAGATAATCTTCTCAACAAATCTTTCAGAATCGTATTCGTCATCTTTGATCCAATTGGTAGCAAAATGTAGAGCGTGAAGCATAATAATCAACGTCCAAAAATGTGCATGAAAACGACTTGATAATAAGAGCGCAATCAAGAAGGGCAAGGGGGAATAAGACGTATATTATTGGCGGGTAATATCTTTTTGGCGGCCGGCGCCATGGAATGACCGTGATATGGGACGAGAAGCGCGCGCTCAGCGGCCAGTCGTCACTGACGACCGCTACCGCCGGACTTCTGCTGACATGGCAGATATCAGCTCCTATATACGGGCGGTCCCGCAGATTGGAGAACAGCGATGTCCGACGAAACCGAAGCTCTTGCGCTGCGCCGCAGGCGGCTCAGGTTTCGCGCCTGGCATCGCGGCATGCGTGAGATGGATCTCATCTTCGGCCGCTTCGCCGATGCGGAGCTCGATCGCCTGGACGAGCCCGACATCGCCGCCTTCGAGGCTCTGCTCGAGGAACAGGACAAGGATGTCTTCTCCTGGTTCTGCGGCGAAGTGCCGGTGCCGGCGGCTCACGATACCGCCTTTTTCGCAAAGCTCAGGGCTTTTCCGGTCCACGAAGCCACGACGAGCAACTGAACCTCGTCCGTCGGCGTTGAGTGGCGGTGATTGCGGGCTTATAGGTCCGATCTCCGCTCGCGGCGCGCTGCGCCATTTTGCATCTCGATAGGTTTGACATGAATCCGCTCCAGCGCGCTGTCGACGCCCTCCGCCGGGGTGACAGTCCGCTCATCTCCAGCGTGGCCGACGGGCAGGACGCCCTCGTCGTCGCCGATCTCGCACGCGCCGAGGCGAGTGCGGAACGGGTCGCCGCGGTCGTGCATGTGGTGCGCGACGACCGGCGCCTCAGCGCCATGGAAGCGGCGCTCGGCTTCGTCGCGCCCGAATTCGACGTATTGACCCTGCCGGCCTGGGACTGCCAGCCCTATGACCGCGTCTCACCATCTGCGGCGATTACCGCCCGGCGGATGATGACCTTTGCCCGGCTCGCCTCCACCCGCTCCTCGGCCGAGCGGCCGCGGGTTGTGCTGACCACGATCAATGCGGTCCTGCAGCGCGTGCCGCCCCAGGCGCGCATCGCCCGTGAAACGCTGTCGGCGGCGCCGGGCAATACGGTCGACATGAACGCGCTCGTGCAGTGGCTCGAGATCAACGGCTTTCAGCGCACGGCGACCGTGCGCGACACCGGCGAATATGCGGTGCGCGGCGGCATCGTCGATCTCTATGCCCCCGGCCTGCCGGAGCCGCTCCGCCTCGACTTCTTCGGCGATACGCTCGAATCGATCCGCGCCTTCGATGCGGAGACGCAGCGCACGACCCATCAGCTGCGCTCGCTCGATCTCGTGCCGATGAGCGAAGTGAAGCTCATGACCGAGACCATCCGTCGCTTCCGCCAGGGCTATGTGGCAGCCTTCGGCGCCGCCACCCGCGACGACACGCTCTACGAGGCGGTGAGCGAGGGTAGGCGCCATCCCGGCCTCGAACATTGGCTGCCGCTCTTCCATGACGGTCTGGATACGCTCTTCGATTATCTGCCCGGCGTGCCGCTGGTTTTCGATCCGCTGCTGGAAGACGCCGCCGAGGAACGGCTCGCGCAGATCACCGACTATTACGAGGCGCGCCGCAACCAGCCCGCCGCCGGCGCGACCGGCGGGGCACCGCCCTACAAGCCTCTGCCGCCAGATGCGCTCTATCTGCCGAAGGCGGAATGGCAGGAGCGCCTGAAGGCGAGCGCGGTGGCGCGGCTGACGCCCTTCGCCCAGCCCGAAAGCGAGGCGCGGCTCGTTATCGATGTCGGCGGCCGGCAGGCGCGCAATTTCGCGCCCGAGCGCGCCGACGGCACCATCAATATCTTCGAGGCCGCCGTCGCCCATATCCGCGACCTGCAGTCTGCTGGCCGCAAGGTCGTCGTCGCGGCCTGGTCGGAAGGTTCGCGCGAGCGGCTAGGCTCGGTGCTCGCCGACCACGGCCTCAAGAAGATGACGCCGGTCGGCCGCCTTTCGGTCGCGCTGGGATTGCCGGCGGGCGAGGTGGGCCTTGCCGTCTGGGGTCTCGAATCCGGCTTCGAGGTCGGCGATCTCGCCGTCATCGGCGAGCAGGACATCCTCGGTGACCGGCTCGTGCGCCAGAAGCGCAAGTCACGGCGCGCGCAAGATTTCATTGCGGAGGTATCGAGCCTTGCCGCCGGCGACCTCGTCGTGCACGTGGATCACGGCATCGGCCGCTTCGTCGGGCTGAAGACGATCGACGTTGCGGGTGCCCCGCACGACTGCCTGGAGCTGCATTACGCCGGCGGCGACAAGCTGTTCCTGCCGGTGGAGAATATCGACCTTCTGTCGCGCTACGGCTCGGAAGACACCGAGGTCGCGCTCGACAAGCTCGGCGGCGCAGCCTGGCAGGCACGCAAGTCGAAGCTGAAGCAGCGCATCCGCGAGATGGCCGGCGCGCTCATCAAGGTGGCCGCAGCCCGCGCGCTCAAGGAGGCGCCGCGCGTCGTGCCCCCGCCGGGCCTCTATGACGAATTCGCCGCCCGTTTTCCCTATGAGGAGACGGAAGACCAGCAGAACACCATCGATGCCGTGCTCGACGATCTCGCCTCGGGGCGGCCGATGGACCGGCTCGTTTGCGGCGACGTCGGCTTCGGCAAAACGGAAATTGCCCTGCGCGCGGCCTTCGCGGTCGCCATGTCGGGCCGGCAGGTGGCGGTGGTCGTGCCGACGACGCTGCTCGCCCGCCAGCATTTCCGCGCCTTCCAGGAGCGTTTCCAGGGGCTGCCGCTGAAGGTCGGCCAAGCCTCGCGCTTCGTCTCGGCGCCCGAACTCAAGGCGGTGAAGGAGCAGCTGGCCGATGGCCGGCTCGACATCGTCGTCGGCACCCATGCGCTGCTTGGCAAGGCGATCCGCTTCAAGGACCTCGGCCTCATCGTCGTCGACGAGGAGCAGCATTTCGGCGTCGGCCACAAGGAGCGGCTGAAGGACCTGCGCGCCGAGGTGCATGTGCTCACGCTGACCGCGACACCCATTCCGCGCACCCTGCAGCTTGCCCTCACAGGCGTGCGCGAGCTTTCCATCATCGCGACGCCTCCGGTGGATCGCCTGGCGGTCCGCACCTTCGTCACGCCCTTCGATCCACTCTCGGTGCGCGAGGCGCTGCTGCGCGAGCGCTATCGCGGCGGCCAGTCCTTCTATGTCTGCCCGCGCATCGAGGATATCGCCGAGGTCAAGTCCTTCCTTGATCGCGAGGTGCCGGAGGTGAGGGTCGCCGTCGCCCATGGCCAGATGGCGGCCGGCCAGCTCGAAGACGTGATGGGCGCCTTCTACGACGGCAAATTCGACGTCCTGCTCTCGACGACCATCGTCGAATCGGGCCTCGACATTCCACGCGCCAACACGCTCATCGTGCACCGCGCCGACATGTTCGGCCTGGCGCAGCTCTATCAGCTGCGCGGCCGCGTCGGGCGCGCCAAGCTTCGAGCCTATGCGCTCCTCACCGTCCCGCCGACGCGGCGCCTCACCCAGTCCGCCGAGCGGCGGCTTAAGGTGCTGCAGTCGCTCGATACGCTCGGCGCCGGCTTCCAGCTGGCCAGTCACGATCTCGACATTCGTGGCGCCGGCAATCTCCTCGGCGAGGAGCAGTCCGGCCACATTCGCGAGGTCGGCTACGAGCTCTATCAGCAGATGCTGGAGGAGGCGGTCGCCCAGCTCAAGGCCGGCGTCGAGGAGACGGGCGAGGATACGTGGTCGCCGACCATCACGGTGGGCGCGCCAGTCATGATACCCGATACTTACGTGCCGGATCTTGACGTGCGTCTCGAGCTCTATCGCCGCTTGTCGACGCTCGATACCGACACCGAGATCGAGGCTTTCGGCGCCGAGCTCATCGACCGCTTCGGCTCTCTGCCGGAAGAGGTTGAGCAGCTTCTGAAAATCGTCTCGATCAAGGCGCTCTGCCGGCGCGCCAATGTGGAGAAGGTCGAAGCCGGACCGAAGGGCGTCATCGTCTCCTTCCGCGACAACTCCTTCGCCAATCCGGAAGGGCTCGTCGCCTTCGTCGGCGAACAGGGCTCGCTGGCCAAGGTCCGGCCAGACATGCGCATTGTCTTCATCGACGACTTCCCGACGCCGGCCGCCCGCCTCAAGGGCACGACGGCCATCCTTCGCAATCTCGTGCGCATCGCCGAGCGCAAGAAGGCGGCCTAGGGGGACAGCCGCCGCCGTTCAGAAAATTTGCACGCGGCGAGGCTGCGTGCTTCAAGGCTGTTGTTGCGTCAGAGGATCGAGGAGCATCGCACCGCATGGCCAGTCGCGTTATTCCTGTCTCGCCCTTCACCCTCGTCATCTTCGGCGCCACGGGCGATCTATCCCAGCGCAAGCTTCTGCCGGCCTTGTTTCATCGTTGCGTCGCCGGCCAGTTGCCGGAAGACGCCAGGATCATCGGCACCTCGCGACGGGCCATGAGCGCCGAGGAGTTCCAGGCCTTCGCCCGCAAGGCCATTGCCGAACACGTGCCGAGCAAGGACCTGGCCGAAGACGGCCTCGGACGCTTCCTCGAGCGCCTCGACTATGTCAGCCTCGATGCCGGCTCCGACGAGGGATGGCCGGATCTGGTCGATTGCGTGAAGCGGGGTGAAGGCCATATCCGCGTGTTCTATCTGGCGACCGCGCCCGATCTCTTCGGACCGATCTCCGAGCGCATCGGCACGCATGGCCTTGTCGACCAGCAGACACGCGTGGTCGTGGAGAAGCCGATCGGCAAGGACCTTGCCTCGGCCCGCGCGGTCAATGACGCGATCGGCCGTGTCTTCCCGGAAGAGAGCGTCTATCGCATCGACCACTATCTCGGGAAGGAAACGGTCCAGAATCTCATGGCGCTGCGCTTCGCCAATGCGCTCTTCGAGCCCGTGTGGAACGCAGCCCATGTCGATCATGTGCAGATCACCGTGGCGGAATCACTCGGGGTCGAGGGCCGCGCCGGCTATTACGACACGGCCGGCGCTATGCGCGACATGGTGCAGAACCATATGCTGCAGCTTCTCTGCCTGGTCGCGATGGAGCCGCCGACCTCGACGGCCGCCGATGCCGTGCGCGACGAGAAGCTCAAGGTGCTGCAGTCGCTCGTGCCGATCGATGGCCGCACGGCGACGGCGGCGACCGTGCGCGGCCAATATCGCGCCGGCGCATCGGCCGGCGGCGCGGTGCCCGGCTATCTCGACGAACTCGGCGCCTCGACGAGCCGAACCGAGACCTTCGTTTCCGTAAAGGCCGAGATCGCCAATTGGCGCTGGGCGGGCGTGCCGTTCTATCTGCGCACCGGCAAGCGCCTGCCGAGCCGCGTCTCGGAAATCGTCGTCGCCTTCCGCCGCATTCCCCACTCCATGTTCGACGGCGAGGCAGGCACGATCGAGAACAACCGTCTCGTCATCCGCCTGCAGCCGGACGAGGGCGTAAAGCTCTGGCTGATGATCAAGGATCCCGGCCCGGGCGGCATGCGCCTGCATAATGTGCCACTCGACATGAGCTTTGCCGAGGCCTTCGGCGTGCGCAATCCGGATGCCTATGAACGGCTGATCCTCGACGTGGTGCGCGGCAACCAGACGCTCTTCATGCGGCGCGACGAGGTGGAGGCCGCCTGGACCTGGATCGACCCGATCATCGAGGCCTGGCAGAACTCCGGCGAGGCGCCGAAGCCCTATACGGCGGGCACCTGGGGGCCTTCCGCCTCGATCGCGCTGATCGAGCGTGACGGCCGCACCTGGTACGATAGCGGCGACTGAAGCGTTCGCGCGAAAGCGCGGCCGGTTCGCGACACCAAAACACATCAGATCGGGATCCGGAGCGCTTTTCCCCATTCGAGGAAAGGCAAAAATGCTCCAGGCCGTTATTCGGCCCCGGCCGGAGGGCTAGCCGGCCGGCACTGGCGCGCCATGCCGGCGAGGCGCTGGCGGTCTTCCGGCGACAGCGCATTGGCCGCCACCTTGCCCCAGAGGCCAAGCTGCGCGACGCCGTCGCCGACACAGCCGCAATAGCGCGCGCAGGTTGCGGCATCCGTTCCGCCGTTTTGGCAGGTCGCCTCGCAGCTGCGCAGGAAGGGGGCCGTGCGCACCGGCTGGACCACCTGCACGAAGACCCAGAGCGCGCCGAGCAGCACGAGCTGATGCGTCAGATAGACGAGGAGGCTATGTCGCCCGGCGAGCGTGAGGCCGCGTCCGAGGACGCCGGGAACTCGCCATGTGAGCCAGGCCGGCAGGGCAGGGCGACCTAGCACGATCTGCGCCAGCGCCATGCCGAGGAGCACGCAGCCGAACCACGGAAACAGCGGTACATAATCGTTCGTCTCCGGCACCTCGGTCGCGAGGCCGAGCCACAACAAGGCCGGCGCGTTGAAGAAGGGGCTTGCCGCGACGAGGGGAAGGGCGAGCGCCACGGCCGCCGCCGCGAGCGTGATGATCCAGGGCAGGCGCAGGAAGAAAAGGCCGAGGACGCTTGCCAGCGCGATCTCGTGCAGAATGCCGAAGAAGATGAAGCTCTCCGGAAAAAGGAAATAGGTGCCGACGGTCACCGCGGCGGCGGCAGCGACGAGGATCGCCAGCCGCCGCAGGAAAGAGCGTCGGTTGATGCCATTGGCATGGGCGAGCACGAGGCTGACACCCACGAGAGCAAGAAAGCTCCCGGCGATCAGATGCGCGTAGATCCGCCAGGCCGGATGCGCCGCGATATCCGTTTCGATAAGACCGTAGAAGCTGAGGTCCCAAGCGAAGTGGTAGCTGATCATGGCGAGGAGGGCGATGCCGCGTGCCGCATCGATCAGCGGGATGCGCGGCAGCGACTGGACAGTCGGAAGGCTCGCTGAAGGGGAAAGAGAAGTCGCCACGATTCACCTTCGACTGTTGTTGGCTCGCCCGGCGTCACCCCAGCTTACGTCAGTCTGGCTGACGTAAAGAGTGCTGTCGAACACCATCTTCATGCGTGGTCATGGCGCCTCGCATAAGGCATAATGATCCTCACTGCCACGATCTCCTCGAAGCGACCCTCTGTCTATGTTTGGAGGGGCGGGGAGGTCTGTTCGCTTGCGTGACGAACGGGGACGAGGAACCGATGGACGAGGCTTATCTGGAACGGATTCGGCGGTGCGGCGTCGTTCCGGTCGTGACCGTTCCCGATGTCGAAGCTGCCGTGCCGCTTGCCCAAGCGCTGCAGGAAGGGGGAATCGATGTCATCGAGCTCACCCTGCGCACAGCCGCCGGCGCCAAGGCCGTCGAGGCCGTCGCGCGCCATTGCCCGGATGTGCTCGTCATCGCCGGTACGCTGACGCGGCCGGAGCATTTCGCGGCGGTTCGCGACGCTGGTGCGGCGCTCGCGGTCAGCCCCGGTTTCGGCGAAAACCTGCATGAGGCGGCTGAAAAGGCGGGCTTGCCGTGGCTGCCGGGCGTTGCCACTGCCTCCGAGCTGATGCGTGCGCTCGGCGTCGGCCGTTCCCGCGTCAAGTTCTTTCCGGCCGAACTCGCAGGCGGTGTGAAGATGCTGAAGGCGCTTGCGGGCCCCTTCCCGGAGGCGCGCTTTTGCCCCACCGGTGGGGTCGATACGGACAATCTGAAAGATTACCTGACTTTGCCGCAGGTTATCTGCGTGGGCGGTTCATGGCTCGTGCCGCTAAAGGCTGTCACTGAGCGCAACTGGGGCTTCATTCGCGACGAGGCGGGCAAGGCTCGCAATCTCGTGGACACTCTGCGTGGCACCTGAGACACACTGGACTTGCGTGTTAACAATCGGAATTGCAACGATAAGTTGCGGATTCAGGCTTGTTTTTCCGTTTTTGGCAGTCATAAGATCTTAAGGGAAGCCCATCGGGGAGCCCGCGAACGCATCCCTTTCTGACTTTGCCGCCTTGGACGCGATGTTATTCTCCGTCTCGTAAATTAACATTGTGATTCGGCTGGTGGTTCAATGTCCAACGAATTTGACTCAAGCTTTCTCGGCCCAAAGGCAGGGCAAGAGAAAGCAGACGAGGCTGTTTCCGGCCTAACCCAGGCGGATGAGGGTGCGGTAGAACGCTCTCTCGATCTCGTCGAGGTGGTCGGGCGCATAAAATGGTTCGATGTTGCCAAGGGCTTCGGCTTCATCGTACCGGATAACGGCATGCCGGACGTTCTTCTGCACGTCTCGTGCCTGAGGCGGGACGGTTACGAAACGGCCAATGAAGGTGCCCGGGTTGTCTGCGAAGCGATGCAGCGCGCCCGTGGATTGCAGGCCTTCCGCATCGTCTCCATGGATGACTCGTCAGCCGTGCATCCTTCGGAACTGCCGGCGCGCACGCGTGTCACGGTCGTTCCGACGAGCGGGCTGGAGAAGGTGGAGGTCAAGTGGTTCAACCGCCTGAGAGGCTTCGGCTTCGTCACGCGCGGGGAGGGCACGCCCGACATCTTCGTCCATATGGAGACGCTGCGGCGCTTCGGGTTGACGGAGCTCAAGCCCGGTCAGTCCGTGCTTGTGCGCTTCGGCAACGGACCGAAAGGTCTGATGGCAGCCGAAGTTCGGCCGCTCGATGGCGGCACGACACCATCGTCGCACTGACGCCATCCTGAAGCCGGATCGAACTCGACTTTTTTTGTTGATTGCATTTAGACAATTTGCCTCAGCCTGGTTCCGGCCATCGGAACCAGCTTTTTTCTGTCCGGCCGGTCAGGCCGGCCCGATCCTTCAGCCGATCTGCACCGATCACGGGGTGGTGCGTGCTGATCACTTGATCGGCGCATCCGACTGCGCGATGACTTGGCGCACGGGTCGGCGGTAGACCCATCGATGAGGCAGCCATGGTCATGTTGACGGGATTTGCGGCGGCGTTTCGGTTTCTGATCGTCACAGCCCTGCTGGCGCCGCTGGTGTGGCTTCCTCCCAGCGCGTCACCGTTCGGGGCGCACGCCGCAAAGGCGGAGGGCAAGACGCCAGCCGGCCTCGAGCAACTGACTATCGTTACCGCGACGGGACGGCATGTCTTCATGGTGGAGGTGATGCGAACGGATGCCGAGCGCGGCCGTGGCCTGATGGAGCGGCGCTATCTGCCGGCCGACCGCGGCATGCTCTTCGACTTCAAGGCCGTGCAGCCGGTGTCCATGTGGATGCACAACACCTATCTGTCGCTGGACATGCTGTTCGTTCGCCCCGATGGCACGATCGCACGCATCGAGGACAATACCGAGCCTCTGTCCGACCGCATCATTCCATCCGGCGAGCCGGTCTTGGCCGTTCTCGAGGTGAATGCGGGCACAGCCGCGAAGATCGGCGCCAAGCCGGGCGATCGCATCGAAAATCCGATGTTCGATCGCTGATTCCGGCTGGCCGCCTGGAGCGTTTTGCATTGTCGGATGGCGACAAGAGCTCGGCGTTCTGGCTCGTTGCGTTGCTTTAACGCGAGCCGGCATCCACTTCACTCGAGGCGCTCTAATCCGCCCCGGCAGTCTCCGCCCCTGCGACAGGGGCAATCCGCGAAGCGGCGCTCAGGCTCTCGCCGGCGGTTGCGGCTCAATACTCAATCGATCAGGCGGCCTTCAGCACGCAGTCCTGCGGGTTCAAGCCGAAGCGTTCGGCGAGATGCCAGCGCAGTTCACGCGAGGAGCCGTAGGCATAGCTGCGGTCGATGAGGTGGCTGAGGTCCGTCTTCTCGTCGGCGCCTTGCGCCCAGAGCTTGTGAACCGTGAAGGCGTGATCGGCGCGACGACTGACGACGCGCCGTGGTGCATAAATGAAGTTCATAGTCTTTGTCCTTGTTATTGGGTCGATCGACCGATTGGAGCGGGAAGTCCGGATAGCTCCGGACCGCCCAATTGCGAGCCGTCTTACTGCGCCTGCAGATTGACGGCGGCTTCCTTGCCGGTGCGTCGGTCGGCTTCGACCTCGTAGGAGACCTTCTGGCCTTCAACGAGCCCGAGAAGACCCGAGCGCTGCACGGCGGAGATATGGACGAACACGTCCTTGCCGCCGTTGTCGGGCTGAATGAAGCCGTAGCCCTTCTGGTCGTTGAACCATTTTACCGTGCCAGTCGCCATGGAGTGTCCTTTCGGTCGGCTTTAGAACATGGGTAAGCGGGGCAGCTATACATGCTGCCTGTGCAGTTTCGTCGATTTGGAGAGGTAGTCTGAAGGTGCCTCCGGCCCGGCACAGCAAGGCGGCGCATCCATTCGGCCCTAACATCCGGCCAATCTCGATGCCTTGAATGTAAGCGGGATTTCACGCTCTGGCAAGATGGCGGCGAAAAGGCACGTTCCAAGCGCGAGCACCGATCATTCGGGCGCGCAACCGCGAACCATTTTCTATCCAGGGCGTTGCTGCTCCATCAGACAGGTGAGGGCGCATGCCCTCGCCGGGAAGCTTTGATGGAGGAAAGCATGAGAAACGCCCATATGGTCGCCCTTGCCCTGTCGAGTAGCGTCCTCTTTGCCGGTTCCGCCGCCTATGCCGGTCCATGTACGACCGAGATCGACCGCCTCGCCCAGGTCCTGTCGAGCAAGGATGCGGGTTCCGGGCCGACGAAGGGCGCGCAGGCCGCGAATATGTCGTCGCAAGCGAGAGCCGACGAGGAAGCCAAGGCGGCAGGAGCTCAAGGCAGCCCCGGGCGGGCGGCAGCTCCGTCAGCAGGGACCCGCGCCACGTCTCCTCAAGACGTCCGCCGCCAAACGGAGGGAACCGGCGGGGAGAATCTCACGACCGGCTCTGTCGGCTCCAGCCCGATGGATGCGAGCGCAAGTCTCGATCGCGCGCGCCAGCTTGACCGTTCTGGACAAGAAACGGCCTGCATGGACGCCGTGAACGAAGCCAAGCGGCAACTCGGCACGTCTCGATAGGCGGCATCCGTCCTGAGATGTGAAAGCGGGGTGCGTGGACAGGACTGGGCTGGCGCTATGATCGGGCCCGCCGATCCACGCAACCGAAGGCTAGCTGTTGGCGACCCCGGCAGGATTCGAACCTGCGACCCGCAGCTTAGAAGGCTGCTGCTCTATCCAACTGAGCTACGGGGCCTTACGCGCCAGTGACCCTGGATGCCGTCAATGGGTCCAAGGCAGGACGCGGTTGAACTTGAAATTATCGGAATAGGCGATTGATCGCCGCTTGGCTGATTTTGGCTCTTCCACGCGATAGCTGATGCCGTGCTTGTCGGCATAGGCGACCGCTTCCTCACGCGTATCGAACCAGAGCCCAACTTGCTGGCGCGTGTCGGTGGAGCTCGTCCAGCCCATCAGCGGTTCGATCTCGCGCGCGTTTTCGGCATCGAACTCCAGGCACCAACGCCGGGTCTTCGCCAAGCCCGACTGCATGGCGGTCCGGGAGGGCTTGTAGATGCGTGCGCTCATGCTCCGGCTTCCCGACCTGTCGATTTCCCTGACGCGCTCTCCGGCTTACCCGACGACACGCGGACCGTCGACGAGACCTGGTCGGGGCAGCAGGATTCGAACCTGCGACCCTCTGCTCCCAAAGCAGATGCGCTACCAGACTGCGCTATGCCCCGATCATGCTCACGTCGCTGATTTCCTTAGAAAACTAACAGTCTAAAGGCAAGTCCGGAATTGCGCCGATGCGCATATGGCGGACGCACCGCCGCTATCCCGGACGAGCAGTTCCGGACAAAACCGCTGCCATATCCATGGAATGTCCTGCGGCCCAGGGGCAGACCGTAAGCGGAGCCGGCTCGCCACCTTTTGCACTGGAGATCAGCGAGACATGAGTCCCGCTGATGCTCGTCGACTTGCCGACCGGCAAGACGGCCTCAGACACCTCGACCCGCCGCCAGCGACGGGCAGTCCCTTGAGGCTCCCCTGGTCGCGCAGCAGGCCGCGCTCCGACTATTGCGCCGGCGGAGAAGCTGCCGGAGGCGCTGATGTAGATGCCGGCGGCGAATTCGGAGCGGCGCCCGTTGCCGGTGTTTCAGCAGTTCGAGGATAGAAGGCCCAGAGGGCAATGAGGACCACGACTACTGCAGCGATGACGTACCAGATCGTACGATTGTTCATGCGTCTCCTCCTGATCTTCCCCGGCCCGTCTTGGACTATCCAGGGTGCTGAGCCATCGATGAACCTGCCGCTAGAACAGCGGACGGCTACGATAACGCTGTTGGTCAACTCATGAGCTTCGATATTCGTTCCGGATCGGGGTACCTACCCTCATGGGGCGGGACCGAAGCCGCGAACCTCCGCACACAGACCGAATCTCGCTCGATCCCTAAAGATAGTGAGAAAGCTTTGAGCAAAGGTTTATCCGGTGGGGTGCCCGTCCAGAATGAACTCGATGCCGTTGCGCTGGCCCGCAGCCAGCGCGCGCGCGATATCCGGCGGTCCGGATGGCGGCAGTTCCGTCGTGTCGGGAGGAAGCGGATCGCCCGCTTCACTGAAAAAGGCATCATGGATGTGCCCTGGTGAATTGATCACCAGCAACCTGCCATTGTCCCGGCCGATATTCTTGAACGCGTGGACGGCCCCTCTCGGGATCTTCACGAAAGTCCCTGCGCCTCCGGTCTTTGTCTCGCCCCCGACCATGAACTCAAAGGTGCCTTCGAGGATATAGAAGGCTTCGTCGTCTGCCGCGTGACGATTGGGCGGGGCGCCATGGCCGGGAGGGAAAGTGCCCTCCATCAGGGAATAGCTGGAATCACCATCGCTGCCACGCACCAGAAAGCGCAGCAGGTTCCCGAGTACGTTGTATGTGTTGGTCATACCGGCAGACATGGTGCTTCTCCCGCGGTCGGGCGCTGGCGCGCCACCCTCGGAAAGGTATCATGGCCGAGACGGGCCATAAACAGGACACGCTACCGATATGTCTTTACAGTCCCGCTCCGCCCGCCGGGAGAGCGGGGCGAAAGTCGACCACTTGTCGAAGGCCGGACCAGATCATTCTGAGAACGCGGACATCGAATTCGCACGTGCCTCCGCAACCATGGGCCGTTCAGTTGCGGAGAAACATGTCTCAATGATCCGGGTCTGCGGACGACAAGGAAAGCCCGGCTGTGTCCTTCCGTCGGGGGCGAAGGTCGACACAGCCGGGCCGGAGTTCGCTCGTAAGCGAACTCGCTATGGGTAATAAAAAGACATAGTTTTTTGCTGAGATCAAGTTGCGGTCGCGACCTGCGGCCGGCGGGTCGCGCCGATCCCCGTGCTGCTCGTTCATATCGGCCGGCAGGCGAACGGCTTCGATCCGCCGAGCCGACGGTAGACGCGCGGGCTCACGCCCATGACGCGCCGGAAGCGGCGGTTGAATTCGGAGAGGTCGCCGAAGCCGCTGTCATAGGCAATCGTCGCGATGGGTTCCGCGGTTTGGCGTAGGCGCACAGCTGCCCGCTCGAGCCGGAGCGTGAGTAGATACTGCCGCGGCGTCATGCCGACCACGCTTCGGAAGCTGCGCAGGAAATGATAGGGGCTCATGGCCACGCTCCGGGCGAGGTCGGCCAGGCCGAGGGACTCCTCTATTTGCGCCTCGATCCGGCGCACCGCATCGCTGATGCGCCGTTCGTCCCGCCGGCTGGGTGCAGCAGCCGGCCCGGTCTCCGCGAGCAAGGCGACGGCGGCGCCGGCAAAGGTGAGGGCGATTTCCTCGAGGGCCGCGGCGTCGCCGGTCGCGGCCTCGGCCGCGGCAATGAGCGGCATGAGTCTGTCCGAGGGCGGTAGGCGGGGCACCCCGAAGGTGGAGTGCCGCACGCCCGGGAGCGCTGCGACGACGCCTTCGAGATAGTCCGGTGTATATTGGAAGGACAGGCAACGGTCGCCAACGCCGTGCTCATGGCCGCATTCGAAGCAGGTTCCCGCATCGCCGAGGAGTACGGCGCCGGGCGTGAGCACGGCCCGGCCGACCGAGGAGCGATACTGGAAGGTCCCGCGGGTCACAGCGGCGATGGAAACCCCTTCGTGGCATTCTTCGAACGGACGGTCCTGCGGTCCGGCAGTGCAGACGACATCGTAGACCCGCCATCCGGGGCCCCGGGCCAGCTGATGCGATGTCATCGTCATGGCGTGACAATAGCAATTTTCCCCAAGTCCTGCCGAGCCCCGATCGATAGTCAGTCCGCTATCAGATCGCGGAGCGTGCCATGACACAGCCTATTGCTACCTTCATCGACTTGCTCCATTGCGCCGGTCCGGCGCAGGACCGTGCTGAGAAGATGGGCCTCTACGGGTGGCTCGTCGGTGCCTGGTCCATGGACGCCACCGTCATCCTCAAGGACGGCCGCAAGCATTCCGGCCAAGGCGAGATCCGCTTCGGCTGGGTGCTCGAAGGGCGCGCCATCCAGGACGTTTGGATCCTGCCCGGCGTGTTCTACGGCACGACACTCAGGGTCTATGATCCCGGCCTAGACGCCTGGCACATCCTGTGGAGCGATCCTGTCCGGCAATATTACTCCCGGCAGATCGGCCGTGCCGACGGCGCCGACATCGTGCAGCGCGGCAAGACGGAGGACGGATCGGATATCCGCTGGAGCTTCCGGGACATCAGGCCGGATGCCTTTCGCTGGCTCGGCGAACGCTCGGATGACGGCGGCGCGAACTGGCGGCTCGAGGCCGAATTCCACGCCCGTCGCCTTGCATGATCGTTTGTCTTCATCCAGCCGGCGACGCTGCTCTTTCGGCAGTCGCCGGCGCCCCTAACAGCATGAGGAGAGTTCGATGCTCGATCACGTGTCCATCGGCGTCGGTGACATCGGTCGTACCAAGCGCTTCTACGATGCGGCGCTCGCACCGCTCGGCTATGCCTGCCTCAGCGAAGGTGCGGATTCGCTCGGCTATGGCAAGGACGCGGTCTTCTACTGGATCTCGGCGGTGGAGCGGCCGGTCGCGGCCGACGACAAGTCCGGCCTTCACATCTGCTTCAAAGCGCCGACCCGCGCCAGCGTCGACGCCTTTCACGCGGCGGCGCTGGCGGCAGGCGGGCGCGACAACGGCGCGCCGGGACTTCGGCCGGATTACGGTCCGAACTATTACGCCGCCTTCGCCGTCGATCCCGATGGCTATCGTCTCGAGGCCTATTGCGGCGAGGCGGCATAGCCATCGCCAGTGAACGCGACGACGAGCGCGAGAAAACTGGCCACGGCAATCACGGCGCGCGCCACATGGGACAGCTCCCATTGGTTGCGCGCCGCGATCCAATCGCGATCCGCCTCAGAGGCCCCGGCGAGGGCGAAGAAGGTGGCGCCCGGACCCACAAGGCCTTCATCCCGAAGCCAGAAGCGGTTCACGGGATGGGTAACGAGCCAATAAATGGCATGCACCGCGATGAGGCCGACGAGCGCAGCGGCCGTGAGCCAGAAAGCCGTGCTCCCGAAAGGCGTGAAGACCAGCAGCACACCGGTCGCAACGGCGGCGCCGATCTCGCCAAGCAGACCACCGATCGTGAAGCCGGGATAGTAGATCGTCTGGACGGCCGCATAGCTGTCCTTCGGCAGACGCAGCTTCCCCGGATATTCGAGCGCATGCGCCAGTGACAGGCCCATGCCGACGGCGACCAGCAGAATGCTCGCCACCTGGAGGATCTGATACATGGTTCGCTCCCTTTCGCCGCGCCACGGGAGGACGTTTGCGCGGCTTTCCCCCAGCCTGCGCGATGACGCCCGGTCATGTCCATGCGCCTATGCACCTCGTCCTTTTAGTTGACTAGGAAATTAAATGAGGTAGTTTCCTTGTCAATTAAAAGGGCCTGCCATGCCGTCGATCCCGCCCGTTTCGGACCTGACCGCACATCTCGGCTTCTGGCTGCGCATGGTCTCCAACCACATTTCCCACGCCTTCGCATCCAAGCTGGCTCGCAAGGAAGTGACCGTCGCGGAATGGTGCCTTTTGCGCGCGCTCTACGGCAGACAGCCGATGCCCCCGAGCCGGCTCGCGGACGAGATGGGTATGACACGGGGAGCGATCACCAAGCTCGCTGACAGACTGATCGCCAAGTCGCTGATCACACGCCAAGCCAGTGCTGACGACGGCCGCGCTCAGACGCTCGCCCTGACGGATCGCGGCCTCGACCTCGTGCCCGATCTCGCCGCGCTCGCCGACCGCAACGATGCGGAATTCTTCGAATGCCTCACGGGGGATGAACGGGCAACCCTGGAACGGCTCCTGAAGCGCTTGGCTGAGGGCGGCCGCATGACTGCAATCCCGATCGAATGAACGCGGTCTACCGATGATACGGATACGGAGAAGCCCATATGAATGATCAACAGAAAGCAGCGGCCCAGGCCTGCCTGGAAGGGGCCGAGGGCAATTTGATGACCTGCCCTCAGATCGTCGGAATGCTGATGCAAGCCGGGTTCGAAGGCTACGCGATCGACTTCCGGCGGGCGACCGCGACCTACTATCTGCCCGATGGGGAGGGCATCGAGTTGCCGGCCCACCGGATCGACGCTCCCGTCGCACCAACCTTCGATACAACCCTGATGCAGGCAGCGATCAAAGAAGCGCAGCAGCAGGTCCCCGGCTACACTTATAAGGGCTTCTGCAGAAAGGCCGCATTGGCTGGATGTGCCAGCTACATCGTGTCGTTCTCCGGTCGCCGGGCTCTTTATATCGGCCGCACCGCTGAGACCCACGTCGAGAACTTTCCCCATCAATAGCAGCGACGATCGTTCTCTCGAGAAGCCGGGCGGAAACTGCTGATTCCCAAGGATTGTCCGCGCGGACACGCGGCCTGCGGATTGAAGACAAGGCCAGGGGTCGGGGCGGCCCGGTAACCATGCTGCCGCCCTCGCATAGGCATGGTGATCAGCCTCTGTTATGAAATCGCTGGATCGGGGAAGGGGCTGATATGAAACAGGTTCTGACGGCATTCGCCATGGCCGGACTCTTGGCTGGTCTCTTGGCTGGCTGCGCCTTGACGCCGCCGCGCACGCCGATGCAGGCGGCAACGGACTATTGCCTCAACAATTACGGCGGCAAGTTCCTGCCGATGGCCGAATGCCTGCAGCGCCAGGAAGATGCCATGAACGGCAATGGCTTGACGCAGCCGCCGACCTCCTCGCCGAAGGCGCGGTAAGGGCGAGCCTGCGATCTCGTGAGAGTGAACGGCTTTACGTTGATCTTGCGGCCAAGGAAGAGTTTTAGCGCGCCGTCAGGTCCTGCGGCGCATCGCGGAATATGACGGCCGTCCCTTTCTCGACCATTCCGGCAAGATCTTCCACATCCCAATTGGTCAAGCGCACACAGCCGTTCGAATAGGCGCGGCCGATGTTGCGCGGCTCCGGCGTGCCATGAATGCCGTAGGTTTCCGCAGTGAGGTCGACCCATACTGAGCCGACGGGATTGTTCGGCCCTTTGGCGATCGTGAAAGCCTCCTTCGCCTTGACGCCGCGGAAGGCGAAGTCGGGATTATAGGTATAGGTCGGGTTATGGACGACGCGGTTCACCGCAAAGGCACCGCTCGGCGCGGGCTTCTCGTCGCTGCCGATCGAGGCTGGGTAGACGGCGATGAGCCCGCCGTCCTGGCCGAAGACGCGCAGGCTGCGCTCGGCCTTGTCCACCTCCACCGAGGCGGCCTTTTCTGGGATTGCCGGGCGCGCGACATTCGCCACGATGATGTCAGTGTCGGCACGATCGAAGCGCTTGCCGGGGTTCAAAGCACGCAGAAGACGCTCGTCCATGTGGAAACGTTCGGCGAGCCGCTCGAGCGCGTTCCGGTAGCCGAGCCGCTTGAGGCGGGCCATGGCTTCCATCTTGGCCGGGATCCTGCGCGTAAACGGACCCTTCACGTCGTCGCGCGTCAGCCTGTAGGGCATCAAAGCGGGGGCGGGGGAGGTCGCGGCAAGCCGGTCCCAGGTCTGCGGGTCGAGTTTGCCGTCCGGCATGAGCTCATTGGCGCGCTCAAAAGCGGCGATCGCCTTGTCCAGGTTCTCGCCGCCGCGGCCGTCGATGACACCAGGGGAGAAGCGGGCGCGGTCGAGCAGGATCTGGGCGCGCACCAGGGCCGGATCGATGCCCTTCACCGCCCGCGTGGGGAATTGCGCGTCATTGACAGCCTTCAGATCGAGCTTCGCCGCCTCTGCATGGCCGAGAGGCACAGCGAGGGCGACCAAGACGATTGAGATGAATAGCCGCCGCATTGGCCGGCTCCAGACCTGTTACGCGACTAACAAGTGTCGGCAGGGCCTTGTGGTTCCGGCGATGGACGGGTCGGCCACTCAAGAGCATCGGCGCGGGCAGGAGCGATCTACGCCGGGATGAGACCTTGCGCGTGACCTGTTTGCGGAATCGGATCCCCCTGCGATACCTAATACTTGAGGCGATCGGCCGGTTTGGGAACTATGGCACGCCGGCGGAATTAATCTGGAGCCCGAACCGGTGGCTCTGGAGTAGTGCCATGAAGGCAACTAACCTGATCACGCTCATTCTCATCATTATCGGCGGCTTGAACTGGGGGCTCGTCGGGCTTTTCCAATTCGACCTCGTCGCAGCGATCTTCGGCGGCCAAGGCGCGGCCGTCTCGCGCCTCATCTACGTTCTCGTCGGTCTCTCCGCCCTTTGGCAGCTCATACCCCTGTCTCGGGCCTTCTCGACGGATGAGCCGCTCGCCGAACGCGCGCATTGAGTGTCCGCGGCGCGCGGAAACGCGCGCCGCTTTCGTGCCTCCCCAGGGGAGGCTCCGCGGATCGTGAGAGCCAGACGGCTCACGCGAAGGTTGGCCGCGGCTCGAAGCCCTATGGCCCTCGTTCGGCGATTTGGCCGATAGTGCCTTCTTGGCTGTTCGTGTCGTCATGGAGGGCGAGCGTCATCTGCTGCGCCAACTCCTCGGCCCCGTCCGGCAGCCGTTTCATGACGGTCGATGTGGGGACGAAGCCCAAGGCCCGATAAAGGCCGATGGCCGCTGCATTGCCCGGACGAACCGATAGGGAAAGCGTGCGCAGACCGAGTTGTTGCCGCGCGAAGGCGATGGCGAGCAGAGCTGCTTCGCGCCCATAGCGGCGCCCACGGAAGAGGGGATCGCCGATCAGGAACCGGCCGAATTCACCCTTGCGCGCCTGCCAATCGATCCTGGAGATCGAGACCGTCCCGATCGGCAGGCCGTCCTTTACTGTGATGGCAAAGTAGAGGTCGGTCGGATCGAGCGCATATTGCGCGAACCACTCTGTCTGAGAGGCGAGGGTGAAGGCCGGCCGGCTGAAGAAGCCGCGGTGGATCTCTGGATCGTTGCGCCAGGCGACCAGAAGCGGCAAATGCCGCTCGGCCAGCGAAACGAGATCGATCCGCTCGCCGGGGAAGACGATCGAATGCTTGGGCTGCAGCCGCATCGCCCCGTCCGTCATGCCGGACGTGATTTCTTCGACCACCGCAAATTCCAGCGCCACCGTTCGGCTGCCGCTGCCAATTCGGGAGCGAGGTCTTCGCCTTGGCCGACAGCAATGGCCGAGCCTTCCGGCGGATACGGCAAACCATTGCGCATTCGCACCTTGTCCGCCTCATCGAACTCGGGGAAGGGAAGCTTCTGCTCGTCGCGCCAGGCCTGGACCCGACGCTCCGCGCCGGCACGCCGCTCGGCATCGATAGGCGTGTCCTCAGCGTGGTACTCGATCTGCGACGGGAAGGCGAACTGGGTGCCGGCCTCGTCCATGATGGCCATGATGCGCAGGAGGATGTCTTCGCGGACGGCCGTGAACTCGCTGAAGTCCCGCGTCAGGACGTAGCTGAAAATCTCCACGTCGAGCGAATATTCGCCAAAGCCGATAAAGCGCACCCGGCAGGGCTCGTCGGCGACCCGAGGATGGCCAATGAAGAGCTTGCGCAGCTCGGCAATGACATAGCGCAGCTGATCGGCCGTGGTTTCGTAGCGCAGCTGAAGCTTGGTCGTGAAACAGATGCGGTCGCGACGTGTGAAGTTCTCGAGCTGCATATTGGCGAACTCGGAATTCGGCACGGAGATGACCGTGCGATCGACCGAGCGCACCCGGGTCGAGCGCATGCCGATGTATTCGACGGTGCCGAGCTTGTCGCCGAAGCGGCAGAAGTCTCCGACGCTGATCGGCCGGTCCGCATAGAGCGTAAGGCCGGACAGAAAGTTCTGCAGCGTGGGCTGGGCCGCGAGTGCCACGGCAAGGCCGCCGATGCCGAGACCGGCGATTACGCCCTGATACGGAATGGCGAGGACCTCGGCGAGGAGAAGAAAGGCAGCGATGATGATCGCCACCCGGATCGCTCCGGAGGTCAGCGAAATCAGCGTCTCGTGATAACCTGGCGAGACCCACCGCCGCCGATAGCTCTCCGCGACCACCCCGATGAGATGCCAGGCGAGGGGAACCGAGCCGACGACAACGCACACCCAGGCGGCCGCCTGCACCGGCGTCGCGACGATATCGGGCAATCCGAGCAACCGCAGCGCCGCGAGCAGGAAGAGGCCGAGGGATATCGCCCGAACCGACCAGGCCAACACGCGCTCGAGCACCGCCTCTGGTTGGCGGATCGCTGTCCGCCGGCCCTGGCGGACAAAGCCAAAGATGAGACCACTGATGAGAAAGCCGAAACCGAGCCCAACCAGACAGGCGAAGACGAGCAGCAGCCATTGCCAGCGCTCCAGCGGCCCGGCGCGGGCGAGCAGTTCCGGATTGATGCTCTGCGCGGCATTGCGGGTCTCGAAGTAAAGATCGGTCGTCTGCCTCTCGGCGAGCTCTGGGGCGACCGGCATCTCTTCGACATCGGCATAGAGCGCACGGATACTGGCGAGCGTGTCCGGCGTGAACTGCCAGATCACGCCGTCCTTCGTCTCTACGGGAGCAACGACGATCTTCCCCGATGGATGCTCGAAATGGACGTAAGGTGCCCTGCTGTTCGGATCGTCCGGGATTTCCTGCCAGTAGACGTAGCCGACGCGATCGAGAACCTTCTTGATATAGCGGGCGAGAAGGTCGGCCTCGTCGCTTTTGACGACGGAGCTCAGTTCCCGCATGTCGAGAGCCGTATAGGCCGTGCTGCGGCCCTGCTCGTCCATGAAGCCGCCGAGCAGAATCTTGAAGCTGTCGCGGGGGCTCCGGAGTTTGCGGGGATCTAGAACCGTGTCCGGCGGCTCGCTGCGCGCCTGCAGAAGCTCGTCGCGCTTGGACTGCAAGGCGGCCAGCGGCGGCCCCACGATGAACCAGCGGCCGTCCTTGCGCCGGAAAGTGACATCGAAGGTAATGCGGCTGCCGAACTGCCCGAGCGTCGCCGTGACCTGGTCGCCATCGATCCCGTCGTGCGGCAGGCTCCAAAGCCGGAAGGTCAGTTTGTCGACGACGGCGTAGAATTGCCGGGTGTAGTCGATGAGATTGACGCCGCCACGATCGGCTCGCGTCACATCGAGGAGGGCGGCGGCTTTTCCGGTCAGGTCGGTGGAGCCGGTCTCGTCCCGCTGGATGTTGTCGGCGCCGCTCTCGTTCATGGCCTCCAGGAAGGAGCGCATGGTCGTCATCGGGCTCGACTGGTCGACCGGCACGGCCTGGTAGCGCGCCGCGTCGACGCGTATACCGGTCCACCACTCCGACGATGTCGAAAAGCGGCCCATGAAGCTGTGGCCATCGGGTCCTTGAACGAACAGAAATTCGCCCGACCGCCCATCCTCGGTCCACCGACCCTTCAGCTCGTCGCCCTCGACGGTTCCCTCGACGCGCCCGTTATAGAGCGGGTAGCTGCCGGTGACCTGCGTGCCGTTCTGTTCGAGAATGAGCTGCGCGCCGCCGTCGCGCCATTTCGTGTCCCATGTTCCCGACCAATTGGCGATCGCCTGGCCATAGGCTGGACCGAGCAAGAGCATCAGGATGGTGAAAACGGCGGCGATTGGGCCGGCAATAGAGCGCCCCGGCCGACCCTGGCATGAGTGACCGGCCCGCACCGAGATCGCAATCGTCTTGGCACTGATCGACATCCACAGGCCCCTTGCATGGCAAGATGATCCTGAACCCGGCCCAAGGTGGAGTCAAAGGTAAAGGGCCAGCCGCTTTAGCGGACGGTAAATGACGCAAAGGGTTACGGGGGAGCCGATCGCCTGGATGGAGGCGATCGGAGAGCTCGGGACGACGTCGAACCGATCCGAGAATTATCGGACGCGCCGGCTCTGCTCGACCGGTGCCGTCGGGCCTCGCGCTGGACGCTGCGAACATGCGAACGGAATGAAGCTATTCGCCGATCACCGGTCCAGTTCGGCCGCGGCGAATTCCGCGATCTGTAGGTCGATCGCCGCCATAGGATCGTCGTCGCTCAGATACCAGGCTGCCGACAGACCGGTCCAGGCGAGGATCCAGCGCAGAAGGCGCTGGCGCTCCAAACCTGCAGCCTCAGCCACGATGTTCAGCCGCCTCGCGAACCGGCCTGGCCGCGTTGCGACGGGGCAGGTGGGGTCGGCCAGATCCGGGTTGGTGAAGATATTGGCGTAATCGAAGCCACGCTCGCCGATGAGACGCTTGGGATCGATCGCCAGCCAGCCGCGCTCGCCGAAGTCGAGCACATTGTCGTGGTGCAGATCGCCATGCAGCACGCCTACTTCGCGCGGCTCGGCCAGCAGAGCCCGAGCGGTATCGAGGCAGCGAGGGAGAATTCCACCATAGTTCGCGGCGGCCGGCTCCAGCTCCCGAAACCATTCGGCCAAGGGAATCAAGGCGGGGAGCGGCTTGTTCCTGGGCGCATGCAGGCGAGCCGCCGTCGCGCAGAGGATGCGGCAGGCTTCATCGTCGCGGTCTGCGCGCGCCATGGCGGAGAGGGAGGCCGCGCCACAGGCGCGTTCCAGCAGGAGGGCATCGTCATCGCGGGCGAGAACCCGTGCGGCGCCGTCTCCATCCCACCACTCCATCAGCACGCCGCCCTGCCGCTCGTCCTCCTCGAAGGACAGCTTGAGCATGGCGGGTTCGCCCTTGCGCAACACCGGGAGCAAACGGGCGGCTGGCGTCGCGATCGGGTCCCCGTCGGGAACGAGGTCCCAGCGAAGCAGGTGATAGTCGAACATTGAGCGGGATTTACGCAAATTCCAGGTCTTGATTTCGGCTGTGTCGCTGCGCAGTGAAAAAACAACCTTTAGGTTGCGATCTCATAGTCTACGGAAATGGACGGTATGTTGAGCGCCCACGCATTTAGCACGTAGACTCGGCAGCTGCAGCCTCGTGCGACCTTCTTCCGGCGGGATTGACGGCGGACAAAAAACGACCTATCTCCGGGGCACCACAGGGCCTGATCAATGTGCCTTCGGTCGGATCAACGCGACCGACTAAAGGTCAGTGAGATCAGGAGATTCGGTGGGGGATAGTTTAACGGTAGAACTGCGGACTCTGACTCCGTTAGTCCTGGTTCGAATCCAGGTCCCCCAGCCACCGCGCCGCACTTGTGACGTTGGCGACCACAGCTTCCCATTGCACGCACGGCATATGCGACCTTCAGGTGGGCGACTTAGCCGTCGGTGGAGGCGGAAGGTTCCGCGGAAGCCATCTCCTGGAAGACATAGTTGCCACAGCCCTCCGGGCGTCTTGCAGACTGTCGGTCTACATCTTCGCGTCAAGAGGATGAGCGGGAGAGCGCTCGATGGGCCGCCCCCGGATCGACGGATCTCGGGGGATGCCGAGAGCGAAGATCCGGGAGCGTAGAGCACGGCCCCCCAAGGCCTCGCCCCGCTGCAGAGTGGGCTCAGCTCGGGCTTCGGTCAAATCACAAACATAAAATCATGGGACACTTTGCCCGGCCGCAGTCCGCTTGGGATCGAAGTGGCCATCATGCGTGAACCCGCAGCGACACCATGGCTGCGCATTGCGATTCACGGCGTTCTGTCAGCCTCGGTTGTCGCATGGACAGGGTAAGAGTATTATGAGCCGATCGTCGCCGTGGTCGGGCATGTGGCCGCCGGCCGATGGGATCATGCCCGCGCCATTGCGGCCCTCGAACCCCTGTTCGGGAGTGGCGCCATGACGATACGCAATCCGGTCGAGTGGAGCCTCTGGCAGCTCAACCAGACCATGCATGCGGCCGGAACGGTCGGAACCTCGCTCTACCACGATGACGATGCGGAGCTCGCCCAGAGCATTCCCATCAGCCGCATCGGCATGCGCGATCTACGCGAAGCGCTCGCCCGCGGTCTCGACGATTTCCTTAGCAATCGTTCGGACATCATTTTCGTCGCGCTGATCTATCCGCTCGCGGGCATCGTGCTGAGCCAGATCGCTGTCGGCTATTCCATGCTGCCGATCATTTTTCCGCTCGCCTCGGGCTTTGCCCTCATCGGTCCCTTTGCGGCGACCGGGCTCTACGAGATGAGCCGCCGGCGCGAGCGCGGCGAGACCATCACCTGGGTGGAGGCCTTCGGCGTCTTCCGATCGCCCGCCTTCGGATCGATCGTCCTGCTCGGCGTGATCGTGATCGCTTTTTTCCTGCTGTGGCTTCTCACCGCCATGTGGATTTACGACCTCACGCTCGGCCCTGATTATCCGACGTCGTTCAGCACCTTCCTGCACGAAGTCCTCACGACGCCGGCCGGTTGGGCGCTGGTCGCGATCGGCAGCGGTGTCGGTTTCATCTTTGCGCTCCTGGCGCTCGCGGCGACCAGCATTTCGTTTCCGCTTCTGCTCGATCGTAACGTGGGCGTGATGGCGGCGATCAACGCCTCCGTCCGCGCCTTTTTGCGCAATCCGCTGCCGATGCTCGCATGGGGCGCGATCGTCACCCTGGCGCTGATTCTCGGCTCCCTGCCGCTGCTCGTCGGGCTCGTGGTGGTCATGCCCGTTCTGGGGCACGCCACCTGGCATCTCTACCGGCGGATTACGGGCTCCGACAGGCCGAACATGGGCAACGTGCCGGAAGCGTCATAGGAAGGCCGCTTGCAGCAATAGCGTTGTGGCTCCAGCAGCCCACGGGCTCGTGAAAGCGAGCGGGTTGTTCGATGGGGCTGATGCGCCGGTTGGCTTTCAAAGGCGGCTGCGGCCGCCCGCCACCAGCCGGCATTCCCCGTCCGGCCCATACCATCCGTCTTGGAAAGGTTCGGGCCCTAAGCGGCAAACTTCACACCGCGCCCTTGCCGTTGCCCGCTTACTGTTCTGGTCACGCTGCACCTGAAGGCGTAAAAGGCCCGGGAGAGGAGAAAACCTTGACCCGGATCGCCTATGTCAACGGAGACTTCGTGCCGCTCGATGAGGCGCGCATATCCATCCTGGATCGCGGCTTCCTCTTTGCGGACGGCATCTATGAGGTGAGCGCCGTCATCGACGGCGAGCTCATCGACAATGCCCTGCATATGGCACGGCTGAAGCGCTCGGTCGCCGAGATCGCGCTCGAGTTGCCGGTCACGCTCGAGCGCGTCGAGGAGATCCAGCGGGAGCTCATCCGCCGCAACGCGCTCGTAGAGGGCGTCGTTTATCTGCAGGTGACGCGCGGCGCAGCCGACCGGGATTTCACCTTTCCGAAGGACGCGACACCTACGCTCGTCCTGTTCACCCAGGCGAAGAACCTCACGGCCTCGCCCTTCGGTCTCAACGGTCTTGCCGTCATAACCGTCCCGGATCTGCGCTGGGCACGGCGCGACATCAAGAGCGTCGGCCTGCTCGCCCAGGTGCTCGCCAAACAGGCGGCCGCTGCGGCCGGGTGCCAGGAAGCCTGGATGATCGAGGACGGACTGGTGACGGAGGGCGGCTCCTCAACCGCCCATATCGTGACGCGGAACGGCGCGATCGTCAGCCGCGGCCATTCGCATGCGACTTTGCCGGGCTGCACGCATCTCGCGCTGCGCCAGCTCGCGGCCGAAGAGGACATCCGGATCCTGGAGCGACCATTCAGCCTCGATGAGGCGCATGACGCGGCAGAGGCTTTTCTCACGAGCGCCGGCAGCTTTGTCACCCCCGTCATCGCGATCGATGGCCGGCCGGTGGGGACGGGCAAGCCCGGCCCGCTCACCTTGAGGCTGCGCGAACTCTACATCGCCCACGCACGCGCTACAGCGACATAGGGGTTATCACCTCCCGCGAATGGGGAGGGGACGCTGCCCACGCCTCCGTGTTCGACCCGGAGGAGATTGCCGGGGCCTCTGGTTTCAGCCATCGTTATATCCTAATAGATATTTCGGTTAACTGAGCGGGAGGGTCCCCATGGCGAGCTTGGAGCGGTTGTCGGTGGGCAAACTGGCAGGAGCGGCCCGAGCGCTCCTATTCGCGATTTGCGCTGTCGCCGTCGCGGGGCCTTCATTGGCGGCCGAACCGAAGGCCGTCACCGTCTTCGCCGCCGCCAGCCTGAAAGACGCGCTCGATGCCGTCGGCGCGCAGTGGCAGCGCGATACGGGCAAACGCGTGGTGATGTCCTATGCCGCGAGCTCGGCGATCGCCCGCCAGATCGAGGCCGGTGCACCTGCCGATCTCTTCATCTCCGCCGATCTCGATTGGATGGACTATCTCGCAAAGAAGGGCCTCATCGCCGAGAAAAGCCGCGTCACGCTGCTCGGCAACCGGCTCGTGATCGTCGCCGCGAAGGATTCGACGACGAGCCTCGCCATCGCGCCCGGCTTCGACCTCGCCGGCGCGCTCGCGGGCGGCCGCCTCGCCATGGGCGATGTCGCGGCCGTGCCGGCCGGCAAATACGGCAAGGCGGCGCTCGAGACCCTCGGCGTCTGGCCGTCGGTCGAGGGCAAGATCGCCCAGGCTGAAAACGTGCGCGCCGCGCTGCTCCTCGTCTCGCGCGGCGAGGCGCCGCTCGGCATCGTTTATGCAACCGATGCCGCCGCTGACGCGAATGTCAGGGTCGTCGGCACCTTCCCTGAGGATTCGCATCCACGCATTCTCTACCCGGCGGCGCTGGTGAAAGGCTCGGACAATCAGGATGCGGCCCAGTTTCTCGATTACCTGAAGTCGCCGGCCGCTCGACCGCTCTTCGAGCGCCAAGGCTTCACGGTTTTATCCGCCCCCACGACCCATTAGAAGCGGCGGGTGGCCGCGAGTCGGTCATGAGGTTGTCCTCGGCGCAACGGTAGGTCGCCATGAACTGGTTAGACTTGAGCCCCGCGGAATGGACGGCGGTCCACCTCAGCCTCAAGGTGGCGTTCTGGGCCATGCTGGCGAGCCTGCCCTTCGGCATTCTTTTCGCGCTTCTCCTGGCCCGCGGCCGGTTCTGGGGACATGCGCTCCTCAATGGCCTCGTGCATTTGCCGCTCGTGCTGCCGCCGGTGGTCACCGGCTTCGTGCTGCTCCTCGTCTTCGGCCGGCGGGCGCCGGTCGGCGCCTTTCTCGCCGATCATTTCGGCATCGTCTTTTCCTTCCGCTGGACCGGCGCGGCGCTTGCCTCCGCGGTCATGGCCTTTCCGCTGATGGTGCGGGCGATCCGCTTGTCGATCGAGGCCGTCGACCGAAGGCTCGAAGTGGCGGCGGGAACCCTCGGTGCCCATCCGGTCTGGGTTTTCGTCACCGTGACCCTGCCGCTGGTCATGCCGGGCATCATCGCCGGCATGGTCATCGCCTTCGCCAAGGCCATGGGGGAATTCGGCGCCACCATCACCTTCGTCTCGAATATTCCCGGCGAGACCCAGACGCTCGCCGCGGCGATCTATACCTTCACGCAGGTGCCCGGCGGCGATGCAGGAGCCCTGCGCCTCACGCTCGTCTCCGTCGTCATCGCCATGGCCGCACTTCTCGTCTCGGAGCTCATGGCGCGCAGCGTCAGCCGACGGATTGCCGCCGGATGACCATCGCCGTCGACGTCGCCCATGCCTTCGGCCGTTTCCGGCTTACCGCGCGATTCGAAGGCGAGGGAGGCGTCACGGCTCTCTTCGGCCGCTCCGGTTCCGGCAAGACGTCGCTCGTCAATATCATCGCGGGGCTGCTGCGCCCGGAGCATGGCCGCGTCGTCGTCGACGGCGTCACCCTGGTTGATACCAAGCGCCGAATCTTCGTGCCACCGCACCGCCGCCGCCTCGGCTATGTCTTTCAAGAAGCCCGGCTTTTCCCGCATCTGACGGTCCGCCAGAATCTCCTTTACGGCCGGTTCTTCACGCCGGCGGCGGAGCGACCGGCCATCGCGCCGGTCATCGAGATGCTCGGCATCGGCCATTTGCTCGATCGCCGGCCGGCCGGCCTCTCCGGTGGCGAAAAGCAGCGCGTGGCGATCGGCCGTGCGCTGCTCGCCGGCCCCCGGCTGTTGTTGATGGACGAGCCGCTCGCCTCCCTGGACGAGGCGCGCAAGGGCGAGATCCTCCCCTATATCGAGCGCTTGCGCGACGAGATGCGGCTGCCGATCGTCTATGTCAGCCATTCGCTCACGGAGGTGGCGCGGCTCGCCACCACCCTGGTCGTCATGAACAACGGCCAGGTCGAGGCGGCAGGCCCGACCGCCGACGTGATGCAGCGGCTCGATCTCGCCCCGGTCGCCGATCCCGACGACGCGGGTGCGGTGATCGAAACCAGCGTGGTTGCGCATGACATAGCCTTCGCGCTGACGCGCCTCGCGAGCCCGGCGGGCGATCTCCTCGTGCCGCAGGTGGCGCTTCCGCTCGGCGCGCCTTTGCGCGTGCATATTCGTGCCCGCGACGTGATGCTGTCGACCCGCCCGCCCGAGGGACTGAGCGCGCTCAATGTCATTCGCGGCACGATCGCCGAGATCGGGCCGGCCGGCGGCGCTTCCGTCGAAATCCGCCTCGACTGCAACGGCATCGCGCTTCTTGCGCGCCTCACCCGTCGCTCGGTGGAAACGCTGGCGCTCGTGCCGGGCGCGAGCCTGTTCGCTGTGATCAAGGCGGTTTCATTCGACCGGCAGGGGCTCGCCAGGGGCGAAGCCAGCGATCACTGAGCAGAGGCGTCGGCGCTGAGCGAGGCAACGAGCACGTCGAGGTGATCGGCGGCGGCGCGATGCGCCTCCTTCTCCATGAGGCGATAGCGCTCCACGATCTCCACGCCGAACTCTGTCAGCGCGGCGCCTCCGCCGCGGGTGCCGCCGTGCTGGGTTGCGACCACCGGCGCGCGGAAAGCCCGGTTCAGGCTGTCGACGAGCAACCAGGCGCGGCGATAGGACATACCCATCGCGCGGCCTGCCGCCGAGATCGAGCCTGTCTCGCCGATCAGTTCCATGAGCCGGATCTTGCCGGGGCCGAGCGCCCCGTGGGCGCCGAGATCGACGCGGATGGTGAGGCGGCCGGTCGGGCCGGCATTGCCGGTCCGCATGGTCACGCCACGCGACAGGGCTGGGGAGGGTATCTCTGTCATGCCGCCATCCTGCATGACGCACGACCGGGCGACAATTCCCTGATCAGACCTTCTCTGCGGCGATCGACGGCTGATCGTCGGCTCCGGTCTCGGCAGCCGGTGTCTCGCTGGCCTGCTGGTCGGGCGCAGGCGAGGTGCCGTCTTTCGCGACCCGCTCGATGATGCCGCGCGCGATCTCCCGCTCGCCCATGATGACGTTGTTGGCGCCGAGGCCGGTGAGATGCTCGACCTCGGCGTCCGAATGGGCGCGGGCGACGATATCGAGATCGGCATTGACGGCCCGGGCCTGTTCGACGATCTGGCCTGCCTCGAAGGCATTGGGAATGGCCACGATGATGCGCCGAGCACCGCCAAGATTGGCGGCCTTCAGGATCTCCGCCTTGGCCGCATTGCCGACGATCGTCTCGATCTTGCCGTCGCGCAGCCGGCTGACCGTCTTGTCCGCATCCTCGATGACGAGATAGGGCACGCCTTTCTCGGCAAGTGCCTGGCCGACGAGGCTGCCGACCCTGCCATAGCCGATGAGCACGGTGTGATCGGTGAGGGCGGTCGCCGGGATCTCGTCTTCATCGCGTTCGGCCGCCGGCGCCGGAGCGGTTTCGGGAAGCGATTCGCCCGCCGAAGCAGCCGCCGGCGCGGCGCGGCCAACGCGGCGCTCGATCTGCGGCCTGAGCCAGCCGACAGCCGCGAAGAGCAGGGGATTGGCGAGGATCGACAGCATCGCCCCGGCGACGATGAGATCCTGGCCTTGGTGCGGAAGGAGACCGAGCTTCACCCCGAGCTCCGCCAGGATGAAGGAGAATTCGCCGATCTGCGCGAGGCTCGCCGAGATCGTGAGCGCCGTGCCGACCGGGTGGCGGAAGGCGATCACGATCAGGAAGGCGGCGACCGACTTGCCGATCAGGATGATGAAGAGGGTCGCGAGCACCGGCAGCGGATCGTGCACGACACTCATCGGGTTGAACAGCATGCCGACGGAGACGAAGAAGAGCACGGCGAAGGCGTCGCGCAGGGGGAGCGATTCCTCCGCCGCGCGATGGCTCAATTCCGATTCGCTCAGGATCATGCCGGCAAAGAAGGCGCCGAGCGCGAGAGACACGCCGAAAAGCTTGGCCGCGCCGAAGGCAACCCCGAGTGCAAGGGCGAGCACCGCGAGCCGGAAGAGCTCGCGCGAGCCCGTATGGGCGATATAGTGCAGGATCCACGGGATGACCCGCCGGCCGACCACGAGCATGAAGACGACGAAGGCGACGACCTTGGCGACCGTCAGCGCGAGCACGCCCCAAAGGCCCAGCCCGAAACGCGCCGCGAGCGGATCCGCGATCGCGTCCCCGCCGCTGCCGCCGTTCATGAGGCTCGCCAGCGCCGGCAAAAGGACGAGCGCCAGCACCATCGCGAGATCCTCGACGATGAGCCAGCCGACCGCGATGCGTCCGCGCTCGGTCTCAACGAGCCGCCGCTCCTGCAGCGCCTTCAGCAGCACCACCGTGCTCGCGACCGACAGCGCCAGCCCGAAGACGAGCCCGGCACCGAAGGTCCAGCCCATGAGCCAGGCAAGGCCCGCGCCGAGAAGCGTCGCAACGCCGATCTGCACGATCGCGCCGGGCACCGCGATCGCCCGCACGGACAGAAGGTCCTTCAGCGAAAAATGCAGGCCGACGCCGAACATCAGCAGGATCACGCCGATTTCGGCGAGTTCCGGCGCCAGCGTCTGGTCGGCGACATAGCCCGGCGTGAAGGGACCGACGGCCACACCGGCGATTAGATAGCCGACTATGGGAGGGAGGCGAAATCGATTGGCGAGGGCGCCGAAAATGAAGGCCAGTCCGAGGCCGACGACAATGGTGGTGATGAGCGGTGTCTCGTGAGGCATGCCGTCTTTATCGCCTCTTCCCCGTTGAGCTGGCGGTGTTGTCGCACACGACCGACTATTCTGTTTGACGGTGTATCGCAAAGGCGGTTGCAACCGCGCGGCCATACCGCCGGACGTTGCGAGACCGCTCATTATTGAGGGCTCGGGCCAAGCCGGGCAAGAGAATTGGTGACCGAAAGCCTGTGATGCGGGCGGCTGGCTGATGGCGCTGCCCACAGGAAATCGCCGCCTTGGCGCTCGCCGACCTTGAAAAGGCCGCTTCCTCCCGCTCTGGCTTGCCGGCAGTGAGTGCGCCAGATCGAACGACCACGGGAGCACGATGGTATCCATCAATCAGCGTATCGCCGACGAGCTCGGCGTTCACGAACGGCAGGTTGCGGCGGCGGTCGAGCTTCTCGACGGTGGCGCGACCGTTCCCTTCATCGCGCGCTACCGCAAGGAGGCGACGGAGACGCTCGACGACACGCAACTCCGGCTTCTGGAGGAGCGGCTCCGCTACCTGCGTGACCTCGAAGAGCGCCGCAGCGCGATCCTGGCGAGCATCCGCGAGCAGGGCAAGCTCGACGCCGCGCTCGAAGCGGCCATTGCCGGAGCCGACACCAAGGCGCGGCTCGAAGACATCTATCTGCCTTTCAAGCCGAAACGCCGCACCAAGGCACAGATCGCCCGCGAGGCCGGGCTAGGCCCTCTTGCGGAGGCACTACTCGCCCAGCCCGAGCGCGAGCCTGCGGGGCAGGCGGTCGCTTATGTCGATATAGAGAAGGGCGTCGCCGATGCAGCGGCGGCGCTCGAGGGGGCGCGTGCCATCCTGGTGGAAGGCTTCGCCGAGGATGCCGATCTCATCGGCGCCTTGCGTGAAGAGGTCTGGACAAGGGGCAAGATCGTCTCCCGTGTCCGCGAGGGCAAGGAAACGCCAGGCGCCAAATTCGCGGATTACTTCGATTTCAGCGAGCCGCTCGTCAAGCTGCCGTCGCATCGCATTCTCGCGCTGTTCCGCGGCGAGAAGGAGGAGGTGCTCGACGTGAAGATCGAGCCCGAGCCCGACCAGCCGGCGAGCCCGCCGACTTCGGCCCAGCCGGGCGCCTATGAGCGGCGCATCGCCCACCGTTTCGCCATCGCCGACCGCGGCCGGCCCGGCGATCGCTGGCTGATCGAGACCGTGCGCTGGGCCTGGCGCACCAAAATCCTCGTCCATATCAGCGTCGACCTGCGCGCCCGCCTGTGGCAGGTGGCGGAGGACGAGGCCGTCAAGGTCTTTGCCGGCAATCTCCGCGACCTCCTCCTGGCAGCGCCCGCCGGAACCCGCGCGACCATGGGGCTCGATCCCGGCTATCGCACCGGCGTCAAGGTGGCGGTGGTCGATGCGACCTCCCGGGTCGTGGCGACAGCGACCATCTATCCGCACGAGCCGCAGCGGCGCTGGGACGAGGCGGTTGCGGCGCTCGCGGCACTCGCGGCGCGCCACAAGGTGGAGCTCGTCGCGATCGGCAACGGCACGGCCTCGCGCGAGACGGACAAGCTCGCGGCCGAGCTCATCGCCCGCCATCCCGAGCTCAAGCTGACCAAGGTCATGGTGTCGGAGGCAGGCGCCTCCGTCTATTCGGCTTCGGCCTTCGCCTCCCAGGAACTGCCGGACCTCGACGTCTCGCTGCGCGGGGCCGTGTCGATCGCCCGCCGGCTTCAGGATCCACTCGCGGAGCTCGTGAAGATCGATCCCAAGTCGATCGGCGTCGGCCAGTACCAGCACGACCTGAGCGAGACGAAGCTGTCGCACTCGCTCGATGCCGTCGTCGAGGACTGCGTCAATGCCGTCGGTGTGGATGTGAATACCGCCTCCGCGCCGCTTCTCGCCCGCGTCTCCGGCATCGGCGATGGTCTGGCGCAGAATATCGTGCTGCACCGCGACGAAAACGGACCGTTCCGCGCGCGTGGCGAGCTCAAGAAGGTGGCGCGTCTCGGCCCGAAGGCTTTCGAGCTCGCCGCCGGCTTTCTGCGCATTCCGAATGGCGACGATCCGCTGGACTCATCGAGCGTCCATCCCGAGGCCTATCCGGTCGTCCGGCGCATTCTCACCGCGACCAAGAGCGACATCCGCGCGCTGATCGGCAATACGGCGGTGCTGCGCGGCCTGTCGCCCAGCCGTTTCACGGACGAGACCTTCGGCGTCCCGACCGTCACCGACATCCTGCGCGAATTGGAAAAGCCGGGGCGGGATCCGCGCCCGGCCTTCAAGACCGCGACCTTCCAGGAGGGTGTCGAGAAGCTGTCCGACCTGAAGCCCGGCATGGTGCTCGAAGGCGTCGTCACCAATGTCGCAGCCTTCGGAGCCTTCATCGACATCGGCGTGCACCAGGACGGGCTGGTGCATATCTCGGCCATGTCCTCGACCTTCGTGAAGGACCCGCGCGCCGTGGCCAAGCCGGGCGACGTCGTGCGCGTCAAGGTTCTGGAGGTGGACGAGGCGCGCAAGCGTATCAGCCTGACCATGCGGCTCGACGACGACGTGGCGCCGTCTCCGCGTCGTGGGCAGCGGGAGGCTCCGCGCACGAGCGCGCCGGTGCGCACCGCGCCGCCGCCACGGCCGTCGGTGCCCGCGAAAGGTGAGGGCGGGGCGCTCGCCGAGGCGTTGCGCCGCGCCGGGCTCAAAGGCGGCCAAGCGCCGAAAGGATAGGGCGCCTCAAGCGAGGCGATAAACGCGCTCGGCATTGGCCGAGAACAGCCGGCGCTTCTCGTCGGGGCTCGCGCCTTCAATCAGCGCGTGGGTCGCCTCGACCCAGCGCGTCAGGCTGCCGGTCAAGGTGCAGACCGGCCAGTCGCTGCCCCAGACGAGCCGGTCGAAGCCGAAGGCGGCGATGACGTGTTCGGCGGCTGGGCGCAGGTCGTCGAGGCTCCAATCCGGCGGCGCGGCATAGGAATGGAGGCCCGAGAACTTGCACACCACATTGGGCAGGCGGGCGATGGCGGTGATGTCCCGCCGCCATTGATCGAGCGGCCCCATGCCCGGCTTGCCGCAATGATCGAGGATGAACTGCACCTCCGGGCAATCGGCCGCGAGCGCGGTGGCGCGCGGCAGTTCCGGCCCGTAGATGCAGAGGTCGAAGGTGAGGCCGAGCGTCGCGAGCCGCCGCAGGTTCTCGGCAAGCAGCCGCTCGTCATAGATCGCCGGGTTGCCCTGGAAGACGTGGCGCAAGCCCTTGACGCGCGGATTGGCCGCCAGCCGCCCGGCCACCGCGGGAAAATCGGCGCGTGTCGGCCGGCAGCCGGCAATGGCGCCGATGACGCCCTGGCCGAGGCCGGTGACATGAGCTGTCTCGGCCTCGATCTCGTCCTCCGGTACGCTGACCTCCATATGGAGCATGGCGGTGATGCCGAGCGCCATTGCCTCTCGGCGATAGGCCGTGAGGTCGAAGGTCTTCTGCAAGCCGGGCTCGTCCGCGGTCCACGGATAGTTGAAGCGTTCGGGCTCGATGAGATGCAGATGCGTATCGATGATCCGCAGTTCGTCCCACCCAACCTTCTGCTCCATAGTCCACGCCCTCCCGTTTCCGTCACGATAGCGGGAGGGGCGGGGCCGTCACAAGGCGGCGCTACTGCCGCATGCGGTTCAGTTCCCAGAGAGCGGCGAGTTTGTCCGGCGTCAGAGTCTCGCCGCTCGCCGTGCGCACCCAGGCGATGGTCTTGTTGCCGGGCTTCTGCGTCATCGCAAAGCTCACGGCATCGTCAAGCGTGTCGAAGTCGATGGCGTCCCGCTCGTCCGCTTCACGGCTGGCCGACCAGTATTGCAGCCGCGCGGGCTTGTCGAAATCGGCATGCATGGAAGCCTCCTTCAGAAAGGGTGACCACTTGAAGCTGAACGAATCGCTCGCCCGCGAGTTCCCGGCGGAACAAGTCCCATAGGTCGGCTGTTTCTATGCCGATGACAGACAAGCTAAAGCCAGCTCCCCTCCCGCAGCCCTCGGTCGGCACGCATGGGTGCAAGGTTCTTCCGTCCGTCATCGTCGAATCCTACAATGCCGAGATTCGCGACGACGACGGCTTCGTCGGCGACAGGGCTGCCAAAGGCGCCTTCACCGTCATTCTGGACGGCCTGCGCAAAGACCTGCGCAAGTTCGGCGAGGATCCGCTCGGCGACGAGGCCACTGAAAAGATCAAGCGCAGCAGGCTCGAGGCCATTCTGGCCAAGGGCGATCTGGAGGCGGCAGGCCTCGTGCTGAGCGCCGTCGAGACCTATGCCCAGGAGCTCGCGGTCGTTCTCCGCCGGTTCCAGCGACTCAAGGCCTGGGCCGATGTTGAGCGCATCGTCTTTGGCGGCGGATTTCGCGAAAGCCGGATCGGCCAGCTCGCGATCGGGCGCGCCTCTGTCCTGCTCAAGGAACAGGGCAATGACGTCCAACTCACGCTCATCCGCAACCATCCCGATGAGGCCGGGCTGATCGGCGCCGTGCATCTCGCACCATCCTGGGTCTTTTCCGGGCACGACAGCATCCTCGCGATCGACATCGGCGGCACCAATATCCGAGCGGGCGTCGTGCTCATGAAGCAAGGCAAGGCACGTGATTTCTCCAGGGCCGAGGTATGGGAGACGGAGATCTGGCGCCATCGCGACGACAAGCCGTCACGCAGCGAGGCCGTCGGCAAGATGCTGGACATCCTGGCGAGCCTCATCGACCGGGCGGCCAAGGCCGGTGTGAGGCTCGCGCCTTTCATCGGCGTCGGCTGCCCCGGCGCGATCGCCGAAGACGGCTTCATCACCAAGGGCGCGCAGAACCTGCCGGGCAACTGGGAGGGCACGCGCTTCAATCTGGCGCAGGAGCTACGGCGGGCCATTCCCGAGATCGGCGATCACGAGACGACGGTGGTGATCCACAATGACGCGATCGTACAGGGATTGAGTGAAGTGCCCTTCATGCGCGACGTCACGCGCTGGGGCATCCTGACGATCGGAACCGGGCTCGGCAACGGCGTGTTCGTCAACCGCCACGACAACGGCCGCAAGGGTCGGTGAATGACCCCGGCCGGGTCGTCACTGCGCATCTGCACCAGGAGATGCGGCAGCGCAGCACTTGCTTCGGACGGCCCGCTGGGCTAAGGCTGCGGCGCGCAGATACGAACCGTTCCAAGGCGAAATTCCGTAAGCGGAGCCTGCGCTTCGCTCGCCGGACAAGCCCTGGACGGCTTGTGTCGCTCGTAACCTGAGTCGTCGTCCGCCGCGCGCTGCGGACATGCTGCTGCGAGTTCCGGATGCCAAGCCTCCTCGCCGACTATCTGCCGCTGGTGATCTTTATCGGCGTGTCGCTCGTGATCGGGCTCGCGCTCCTGATATCGCCGTTCATCGTGGCCTATTCGCGGCCGGATCCGGAAAAATTGTCGGCCTACGAGTGCGGCTTCAACGCTTTCGACGACGCACGCATGAAATTTGACGTGCGCTTCTACCTAGTGGCGATTCTGTTCATTATCTTTGACCTGGAAGTGGCGTTCCTCTTCCCCTGGGCGGCGGTCTTCGGCCCCCTTGGCTGGGCCGGCTTCTGGTCGATGATGATCTTCCTCGCGGTCCTGACCGTCGGCTTCATCTATGAGTGGAAAAAAGGAGCCCTGGAATGGGATTGATCACTGATGCCAAGGGCTTGGCGATGCCGCCCGCGGCGGGCGGTGTTCATCCGCGTGCAGATGTCGCTGCGACCGGCGAGGATCCGTTCTTCACCGGCTTGAACAACGAACTCGCCGACAAAGGCTTTCTCGTCACCACGACGGACGACCTCATCACCTGGGCGCGAACCGGCTCGCTGATGTGGATGACCTTCGGCCTGGCCTGCTGCGCGGTCGAGATGATGCAGATGTCCATGCCGCGCTACGACGCGGAGCGCTTCGGCTTTGCGCCGCGTGCGAGCCCGCGTCAGTCGGACGTCATGATCGTGGCGGGCACCCTGACCAACAAGATGGCGCCGGCGCTGCGCAAGGTCTACGACCAGATGCCGGAGCCGCGCTACGTCATCTCCATGGGCTCCTGCGCCAATGGCGGCGGCTATTACCACTATTCCTATTCGGTGGTGCGCGGCTGCGACCGCATCGTGCCCATCGACATCTATGTCCCCGGCTGTCCGCCGACGGCTGAGGCGCTGCTCTACGGCGTTCTCCTTCTGCAGAAGAAGATTCGTCGCACGGGCACCATCGAACGCTGAACGCGGATGAACGGATGACGACCTCTCCCGAAAGCCAGGTTTCGTCGAACGACGCAGGACCGACCGGCGCTCTCGACGCCCTCGCGACGCATGTCACGGCGGCGCTCGGGGCGGGTGCGGCGTCAGCGGTCTCGTTCGACGAACTGACGATCACGGTGCCGGCGGCGGAAGTCGTGCACGCGCTCACCTTCCTGCGCGATGATCCGGCCTGCCGCTTCGTCTGCCTGATCGACATCTGCGGGGTCGATTATCCCGGCCGCCCGGAGCGGTTCGACGTCGTCTACCATCTGCTCTCGCCGTCGCATAACCGGCGGATCCGCGTGAAGGTCCAGGCCGGCGAGACGACCCGGGTGCCGAGTGCGGTCGCTGTTTTCCCGGCGGCGGATTGGTTCGAGCGCGAGGCTTATGACCTCTATGGCATCATCTTTTCCGGCCATCCGGATCTGCGTCGCATCCTGACCGACTACGGCTTCGAGGGGCATCCGCTGCGCAAGGACTTCCCGCTCACCGGCTTTGTCGAGGTGCGCTACGACGACGGCGAGAAGCGCGTCGTCTACGAGCCGGTGCGGCTGACGCAAGAGTTCCGCCAGTTCGACTTCCTCTCGCCATGGGAGGGAACCGAGTACATCCTGCCCGGCGACGAGAAGGCCAAGGGATGAGCGCGATGGCTCGTGCCGACACATCGGCCATGCCTGGCGGCTGCCTGTGCGGCGCAGTCCGCTTCGCCGCCGTGCCGGCCAAAAACGCGATGGACGTCTGCCACTGCGGCATGTGCCGGCGGTGGACAGGCGGGGTTTTGATGACCGTGCCGTGCGCGAAGGTGACGATGGCGGACGAGAGCGCGGTCAAGGTGTATGCCTCGTCGGATTGGGGCGAGCGGGTCTTCTGCGGCACCTGCGGCTCCAGTCTGTTCTGGCGCGTGCGCGGCAAGTCCGATCACGTGGCCGTCTCGGTGCAGAGCTTCGACGATATGTCACCCTTCGTCTTCGCCGAAGAGATCTTCATCGACGAAAAACCCGCTCTCTACAACTTTGCGGGAGAGCGGCCGCGCAAGACCGGCGCGGAAGTCATGGCCGAATTCGCGGCCAAGCAGGCGACTGAGCATGGCTGAGCACGAGATCCGCAATTTCTCCATCAATTTCGGGCCGCAGCATCCGGCGGCTCACGGCGTCCTGCGCCTCGTGCTGGAGCTCGACGGCGAGGTGGTGGAGCGGGTCGATCCCCATATCGGCCTGCTGCATCGCGGCACCGAAAAGCTGATCGAGGCCAAGACCTATCTGCAGGCTGTGCCCTATTTCGACCGGCTCGATTATGTCGCGCCGATGAACCAGGAGCACACCTTCTGCCTCGCAATCGAGAAGCTGCTCGGCATTACCGTGCCGAAGCGTGGCCAGCTCATCCGCGTGCTCTATGCGGAGATCGGCCGGCTTCTTTCGCATCTCCTCAACGTCACGACCCAGGCCATGGATGTCGGCGCGCTCACGCCGCCGCTCTGGGGCTTCGAGGAGCGCGAGAAGCTGATGGTGTTCTATGAGCGGGCTTCCGGCTCGCGCATGCACGCCAACTATTTCCGCCCCGGCGGCGTGCATCTCGACCTGCCGCCGCAGCTCATCGACGATATCGAGGCTTTTTGCGACCCGTTCCTCGGCACCCTCGATCATCTCGAAGAGCTGTTCATCGGCAACCGCATCTTCAAGCAGCGCAACGTCGACATCGCCGTCATCAGCCTGGAGGAGGCCTGGGCCTGGGGCTTCTCCGGCGTCATGGTGCGCGGCTCCGGCGCCGCTTGGGATCTGCGCAAGGCGCAGCCCTACGAGTGCTACGAGGAACTCGACTTCGACATTCCGGTCGGCAAGAACGGCGACAATTACGATCGCCAGTTGATCCGCATGGAGGAGATGCGGCAGTCCGTCCGCATCATGAGGCAGTGCATCGCCAAGCTCCGAGCGCCGGAAGGGCAGGGGCCGATCGCGGCCGTCGATCACAAGATCGTGCCGCCGAAGCGCGGCGAGATGAAGCGCTCGATGGAGGCGCTCATCCATCATTTCAAGCTTTACACCGAAGGTTTCCACGTGCCGGCCGGCGAGGTCTATGCCGCGGTCGAAGCGCCCAAAGGCGAGTTCGGCGTCTATCTCGTGTCCGACGGCACCAACAAGCCCTATCGCTGCAAGATCCGCGCGCCGGGTTTTGCCCACCTCCAGGCCATGGATTACCTGTGCCGTGGCCATATGCTGGCCGATGTCTCGGCGATTCTCGGCTCGCTCGACATCGTGTTCGGGGAGGTGGACCGGTGATCTCGATGCTGAGGAACCTGTAGATGGCCGTCCGTCGCCTCGCCCCTGCCGAGGTCCAGCCCGCCTCCTTCGCCTTCACGGCGGAGAACGCCGTTTGGGCCGGTCAGCAGATCGCCAAATATCCGGAAGGCCGTCAGGCCTCGGCCGTCATCGCGCTCCTGTGGAAGGCGCAGGAGCAATGTGGCGACTGGGTGCCGGAGGCCGCCATCCGCACCGTCGCGGATATCCTCAAGATGCCCTATATCCGGGTCTTGGAGGTCGCGACCTTCTACACGATGTTCAACCTGGAGCCGGTCGGGAAATATCTCGTCCAGCTCTGCGGCACGACGCCTTGCATGCTGCGCGGCGCCGAAGGCCTGAAGGACGTGATGCGCCGCCGGGTGGGTGAGCAGCACCATGTGTCGGCCGACGGCAATTTCAGCTGGGTCGAGGTGGAATGCCTGGGCGCCTGCTGCAACGCGCCCATGGTGCAGATCAACGATGACTATTTCGAGGACCTCACCCCGGAGAGCTTCGAGAAGGTCCTCGACGATCTCGTGGCCGGCCGTCCCGTCACGCCCGGCCCCCAGAACGGCCGCCGCGCCTCCGAACCCGAGGGCGCCATCACCACGCTGACGGATCCTTCGCTCTACGACGGATCCATGGTCGGCGCCTGGAAGAAGCGCTTCGAGGAAGAGGAAGCCAAGGCGAGGGCGGCGGCAGAGGAAAAGGCCAAGGCCGAAGCGGCCGCTGCGCAGGCGGCAGCGCCCCAGGCGCCGGAGCCCGCCAAGCCTGCTGAGACACGCTCCGAACAGCGCACCGCCGACTCACCGGCCGATCGCACCGCCGACGGCCGCGCGCCGGTCAGCGGCGAGGATGCGACGAAAGCCGCGCCGCAGACCGCGCCGGAACAGGAGGAGCGCACGCGCGCCAAGTCGCCGAAGACCGCGCGAGCGCCGAAGAAGACGAAGACGCCCGATCCCGACGGCACGGGCAAGGAGTAAGCGGCCATGCTGCACGACAGGGACCGCATCTTCACCAATCTCTACGGGCTGCACAGTCCGGGCCTGAAGGCCGCGCAGATGCGCGGCGCATGGGATGGCACGAAGGCTCTGCTCGAGAAAGGGCGCGACTGGGTCATCGACGAGATGAAGAAGTCGGGCCTGCGCGGTCGCGGCGGCGCCGGCTTCCCGACGGGCCTCAAATGGTCCTTCATGCCGAAGCAGTCGGACGGACGCCCGCATTACCTCGTCGTCAATGCCGACGAATCCGAGCCCGGCACCTGCAAGGACCGGGAGATCATGCGGCACGACCCGCATCTCCTGATCGAAGGCTGCATGATCGCCTCCTTCGCGATGGGCGCGCATGCGGCCTATATCTACATCCGCGGCGAATATATCGCCGAGCGGGATGCCTTGCAGCGCGCCGTGGACGAGGCTTACGAGGCGAAGCTCGTCGGCAAGGACAACATCCACGGCTATCCCTTTGATATTTATGTGCATCATGGAGCTGGCGCCTATATCTGCGGCGAGGAGACGGCTCTTCTCGAAAGCCTCGAGGGCAAGAAGGGCATGCCGCGGCTGAAGCCGCCTTTCCCCGCCAATATGGGCCTCTACGGCTGCCCGACGACGGTCAACAATGTCGAGTCGATCGCCGTTGCCGGCACCATCCTGCGCCGGGGCGCGGCCTGGTTTGCGGGCATCGGCCGGCCCAACAATGTAGGCACCAAGCTCTTCTGCGTCTCCGGCCATGTGAACAAGCCGTGCAACGTGGAAGAGGCCATGGGCATCACCTTCCGCGAACTGATCGACCAGCATTGCGGCGGCATCCGCGGCGGCTGGGACAATCTGCTCGCCGTGATCCCGGGCGGCTCATCGGTGCCGCTGGTGCCTGCAGCCGAGATCGCCGATGCCTATATGGACTTCGACACGCTGCGCGGCTTGAAGTCGGGCCTCGGCACGGCGGCCGTGATCGTCATGGACAAGTCGACCGACATCGTGCGCGCCATCGCCCGGCTCAGCTACTTCTACAAGCATGAGAGCTGCGGCCAGTGCACCCCGTGCCGGGAGGGCACCGGCTGGATGTGGCGGGTCATGAACCGCATGGCGGAAGGCCGGGCGCAGAAGCGCGAGATCGACATGCTGCTCGACGTCACGACCCGCGTCGAGGGTCACACGATCTGCGCGCTCGGCGATGCGGCGGCCTGGCCGATCCAGGGGCTGATCCGGCATTTCCGTCACGAAATCGAGCGGCGGATCGACGAATATGCGGCCAACCCGCACGGCGAGCCCGTGCTCGAGGCCGCGGAGTAACGCAATGGCCAAGCTTATTATCGACGGCAAGGAAATCGAGGTACCGGCGGAGTACACGCTCCTCCAGGCCTGCGAGGAGGCGGGGGCGGAGATCCCGCGCTTCTGCTTCCATGAACGGCTGTCGATTGCCGGCAACTGCCGCATGTGCCTCGTCGAGGTGAAGGGCGGGCCACCGAAGCCGGTCGCCTCCTGCGCCATGGGCGTGCGTGATCTCAGGCCCGGCCCCAATGGTGAGCCGCCGGAGGTTTTTACGCGCTCGCCGATGGTCAAGCGCGGCCGCGAAGGGGTGATGGAGTTCCTGCTCATCAATCACCCGCTCGACTGTCCGATCTGCGACCAGGGCGGCGAATGCGATCTGCAGGACCAGGCCATGGCCTATGGCGTGGACACCAGCCGTTATTGGGAGAACAAGCGCGCGGTCGAGGACAAATATATCGGCCCGCTCGTCAAGACCTCCATGAACCGCTGCATCCATTGCACGCGGTGCGTGCGCTTCAGCACGGAAGTGGCGGGCGTGCCGGACCTCGGCGCCATCGGCCGCGGCGAGGACATGGAGATCACGACCTATCTCGAACATGCCATGCGCTCCGAGCTGCAGGGCAATGTCATCGACCTCTGCCCGGTGGGCGCTCTCACATCGAAGCCCTATGCCTTCAAGGCACGGCCCTGGGAGCTGACCAAGACCGAGTCCATCGACGTCATGGATGGGCTCGGCTCGGCCATTCGCGTCGATGCGCGCGGCCGGGAGGTCATGCGCATTCTGCCGCGTGTCAATGATGCGGTGAACGAGGAGTGGATCTCCGACAAGACGCGCTTCGTCTGGGACGGGCTGGGCCGCCAGCGCCTCGACCGGCCCTATCTGCGCGAGGACGGGCGGCTGCGTCCGGCCTCCTGGGGCGAGGCCTTCGCCGCGATCGCCGCGAAGGTCAAGGCGGCCAACCCGGACCGCATCGGCGCCATCGTCGGCGATCTCGCGACGGTCGAAGAATCATTTGCGCTGAAGCTGCTCATGGAAAAGCTCGGCTCGGCGAACATCGACGGACGTCCGGATGGCACAATCCTCGATCCGAAGCTCGGGCGTGCAAGCTACCTCTTCAATGCCACGATCTCCGGCATCGAGGATGCGGACGCGATCCTCATCGTCGGTTCCAATCCGCGCATCGAAGCCTCAGTGCTCAATGCCCGCATCCGCAAGCGCTGGCGCACGGCACCGCTGCCGATCGGCGTCATCGGCGAGCAGGTGGACCTGACCTATCCTTACGATTATCTCGGTGCCGGGCCGCAGACGCTGGCCGATATCGCGAGCGGCGCCCATAGCTTCGCCGAGGCGCTGAACAAGGCCGAGCGGCCGCTGATCATCATCGGGCAGGGGGCGCTTGCCCGTCCTGATGGCCTTGCGGTGCTCACGCTCGCGGCCAAGCTGGCGACGGCTGTCGGTGCCGTGAACGAGGATTGGAACGGCTTCGGCGTGCTGCATACGGCCGCCGCCCGTGTCGGATCGCTCGAGCTCGGGCTCGTCCCCGGCGAGGGCGGACGCGATGCCGCCGCCATGGCGGCGGGTGGCGTCGACGTGCTCTTCCTCATCGGTGCGGACGAAATCGACGTGGCGCCCGGCGCCTTCGTGATCTACCAGGGCACCCATGGTGACCGCGGCGCCCATCGCGCCGACGTCATCCTGCCCGGCGCGGCCTATACCGAGAAGTCCGGCACGTATCTGAATACCGAAGGGCGGGTGCAACTCGCCAATCGCGCGGCTTTCCCGCCGGGCGATGCGCGCGAGGACTGGGCCATTCTGCGCGCCCTGTCGGACGTGCTCGGTCAGCGCCTGCCGTTCGACAGCCTGCCCCAGCTGCGTCAGGCGCTCTACACCGCTTACCCGGAATTCGCCGATATCGACGGCCTCCTGCCACGCGAATCCGCGGCCATCACGACGCTGGCAGCCGGCAGCGCCGGCACCATCGACGCCGCCGCTTTCGTGTCGCCTATCGTCGACTTCTATCTGACCAACGCGATCGCGCGGGCGTCGACCGTCATGGCCGAATGTTCCGCGCTCGCCCATGGCGCCGAGCGCCAGGCGGCGGAATAGGGGAGCGCCCGCATGGACCTCGTCGCCACCATCGCGCTCGCCGCCCTCAAGAGCGTCGTACTGCTCGTCGGGCTGCTCATTGTGATCGCCTATCTGCTCCTGGCGGATCGCAAGGTCTGGGCTGCCGTCCAGCTGCGGCGCGGCCCCAATGTCGTCGGCCCCTGGGGCTTGTTCCAGTCCTTTGCCGATCTGCTGAAATTCGTCTTCAAGGAGCCTGTCATTCCGGCGGGCTCCGACAAGGTGCTCTTCCTGCTCGCACCGCTCGTCACCTGCGTGCTGGCGCTGGCGGCCTGGGCCGTCATCCCGATCTCCGACGGCTGGGCGATTGCCGATCTGAACCTCGGCATCCTCTATATCTTCGCGATTTCCTCGCTCGGCGTTTACGGCATCATCATCGGCGGCTGGGCGTCGAACTCGAAATATCCGTTCCTGAGCGCGCTGCGCTCGGCGGCGCAGATGGTGAGCTACGAGGTCTCCATCGGCTTCGTCATCATCACCGTGCTGCTCTGCGTCGGCTCGCTCAATCTCGGCGCCATCGTCCAGGCGCAAGAGACGCGAGGGCTCGCGACGCTCATCGGCCTGCCGTGGCTGTCCTTCCTCAACTGGTACTGGCTGCCGCTGCTGCCGATGCTGGTCGTGTTCTTCATCTCGGCGCTCGCCGAGACGAACCGCCCGCCCTTCGATCTCGTGGAGGCGGAGTCGGAACTCGTCGCCGGCTTCATGGTGGAATATTCCTCGACCCCCTATCTTCTGTTCATGCTCGGCGAATACGTGGCCATCGTGACCATGTGCGCCTTGACCACGATCCTGTTCTTCGGAGGCTGGGCGCCGCCGATCGCGCTGCCGCCCTTCACATACGTGCCGGGGGCGATCTGGTTCATCGGCAAGACCGTGCTGATCTTTCTGATGATCGCGATGGTGAAGGCCTTCGTGCCGCGCTATCGCTACGACCAGCTCATGCGCCTCGGCTGGAAGGTCTTCCTGCCGCTGTCGCTGACGATGGTCGTCATCGTGGCGGTCGTTCTGCAGGTCATGGGCTGGGCGCCGGGAGCATGAGGGCCAGGGGAGGCATGACCTGTCGAGCGGGGGCCTGATCGGGGCCGTTCTCGGCTTCGTCATGGGGGTTATCGATTACTGGATCGTCCGGCGGCTGATCGACCGCCACGTCCGCGCCGTCGACGACGTTACGCCGACGGAGGCGGAGAGGGCGCTCTTCGAGCGACGGGCCGCAAGGCTGCGAAAGCTCCTGGTCGCCGGCACGGTGGTGTTGTTTCCGATCGTCGGCTGCAGCATCGGCGCGGCGATCGACTGAATGAAACGGGTGCGGGCGTGGCCTGCGCCGAGAGGAGAATGGAGCCAGTCATGAGGCTCGATCAGGCCGCGAGGTCGTTGTTCTTGAAGGAGTTCGTATCGGCGTTCTTCCTGTCGATGCGCTATTTCTTTAAGCCCAAGGCGACCTTGAACTATCCCTTCGAGAAGGGTGAGCTCTCGCCACGCTTCCGGGGCGAGCACGCGCTGCGTCGTTATCCGAACGGCGAGGAGCGCTGCATCGCCTGCAAGCTCTGTGAGGCCATCTGCCCGGCCCAGGCCATCACCATCGAGGCGGGCCCGCGCCGCAACGACGGCACGCGGCGCGCGACCCGTTACGACATCGACATGGTGAAGTGCATCTATTGCGGCTTCTGCCAGGAGGCCTGCCCCGTCGACGCCATCGTCGAGGGGCCGAATTTCGAATTCGCCGTGGAGACGCGCGAGGAACTCTACTACGACAAGGACCGGCTCCTCGAGAACGGCGCGCGCTGGGAGCGGGACATCGCCCGCAACATCGCCAGCGACGCGCCCTATCGGTGAGCTTCCGGACGTTCATTTCTCCAGAACAGGCGCGATCGTGACAAGCCGACAAGAATCCCTCCAGGTCACGCTCGCAGACGCGACGACGGGGCACCGCATATGACGGGGCAAGCTGCCTTTTTCTATCTATTCGCCGGGGTGTGCATCGCCTCCGCCTTCATGGTGATCGCCTCGCGCAATCCCGTGCATGCGGTGCTGTTCCTCATCCTCGCCTTCGTCAATGCGGCGGGCCTCTTCGTGCTGATGGGCGCGGAGTTCCTGGCGCTCATTCTGGTCGTCGTCTATGTCGGCGCGGTCGCCGTGCTCTTCCTCTTCGTCGTCATGATGCTCGACGTCGATTTCGCCGAATTGCGCGCCGGCTTCCTGAACTATCTGCCCATCGGCGCACTCATCGGCGTGATCTTCCTCACCGAGCTCGTGCTGGTTGCCGGGCTCTTCACGGTCGATCCGGGTGCGGTCAAGGCGCCGGTGGTCGCGAGCGGCACCGCGAGCTCGAACATCGTCGCCCTCGGGCAGGTGCTCTACACCCGGTACTTCTTCTTGTTCCAGACGGCGGGCTTCATCCTGCTCGTTGCGATGATCGGCGCGATCGTGCTGACGCTGCGCCACAAGCCGAAGGTCAAGCGCCAGGTCATTGCCGACCAGGTGGCGCGCGATAAGAGCGCGGTCGAGATCCGCAAGGTGCCGTTCCGGCAGGGCGTATAGGGGGCGAGAATGACCATCGGGCTCATCCACTACCTCACCGTCGCGGCGGTGCTGTTCACGCTTGGCGTCTTCGGCATCTTCCTCAACCGCAAGAATGTCATCGTCATCCTGATGTCGATCGAGCTCATCCTGCTCGCGGTGAACATCAATTTCGTGGCCTTCTCGGCCTATATGGGCGACATCGTCGGCCAGGTCTTCGCGCTGTTCATCCTGACGGTGGCCGCCGCCGAAGCGGCGATCGGGCTCGCCATTCTCGTCGTCTATTACCGCAACCGCGGCTCGATCGCGGTTGAAGACATCAACCTGATGAAGGGCTGACGGACGCGATGTACCACGCCATCGTCTTCCTGCCCCTGGTGGGCTTTCTGATCGCGGGGATCTTCGGCTCGAAGATCGGCGCGCGGGCGAGCGAAGTGGTGACCACATCGCTTCTGGCGGTGGCCTGCGCGCTGGCGTGGGTCGCCTTCGTCCGGGTCGGCTTCTACGGCGAGGCGGCGCATGTGCGCGTCGCGAGCTGGATCATGGTCGGCGACCTCAATGTCGACTGGGCCTTCCGCATCGACACCCTGACGGCGGTGATGCTCATCGTCGTCACCTCCGTCTCCATGCTCGTGCATCTCTACTCCATCGGCTACATGCACGAGGATCCGGCACGCCCGCGCTTCTTCGCCTATCTGTCGCTTTTCACCTTCGCCATGCTCATGCTGGTGACCGCCGACAATCTCGTGCAGATGTTCTTCGGCTGGGAAGGCGTGGGACTGGCGAGCTATTTGCTCATCGGCTTCTGGTACGACAAGCCGTCGGCCAATGCCGCCGCCATCAAGGCCTTCGTCGTCAACCGCGTCGGCGATTTCGGCTTCCTACTCGGCATTTTCCTCCTCTTCGTGCTGTTCGGGTCGGTTTCCTTCGAGAATATTTTCTCGCGCACGGGCGAGTTCGCCAATGCCACCTTCCATATCTTCGGCCATGACTTCCCGGCCCTGACGGTCGCGGCGCTCCTGCTCTTCATGGGCGCGATGGGCAAGTCGGCTCAGTTCCTGCTGCACACCTGGCTGCCGGACGCGATGGAGGGCCCGACACCCGTCTCCGCCCTCATCCATGCGGCGACCATGGTGACCGCCGGCGTCTTCATGGTGGCGCGCATGTCGCCCGTCTTCGAGATGGCACCGGGGGCGCTCGCCGTCGTCACGGTGATCGGCGGTATCACCGCCTTCTTCGCCGCCACGATCGGCCTGGTGCAGAACGACATCAAGCGCGTCATCGCCTATTCGACCTGCTCGCAGCTCGGCTACATGTTCGTGGCGCTTGGTGTCGGCGCCTATTCGGCCGGCATCTTCCACCTCTTCACCCATGCCTTCTTCAAGGCGCTGCTGTTCCTGGGCGCAGGCTCGGTCATCCACGCGATGCATCACGAGCAGGACATGCGCCACATGGGGGGCCTCCGGCGCTACATTCCCTTCACCGCCGCCATGATGGCGATCGGCAATCTGGCGCTCACGGGCTTTCCCTTCACGGCCGGCTATTTCTCCAAGGACGCCATTATCGAGGCGTCCTATGTGTCACATACGCCGGGGGCGGGCTTCGCCTTCCTGGCGACGGTGATCGCCGCGCTCTTCACCTCGTTCTATTCCTGGCGGCTTTATTTCCTGACCTTCGAGGGCAGCGCCCGCTGGGGCAGCCACGCCGCCGCGACACGTGCGTTGCACGAGGGCGTGTCGCACGGCGGCAGCGCCGACCAGGGCGGGCACGGCCATGACGTGGAGCCCGCCTCGCACACGCCCCATGGCCAGGACGACCATGGCCACGACGACCATGCTCACGGCCATGATGAGCACCGGCCGCACGAGAGCCCGCTCGTCATGCTGCTGCCGCTCGCCGTGCTCGCCATCGGGGCGCTCTTCGCGGGCTTTGCCTTCCGGCCGTTCTTCATCGGCGAGGGCTACGACGCCTTCTGGAAGGGCGCGATCTTCACCGGGGCGGAGAACCACATCCTGCACGACATGCACGAAGTGCCGGCCTGGGTCGCCTGGTCGCCCTTCGTGATGATGCTGATCGGTTTCCTCATCGCCTTCTGGTTCTACATCCTCGATCCGCGGGTGCCGGTCAGCCTCGCCGAGGCGAATCCGTTCCTCTACCGGTTCCTGCTCAACAAGTGGTATTTCGACGAGATCTACGACTTCCTCTTCGTGCGTCCGGCGAAGTGGCTCGGTCGTTTCCTGTGGCAGAAGGGCGACGGCTGGTTCATTGACGGCCTTGGGCCTGACGGGGTCTCGGCAAGGGTCGTCGATGTCACCAACCGGGTCGTGCGCCTGCAGACCGGCTATGTCTATCACTACGCCTTCGCCATGCTGATCGGCGTGGCCGCCTTCGTGACATGGTATCTGGTCGGGGGAGCGCAGTGATGTTCGGCTTCGGCATTCTCTCCGGCCTTCTCATCCTGCCGCTCGTCGGTGCGGCCTTCATCCTGACGCTCCGCGGCGAGGAGGAGGCGGTCGCCTCAAACGCCCGCTGGGCGGCGCTCGCCACGACGGTGCTCACCTTCCTCCTGTCTCTCGTCGCCTGGTCGCGGTTCGATGCCTCGAACCCCGCCTTCCAGCTGGTCGAGACGCACCGCTGGATCAGCGAATCCATCGCCTTCAAGCTCGCCGTGGACGGCTTCTCCATGCCGTTCATCCTGCTAACGGCCTTCCTCATGCCCTTCTGCATGCTGGCGTCGTGGAAGTCGATCCACGACCGGGTGAAGGCCTATTTCGTCGCCTTCCTGGTGCTCGAGACCACCATGATCGGGGTCTTCGCGGCCTCCGATCTCGTGCTCTTCTACCTGTTCTTCGAGGCCGGCCTCATCCCGATGTTCCTCATCATCGGCATCTGGGGCCACGACCGGCGCATCTACGCGAGCTTCAAATTCTTCCTCTACACGCTGCTCGGCTCCGTGCTGATGCTGCTGGCCATTTTGGCCATGTACTGGGATGCGGGCACGACCGACATCGCCAGCCTGCTGCAGCACAAATTCGCGCCGACCATGCAGATCTGGCTATGGCTCGCCTTCTTCTCCTCCTTCGCGGTGAAGATGCCGATGTGGCCGGTGCATACCTGGCTGCCCGACGCCCACGTCGAGGCGCCGACCGCGGGCTCGGTGATCCTCGCCGGCATTCTCCTGAAGATGGGCGGCTACGGCTTCATTCGTTTCTCTATCCCGATGTTCCCGGAGGCCTCCGCCTATTTCGCGCCGCTCGTCTTCGCGCTGTCGGTGGTCGCCATCATCTACACCTCGCTGGTCGCCTTGATGCAGGAGAACATCAAGAAGCTCATCGCCTATTCGTCCGTGGCGCATATGGGCTTCGTGACAATGGGGCTCTTCACCCTGACGCAGCAGGGCATCCAGGGTGCCATGTTCCAGATGGTGAGCCACGGCCTCGTCTCGGGCGGCTTGTTCCTTGCGGTGGGCGTCATCTACGACCGCATGCATACGCTGCGCATCGACGCCTATGGGGGGCTGGTGCAGCGCATGCCCCTCTACGCGCTCGTCTTCATGGTGCTCACCATGGCCAATGTCGGCCTGCCCGGCACCTCCGGCTTCGTCGGCGAATTCCTGACGCTGATGGGCGCCTTCAAGGCCAATGCCTATGTGGCGATCCTGGCCTCGACCGGCGTCATCCTGTCGGCCGCCTATGCGCTCTGGCTCTATCGCCGCGTCGTGTTCGGGAAGCTTGAGAAGCCGAGCCTCAAGGCCATTACCGATCTCGACACCCGCGAGATCGTCATGTTCGTGCCGCTCGTCCTGCTCGTCATCTGGTATGGCGTACAGCCGGGAGCGATTCTCGATGCCTTCTCGGCCTCGACCGACAATCTGATGCGCACGACCGAAGCGGCACTGGCGGGCATCAAGACCGCCGCCGCTTTCACCCTGCAGTAAGGCCTGACACCGATGACCCCGCTCGTTCCAGCATTCAGCGTCGTCCTGCCGGAGTTTCTCCTCGCGCTTGGTGCGCTCGTGCTCATCCTGATCGGTGCGATCCGGGGCGAACGTGCCGCGCCGCTCGTCAATGTGCTCTCCATCGCGCTCCTCGTCCTCGTCGGGCTCGCGTTGGTCGTGCAGGGCCCTGAGCGCGTGGAAGCCTTCAGCGGGTCTTTCGTCGTCGATGGCTTCGCGCGCTTCATGAAGATGCTGTCGGTCGTCGGCGCTGCGGCGGCGCTACTCTTGGCGCGTGATTTCTTCCGCCGCGAAAGCATCGAGCGCTTTGAGTTCCCGATCCTGGTTGTGCTGTCGACGCTCGGCATGATGATCATGATCTCGGCGAACGACCTCATCGCCCTCTATCTCGGGCTCGAGCTGCAGAGCCTTGCCATCTACGTCATCGCTGCCTTCGATCGGGATAATCCCCGCTCGTCCGAGGCCGGCCTGAAATATTTCGTCCTCGGCGCTCTCTCGTCCGGCATGCTGCTCTACGGCGCCTCCCTGGTCTATGGCTTCACGGGCACGGTCGCCTTCCCGGGCATCGCGGCATCCGTCGCCGGTGGCCACGCGGGGGCCGGCCTCGTCTTCGGCCTGGTCTTCATCGCCGCGGGGCTCGCCTTCAAGATTTCAGCCGTGCCCTTCCACATGTGGACGCCCGACGTCTACGAGGGCGCACCGACACCGGTGACGGCCTTCATGGCGGCAGCCCCGAAGATGGCGGCGATGGCACTGACGGTGCGCGTCTTCGTTTCCGCCTTCCCCGGCATCATCGACCAGTGGCGTCAGATTATCGTCTTCGTCGCCATCGCCTCCATGCTGCTCGGCTCCTTCGCCGCTATCGGCCAGCGCAATATCAAGCGCCTGATGGCCTATTCCTCCATCGGCCATATGGGCTACGCGCTCGTCGGGCTTGCGGCCGGCACCGCGGGCGGTGTCCAGAGCGTCATGGTCTATATGGCGCTCTATCTCGCCATGACGCTCGGCTCCTTCGCCTGCATCATCGCCATGCGTCGCGAGGGCGGATCCGTCGAGGAGATCGAAGATCTCGCCGGCTTGTCGCGCAGCCAGCCGATGCTCGCTTTCCTCTTCGCGATGCTGCTCTTCTCGCTCGCCGGCATTCCGCCGCTCGCCGGCTTCTTCGCCAAGCTCTACGTCTTCGGCGCGGCTGTCGAGGCTCAGCTCTACGGATTGGCGGTGGTCGGCGTTCTGGCGAGCGTCGTCGGCGCCTATTATTACCTGCGCATCGTCAAGCTGATGTATTTCGACGAGCCGAAGGGCGCGCCTTACGGACCGATGGCGCCGGATGTGAGGTTCGTGCTCGGGCTGTCGAGCGTGGTCGTCCTGCTATTCTGGCTGGTGCCGTCTCCGCTCGTCGGCGCCGCAGCCGCAGCGGCCAAGTCGCTGTTCTGATGGCCTTCACGCTTGGTGCGGAGGCACGCGCCGCCGGCTTTCAGCTCGTTCAGTTCGACAGGCTCGGCTCGACCAATGCGGAGGCCCTGGTCCGCGGCCGGTCAGGCGAGCGAGGGCCGACTTGGTTCGTGGCGCGCGAGCAATCGGCAGCACGCGGCCGCCGCGGCAATGCCTGGGCGTCGCCGGCCGGTAATCTGGCGGCTTCGCTCCTGAAGGTCGTCGACGTGCCGCCGCCGCTCGCCGCCACGCTCGGTTTCGTGGCGGGGCTGGCGCTGGCCGATGCGCTCGCCGAGGTCGCGCCCTATCTCGGCCGAGGCTCCAGCGCCGAGCCGAGCGGGCGTGTTGCGCTCAAATGGCCCAACGACGTGCTCGTGGACGGCGCCAAGCTCGCCGGAATTCTGCTCGAAAGCGAGCAGACCGACCATGGACGCGCACTGGTCATCGGCATCGGCGTCAATGTGGCGAGCGCTCCCGAAGGCCTACCTTATCCCGCTGCGGCGCTTGCCTCGCTCGGGGTCTCGGTCACTGCGGAAACCCTCTTCACGGCGCTGTCCGACAGCTGGGTCGCCTGCGAAGGACTGTGGGACCAGGGACGGGGGCTTTCGGCCGTTCGCCGACGCTGGCTCGATCGCGCCGCCGGGCTCGGTCGCCCGGTTGCGGTGCGTATCGGGCAGCAAATCCTGCGCGGAACCTTTGAAACCATCGACGACTCAGGCCAACTCGTCCTAAGGCGAGCGGACGGCGGTACCGCCGCAATTGCCGCAGGTGACGTTCATTTCGGCGAGGCGGCAACGGCGCGGGCCTGAAGAAAGGCGCGTGACTTTTGCGGACGGTGGTCCACTTTTTTGATATTGCGCGCTTCCGGTCAGGACACAGCGACCGGGCAAGCGAAGGAAGGATAGGAGGGAATGGCGTCCCGCACGGACAGCTTGGTTTTCGCAGCCCTGGGTGGTCTCGGCGAAATCGGCATGAATCTCGGCCTCTATGGCTTCGGGCCGGAGGGGCAACGCAAATGGCTGATGGTCGATTGCGGGATAAGCTTCGCGGGGGAGGATGTTCCGGGCGTCGATCTCATCCTGCCCGACATCCGCTTCATCGAGGAGGAGCGCGACAATCTCGTCGGCATCGTCATCACCCATGCCCATGAGGATCATATCGGCGCCATCGCCGACCTGTGGCCGCGGCTCAGGGCGCCGCTCTTTGCGACGCCCTTCGCCGCCGGCTTGCTGGAGGCGCGGCGGCTCTCCGAGCCGGGGGCTCCGAAGGTGCAGATCACGGTCGTGCCGCAGGGCGGGCGCTTTTCCCTGCCGCCCTTCGACTGCGAATTCATCCCCGTCGCCCATTCCATACCGGAAGCCTGCGCGCTCGCCATCCGCACGCCGCTCGGGCTCGTGGTCCATTCAGGCGATTGGAAGATCGACCCGACGCCGACCATCGGCCTGCCGACCGACGAGGCGCGGCTCAGGGCGCTGGGCGAGGAGGGCGTGCTCGCCTTCATCTGCGATTCGACCAATGTGCTGCGCGACGGCGTAAGCCCGAGCGAAGCCGATGTCGAAGTCGGTCTGGCGGAGCTCATCAAGTCCGCCCCCGCGCGGGTCGCCGTCACCACCTTCGCCTCCAATGTGGCCCGGCTTTATGCCGTCGCGAAGGCTGCGGCAGAGGCGGAGCGGGAGGTCGTGGTTTTCGGCCGCGCAATGGAGCGGGTCCTCGACGTTGCCGGCGACTGCGGCTACCTCGAAGGACTGCCGCCGTTCCGCTCGCCGGACGTCTACGGCTATCTGCCGCGCGACAAGGTCTTGGCGCTTCTCACCGGCAGCCAGGGCGAACCGCGGGCAGCCCTGGCGCGGGTTGCGAGCGACAGCCATCCCGACATCTCGCTCTCGCCGGGCGATCGCGTGATCTTCTCCTCGCGGACGATTCCGGGCAATGAGCGCCCCGTCAACCGCATCATCAACGAGCTGTCACGCCGGGGCATCGAGGTGATCACCGATCGCACGCATCTCGTGCATGTCTCCGGTCACCCGCGGCGCGGCGAACTACAAGCGCTCTACAGCTGGTTGAGGCCGCAGATCGCCATTCCCGCCCATGGCGAGGCGCTGCACCTCACCGAGCATCGCGCCTTCGCCAAGGCGCAAGGCGTGCCGCATGTGCTCAGGCCGCTCAACGGCGACCTGGTGCAGCTCGCGCCGGGCAAGCCCGCCATTGTCGATACGATCCCGGTCGGGCGCGTCTACAAGGACGGGACGGTGCTCGTCGGCATGGGCGAGCCCGCCATCCCCGAGCGCCGGCGGCTCGCCTTCAGCGGCATCGTCTCCGTATCGCTCGCCCTCGACAGCCGAGGCGAGATCACCGGCGACCCGCAGATCTCCTTCTCCGGCATGCCGGCTGCCGTGAGCGACGGCGAGATGCTCGAACTCATCGACGATGCCGTCGCCGACGTCCTGGACGGCTTGCCGCGCGCCAAGCGTCGCGACCCGGACAGCGTCGCCAAGGCCATCGAGCGGGCGGTGCGGGCGGAGGTCCAGCACGCCTGGGGCAAGAAGCCCACCTGCCATGTCCATGTCCTCGCGGTATAAGGACCGCAGGACGAGGACATCGGGATGATCGGTCGGCTCAATCACGTGGCCATCGCCGTCAAGGATCTGGCGGCGGCGCGCGCCCTCTACCGGGACGTGCTGGGGGCCGCCGTTTCCGAGCCGCAGGACCTGCCGGCGCACGGCGTCACGGTCGTCTTCGTGACCTTGCCCAACACGAAGGTCGAGTTGCTCGCGCCCTTGGGCACGGCGTCGCCGATCGGCCGCTTCCTCGAGCGCAACCCGGATGGCGGCATCCACCATATCTGCTACGAAGTGCCCGATATCGGCGCCGCACGGGATAGGCTGCTCGCATCGGGAGCACGGCTTCTCGGGCCGGGCGAGCCGCAGATCGGCGCCCACGGCAAGCCGGTCGTCTTCCTTCATCCCAAGGATTTCGGCGGCGTTTTGATCGAGCTGGAACAGGCGTGAACCGGCTTCAAGGAGGAATCCGTGGCGTTCACAGACTATCTGCCGATGTCGACCATCGCGGGATCCATCGCGATCTTTTTTTTGGTCTGGTGGATGACGCTGTTTGCCGTCCTGCCGTTCTGGGTCAAAAGCCAGACCGAGGACGGTGGCGAGGTGACCCACGGTACCGAGCCCGGCGCACCGCAGCACCCGCAATTGTTGCGCAAGGCGCTCGTCAATACGCTGGTGGCAGCCGTGGTCTTTGTGATCATCAGCGTTATCGTACAGTTGGTGAAAATTTAAGCGCCAGCCGCGGTTCGGGCAGTTGTCGATGACACATAAAAAAAGCAAGGCTTCCGCCTTGCTTTAAGAACATTTTGTTCTTGAATCGCCTCGTTCCGGACATGGGCGCGATTGGCGCCTCGTTCATAAGGCGATATTTCCTCCCGAGACCTGGACCGAGCCCTCAGCTGCCGATGGCCTGCCGAGGACATTCATCCGCCACAATTCATACGCTAACCAAGCCGGCTTGTCATCCTTTTGTGCAGGGCTTGCCTGCATTTTTTGCATCCTTTTTAGTTTTTTCTAAATCTATAGAACTCGCAAAGGCTTGCGGCTGGATCTGCAAGTATGATCTCGGTCGGCCCTTTCGCTCTGCGGCCCGATGAAAACCTGCCGACATAAATCTGTCATGCCCACGAAAATTGCGGCTTTGTTTTTGCCCGAATTGATCGCTTTAGCTGCAGGTCGATCGACACCAATGTGGCGCCGAGCGATGGGCGACGAGGACAAGGGCACGGCCGGCACGGTATATCCCGTGGAACTGCTTGTATTTTTAGCGTCATAGGTATTGTCTCAGCCGTGCCGAATCTCAATGATCGTCAAATCTCCTGATGCAAGGTCACGATGCGCCTCAGCCGATATTTTCTCCCGGTCCTGCGTGAAACGCCCAAGGAAGCAGAGATTGTTTCCCACCGCCTGATGTTGCGCGCCGGCCTTGTTCGTCAGGAATCCGCCGGGATCTATGCTTGGCTGCCACTCGGCCTGAAGGTGCTCAACAAAGTGGCTGGGATCGTGCGCGAGGAGCAGAACCGCTCGGGCGCCATCGAGCTTCTGATGCCCACCATCCAATCGGCCGATCTCTGGCGGGAGTCGGGGCGCTACGAAGCCTATGGCAAGGAAATGCTGCGCATCTCCGACCGGCATGAGCGCGAGATGCTCTACGGCCCGACCAATGAGGAGATGATCACCGAGATCTTTCGCGCTTATGTCAAGTCATACAAGGACTTGCCGCTCAATCTCTATCATGTGCAGTGGAAGTTCCGCGACGAGATCCGGCCGCGCTTCGGCACCATGCGCTCGCGCGAATTCCTCATGAAGGACGCCTATTCCTTCGATGTGGACCAAGCGGGCGCACGCCATTCCTACAACAAGATGTTCGTGGCCTATCTCAGAACCTTTGCGCGCCTTGGGCTGAGCGCCATCCCGATGCAGGCCGACACCGGGCCGATCGGCGGCGATCTTTCGCACGAGTTCATCATCCTCGCCGATACCGGCGAGAGCGAAGTGTTCTGCCACAAGGACTTCATCGACTTTCCCATTCCGGCCGCCGACACCGATTTCGACGATGGCGCGGGCCTGCAGGCGATCGTCGACCAGTGGACCTCGCTCTATGCCGCCACCTCGGAAAAGCACGAGGAGGCCCGCTATGCTGCAATTCCCGACGACAAACGCCTGTCGGCGCGCGGCATCGAGGTCGGCCATATCTTCTATTTCGGCACCAAATATTCCGCGCCGATGCGGGCGACCGTGACCGCGCCCGACGGCCAGGAAGTCCCCGTTCATATGGGCTCCTATGGCATCGGCCCGTCGCGGCTCGTCGCCGCCTTGATCGAGGCGAGCCATGACGACAAGGGCATCATCTGGCCGGATGCCGTCGCCCCCTTCGACGTGGCGCTCATCAATCTCAAGGTGGGCGATACGGCGACCGACGATGCGGCGATGCGCATCTACAAGGCGCTCGCCCTGCGCGGCCGCGAGGCGCTCTACGACGACACCGACGACCGCCCGGGTGCTAAATTCGCCAGTGCCGATCTCATCGGCCTGCCGTGGCAGATCGTCGTCGGGCCGAAGAGCCTCGCCGAAGGCAAGGTCGAGGTGAAGCGGCGCGCGACCGGCGAGCGGGAACTCCTCACCATCGAGGAGGCGGTCAACAAGGTTGCGGGGTGATATCGGGGTGGTGAGGGGGCCGGAGACAAGGATCGGATGACGGCAGAACCCGAGGTGGATTCGACGCGCCCCTTCGCAGCATTCGAGTGGATGTTGGCTTGGCGCTATCTACGAGCACGGCGCCGCGAAGGCTTCATTTCCGTCATCGCCGGTTTCTCCTTTCTCGGCATCACTCTGGGCGTCGCCACCCTTATCGTGGTCATGTCCGTGATGAACGGCTTCCGCGAGGAGCTCCTGTCGAAGATCGTCGGCGTGAACGGCCATATCTTCGTCCAGCCGATCGACAGCCCCCTGACCGACTACGCCGAGGTGGCCAAGCGCATCGAGGCTGTCGACGGCGTTTCGCTCGCCGTGCCGCTCGTCGAGGGTCAGGCCCTCGCTTCCTCTGCGCAGACCGGCAACAACAACGGCGCGCTGGTGCGCGGCGTGCGCGAGGCCGATCTCGCGCGCATCCCCTATATCGCCGGCACGATCCGCGAGGGAACGCTCGCCGGCTTCGACGAGAAGGGCGGCGTCGCCATAGGCCGCAGGCTCGCCGAATTCCTTGGGGTGAGGGTAGGGGATACGCTGACCATCATCTCGCCGCGGGGCGCGGCCACGCCGATGGGGGTAGCGCCGCGCATCAAGTCCTATCCGGTGGTCGCCATCTTCGAGATCGGCATGTCGGAATTCGACAGCACCTTCGTCTTCATGCCCTTGCCGGAGGCCCAGAACTTCTTCAATCGTGACGGCGATGTCAGCGTGATCGAGGTCTTCCTCAGGGACGCCGACGCCGTCGATGCCGCCCGCGACCGCATCGACGCCGCCGCCGGCCGGCCGATCATGATGAGCGACTGGCGGCAGCGTAACCGCACCTTCTTCTCGGCGCTCGAGGTGGAGCGCAATGTGATGTTCCTCATCCTGACGCTGATCGTGCTGGTGGCCGCCCTGAATATCGTTTCCGGCCTCATCATGCTCGTGAAGGACAAGGGCGAGGATATCGCGATCCTGCGCACCATGGGGGCGACGCGCGGCGCGATCATGCGCGTGTTCCTCATTACCGGCGCCTCCATAGGCATCGTCGGAACCCTGGCCGGCTTTTTCCTCGGCCTCACCATCGCGCTCAATGTGGAATCAATCCGGGCCTTCCTGTCGCAGCTGACGAACACCAATCTCTTTCCCGCCGAGCTCTATTTCCTCAGCCGCCTGCCGGCGGTGATCGAACCCGGCGAGGTGGTCACCGTGGTGGCGACGGCCATCATCCTTTCGCTCATCGCGACGCTCTACCCGAGCTGGCGGGCCGCACGGCTCGATCCAGTCGAAGCCTTGCGCTACGGATGAGCGGATGACGACGCCTCCGCCTCCCGCTCTCTTCCTGTCGCGTGTCGAACGGCGCTATGTGCAGGGAACATCGACGCTCGATATCCTCCGTGGGGCCGATCTCGCCGTTTGGCCCGGCGAGATCGTGGCGCTTGTCGCCCCCTCCGGCACGGGCAAATCGACCCTTCTCCATGTCGCCGGGCTCTTGGAGCGGCCGGACGCGGGCGAGGTCTATGTCGGCGCCAAGCCGACGGTTGCCCTCGACGATGCCGAGCGAACGCGCTTGCGACGGGTCGACATCGGCTTCGTCTATCAGTTCCACCATCTCCTGCCGGAGTTTTCCGCCCTCGAGAATGTCGTCATGCCGCAGCTCATCCGCGGTCTCGACAAGCACGTGGCGCGCCAGCGCGCGACCGATCTTCTGAGCTTCCTCGGTCTTGCCCAGCGCCTCGATCACCGGCCGGCGGAGCTCTCTGGCGGCGAACAGCAGCGGGTGGCGATCGCCCGTGCCGTCGCCAACGGCCCGCGCGTGCTCCTCGCCGACGAGCCCACCGGCAATCTCGACCCGCATACCGCCGATCATGTCTTCGCGACATTGATCGCGCTCGTGCGAGCGGCGCGCGTCGGCGCGATCATCGCCACCCACAACCGTGAGCTCGCCCAGCGTATGGACCGGCGGGTCACAATCCGCGACGGCATAGTCGTCTCGCTGGATTAGGCGTTCTACCGCAATTGATCCGCATGCGAATGGTGACGCAGGGGCTTGGCCCCTGTGATCGCCCTTCTGCGCCCGCCGGGTAACATTCCCCTGCCGTCTGCCCAAGCACGCAACACATCATTAACCCTCAGCGCGCTCACCCCGCACGGGAGCATCATCAGCACTTGTTCAAGAACAAAACACGTACATAATGGAACATAGAAGAAACACTGAGGAGGCCGTCATGGTGCAATGGTTTTTCGGGCGAGTTGTCGAACTGGCATCGCTTGGACTTTTCGTCGCGATGATCGGGCTATGGGCCAGCGCCGCGAGCCTGCCCGCCTGACAGTCGGCGCGAATCCACAGATAGTCGCGCGTGCCCCCTCGACCGTGGCCTGTCGTGCCTTAAGGTCGAGCCGTGCCCTGGGCTGCAGCGGATAAAGTTCTCGGATCATGGATAAGATCTTCAGCGACGTCGGCTTCGTTCATCTCCATGTCCATTCGTCCTATTCTCTGCTCGAAGGCGCGCTGACGATCCCCGTGTTGACGAAGCTGGCGCAGGCCGACGGCATGCCGGCGCTGGCGCTCAGCGACACGAACAATCTCTTCGGGGCGCTCGAGTTCTCGGAAAAGCTCGCCGGTGCCGGCATTCAGCCGATTGCCGGGCTGCAGCTCACGGTCGAATTCGAGCCGCCGGATCCGACGGTACGCCAGCCCCTTGGGCCGAGAACGCTGCCGCATGTCGTGTTGCTCGCGGCAACCGCCGAGGGCTATGGCAATCTCATGCGGCTGACGAGCCGCGCCTTTCTCGACACGCCGACAGGCGAGGGGACACATGTGCCCCTCAGCCTTCTGGACGAGCTTCAGGAAGGGCTGATCGCGCTGACCGGTGGTCCCGGCGGTCCCCTCGATACGGCGCTGCGCGAGGGACGCTCCGATCTCGCAGCCGACCGCCTCAGACGGCTGATGGAGATCTTCGGCGATCGGCTCTATGTGGAGCTCCAGCGCCATGGCCGCGACGAAGAGGCGCTGGTCGAGCCCGAGCTCCTGCGCCTCGCCTATGCCTCCAGCGTACCGCTCGTTGCCACCAACGAACCCTTCTTCGCCAAGGCCGACGACTACGAAGCCCATGATGCGCTGCTCGCCATTGCCGAGGGCCGGCTGGTCGCCGACGACAAGCGTCGACGCCTGACAAACCGGCATAATTTCAAGACGCGTGCCGAGATGGTGAAGCTCTTCTCGGACCTGCCCGAGGCGCTTCAATCCACGGTCGAGATCGCCATGCGCTGCGCCTATCGGCCGCGCACGCGCAAGCCCATTCTGCCGCGCTTCGGCAGCATCGAGGTCGATGAGGGGGCGGAACTGCGGCGCCAGGCGGAGGAGGGGCTCACCGCGCGGCTCGCGATGCATCCGCCGGCGCCGGGCTTGACCGAGGCCGATTACCGCGCGCGGCTCGATTTCGAGCTCTCGGTCATCGAGCGCATGCAATATCCGGGATACTTCCTCATCGTCTCGGACTTTATCAAATGGGCGAAGGCGCACGACATTCCGGTCGGGCCTGGCCGCGGATCGGGCGCGGGCTCGCTCGTCGCCTATTCGCTCACCATCACCGACCTCGATCCCCTGCGCTTCGGGCTGCTCTTCGAGCGCTTTCTCAATCCCGACCGCGTCTCGATGCCGGACTTCGACATCGACTTCTGCCAGGATCGGCGCGAGGAGGTGATCTCCTATGTCCAGAGCCGCTACGGAGAGGACAAGGTGGCCCAGATCATCACCTTCGGCACCCTGCAGGCGCGCGGCGTCATGCGCGACGTCGGCCGCGTGCTCGAAATGCCCTATGGGCAGGTCGACAAGCTGACCAAGCTCGTGCCGCAGAATCCGGCCAATCCGGTCACCCTGAAGAAGGCGATCGAGGACGAGCCGAAACTGCAGGCGGCCGCCAAGGAAGAGCCGGTCGTCGGGCGCATGCTCGGCATCGCCCAGAAGCTCGAGGGGCTGCACCGCCACGCCTCGACCCATGCGGCCGGCATCGTCATCGGCGACCGGCCGCTCGAAGAGCTGGTGCCACTCTATCGCGATCCGCGCTCGGGCATGCGCGTCAGCCAGTTCAACATGAAATGGGTGGAGCCGGCGGGGCTCGTCAAATTCGACTTCCTGGGCCTCAAGACGCTCACCGTTCTGCGCACCGCCGTCGACCTCATCAAGAAGCGCGGCATCGCCATCGATCTGGCGACCATTCCGCTCGACGATCGCAAGACCTACGAGGTTCTCGGCCGTGGCGAGACGGTCGCGATCTTCCAGGTGGAAAGCACCGGCATGCGCAAGGCGCTCGTCGAGATGCGCGCCGACCGGCTGGAGGACCTGATCGCCCTCGTCGCGCTCTATCGTCCCGGTCCCATGGCCAATATTCCCGTCTATTGCGCGCGCAAGCACGGCCAGGGGGAGCCGGAGGCGGAGTGGTACCTCCACGAGAAGCTGCGGCCGATCCTCAACGAGACCTTCGGCATCATCATCTACCAGGAACAGGTGATGCAGGTCGCGCAGGCGCTGTCGGGCTACTCGCTTGGCGAAGCCGATCTCCTGCGCCGTGCCATGGGCAAGAAGATCAAGGCGGAGATGGATGCCCAGCGCGAGCGTTTCGTGTCGGGCGCCATCGAGCGCGGCCTCACCAAGCAGCTCGCCGACGAGATATTCGACCTTCTCGCCAAATTTGCCGACTACGGCTTCAACAAGAGCCATGCGGCGGCCTATGCGCTAGTCTCCTATCAAACCGCCTATCTCAAGGCGAATTACCCGGTCGAGTTCCTGGCCGCGTCGATGACGCTCGAACTCGACAATACCGACAAGCTGTCCGAATTTCGGCGCGAGGCCGAGCGCCTGGGGATCAAGGTGGAAGCACCCTCGATCAACCGGTCAGGCGTCGTCTTCGAGGTGCATTACGATGCCGAGGAGCAGGGTGTCATCCGCTATGCGCTGGCGGCGCTCAAGGGCGTCGGCCGCCACGCCGTGGAAGGGCTGGTCGCATCCCGGGGCGAGAAGCCCTTCGGCGACCTCGCCGATTTCGCCCGCCGCTTCAATCCGCGGCTCGTCAACAAGCGCACGCTCGAAGCGCTGATCGCGGCGGGTGCTTTCGACGAGCTCGAACCCGATCGCGCGCGCGCCTTTGCGGCCATCGACGCCATGATGGCGGTCGCGGCCCGCACCGTCGCGGCGCAGACCGATGGGCAGAATGATTTCTTCGGTGGCCCCACGGCCGAGCCCGAGCCGCTGCGCATCCCGCCCTACGAGCCCTGGCTGCCGGCCCAGCGTTTGCAGAAGGAATATGACGCGGCGGGCTTCTTCCTCACCGGTCATCCGCTCGACGAATATGGTGCGCTTCTGGAAAAGCTGAGGGTGCAGCGCTGGAGCGACTTCGCCCGCGCCGTGCGCGGCGGAACGAGCATGGGGCGGCTAGCCGCAACCGTCCTCGACCGCACCGAGCGGCGCACGAAGAGCGGCTCGAAAATGGGCATCGTCACCGTGTCGGATCAGAGCGGGCATTTCGAGGCCATCATCTTCGCCGAGGGCTTGATGCAGTTCCGCGATCTACTCGAGCCCGGCAAGGCGGTCATCCTGCTCGTGCAGGCTTCGGCCGAGGGCGAGGAGGTGAGGGCGCGCATCCAATCGGTCGAGCCGCTCGATTCGGCCGTGTCGAAACATCACAAGAGCCTGCGCATCTTCGTGCGCGACGAGGCGCCACTGCCGATCGTGGCCGAGCGGCTCAAGGCGCGCGGCGACGGCGACGTTTCGCTCGTGCTGATGCTCGAGGAGAAGCAGGAGGTCGAGGTGAAGCTTCCCGGCCGTTACCCGACGACGCCGCAGATAGCGAGCGCGCTACGCGCCATTCCGGGCGTGGTCCACGTCGAGATGCATTGAGGGATATCGCCCTAGCGGAGCGCCGCGCGACGGCGGTCCGGGTTGCGCCGTGGAGCGCATTGGCCGCAAAGGTCATTCCGCTCACGTGGCTCCGGAACGACCAGTATCGTTGCAGCGCCGCAAAGACTTGCGTCTTGGTGCTCCGACCCGTATAAGCGCGCCCATCCCACACGCGGAGTAAGCCCACCCGGGCAATCCGGTGGCCGGTTATCCGGCCAAGGCTCCGCGGAGGCATGAACCGGAGACAAATAGAGATGGCGCTTCCCGATTTCTCGATGCGCCAGCTGCTGGAAGCTGGTGCGCATTTCGGCCACCAGTCCCACCGCTGGAATCCGAAGATGGAACAGTTCATCTTCGGCACGCGTAACAATATCCACATCATCGATCTCGCCCAGACGGTGCCGGCCTTCTATCGGGCACTGCAGGCGATTTCCGACACAGTCGCCGCCGGCGGACGCGTGCTCTTCGTGGGCACCAAGCGTCAGGCTGCTGATGCGGTCGCCGATGCTGCCAAGCGCTCGGCACAGTATTACGTGAACTCGCGCTGGCTCGGCGGCATGCTGACCAACTGGAAGACGATTTCCGGCTCGATCCAGCGCCTGCGCAAGCTCGACGAGACGCTGACGTCCGGCGCCCAGGGCCTGACCAAGAAGGAGCGCCTCATGCTCTCGCGGGAGCGCGAGAAGCTCGAGCGCGCCCTTGGCGGCATCAAGGACATGGGCGGCACGCCCGATCTCCTGTTCGTGATCGACACGAATAAGGAGCAGCTCGCCATTAAGGAGGCGCAACGCCTCGGCATTCCGGTGGCCGCCATCGTCGACACCAACAGCGATCCCGACGGGATCACCTTCGCCGTTCCGGCCAACGACGACGCCGGTCGGGCGATCGTGCTCTATTGCGACCTCGTCGCCCGCGCCGCCATCGACGGCATCTCGCGCGGTCACGGCGATATGGGCATGGATATGGGCGAGGCGGAAGCGCCCATGGTCGAGGAGCTGCCGGTAGAAGATGTTCCGGCCGCGTCGACGTCGGAAGACGTGTTCGAGCGGCTCGGTGCTCCCCGTGGTGCGCCCGACGACATGACCAACTTGAACGGCGTCGGTCCCGAGCTCGAAAAGAATCTGAACGAGGCCGGGATCTTCCATTATTGGCAGATCGCCGCGCTCAAGCCGGAAGATATCGCCGCCCTCGACGCCGAGCTGAAGCTGCACGGCCGCATCGAGCGCGACGGCTGGGTCGCCCAGGCCCGCGCGCTCACCGAGGCGGTGAGCTGAGCAAGAGGGAAATCGCGCCGGCGGGATGTCTCCGCCGGCCGATTTGACGACGACAGAGCATTCGGGTGGTCCGGCCGAAAGGCGGCGACCGCGTGAATCGATGACGCTCCGGGGCAGGCCCTTCCGAGGATCGGAATGCCTGCTCCGCTGTTATGTTTGAGCGATGATTGACCTCTGGCCGGCCTCGCGCTTGAGAAGAAGCGGGGCACGGCCGATCATGACGAGGGATGACGATGGCCAGCATCAGCGCGGCGATGGTGAAGGAGCTCCGCGAGAAGACCGGCGCGGGCATGATGGACTGCAAGACGGCGCTGACGGAGACGGATGGCGACATCGAGGCCGCGGTCGACTGGCTGCGCAAGAAGGGCCTTTCGAAGGCTGCCAAGAAGTCCGGCCGCGTCGCTGCGGAAGGTCTCGTCGCGGTGGAGTCGCCCGGCCACTCGGCGGCCATTGTCGAGGTGAATTCCGAGACCGATTTCGTCGCGCGCAACGACAATTTCCAGGCCTTCGTGCGCGAGGTGGCAAAGCTCACGCTCAATGTCGAGCCGACGGTCGAGGCGATCGAGCAGGCGCATTTCCCGGGCTCGCAGACGACCGTCAAGGATCGCCTCCAGGAACTCATCGCCACCATCGGCGAGAACATGACGATCCGCCGTGCGGCGAAGCTCGCGGTCAGCCAGGGTATCATCGCCACCTACGTGCATAATGCCGTCGGCGATGGGCTCGGCAAGATCGGCGTCCTCGTCGCGCTGGAATCGACGGGGGACGTCACGCAGCTCGGCACGCTGGGGCGCCAGATCGCCATGCATGTCGCGGCCGCCAATCCGCTGGCGCTCGATTCGGCTGGTTTGCCCGCCGAGACGGTGGCGCGCGAAAAGGCCATTCTCGCCGAAAAGCATGCGGGCAAGCCTGCCAATGTCGTCGAGAAGATCGTCGACAGCGGCCTCAAGACCTATTTCAAGGAGGTCTGCCTCCTCGACCAGGCCTTCATTCATGAGCCCTCGAAATCGGTGGCTCAGGTCCTGAAGGAGGCCGAAGGGCGCGTCGGCGGGCCGATCAAGCTCACCGGTTTCGTACGCTATGCCCTCGGCGAGGGTATCGAGAAAGAGGAAGCCGATTTCGCCGCCGAGGTAGCGGCGGCGGCCGGCGGCCAGAGCTGACGAACGACAACGGCGCCATCAGGCGCCGTTTTCATATGGGCCGGGATGGTCCAATGCTGAGACGAGACAACGGAGAGACCTGACGGATGCGGATCAAGCGGGCGCTCATCAAACTCTCGGGCGAGGTTTTGGCCGGATCCGGCAGCGCTGGGCTCAGCGGCCAGATGCTGACGCAAGTCGCCAACGATATCGCGACCGCGGCCCAAGCCGGCCACGAGATTGCGATCGTCGTGGGCGGCGGCAATTTCTTCCGCGGGGTGCAGGGGCTGAACAAGGGCCTCGACAGGCCGACGGCTGATTCCATCGGTATGCTCGGCACGGTGATGAATGCGCTCGCTCTCGAACATGCGATCGAGGCGGCCGGGGTTCCGGCGCGGGCGATGTCGGCCGTTCCCATGCCGTCGCTCTGCGAAAGCTATGCGCGCCGGCGTGCCCTCGATCATCTCGCCCACGGCAAAGTGGTGGTGCTCGGCGGCGGCCTCGGCAATCCTTATTTCACGACCGATACGCCCGCCGTGCTGCGGGCGGCGGAATTGTCCTGCGAAGCCCTGCTGAAGGCGACGAATGTGGACGGCGTCTACAGCGCCGACCCGAAGAAGGACCCGACCGCCACACGTTTCGACAGCCTGACCCACGACGAGGCGATCGCCAAGAATCTGAAGGTCATGGACACTGCCGCCTTTGCGCTGGCGCGCGAGGCGGGGCTCACGATCGTCGTTTTTTCGATCCTGGAGCAGGGAGCCATTCGCCGTGTGCTCGACGGGGAAGGGCACGCCACCATCGTCGCCCCCTGAAGAGACACCATTTCGAGGCGACGAACAGCCGCGCTCGGCCCATCTTGAACGACCCGACGGTTTCCTTGCGGGAAAAAAGGCGTTAGGGCTGGAGCCGATCCCACGCGAGGATTCCATGCGCCGCGCTTGACCTGGGGGGCGAGCCGCGCTCATCGTCGCGCAAGACAGAGAACACAAGGGCCATTCTGAAATGACTGCCACGCCTTTCGACCTCTCCGATGTCAAGCGGCGCATGCAGGGAGCCGTGCAGGCCTTTCGCCACGATCTCGCGAGCCTCCGCACCGGCCGCGCCTCCCCCAATCTTCTCGATCCCATCCAGATCGAGGCCTATGGTGCCACGATGCCGATCAATCAGGTCGCCACGGTCAGCGTGCCTGAACCGCGCCTGATCAGCGTCCAGGTTTGGGATCGGGGCATGGTGGCCGCCGTGGAGAAGGCCATTCGCGAATCCGACCTCGGTCTCAACCCGCAGACCGAAGGCCAGGTCATCCGCTTGCGCATTCCGGAGATGACGGAGCAGCGGCGCAAGGAGATGGTGAAGGTCGCGCATAAATATGCCGAGGACGCGCGCATCGCCGCCCGGCATGTCCGCCGCGACGGTCTCGACCATCTCAAGAAGCTCGCCAAGGACGGCGAGATCAGCGAGGATGATCAGGCTCGCGAAGCGGATCTGGTGCAAAAGGCCACCGACCAGACCATCGCCGAAATTGACCAGCTGCTGGGAACCAAGGAAAAGGAAATCCTGCAGGTCTGATCGCCGCGGGACGGGCCCATCTGTCCGGCGAGCATGGATCGGTCGGCGAGGCGGTTGCTCGAGGCTGGTTTGCGGGGCGCTTGGCGAGCCGAGCCATGGGGGCAAGAGCAATTTCATGAACGCCGGTTTCCTCTCAGAGCCTTTGCTCCGCCCCTCCGGTGCGGCAAGTCGGCTCGCGTTCCCCGGGTCTTTTTCATGGCGATCGAGGCCTCGGCCCGTCGGGGGCAGGGCATGAGCGCGTCGCCCGAGAAGCCGATGCTCACAGGTTCCCGTCCCGACGGCGCGCTTCCGGCGCATGTGGCGATCATCATGGACGGGAACGGCCGATGGGCCGCCCGCCGCGGATTGCCGCGCTTCGAGGGCCATCGCCGGGGTATGGAAGCGCTCCGGGCAACCGTGCGGACGGCCGGTGATCTCGGCATTCGTTATTTGACGATCTACGGGTTCTCGGCGGAGAACTGGAGCAGGCCCGCCGCCGAGGTGGCAGAACTGATGAGCCTGCTGCGCCATTTCGTGCGGCGCGACTTGGCCGAGCTTCATCGCAACAATGTACGTGTGCGCATCATCGGCACGCGCGAGGGGCTCGCGCCGGACGTCGTCGGCCTGCTGGCCGAAGCCGAAAGCCTGACGCGCAACAATACGGCGCTGACGCTCGTCGTCGCCTTCAATTACGGCGGCCGCCAAGAGATCGTGCGGGCGGCGCGAAGCCTCGCCGCGGAAGTTGCAGCCGGACGCCTGACGCTCGACGCCATCGACAGCGATGCGCTCAGCCGGCATCTCGACACGGCCGAGATTCCGGATCCCGATCTCGTCATCCGAACCTCGGGCGAGCAGCGCCTGTCAAATTTCCTGCTGTGGCAGGCGGCCTATGCCGAATTCGTCTTCACGCCCGTGCTGTGGCCGGATTTCGATCGCCAAGCCTTCGAGGAGGCGCTTGCCGAATTCCAGCGCCGGGAACGTCGCTTCGGCGGCTTGAGCAGCGCGACGGGCTGACGATGGGCGATGGTGCGGAGCCGGCCGAAGGACCTGCTCGATCGCGAACGAGTTCCGAACTGGCGCTCAGGATTCTGTCGGGCATCGTGCTCGCAGCGGCCGTGCTCGGAGCGACCTTCTGGGGCGGACTTCCCTTTGCGCTGATCTGGGCGGTGGCAGCCGGCGGCGTCGCCTATGAATGGCAGTCCCTGACCGACCAGCAGGAGGTGATACGGCAGCGAGCGCGGGCGGTTGCGCTCCTGGTCGCGGCGGCGGCGCTCGCGCTCCATCTCGCCGGTGCCCTCGTTGGCGGGCTGCTGATCGCGGCCGCGGCCCTCTTGGCCGGCATCGGCCGGAACGGCAGCAGGGCCAAACGCGCGGCGCGCATCGCGGGCGTTCTCTACGCGGCGGTCATTGCGATCGTGCCGGTGGCGGCGCGCCAGGGCGAGTGGGGCCTGCTTCTGGTGCTGTGGATATTCGCGGTGGTCTGGACCACTGACGTCCTCGCCTATGCCTGTGGGCGCCTGATCGGCGGCCCGAAACTCTGGCCGCGGGTCAGCCCGAAGAAGACATGGTCCGGTTTCCTCGGCGGTGTTGCAACCGGTGCCTTCGCCGGCTGGCTCGTCGCCGGAACCTCCCTCGTGGGAGGGCCGGCTCCCTTTGCCACCTGGATCATCTTGGTCGCTTCGGCCGTTGCGGCCATCGCTTCGCAAGCCGGCGACCTGGCAGAATCGGCGCTGAAGCGCCGTGTCGGCGTGAAGGATACGGGCAGCATTATCCCCGGGCACGGCGGCCTGATGGACCGGCTCGATTCCTTCTGGGCGGTGTCGCTTCTCGTCGGCCTCGGCCTCCTCATCCAGCTGGCCTGAGATAGCCTCGCTCTCGCCGTGATTGCCTGTTCATCGTGGCCCTGTGAAAGGTCGCGGTTTCCCCCACCGTGTATCTTGCACGGCAGATCCTCATCGGGGACAGTATCCTATGCGGGGCGTGTGAAGGTGGGATCAGGTGTTCTGTACGTGCTGCGGGGCTGTCGCGTCATAATGTGATAACCTTGTTCCCTCAATTGCTTCGTTGCGACGCGACGCCTGACCCACGATGGCCTGAGAGCTTAAGTCATGGAAATCTTCAGCGCCTTTGGCGCAGCGACGAGTTCGCTCGTCGGCTATATCGTTCCCTTCCTCTTCGTCCTGACGCTCGTGGTGTTCATCCACGAGCTCGGACACTTCCTCGTCGGCCGCTGGTGCGGCGTCGGCGTGCAGGCTTTTTCCATCGGCTTCGGCAAGGAGCTCATCGGCTGGACCGACCGGCGCGGCACGCGCTGGAAGATCTCGGCTATTCCGCTCGGCGGCTATGTGAAATTCGCCGGCGACGCCAATGCCGCTAGCATGCCGGATCGCGAGGCCCTCGACCATCTGAGCGAGGAAGAGCGCCGGGTCAGCTTTTTCCACAAGTCGGTCGGGCGCAGGGCGGCGATCGTCGCTGCCGGTCCAATCGCCAATTTCCTCTTGGCGATCGCCATCTTCGGCGGCGCGGCCTATCTCGGCGGACGGCAGGTGCTCGTGCCGAAGGTCGAGGCGGTGCAGCCGGGAAGTGCAGCGGAACGAGCCGGGTTTCACGGTGGTGATCTTATCCTCTCCATCGACGGCGAGCCGATCACCGCCTTCGCCGATATGCAGCGCGTCGTGAGCGGCCGCGCCGGCGAAACCATGAGCTTCCAGGTCGAACGCGACGGACAGGAGATCACCTTGTCCGCCGCCCCAGACCTGCGCGAGATCACCACGCCCTTCGGACCCCAGCGCATCGGCGTGCTTGGCCTGCAGGCGGCATCCGGCGATCCCGCCAACTGGCATGTCCAGCGCTTCGGCCTCGTGGAGTCGCTCCAGGTCGGTGCGAGCGAGACGTGGTTCATCGTGGACCGAACCGCCGTTTATGTGGCAAGACTCTTCAGCGGCAGAGAATCAACGGATCAGCTTTCGGGCCCCATCCGCATCGCCGAAGTGTCGGGCAAGGTTGCGTCCGTTGGCGGGTTCTTCGCGCTTCTCAATCTGGCGGCGGTGTTGTCGGTGTCGATCGGCCTGATCAATCTGTTTCCGATCCCGCTGCTCGATGGGGGGCATCTTCTGTTCTATGCGATCGAAGCGTTGCGTGGCCGGCCCCTGAGCGAGACCGCTCAAGAGATCGGCTTTCGCATCGGCCTCGCACTCGTGGTGATGCTGATGCTGTTCGTGACCTGGAACGATCTCGCGCATCTTGGGCTGAGCTTCGGCCAGAAGGCGACGTGACCCGGAGGTCACGGTACGCGGGGAAAAATTTGTTAACGGTGTTTGTACGTTTGCATGGACGAGTAAACTCTGTAGAAGCGTTATTCGCCCTATGGGATTGATGCGGGCCGTTAATTCGGCAGAGAAAAGAACAAAGAGGCGGCACCTGATGACGCTGACGACCAAAAGAAGCCAGCACCTGGTAAAGGGGCTTCGCACGGGACTTCTGGCGCTCTCCCTCTTGGTGGGGTTCGCCAGCAGTGCATCGGCGCAGTCCGTTGTCGTTCAGGGCAATCGGCGGGTCGATGCCGACGCCGTTCGGTCCTACATCACAAATCCCTCGGCTTCTCCGGCGGAAATCCGCAGCGCACTGATCGCCTCCGGCATGTTCCGAAACGTGCAGGTAGCGAAGCGCGGCGGCAATATCGTCGTGACGGTGTCGGAAAACGACCTGATCAACCGGGTTGCCTTCGAAGGCAACAAGAAGCTCAATAAGGACGTCTTGGGCTCGGAGGTGCAGACCCGGGCGAATTCGCCTTACAGCCAGGCCACCGTCGACGCCGATATCCAGCGCATCCGCGAGATCTATCGCCGGTCCGGGCGCGGATTGGCCTCGGTTACGGCACGCACGGTCGATCTGCCGAACGGTCGGCTCGACGTCGTCTTCACGATCGACGAGGGCGACAAGACGGGCGTCAAGGAAATCAATTTCGTCGGCAATCACGCCTTCTCCAGCTCGAAGCTGCGCGGGCTGATGACGACCACCGAGATGAACTTCCTCTCCTGGCTGAAAACGTCCGACGTCTATGATCCGGACCGTCTCGCCGCCGACGAGGAGCTCATCCGCCGCTATTACCTCAAGAACGGCTACGCCGACTTCCGCATCGTGTCTGAGAATGTGGTCTTCGACGAGGCCAAGGGCGGCTACATTGTCACCATCACGGTCGATGAAGGGCAGCCTTATCGGGTCAGCAATGTGCGGGTCGAATCCAATATCCCCGCCGTGCCGTCGGCGGAACTCGATCGCTACGTTACGACTGACCCGGGCGACGTCTACAACGCCGAAGCGGTCGAGAAGTCGCTCGACCGCGTGACGACCGAACTCGGCCGTCGCGGCTATGCCTTCACCCAGGTGCGCCCGGCCGGCGTTCGTGATCCCGCAACCCATACCATCAGCATCGACTACATCGTCGACGAGGGACCGCGGGTCTATATCGAGCGCATCAATATCCGCGGCAACACGCGCACCCGTGACTATGTCATCCGGCGCGAGCTCGACATCGGCGAAGGCGACGCCTTCAATAAGGTTCTTATCGACCGTGCCCTGCGGCGCCTGAACAACCTCGGCTATTTCAAATCGGTGCGTATCACCAACGAGCCGGGGTCGTCCCCCGATCGCGTGATCGTCAATATCGATGTTGAGGATCAGCCGACCGGCCAGTTCTCGGTGTCGGGTGGCTATTCGACCGCGGATGGCTTCATCGGCGAGGTCGCGGTCTCCGAGTCGAACTTCCTCGGCCGCGGGCAATATGTGCGCCTCGCCGGCTCGTGGGGCCAGCGTGCCCAGGGCGTCGACTTCTCCTTCACGGAGCCTTACTTCCTCGGCCAGCGCATGGCCGCCGGCTTCGATCTGTTCTCGAAATACACCGACAACACCCAGTACTCGCGCTACACGAACCGCGTCACCGGTGGTCAGCTGCGACTTGGCTTGCCGATCGACGAGAGCACGACGGTCACGCTGCGCTACTCGCTCTATCAGTCGAACCTCAAGATCCCGAACGACACGGACGATCCTTATAACGACTGCTGGTATCCGATCCCCGGCATCACGGGCGCTTATCCGAGCTGTATCTACAACGGCGAGGCCTCGGTCGCTATCAAGGAAGCTGCGGGCGAGACGATCACGTCGCTGGTCGGTGCAACGCTCACCTACAACACTCTGGACAACGTCCGGAATCCCCACTCGGGCCTCTACATCGAAGTCAAGCCGGACGTGGCCGGCGCTGGTGGCGACTCCCGCTTCATCCGTGCGACCGCTGAGGCGCGCTACTATCGCGAGCTCTTCGATGACGTCGTCGGTTTGGTCCGCATCCAGGGCGGTCGTGTGCAAGCCTTCGGCGACAAGGACCTGCGCATCGTCGACAACTTCTTCCTCGGCCCGTCGCTGGTGCGCGGCTTTGCCCCGTCGGGCATCGGTCCGCGCGACATGAACGGCGACTACGAGGCGAATGCCCTCGGCGGCACGACCTACTTCGGCGGTTCGCTCGAGGTGCAGTTCCCGATCTGGGGCCTGCCGCGGGACCTCGGACTGCGCGGCGCGGTCTTCGCCGATGCCGGTACGCTGTTCGGCTATAACGGCGCAACGAACTTCAATCCGCCGGGCGTGCCGTCTTATTGCCCGCAGGCCGGAACTCCGTTCGCCGACTATACGAACCAGCCGACCTGCATCAACCTGCTCGACAAGAAGACGATCCGGTCATCGGTCGGCGTGAGCTTGCTCTGGCAGTCCCCTCTCGGTCCGCTGCGCTTCGACTATGCTTGGGTGCTGTCGAAGGCCACGGGCGATCAGACGCAGCAGTTCCGCTTCTCGGGCGGCACGAGCTTCTGAGTGTATGGGTTCGGCGCGGGGCGGCCCCATTCGATGGGGCCGCCCTCCCGATTCGAGATGTCGCGTTTATGACGGATCCGGTCTTTTTTCCGCGTGTGGCTCAGCCCACCTTGGCTGAGCTTGCCGCTCTCGTAGGCGTTGCGCTACCCGCCGGCGAGGCCGGGGATTTGCGCATTGGCGGGGCAGGGCCGTTGGAAACGGCCGGGCCTGCCGACATCGCCTATATGGACAATCCGCGCTATGGCGATGCCCTGGTCGCGACCCGCGCAGGCGCTTGTTTCGTCTCGCAGCGTTTTGCACCCAGAGTGCCCGCGTCGGCTGTCGCGCTGGTCACGCCCGAGCCATATCGTGCTTTTGCCAGAGCGCTTGCCTATCTCTTTCCGTCCGCCGCGCGGCCGCAATCGGCTTTCGGTGCCGTCGGCATTTCACCCGGCGCCTTTGTGCACGCGTCGGCGCGCCTCGAGCCCGGCGTCGTCGTCGATCCGGGGGCGGTCGTCGGTCCCGAGGCGGAAATCGGAAGCGGCACCATCATCGGCGCCAATGCGGTCATCGGCCCACAGACGCGGATCGGCCGCGATGTGAGCATCGCCCCCAATGTGTCGGTGCTCCATGCCCTCCTCGGCAACAGGGTGATCCTGCACGGCGGAGTGCGCATTGGCCAGGATGGCTTCGGCTTCGCCATGGGGCCGGGCGGCCATGCCAAGGTGCCGCAGATCGGCCGCGTCATCATCCAGGACGACGTCGAGATCGGCGCGAACACGACGGTCGATCGCGGCGCCAGCCGCGACACGGTGATCGGTGAGGGCAGCAAGATCGACAACCTGGTGCAGATCGGCCATAACGTCGTCATCGGGCGTCACTGCGTGATCGTGGCGCAGGTCGGGATCTCCGGGAGCGTGACGATCGAGGATTTCGTCGTGCTCGGCGGTCAGGTCGGCGTCATCGGCCATGTGACGATCGGGGCGGGCGCGCAGATCGCCGCGACCAGCAATGTCGCGACTGATGTTCCTGCGGGAGAACGCTGGGGCGGAACGCCGGCCAAGCCGGTGCGGGAGTGGTTCCGCGAGGTGACGAGCCTCAAGAACCTTGCCGCCCGGCAGGATCCACGGGACAAGACCAAAGGCCGCGCGTGATCGCCTGGAAGGGGAGATGCTTTTCATGACGGATGTGCCGGCAAGGCTCGAAACCGCGGATATCCTGCAGATTCTGAGCTATCTGCCGCATCGCTATCCCTTTCTGCTCGTCGACAGGATCATCGAGATGAAGGGTGATGAATCCTGCATCGGCATCAAGAACGTGACCTTCAACGAGCCGCAGTTCTCGGGCCATTTCCCGAGCCGTCCGCTCTATCCCGGCGTCTTCATGATCGAAGGCATGGCGCAAACGGCCGGCGCGCTCTGTGTCGCGGCGCAGCTCGCCGAGAAGGCGAGGCCGAAGGAGGTTTATTTCATGACGATCGACAAGGCCAAGTTCCGCAAGCCCGTGGAACCCGGCGACACGGTCGAGTACCATATGAAGAAGCTCAACAACCGTCGCAACATGTGGTGGTTCCGCGGGGAGGCGAAGGTTCGCGGCGTGCTCGTCTGCGAGGCCGAAGTCAGCGCAATGCTCGTGATCGAGTGAGCGTATGAGCAATATTCACCCGACGGCGATCATTGAGGCTGGCGCGCAGCTCGGTGAGGGCGTGCGTATCGGTCCATTCTGTGTCGTCGGCCCCGAGGTCGTCCTCGGTGACGAATGCGAGCTGGTGAGCCATGTGGTGGTCGCCGGGCAAACGACCATCGGCCGGGGTAGTCGCATCTTTCCCTTCGCCTCGATCGGCCATCAGCCACAAGACCTGAAATACCGCGGCGAGCGGTCGACGCTGACCATCGGCAACGACTGCATCATTCGCGAAGGCGTGACCATCAATCCGGGCACGGAAGGCGGTGGGCTCGCCACCGTCGTCGGCAATAGCTGCGCCCTGCTCGCCAATTCGCATATCGGCCACGACTGTCGGGTCGGCGATCACGTCATCCTGTCGAACAACGTGATGCTCGCCGGTCATGTCACCCTGGGTGACCATGTCATCGTCGGTGGCGGCGCCGCGATCATTCAGTTCGCGCGCGTCGGCAGCCATGCCTTCGTCGGCGGCCTCTCCGGCGTCGAGAACGACGTCATCCCCTATGGCATGGTTCTCGGCAACCGCGCGCATCTTGCTGGTCTGAACATCGTCGGGCTGCAGCGCCGTGGCTTTTCCCGTGAGGACATACACAGCCTGCGGCGCGCCTACCGCCTGCTCTTCGGCGGCGATGGCACCTTCGTGGAGCGCGTCGACGAGGTCGCCGCTGAATTCGAGCAGAACACGGTCGTCGTTGACATGGTCGAATTCATCCGCGCCGGCGGCAAGCGCTCCATCTGCACGCCGCGCGAGGTCCAGGAGGGGTGAGCCCGGAGGATGGCGCGCCGGGCCACAGCCAGGCCCCGCGCGCGGCCGGACCGGTCGCTTTGCTGGCCGGGGGAGGGGCGCTGCCGGGACTTCTCGCCGAGGCGCTGATACGCCGTGGCCGTCCCGTTCGGATCCTTGCTTTCCGCGGTTTCGCCGAGCGGGCGCTGGTGCGTCGCGCCGACCTCGTTGTGGACCTCATCGACTACAAGCGATCTTTTGCGGCGCTCAGATCCTGGGCTCCGGCGGAAGTCGTGCTCGTCGGCCCCGTCAACCGGCCGAAGCCCGGCGCCTTCATGGGTGCGCTTGCCGCCTTCCGCAATCGCGAGGAGATCGCCGCGATTCTCGGCTCTGGCGACGATGGGCTTCTGACCGGCGTCGTGCGCGTGCTTGAGGACCAAGGCTTCGTCGTCAGTGGCATCGACAGTCTCGCCCCGGAACTGCTTGCCCAATCCGGGCAGCTCGGCGCAGTCGCGCCCGATGCCGAGAGCCGGGCGAGCATCGCCGTCGGCCTTGCCGCGCTCGCGGCGCTGTCGCCCTTTGATGTGGGCCAGGCGGTTGCCGTCTGTGCCCGCTGGATTGCCGCCATCGAGGGGCCGGAAGGCACCGACGCCATGCTCAAACGTGTGAGGAGCCTGCGCTCCGGCCGGCGCCTGCGCGCCATCCACGGCGGCGTTCTCGTCAAGGCTCCGAAGCGTGGCCAGGACCTGCGGGTCGACCTGCCGACGATCGGGCCGCGCACGGTCGTCCGGGCCGCAGCGGCGGGGCTGCGGGGCATCGCGATCGCGGCAGGCGCCACACTGGTCATCGACCCGGAGCGTACCGTCGCCGAGGCTGATAGGCGCGGGCTCTTCCTGATCGCGGTCGACGAAGCGGGAGCATTCGACACCGCGCCCGGTATCGATGCCGCGGGAGCGCGAGGGGCACCATGAGCTCCGTCAAGATCTTCCTGGTGGCGGGCGAGGAATCCGGCGATCAGCTTGGCGCGAAGCTCATGGCCGCCTTGCGCCGGCGACTGCCGGACAAGATCGCCTTCTCCGGCGTCGGCGGCCATGCGATGGCCGCCGAAGGGCTCGTCAGCCTCTTTCCCCTCACGGATATCGCGGTCATGGGGTTCTCGGCCGTCATCGGCCGGCTGCCGACGCTGATCCGGCGCATCGACCAAACCGCCGCCGCGGTGCTCGCCGACAATCCCGACATGCTCGTCATCATAGACAGTCCGGATTTCACCCATCGCGTGGCCAAGCGCGTGCGCCGCGCGCGACCCGACCTGCCGATCGTCGATTATGTCAGCCCGACGGTCTGGGCCTGGCGGCCGGGGCGGGCCCGCACCATGCGCGCCTATGTGGATCATCTCCTGGCGCTCCTGCCTTTCGAGCCTGCCGCCCATCTGCGGCTCGGCGGGCCGACCTGCAGCTATGTCGGGCATCCATTGATCGAGCGGCTCGGCGAGCTGAGGCCAGCGCCTGGCGAGCGCAGCGAACCGGGAAGCGGCGAGGCCACGGTGCTAGTGCTGCCTGGCAGCCGGCGGTCCGAGGTGACGCGTCTGATGCCGGTCTTCGGCGAGACGGTGGCGCGCGTCACGCAACTGTCGGGAGTCCCACTGCGCTGGATTCTTCCAGCCGTGCCCCATGTCGCGAGCCTGATCGAGGAGGCGGTCACGCGCTGGCCCGTTCGCCCGGAGATCGTCACTGGCGAGGCAGCTAAATATGCGGCCTTCCGCAAGGCGACGGCGGCGCTAGCCGCATCCGGCACGGTGACGCTGGAACTCGCCCTCGCGGCCATCCCTATGGTGGTCGCCTACAAGGTCTCCCGGCTCGAAGTTCAGGCCCGGCATTTCATTACGGTGAAGAGCGCGAGCCTGCCGAATATCATCCTCGACGAGCCGGCCGTGCCGGAATTCCTGCAGTGGGACTGTGTGCCGGAGCGGCTCGCATCCGCGCTTCTGCCGCTCATCGGGGACACGCCGGAGCGGCGCGCACAGGTCGCCGCCTTCGACCGCGTCGCCGACGCCATGAGTATCGGCATGGAAAAGCCGAGCGAGCGAGCGGCCGACATCATCGCCCAGCTGCTCGCAACAAAAAAGGGGCCCTGAGGGCCCCTTTCGGTAGTGCTCGGTACGCGCCTCGTCGAAGGCTTACGAGCGCTGCGCCATCGGCACATAGCCGCGCTGCGGCGAACCCGTATAGAGCTGGCGCGGACGGCCGATCTTCTGGGAGGGGTCCTCGATCATCTCCTTCCACTGGGCGATCCAGCCGACGGTGCGCGCGAGCGCGAACAGCACGGTGAACATGGAGGTTGGGAAGCCCAGCGCCTTAAGGGTGATGCCCGAGTAGAAATCGATGTTCGGATAGAGCTTCTTCTCGACGAAATAATCGTCGTGCAGCGCGATGCGCTCAAGCTCGAGGGCGACGTCGAGAAGCGGATCGTCCTTGATGCCGAGCTCGCTGAGGACCTCATGCGTCGTGCGCTGCATGATCTTGGCGCGCGGATCGTAGTTTTTATAGACGCGGTGGCCGAAGCCCATGAGCCGGAACGGATCGTTCTTGTCCTTGGCCTTCGCGATATACTGCGGAATGCGCTCGGGGGTACCGATCTCGGCCAGCATCTTGAGCGCCGCCTCATTGGCGCCACCATGCGCCGGCCCCCAGAGGCAGGCGATGCCGGCGGCGATGCAAGCGAAGGGGTTGGCGCCGGACGAACCGGCCAGGCGCACCGTCGAGGTCGATGCGTTCTGCTCGTGATCGGCGTGCAGGATGAAGATGCGGTCGAGCGCGCGGGCGAGCACCGGATTGCTGACATATTCCTCGCAGGGCACACCGAAGCACATGCGCAGGAAGTTCGACGTGTAGTCGAGATCGTTCTTCGGATACATGAACGGCTGGCCGACGGAATATTTATAGGCCATGGCCGCCAAGGTCGGCATCTTGGCGATCATGCGCATCGAAGCGATCATGCGCTGCTGCGGATCGGAGATGTCCGTAGAGTCGTGATAGAAGGCCGAGAGCGCGCCGACCGAGGCCACCATCACGGCCATCGGATGGGCGTCGCGCCGGAAGCCCTGGAAGAAGCGGTTCATCTGGTCGTGAACCATCGTGTGACGGGTCACGACATAGTCGAACTCCGCCTTCTGACTGGCGGTGGGCAGTTCGCCGTAAAGCAGAAGGTAGCAGGTTTCGAGAAAGTCGCCGTGTTCGGCGAGCTGCTCGATCGGGTAGCCACGATAGAGCAGGATGCCCTCGTCGCCGTCGATATAGGTGATGGCGGATTCACAGCTTGCCGTCGAGGTGAAGCCCGGGTCGTAGGTGAACATCCCGCTGTGCTTGTACAAGGCAGCGATGTCGACGACGCTCGGGCCTATCGACCCATGCTTGACGGGTAGATCGATGGCCTGGCCATCAACAGTCAAGGTGGTTGCCTTGTCGCTCATGGGTATTTCCTTTTGCTGAGACCCAGCGAAGCCGTGGCCGCCGAACCTAGGAACGATGCAAAAGTCCTGCGGCAATGAACTACAGGCCGGCCGAGAAGCTATGTACTTTGCTGTCCGGCCCGTTTCGGACATGTAAAACGGCCTGATCGACAAAGAAATCGCTCAGGATCAATAGCTTGATGCCCGCTCTCCCCAGAGAAGTCATCAATGGTCGCCCATGCTCTAGCTCATCCGCGACGGGGGTTCAAGCAGGCCCGGGTCATGGCAGCTGATCACTTATGCGCGCCAGGCTCTCCTCACGTCCCAGGACCGTCATCACGTCGAAAAGGCCGGGCGATGTGCCCCGTCCGGTCAAGGCCGCACGCAGCGGCTGCGCCAGCTGGCCGAGCTTAAGCCCAGCCTCGGCGGCAGCCTGACGGACGGCATCTTCGATGGTTGCCGCGTTCCAGTCGCTCAAGCCCTCGAGGATCGGCAGCACGGATGCAAGGCGCTGCCGGCCTTCGTCGTTCAGGATGGCGGCTGCCTTGGCATCGCAGGAAAGCGGCCGCTTCGCATAAAGAAACCAGGCGCCGTCGAGAAGTTCCACCAGCGTCTTGGCACGCTCCTTGAGGCCGGGCATGGCCGCGAGGAGCTTCTCTTTCAGCGCCGGGTCGAATGACGGCCCAAGCCCGCGCTCCGGGCCGATCTCCGGCAGAATATCCTCGATCGCCTTGACCAGCGCCCCGTCGTTCGCCGCGCGCATATAGTGACCGTTGATATTCTCGAGCTTGGCGAAATCGAACCGGGCCGGTGAACGGCCGATGGAGCCGAGATCGAAAGCCGCCATCATCTCCTCGGTCGAGAAGATCTCCTGGTCCCCGTGGCTCCAGCCGAGCCGCACCAGATAGTTGCGCAGCGCCTCCGGCAGATAGCCCATGGCGCGGTAGGCATCGATGCCGAGGGCGCCGTGCCGCTTCGACAATTTCGCCCCGTCCGGCCCCAGGATCATCGGCACATGCGCCATCTCCGGCGCCGGCCAGCCGAGCGCGTCGTGGATCTGCTTCTGCCGGGCGGCATTGGTCAAATGGTCGTCGCCGCGGATCACATGGGTCACACCCATGTCGTGGTCGTCGACGACGACGGCGAGCATATAGGTCGGCGTGCCGTCGGAGCGCAGGAGCACGAGATCGTCGAGATCCTTGTTCTGCCAGACGACGCGTCCCTGGACGTGATCCTCGACGACCGTCTCGCCTTCGGTCGGCGCGCGCAGCCGGATCACCGGCTTGACGCCGGGCGGCGCCTCCGCGGGCGAGCGATCGCGCCAGCGCCCGTCGTAGCGCAGCGGTCGGCCGGCGGCGCGCGCCTCCTCGCGCATCGCTTCGAGCTCCTGCGGGGTGGCATAGCAATAATAGGCGTGGCCGCTGGCGAGGAGCTCCTCCGCCACCTCACGATGCCGCGCCGCGCGGGCGAACTGGTGGATGGCCTCGCCGTCCCAGTCGAGGCCGAGCCATTTCATGCCGTCGAGAATGGCGGTGATCGCCGCATCCGTCGAACGTTCGCGGTCCGTATCCTCGATGCGAAGCAGCATCTTGCCGCCGTGCCGGCGCGCATAGAGCCAATTGAACAATGCGGTACGGGCCCCGCCGATATGCAGGAACCCGGTGGGGGAGGGGGCGAAACGCGTAACGACGGTTCCGGTCATCTCAGATGTCTGCTCTCTCGTACGAGGATGAACGGACGACGGCAGGAGCTCCCCTCAAAGAAGCTCTCGCCAGCGGTGGCGCGTCGTGTAGCATGATGCCTTCCCGGGGGTAAGAACTGTTTCCCGAAGTCCCATGTCGTCACGCGAGCCGGTCTCCGCCGCTCTAGCCGATGGTCGCGCCCGTGCTGCCAGACGATGGCTGGCCGCTGCGGCCGGCGACGACCCCGCACAGCGGCTTCTCGGAGCCCTCCGGCGGGCGCTTGCCCTTGAGGCGGAACGGCGACGCCTTTTCCTTTGGCTGCCGGTTGCCTTCAGTGCCGGCATTCTCCTCTATTTCGCCGCCGACGCCGAGCCCTCGTTGTGGCCATCGCTCACGGGGGCGGGGTTGGCGGCGGCAGCTGCCTTCGCGTTGGGTCGTCACCCACGCGCGATGAATATGGCGATCGCCGTGGCTATGGTCATGGGAGGCTTCGCGACCGCCACCTGGCGCACCCGTGAGGTATCGGCGCCCGTCCTCGCGCGGCCGATGATCGCCAAGCTGCGCGGGCTCGTACTCTCTGTCGACCAGCGGCCGGCTGGCCCGCGCATGGTCCTGCGCGTCGAGACCTTCGGCAGCCTCACTATCGCCGAGCGGCCCGTACAGGTCCGCGTGTCCATGAAGCCGGGCACATCGGTGAAGGCCGGCGACTTCATCGAAGCCACGGCGCGCCTTCTGCCGCCGCCCACGGCCGCCCGGCCGGGCGGCTATGATTTCGCCCGCGACGCCTTCTTCGACGGCCTCGGTGCCGTCGGCTCCCTTGTCGGCAAGGTGACGGTCGCCGCGCCGCCCGCGCCACCGGATTTCTGGACGGCTCTCGCCATCGCCGTCGATGTTGCCCGCAACCGGCTGACGGACCGTATCGCCCAAGCCTCCGGCGGCCAGGAGGGGGCGCTCGCCGCCGCCCTGGTCACCGGCAAACGCGGGCTGATCACGGAAGACGTGAATGACGCGCTGCGTGCCGCCGGCATCTATCACATCGTCTCCATTTCAGGGCTGCACATGGCGCTTGCCGCCGGCAGCCTGTTCTGGGCGGCGCGCGCGGTGCTCGCACTCATCCCCGGCCTCGCGCTCGTCTGGCCGGTGAAGAAACTCGCGGCCCTCGTCGGCATGACAGGCGCCATCGCCTATTGCCTCTTCTCCGGCGCGGAGGTCGCCACCCAGCGTTCGCTCGTCATGACGCTCGTCATGATGGGCGCCATTCTCATCGACCGCCCGGCTCTCTCCATGCGCAATCTGGCGCTTGCGGCGCTCATCTGCCTTGCTATTCGGCCGGAGGCGCTGCTCGGTCCGAGCTTCCAGATGTCCTTCGCGGCGGTTGCCGGCATGATCGCCTTCGCAGTCCAGCCATCGGGGCTGTTTGCCGGGCGTCCCGCAGGGGCCGGAGGATTGGCACCGCTCCACGGCATCGGGCGATGGGCCTTCCTTGTCATCTTCACCACGGCGATTGCTACCATCGCGACCGCTCCCTTCAGCGCCTATCACTTTCAGACGCTGAACCCGCTCGGTCTCCTCGGCAACGCCCTGGCGCTACCGCTGATCGAGCTCGCGGTCATGCCGCTGTCGGTGCTCGGGATCTTCGCTTCCGCCTTCGCCCTCGATCAACCCGTCTGGTGGCTCATCGGCCAGGCGACGGCGCCGGTGCTCGCCGGCGCCAAAATGGTCGCCCTGCTCGACCGCTCAACCGTCATCGTGCCGGCGCTCGCGCCCGCCGCTCTCGCCTTCTTCAGCGCGGCCATCGTCTGGTCCACGCTCTGGACGACCGCCCTGCGGTGGTTGGCGATCGTCCCGGCCGCCCTCGGCGCCCTGTCGGCGCTCGCTCCCAGTCGGCCCGATGTCTATGTCGATCGCAGCGGCGCCGGTGCGGCTGTCCGGGAGAAGAGCGGACAATTGATCGTCCTCGGCCGGCCTTCCGATTTCGTTCTCGAACAATGGCTCAGAGCCGACGGCGACGGGCGCGCGACCGATGACCCGGGCCTGCGCGGCGGTGCCCTCTGCGACCGCTTCGCCTGTGTCGCGAAGCTCCCCGACGGGCGCAGCATCTCGCTCGTCCGTGACAAGCGCGCATTCCCCGACGATTGTCGGCGTGCGGTCGTCATCGTCACTCCGCTCGTCGCCCCCAATTCCTGCGCGAGTGCTACGGTGCTCGACCGCCGCGCACTCGACCAGTCGGGCGCCACCACGCTCACCGCCACCGCCGAAGGCTTTGCACGTGTCACCGCAAGTTCCACCGCGCAGCGCCCCTGGACCGGAACCAAGCCACACCGGCCAGCTTCGCCGGCGCCCGCGCCGCCCCCGCGACCACGGATCGACAATCTCGACCCACTTGATGCCATCCCTTCAGCGGCAGCCGACATCGACGACCCGTCGGGAGCAACGCCCACCGGCGATGCGCCAGGCGGCGAGGGCGATTCTCATACGCCGTGAGCGTCGACCAGCGATCAGCAGTTCTATCGCGGGCCGACCGGCAATCGATCAGTAGCGCCGCAGAAGGCTCACGAGCTTGCCCTGGATCCGCACGCGGTCGGGACCCAAGACGCGTGTTTCATAAGATGGATTGGCCGCTTCGAGCGCAATGGATGACCCGCGCCGGCGTAGCCGCTTCAGGGTCGCCTCCTCATCGTCGATGAGGGCGACGATGATGTCGCCCGTATCGGCCGTCTCCTGACGGCGGATGACAACCGTGTCGCCGTCAAGGATGCCGGCTTCGATCATCGAATCGCCACGCACCTCCAGGGCGAAGTGCTCGCCGCTGGTGAGCATCTCCACCGGCACTGCGATGGTGCTGCTGCGGGATTGAATGGCCGAGATCGGCGTGCCCGCCGCGATCCGGCCCATGACGGGGACGGGGACCATCTTCGGCGAGGATTCGCTTTCGACAGCCGCCGGTGGCAGGCTGCGCACGCGACCAAGCCCCCCCTCGACAACGCTCGGGCTGAAGCGCCCGCGCGGCGTGATCGCGCCATCGGGCAGACGAATGACCTCGAGTGCCCGCGCCCGATTAGGCAGCCGGCGGATGAAGCCGCGCTCTTCGAGCGCAATAATGAGCCGATGGATACCGGACTTGGACTTGAGATCCAGTGCCTCTTTCATCTCATCGAAGGAAGGCGGCACGCCGGTCTCGCGCAGCCGCTCGTGGATGAAGCGTAGAAGCTCGTTTTGCTTGCGCGTCAGCATCTGCCGTGAACCCCACCTTGGTCGTGGCCACCGTGGCCGAGATCATCCGGTTTCAAGATCCGATCAGGACTGTTGGCCAGATATCACTTTTGGCTAAGCGTCATTGTTGGCCAAGAGTCGGAAACAAATCATGAACGACCATAGCTGTTCCCTGTGTGTTCCGCAAGAGTTAAGGCAACGGGACGTGCATGGATAGCCTCGAGGCGTGCAGGCCCTATGCCCCCGGGGGATGAACAGGCAGAGCGGCCTCCTCGCTATTTTCCGCACTGGTCCCGTCATGGGAGAAAGTCGGCGACTGGGAGCCGAGACGCGACTGTTGCCTTTGACGGGCCCTCACGTGGCGTTTCGAAAGCCATGATTCACGCCCTCGTCGCGGTTTCAGACCTGTATCAGACCGGATTAGATACCAGTATCCTGGTGGTCCTTTTCCTTGTCCCAACGGACTTGGTGCGAACGTCGGCGGGCAACTGGCCTGACGCGGAATAATGAGACCGGCCGCAAAGTACCGCTACTCTGAACAGCGCCGCCGCTTGTCTTATAAGTTCCGAAGTGTGGAAAGAAATCACGGTTCAAGGCGAGCCGACGCTATGCCACGTTCGGCGTTGCGGCCCTGTCTAGGCCAAGCGTCGCCTGGATTCTGGGCCGTGCATCCGCCGAGGCGCTTGTCCACGCCTGAGAGCGGTTTTATCGAATGCACCACTTGCGGCTCGGCTATGCATCCGCTACGATACATGTATCACGAGATGGTGCTGCCATGACCTCAGATAAGACCGGACTGCTGGTACAAGCGCTTCGCGAGGCAATCGAGCGGGGCACTTATAAGCCTGGAAGTGCAATTCCTTCGGAGCGGCAGCTCATGGAGGAGTTCTCCCTGTCGCGGACAACCATCCGACGGGCAATCGATGAACTGGTGAGTGCCGGCCAGCTCGAGCGACGGCCTGGCAGCGGCACCTTCGTGACCGAGCCTATGCGGCCGTCTGCCGTTGCATCCAGTCACTCGCCGACACTGGCGCTGATCATTCCGACCTTCTCGAGCCCGTTCTATGGCGAGATGATCGACGGGATGGAACAGGAGGCGCGCCGTCATGATCTGCGCATCATGGCGAGCCAGTCGGCCTATTCGCCGGATAGCGAAAGCGACCACTTGTCGGCTGCCGCGGCCGATCCGGCCGTCCGGGGAGCCATCGTTGCACCGGCCCATGTCGACAGGCCCGTGCCCGGCGCATTGAGAATGGTGCAGGCCGGCAAGCCGCTGGTCTATCTCGGCCGCTGGCCGAGAGGACTGAGGACCGACAGCGTCAGCACCGACTATCTGGTCTCCGCTAAGCTCGCGGTGGATCATCTCATCGGACTAGGCCACCGGCGGATCGCCTATGTGGAAGGTGCGCCGCATCTGCCCGGTTTTTCCCCCTTCAGCGGTTACCACGAAGCGCTGAAGGAGGCGCGCATCGCGCTCCAGCAGGATCTCGTCTGCCTCCCTGACTTGCCGTCGGAGGAAGCGGGCCAAGAGGCGATCGCGGGGCTCATTCGCCGTGGCATCGACTTTACCGCCGTTTTTGCGCGCAACGATGTCACGGCGGTCGGCGTCATGCGGGCGCTGCGCGAGGCGGGGCGTCGCATTCCTGAGGATGTCTCGGTCACGGCTATCAACAACAGCCTCCTGTCGCGTTCACTCGATCCGCCGGTGACCAGCGTCGATCCTTTCCCAGCAACGCTCGGACGGCTCGCCTTCCGGCTTCTGCACGAGCGCGTCGCAGGCATCTATTCCGGGCCGCCGATTCGTATCACCCTCGATCCGACGCTCGTCGTGCGCACCTCCAGCGCGCCTCCGGCAAGATCTCAACGCAGCGACGGCTCGTTGATCACGCCCTTCATCGGCCAAGCCGCTGTTGCTGCGAGGCGATAATCGAGGGTAACGCGAAGACCTTCGGCGCGTGACGGGGGAAAGCACAATCGCCGAGATCCGGCATGCAATAGGGCTCGCTGTTTACGCGTCACGGCCTCCTGTGGGATGGGCTCAGGGCCTAAATAGTAAATCATATTCGTTATCGTCCATAAGTATAATTGAAGTTTCATAAAAGACCTCTACGAGAGAGATTATAATAATTCGAAATCCATGGGAGATGTCATGAAAGTCAGCCCGGCCCTTGTTCTGACAGCCGCGTTCCTGGCCCTGCCATTTATCGGTGACGCAGCGCTTGCCGCGCCGAAACGCGGTGGCGTCATCAATGTGGCGGTTGTCGGAGAACCGCCGACGCTCGATCCCATGGCCTCGACCACCGATCTCGTCGGCATGGTGACACAACACATCTTCGAGACGCTCTATACCTTCGGCAAGGACTGGAAGATCGTGCCGCTGCTCGCCGAAGATCTTCCGCAGGTCTCGCCGGACGGCAAGATCTACACGATCAAGCTGAGATCCGGCATCACCTTCCACGACGGCAGCGCGATGACGTCGGAGGATGTCGTCGCCTCCCTCAAGCGCTGGACGGAGGTTGCGACCCGCGGCAAGCAAACGGCGCCGAAGATCGCCGCGATCGAAGCACCCGACGATTCGACCGTCCGGATCACGCTGAAGGAGCCTTATGCGCCGCTGCTCGCGCTGCTCGCCTTCAACAATGCGGCGGCCGTCGTCCTTCCGGCTGAAGACCAGGCCGTGCCGCTCGTCAAGGTCGTCGGGACCGGCCCTTATGTGCTGAAGGAGCGCCGAGCCGATCGCTACATCCAGCTCGCGCGTTTCGACGGCTATAAATCACGCAGCGGCGAAGCAGACTTTTACGGCGGCGCGCGCAAGCAATATCTCGACGAGATTCGCTTTGTCCCGGTCCCGGATCCCAACACGCGCGTCCAGGGCGCGATTGCCGGCCAGTTCACCTATGCGGATTCGCTGCCGGTCGAGTCGTTCGAACGCCTCAAGGGCGGCAAAAGCGAAGCCGTCGTGCTCAAATCCTTCGGCTGGCCGGTCTTCATGATGAACACCAAAGAAGGTCTTCTTGCCAATCTGGATATGCGCCGCGCCGTCCAGGCGGCGCTCGCGCCGGACGATATGCTGCTCGCCGCCTTCGGCTCGAAAGACTTCTATTCGCTGGACGGCGCGCTTTATCCGGAAGGCTATATTTGGCACACGGAAGCCGGTGCCACACTCTATAATCAGGCCGATGCCGAGAAGGCGAAGGCTCTGCTCGCGGAGGCCGGCTACAAGGGCGAGCCGCTCGTCATCCTGACGAGCCGCCAATATCCCTTCCACTACAAGATGGCGGAAGTCGCCAAGGCCTATCTCGAACAGGCCGGCTTCAAGGTCGACATGCAGGTGGTGGACTGGGCAACCCTCACCGATCGGCGCGCCGATCCCAAGCTCTGGAACATCTACATCACGCACAGCCCCTTCCTGCCGGAGCCGGCGCTGTCGAGCTACATGTCGGATGCCGCCCCGGGTTGGTGGGCGAGCGATCTCAAACATCAGACCGTCGGTCCTTTCAACACCGCGGTCGATCCGACCGAGCGAGCGAAACTGTTCGCGAAGGTGCAGGAGGCCGTCTTCACCGAAGTGCCCTTCTACAAGGTCGGCAATTTCAACGCGCTCTCCGCGAAGGCGCCGAACCTCCAAGGCGTCACACCGGCCCCCTGGCCATTCTTCTGGAATGCCTGGCTGGAGTAGGCGCCAGCGAGTTGCCGGGCCCGCAGTGGCCGAGTGTGCCTGATCAGACCGACCGTAGAGTAGAGTTATCCCGGGACTTTTGACATGATCGACGCCTCTTTCCCCTCCACTGAGCCGATCGCCGTGCTGTTGCGTGACGTACGGCCGGTGGGCTTCGGCGCCGATCAACGCGGCGACCCGACCGACATCCTGATCGACGCGCAGGGCCTGATCGCAGCAGTTGGCCGATCCATCTCCCCAACCGCGGGGCAGCGCGTGATCGACGGCAGGGGCGCCTATGTGTCACCGGGCTGGGTCGATCTGCACGCCCATGTCTGGCACGGCGGAACGGATATCTCGATACGGCCGTCGCAGGCGGGCATGCGCCACGGCGTCACGACGATCGTCGATGCGGGGTCGGCGGGCGAAGCCAATTTCCACGGCTTTCGCGAATATGTCATCGACACCGCGCCCGAGCGCATCCTCGCCTTTCTCAATGTCGGCTCCATCGGCCTTGTCGCCTGCAACCGCGTCAGCGAGCTCGCCGACATGCGCTCGATCGATCTCGAGCGCGCGCTCAAGGTCATCGACGCCAATCGCGACGTCATCGTCGGCATCAAATGTCGGGCGAGCGGCGTCATCCTCGGCAGCTGGGGCATCACACCGGTCAAGATCGCCAAGAAGCTCGCCCGCATCGCCGGGCTGCCGATGATGGTGCATGTGGGCGAAGCGCCGCCGACCTTCGACGAGGTGCTCGAGCTGCTCGATCCGGGCGACATCGTCACGCACTGCTTCAACGGCAAGGTCGGGTCCTCGATCGTCGAGGACCGCCATCTCTGGGATCTCGTCGTCAAATGCGCCGAGCGGGGCGTGCGCCTCGACGTTGGCCATGGTGGCGCATCCTTCTCGTTCAAGGTGGCGGAGACGGCCATCGAACGCGGGTTGATGCCCTTTTCCATCTCGACCGACCTGCATATGCGGTCGCGCGATTCCATGGTGTGGGACTTGGCTACGACGATGTCGAAGCTGCTGTCGGTCGGCATGCCGCTGGAGGCGGTCGTGACCGCCACGACCACGGCGCCGATGTCGGCGGTCGGCCTGCCGACGGACGGTCTTCTCGGCATCGGCAGGCAGGCGGAACTGACGATCTTCGATCTCGTCGATGCCGATCTCGCGGTCGAGGATGCCCAGGGCCAGACGGCGACCCTGCGCCGCCTGTTCGAACCCCGTTTCGCGATCATCGGAAGCCGCGTTGTCGAGGCAGCCCGCTATCAGCCGGCGGCACCGACCGGGCGCTACCGGCTGTCCTGTTGCTGAGGAAAATACCTTTCAAAGTTGCCGCCGGGGGAAGGGGGCGATCCATGGGGATCTCGAAGGAGGACATAGGGCAGCCGTCGTCCAATGCCTTCTTCGGGGTCCCCATGGATGCGATTCAAGGCCCGGCAAACCCTCCATGTGCGCTCGATAGAGCGCTCCACCGAGCCGCCTTCGGCGCCGGGTAAAGCACCATCGGGAGATCGCAGTGAGCACCACGGACATCCGCAGCGCATTGGGCCTCAGGCCGATCATCAATGTGTCGGGCACGATGACGGCGCTCGGTGCCTCGATCGTCGTGCCCGAGGCGGTGGACACCGTCGCGCGCATCCTGCCGCAATTCGTCGAGATCAACGATCTGCAGCGGCAGGCGAGCCGCGTGATCGTGCGCCTCTGCGGTAGCGAGGCAGGCTTCGTCACCGCTTCCTGTTCGGCCGGCATCACACTGGCGGTGGCCGGCGCCATGACGGGAGCGGACCTCGCCGCCATCGAACGCCTGCCGGATACGCGAGGGCTGAAGGACGAGGTGGTGATCCTGTCCGGCCATCTGGTGGGCTACGGAGCACCCGTCGAGCAGGGCATCCGGCTCGCCGGTGCCAAGGTCGTGCCCGTCGGCCAGGTGACGAGCGCCCAGGCCTACCAGCTCGCCGGCGCCATCACCGAGCGAACCGCGGCCGCCGTCTATGTCGTCTCCCACCACACCGTGCAATTCGGGCAGATCCCGCTCGATGAATTCGCGATGATCGCCCATGAGCGGGGCGTGCCGGTGATCGTCGATGCCGCCTCGGAATATGACCTGCGCGGCTTTCTGGCCAAGGGAGCGGATGTCGCACTCTACTCCGCGCATAAATTCCTCGGCGGGCCGACCGCCGGCATCGTTGCCGGCCACAAGGATCTCGTGCGCGCCGCCTTCCTGCAGAATACCGGTATCGGCCGGGGCATGAAGGTCGGCAAGGAAAGCATAGCCGGCACAATAGCCGCGCTGGAAGCCTGGGAGCGCCGGGACCATCAGGCGGTGCGGGCGCGGGAGAGGGCGGCCCTCGCGCTCTGGCAGCGCGAGCTGGCGAGCCGCACGGGGATTACCGCGACCATCGTCGCCGATCCCACCAATAACCCGCTCGATCGCCTCAAACTGGCGGTCGATCCCCAGGCCGCGCATATCACCGCCTGGGACTTGACCGATGTACTCGCCGCCGGCGCACCGCCGGTTATCGTGCGCGACCACGAGGTGGAGCACGGCTATGTCTTCCTCGATCCCTGCAATCTCCATCCTGGCGAGGAGGAGGTCGTGGCGCAGCGGATCGGCGAAGAGCTCGACCGGGCGGCCCGCTCGAATACCATTATCGCAACGTCCCTGATCGAGCGGAGAAAGCGGCGCGTTGACAGCCTGCTACGCTGGCCGGACTGAGTAGGGCACTTACTGCCATGCGACGAATAATAGTTAATAATAAACCATCTAAGGGATGAGAATTCGTTAACAGGCGTTTCATTGACGAAATACTTTCCCCGTCGTTAGCTTACAGCGTGTGGAATTGTCCACCACGCACGGGAATAGAACTCCCTGTGCTTGGATAACCTTGGGGAGGTTAACCATGGCATGTCACTTTCGAGTCGCCGGCAACATCAGCAGTTCCGACAAGCAGGGCTTTGATCGGCGCTGGAATGCACCAAACCTCTATATCGTGTATTTGCCCACAACTGCAGACGAAGTCTTATATGCAATGCGGCAAATCGTCGACGAAGGAATATTCAACCAAGACGAAGTACAAATCACGTGCGGTCGACATTGTTACGAGGGGTTCGTATATAACGAAAAGACAAAAGTCATTATAGATGTGACGGGGCTCAAGGGCTTTGGCATCGACCCCAAAAGGGGCTATTATATCGACGTCGGTTATGGCAATTGGGACATGTACCGGCTATTCAACAATATGTACGGCCGCACCATCCCGGCGGGATCATGCTACTCTGTCGGCTTAGGCGGTCATATCACTGGCGGTGGTTACGGATTCCTGTCGCGTTTTCTCGGATTGTCGATCGACTACGTGACGGGCGTCGACATCGTTGCCTTTCCCGGTGGAAAGCCTGAACTCATCCAATGCGACGTGTCTGCGCCGGAAACGGCCGAGCTCCTTTGGGCCGTTCGAGGCGGGGGAGGTGGTAATTTCGGGATCATTACACGCTACTATTTCGCCGACCCACCGCGAGCTCCCGACGACATCTATCTGAGCACAATCAACTTAAAATGGGATTCTCTCACCCCGACGCAGTTCCAAGATATCCTCAACCTGTTCTCTACGTACGAATGCAGTCAGGATCCGGACACTTGGAAACAGCACAATATCTTGCATGTATTCCACAAATCGGCCCCCAATGGCATCGTTCTCTCCTCCTTCGCTTGCTATGACCAGATTATTCACGGAGATCGATCGGCCTTCGAAGCGAAATTGAACGCCGACATCTTGGCTCGCGAAGACCGCTACAAGGGGGTCGCTCCGATCTCGCACGACCCCGTTCCGCGCATCGGACATCCCTGGGTCGACGACGGTCGGGTCTTTACACCGACAAATAATTTGCCGTACCGCCGCTATACCTATCTCGAGGGAATGCAGGCCCTGAGCGGTTCCGGGCCGAACCGCTACGGCAAATACAAGTCGGCCTATATGAAGCGTGCCGTGCCGTCCGAGCAGGGCATGGCCATGTACCAGTTCATGACGTCGAATGACTTCCCGGGATCGGATCTCTCGGCGAGCTTGTTTCAGATCGATTCCTATGGCGGACGAATCAACAGCGTTGCCTCGAACGCGTCCGCTATTCCGCAACGTTCGTCGATCATGAAAATACAGTATCAAACCTATTGGTTCGAAGATTCGGATGAGGGTGCCAACTCGGCGCTGGCTCAGGCGAACATGTCCTGGCTAAAGACCATGTATGCGCGCATCTACAGCGGGTATGGCGGCACCCCCGACCCTGTGGAAGACAGAACCGGCACGGTAGACGGCTGCTATTTCAACTATTGCGATACAGATCTCGGCGTGAACAATGGCCCACACACGCCTTACGCCAATATCAACAAAGCAATGAGCCTCTATTTCGGCGAAAACTACCTTGGTGGTTCCAGTTTCAGCCTGCTGGGCGCAAAGAAAAACTGGAACCCTTCCGATTGGTTCCGGAGCGCCCAGTCGATCCCGGTCGCCTGACGGCCTGAGATGCTTCCGAAGGAGCGCGCGGGGAATCTCTACCCAGGCCCCGTTTGTTCCCTACCGCCCCACGAGCCGCAAGATGCGGCAGCGCGCACCGGCTTTCTCGGCCGGTGCGTGTGGCGGGCGCAGCACGAGCGCCCCGGAGGCGGCGAGCGTGCTGAGCATTGAGCTGTCCTGCCGGCCGAAGGGCCGCGCGAGCGGCAGGTCATTCGGTCGGTCGATGAGCTCGGCGCGCAGATAATCCTGGCGGATGTCATTGGCCGGAACATCGGCGGCGAGCTCGGCCTCCTCGCTGCGATCGCGTAAGGCGTCAGGATCGCCGGACAGCTTGCGGATCAGCGGCACGAGGAAGAGCAAGGCACAGACGATCGCCGAGACGGGGTTGCCGGGCAGGCCGAGGATCGCCATCGGCCCGAGCCGACCGTGCATCAGGGGCTTCCCCGGCCGCATGGCGATGCGCCAGAAGCCGAGCCGCATGCCCTGCTTGACCAGCGCCGACTGGACGAGATCGTGGTCGCCGACCGAGGCGCCGCCGAGCGTCACGAGCACATCGGCCTTGGCGGCTTGCGCCGCTGCAATCGCCGTTTCGAGCGCGGTGAAGTCATCACCGGCAATGCCGAGGTCGATCACCTCCGCGCCTTCCTCCTCGGCGAGCGCCGCGACGGCGTAGCTGTTGGACGTGACGATCTGGTCGGGGCCGATCGGCTCGCCCGGCCGGACCAATTCGTCGCCGGTCGCGAGGATGGCGACGCGCGGTCGGCGCCGGACGGGGAGGGTGCCATGGCCCATAGCGGCGGCGAGCGCGAGAAGCCGCGCATCGAGGCGCGCACCCGCGATAATCAGCGGCTGGCCCTCCCTGAAATCAAGCCCGGCCGCGCGGATATTGTTACCGGAGGAGGAGACGGCGGCGAAGGTGACGGCATCGCCTTCGCGCGTGGCATCCTCCTGGATGACCACACGGTCGGCGCCGTCCGGCACGGGCGCACCGGTAAAGATGCGCACCGCCTCGCCCGGCCCGACCGAGCCTGCAAAACGGTGGCCGGCCGCGCTCGTGCCAATCACCGCAAGACGCGCCGGCAGCGGCCCGACATCCGCGGCGCGCACGGCGTAGCCGTCCATGGCCGAGGCGGCGAAGGGCGGCTGCGTGCGCAATGCCGCCAGATCGACGGCGAGCCTGCGGCCCCGGCATTGGGCAAGCGGGATATCTTCTGCCGGCAGCGGACCCGGCAGGTCCGCGACGATGCGCTGCAGCGCCTCTTCGACGGAGGTCAGGTTCTTGTCGGCCGGGCTCATGGCGTCTTGTCCGCGACGAAATCGCCGGAGCGGCCCCCGCTCTTGGCGAGAAGGCGGATCTCGCCGATCACCATGGCGCGATCAACCGCCTTCACCATGTCGTAGATGGTGAGACAGGCGACGCTGACGGCGGTCAGTGCCTCCATCTCCACCCCGGTCTGGCCGGCGAGTTTCGCCTCGGCCGTCACGCGCACGCCGGGCAAGGCGTCGTCTAGCGTGAGGTCGACGCTCACCTTGGAGAGCTGAAGCGCGTGGCAGAGCGGGATGAGCTCGTGCGTGCGCTTTGCCGCCATGATGCCGGCGAGCCGCGCGGTGCCGAGCACATCGCCTTTCTTGGCGTCGCCCGCTCGGATGAGCGCCAGGGTTTCGGGCCGCATACGCACCGTGCCTTCGGCGGCCGCGCTGCGGCTCGTCACCGGCTTCGTCGATACATCGACCATATGGGCCGCGCCCCCGGCATCGAGATGTGTGAGCTTGCTCACGAGACGGCTGCCTCGCCGAAGAGCAGCGCGCGGGTCGCCGCCGCTACATCGGGCTGCCGCATCAGGCTCTCGCCGACGAGCAGCGTACGAATGCCGGCACGCGCGAGCCGCTCGACATCGGCATGGGTGGCGATGCCGCTCTCGCCGACGACGATGCGATCGGTGGGAATACGCGGCGCAAGCTCCTCCGAGACGGCGAGCGACGTCTCGAAGGTACGGAGATTGCGGTTGTTGATGCCGACGAGCTTGGTGCCGAGCGGCAGCGCCCGGTCGAGCTCGGCTGCGTCATGCACCTCGACGAGCACATCCATGGCAAGGTCATGTGCGGTCGCCACGAGCGCCTGTGCCTCCGCGTCACTCACGCTCGCCATGATGACGAGGATGCAGTCGGCCCCCCAGGCCCGTGCCTCGAAGACCTGATAGGGCTCGAACAGAAAATCCTTGCGCAGCGCCGGCAGGCCGGAGGTCTCGCGGGCTTGGCCGAGATAGTCCGGATGGCCCCGAAAGGAAGGCGCATCCGTCAACACGGAGAGGCAGGTGGCGCCGCCCCGCGCATAGGCGCGGGCGAGCGAGGGCGGGTCGAAATCGGCGCGGATCAAACCCTTCGAGGGGCTAGCCTTCTTGACCTCGGCGATGAGCGCCGGACGGCCCGCCTCCAGATGCCGGGCGATTGCCCCCGCAAATGGACGGGGAGGAGGCGCATTGCCGGCGCGCCGTTCCATCTCGGCTGGCGGAACGGCCTTCTTGGCCGCCGCGATCTCGCGGCGCTTATAGGCCTCGATGCGGGCGAGAATGTCGCTCATGGTTCCTCCGCCGCGGGTGCGTTCGAGACGGTGATGAGCGTCTCGAGCGTGGCGCGCGCAGCCCCAGAATCAACCGCCTTCGCGGCGAGGATGAGGCCGTCCGGCAGGTCCTTCGCCTGGCCCGCCACCACGAGGCCCGCGGCCGCATTGAGCAGCGCGATGTCGCGGTAGGCGTTACGCTTGCCGTCGAGCACCTCGCGTAGCGCTGCCGCATTCTGCTCGGGATCGCCGCCCTTCAGATCCTCGGGACGGGCGAGCGCCAAGCCGAGTTCCTCGGGATGGACGGAAAAGCGGCGGATCTGGCCGTCTTCCAGCGCCACCACCTGCGTGCGCGCCGCGACTGTCATTTCGTCGAGCCCGTCCTCGCCATAGACGGCCCAGACGCGCGACGACCCCAGTGTCTTCAGCACCTCGACGAGGGGCGCGAGCCAGCTTTCCGCAAAGACGCCGACCACCTGGCGGTCCACGCCCGCGGGGTTGGCGAGCGGCCCGAGCAGGTTGAACAGCGTGCGCGTGCCGAGCTCGACCCGCACCGGCCCGACGTGACGCATGGAGCCGTGATGGACCGGCGCGAACATGAAGCCGACGCCGGCCTCGCGGATGCAGCGGGAGATGCCGGCCGGCTCCTGCCCGACCTTCACGCCGAGCGCAGTCAGCACGTCGGCTGCGCCCGATTTGGACGAGGCGGCACGATTGCCGTGCTTGGCGACGAAGACGCCGCAGGCCGCGGTGATAATGGCTGCGAGGGTAGAGACATTGTAGCTGCCGGAGCTGTCGCCGCCCGTCCCCACGATGTCGATGGCGCCGGCCGGCGCCTCCACCCGCAGCATGCGCGACCGCATGGCAGCGACAGCGCCGGCGATTTCGTCGACGGTCTCACCGCGCACCCTGAGCGCCATCAGGAAGGCACCGCTCTGGGCGGGCGTGACCTCGCCGGACAAGAGCGTGTCGAAGGCAGCCCGTGCCTCGTCCCGGCTGAGCGCAGCACCCGTCGCGACTTTGGCGAGGAAGGGTTTGAAGGCGTCCATAAGCGTTCCGTCAGCTGAGGGGAGGGCGGTGGCTTGCGTTCCAGGTCGCTGCCATGTCGAGGAAATTCCCCATGATGGTGGCACCATGTTCGGAGAGAATGCTCTCCGGGTGAAACTGCACGCCATAGACCGGGTGATGCCTGTGCGACAGCGCCATGATCAGCCCATCCTCGCTCTCGGCAGTAATGTCGAAGGCCTCGGGACAGTCGGCGCGGTCGACGACCAGCGAGTGGTAGCGCGTCGCCTGGAACGGCCCGTTGATGCCACGGAATACGGAGGTGCCGCGGTGGCGCACCTCCGAGACCTTACCGTGCATGGGCAGTGGCGCCCTGACCACGCGCCCGCCATAGGCCTGTCCCATGGCCTGGAGGCCGAGGCAGACGCCGAAGAGCGGGATGTCCGGGCCGGCCCGCTCGATCAACGGCAGGCAGATGCCGGCCTCGTTCGGCGTGCAGGGCCCAGGCGAAAGCACGATGGCATCAGGACGGCGGGCTATGACGTCCTCGACGCCGATGGCGTCGTTCCGGTGCACCTCCACCTCGGTGCCGAGCCCGGCGACGAGATGCATGAGGTTCCAGGTGAAGCTGTCGTAATTGTCGATGAGGATGACGCGCGCCATGGCCGATGCCTTTACGAAGCCCCTGGTTTGCAGCCCGCGGCCGCTGCGGTCAAGCGTTGCGGGCCCGACCGCCGTTTCACTGCCCGCGCCGCGCCGAGGCTGCGAAGCGCACGGCTTCCTCCGCCGCGCGGAAGGCGGCCTTGGCCTTGTTGATGCATTCGACCTGCTCCGATTGCGGGTCGGAGTCATAGACAATCCCGGCTCCGGCCTGCACATGCATACGCCCGTCCTTGACCAGGGCCGTGCGCAACACGATGCAGGTGTCCATCTCGCCGTCCGCGCCGAAATAGCCGATGCAGCCGCCATAGGGCCCGCGCCGATCCCTCTCCAATTCGTCGATGATCTCCATGGCACGCACCTTCGGCGCACCCGAGACCGTACCGGCGGGGAAAGCGGCGACGAGCGCATCGAGCGCATCGCGCTTCGGGTCGAGCACGCCCTCGACATTCGAGACGATGTGCATCACCTGGCTGTAGTACTCCAGGAAGAAGCTGTCGGTGACGGTGACGCTACCAATCGCCGAAACCCGGCCCGCGTCGTTGCGGCCGAGGTCGAGCAGCATCAGATGCTCGGCGCGCTCTTTAGGATCGGCGAGCAGTTCCTCAGCGAGCGCCCGGTCTTCAGCCGGCGTGGCGCCGCGACGGCGGGTGCCGGCGATCGGCCGCACGGTGACCTTATTGTCGCGCACCCTGACGAGAATCTCCGGGCTCGAACAGACGATCTGGAAATCGTTGAAGTCCAGATAGCCGAGATAGGGCGACGGGTTGACGCGCCGCAGCGCGCGATAGAGCGACAGCGCCGGCAGCGGGAAGGGGGCTTCGAAACGCTGCGACAGCACCACCTGAAAGATGTCGCCGGCGCGGATATAGTCCTTCGCCTTCTCCACCATCGCCCGATAGGCATCCGGCGTCGTATTCGACACCGGCTCGGGCGCAACGAGGGCTGTCGCGTCGACACGCGCGTCATGCGGCAGCGGCCGGTCGAGCGCAACCAGCGCCTCCTCGATGCGGGCGACCGCCGCCTCATAGGCCGCCTTGGCCGACAGGCCGGGCTTGGGGCGGATCGGCGTGATCAACGAGAGTTCGTCGCGCACCGAATCGAAAACCGCCATCAGCGTCGGGCGCACCAGGATCGCATCGTCGACGCCGAGCGCATCGCGCGGCCCGCCCGGCAGGCGTTCCATTAGCCTGACCATATCGTAGCCGAGATAGCCGAAGACGCCCGCAGCCATGGGCGGCAATCCGGGCGGCAGGGCGATTGCACTTTCGGCGATCAGCACCCTGAGGCTCTCGAGGGCAGGGCGCTCGTCGGCGGCAAAAGCGCCATCGGCGGGTGCGTGGCAGATCTCGGCGCGGCCATCGCGGCAGCGCCAGATCACGTCGGGCTTGAGCCCGATCATCGAATAGCGCCCGCGGGTGGCCCCGCCCTCGACCGATTCGAGCAGGAAGGTCGGCTGTGCAAGGCCCGCGGCGAGCTTCAGATAGGCGGCGACCGGCGTTTCGAGATCCGCAACGAGCGTCGTGCTGAGGACTGTCGCGGCGCCGGCCGCATAGGTCGAGGCAAATTCCTCGTAGGAAGGAGAAAACACCATAGCCTCAGAAATCCGGTGCGCCGAAGGTGGTGCGCACGGCCTGCTGGTTCACCGTCACGCCGATCGTGTTCTGCAGGTCGGCGACATATTCGCTCAGGATGTCGTCGCTGAGCGCCGTGCGGAGCTGCTCGTCGAGTTGTCCGGCCTGGGCGGTCGAGGTGATGAAGGGCGGCACCGTCGCCGCGGTGACCTGGAAGAGGACACGGCTGCCTCCCTCCGGATCGCTCGCGGCCGAGCCCGCCTTGCCCGACGGGACGGCGAAGATCTGTGCAACGACAGGCCCGGTCAGGTCGTCCTTCGGCGTATTGCGCGCGAGGCCCTCGGCGGTCTTCACGGGCACCGACAGCTCGGTGGCGATGGTCGCGATCGGCTCACCCTTGTCCAGGCGCTCGCTCAAGGCGCGGGCCTTGTCGGAAAGCGCCTTGGCGATCGCATCGGCACGCCAACGCGCCAGGACATCATCGCGCACCTCGGCGAGCGGACGGTCATGGGCGGGCTCCACCCCCGTCACGTCGTACCAGACATAGCCGCCCTCAGGCAGGCTGACGGGCTCGTTGTCCGCACCGACGTCGGAGGCGAAGACGGCGTTGATGAGCGCCGTCCCGCCCTGCAGGCCGGCGATGGCCTTGCCGCCCTTGTCCTGCCCGGACCGATCCATCGCCGGAATCGTGCGGGTCTGCAGGCCGAGCTCAGTGGCGATATCGGCCAAGGGCTTGGCTGAGAGCCGCTGGTCCTCGATCTTGTCGTGAATGTCGGTGAGAGCGGCCTGCGCCTTGCTGCGCGCGATCTCCTGCTTGATCTCTGTGGCGACCTCCTCGAACGGCTTGACCTGTGCGGGCTCGATCGCCGTCACCCGGAGGAGCACCGTCGCGAAACGGCCCTTGACCGGGGCGCTGACCGCCCCTTGCGCCAGCCCGAAGGCCGCGTCCGCAATCGCCGGATCGACCAGCTCGCTCTTGGCGAAGGTGCCGAGCGTCAGGTCGTTCGGCGCGATGCCACGTTCGCTGGCGATAGCATCGAAGCTCGTGCCGGCCTTGATCTTGTCGGCGGCCGCCTGCGCGTCGGCATCATTCGGAAAAGCGATCTGCTGCACGGTGCGCCGCTCGGGCGTGCCGAAGCGGGTTGCCTTCGCGGATTCGTAGAGCTTGCGGGCCTCGTCGTCCGAGACGTCGTCGGGCTTTGCGAGCGTGTTCGGCGTCACCACGAGCGTCGCCACGCCGCGGAACTCCGGCGCCCGGAACACCGCCTTTCGGGCGTCGAACCACGTCTGCAAGGCGGCCTCATCGGGATCGGCGATCTGGCCGGCACTGGAAGCCGGCATGACCAGATAGCTGACATTCCGTCGCTCGGCACCGTAGCGATAGATGGCTTCGCGCATGGTGAGCGGCGCCGTCATCGCGCCGACGACGCTTTCCGCCAGTTGCCGGCGGATGATGACGGCTCGTTGGTCGCGCAGATAGGTCGCTTCGTTGAGGCCGTTGGTGCGCAGGATCTCGTCGAAAGCCGCGCGGTCGAACTGCCCGGCCGCGTTGCGGAACATGGGATCGTCCATGACGGTCCGCGCGATATCTTGATCGGAAATGCCGATCCCGAGCTCGGTCGCGCGCTGGTCGAGGGCCGCCTCGCCGATGAGCCGGCTGAGAACCTGATTCTCCAGCCCGAGCTGCCGCGCCTGCTCGGCGCTGATCGGCTGGCGCACCTGACGGATCAGCCGCGCCAGATCGGCTTGATAGGCGTTGCGCAGGTCCTGTGTCGAGATCTCGACCGAACCGACTTTGGCGGCCGTATTCGCGCCGTAGCCGCGGAAGATGTCGCCAATACCCCAAAGACCGAAGGAGATGATGAGAAAGCCGAACATCACGGCGACGGCTATACGGCCGAGCCAGCTTTTTCCGGCATTGCGAAAGCGATTCAACATGACAGGTCGAGATCCGGTCTGAGGTCAGCATGAGCGGGGCGGAGCGGTTGCGCTCGGCCGCACCTTCGTAAAAGGTGGCGGATCATAGAGACCAGGGCACGGCGCCGCAATGCCGCCCGCGTTGCAGGCGCGATGCGGCTCTGGTAGCGGAGCAAACGGCGGCCGGATAAGACCGGCATTAGGGAGTAGCTGATGGCAGGGAATCTGCGACCGCTCGTGGCCGGCAATTGGAAGATGAATGGCCTGAAAGCCTCGACCGAGGTCCTGCGCGCGATCATCAATGACTATGATGCGGCCCTTGCCGGTCGCGTCGATCTTCTCGTCTGTCCGCCGGCGACGCTTCTCACCGCCTTCGCCGATCTGGCGCAGGGCCACCGCGTGGCGATCGGCGCCCAGGATTGCCATTCAGAGCTCGCCGGCGCCTTCACCGGTGACATTTCCGCCGAAATGATCGCCGATGCGGGCGCGGCTGCAGTCATCGTCGGCCATTCGGAGCGGCGCGCCGGTCATGGCGAGAGCGATGCCGACATATGTGCCAAGGCGAAAGCCGCCTGGCGTGCCGGGCTCCTGCCGATCGTCTGCGTGGGCGAAACCAGGGCGCAACGCGATGCAGGCCAGACGCTTGCGGTGGTGGAACGGCAGGTGGCCCAATCGGTGCCGGACACTCTGCCGGCCGATGTCGTCATTGCCTATGAGCCGGTCTGGGCCATCGGCACGGGGCTCACGCCGACCACAGGAGATGTCGCCGAGGTGCACGGTGCCATCCGCCGACAGCTCGTGGCGCGTTACGGCGGCCAGGGGGAGAGCATACGTTTGCTCTATGGCGGCTCGGTCAAGCCGTCGAATGCCGCCGAGCTCATGGCTGTCGAGCATGTGAACGGGGCGCTCGTCGGCGGAGCGAGCCTCTTTGCCGCGGACTTTCTGGCGATCGCCCGAGGGTGTTGCGGCTGAACTTGCCTGAGTTGAGCGCCCGGCGACCACCGCGCGGCGATTCGCCTGCGCACGGCTCTTTCCTCGGCAGCGGCGATCGTGTTAGGAGCGGCCTCAAGGAATCAAGCCTGGCCGGCCGTGCCGCGCTGGGCGCTGGATGTTGACATGCAGAGCGTTATCATCGTCGTCCATCTCGTTGTCGTCATCGCGCTCGTCGGCGTGGTGCTGCTGCAGCGCTCCGAAGGGGGCGGGCTCGGCATGGGCGGCGGCGGCGTGTCCGGCTTCATGACCGGGCGGGGCCAGACGAACGTGCTGACCCGCACGACCGCCATTCTCGCGACGATCTTCTTTTTGACGAGCCTTGGCCTGTCGATACTCGCCAGCTTGCAGCGCAACCAGCGCTCCATCTTCGACACGATGCCCAATGCGCCGGCCGCGCCTTCGGCACCTGGCGCGCCGAGCAGCGGCGGAGGCGGCGTGCTCGACCAGCTCCAGCAGTTGCAGAACCGGCAGCAGGGACAATCGCCCGCGCCCCCCGCTTCGGTGCCTGACGCGCCCGCCGCCCCGTCTGCCCCGGCGGCGCCCGCGCCGGCCGCACCTGCTGCCCCGGCTCCCTCTGGACCGCAAGTGCCGGGTTCTCAGTAACAGGCGGCGACAACAGCGACGTCGCAGGCATGCTCACGGGATGGGAGATCGGCTGAGAGACCGGTCTCCTTTCCCTGGGGATGCGTGTTTCTTTTTGCCGGGGATCGGCATCTTTGCCTCTCCCCGAATCGATTCCGATGGAGTAGAAGAGGAACCCCATGGCGCGGTACGTTTTCATCACCGGCGGCGTGGTGTCCTCCCTGGGCAAGGGGCTTGCATCGGCGGCCCTCGGAGCTCTCCTGCAGGCACGTGGCTACAGCGTGCGCTTGCGCAAGCTCGATCCCTATCTCAATGTTGATCCGGGAACGATGAGCCCTTACCAGCATGGTGAGGTCTTCGTGACGGACGACGGCGCCGAGACCGATCTCGATCTCGGCCATTACGAGCGCTTCACAGGTCGTCCCTGCACCCGCGACGACAATGTCACGACGGGGCGCATCTATCTCGACATCCTGACGAAGGAGCGGCGCGGCGATTATCTCGGCGCGACTGTGCAGGTCATTCCGCATGTCACGAATGCCATCAAGGAATTCGTGCTGACGGGCAACGAAGACAGCGATTTCGTGCTGGTCGAGATCGGCGGCACGGTGGGCGACATCGAAAGCCTGCCCTTTCTGGAAGCCATCCGCCAGCTCGGCCAGGAGCTCGACCGCGGCCAGGCTGTCTTCATCCACCTGACGCTCCTGCCCTATATTCCCTCGGCGGGCGAGCTCAAGACGAAGCCGACGCAGCATTCCGTCGCCGAGCTGCGCTCGATCGGCATTCAGCCGGACATCCTGCTCTGCCGCACCGATCGCCCCATCCCGCAGGAGGAGCGGCGCAAACTCTCGCTGTTCTGCAATGTCCGCGAGAGCGCGGTGATCGAGGCCCGCGATGTCGCCTCGATCTATGATGTGCCGATCGCCTATCACGCCGAAGGCCTGGACACCGAGGTGCTCGCCGCCTTTAGGATCGACGATGCGCCGAAGCCGAACATCACCCGCTGGACTGGCATTTCCGAACGCGTCCGCAATCCGGAAGGCGAGGTGACCATTGCCATCGTCGGCAAATATACCGGCCTCAAGGATGCCTATAAGTCGCTGATCGAGGCGTTGATGCACGGCGGCATCGCCAACCGCGTCAAGGTCAATCTCGACTGGATCGAGAGCGAGATCTTCGAGCGCGAGGACCCTGCCCCCTTCCTGGAACATGTCGACGGCATCCTTGTGCCCGGCGGCTTCGGCCAACGCGGGGCGGAGGGCAAGATCCGCGCCGCCGGTTTCGCGCGCGAGCGCAAGCTTCCCTATTTCGGCATCTGCTTCGGCATGCAGATGGCGGTGATCGAAGCGACCCGCTCGCTCGCCGGCGTCAGGGAGGCCAATTCGACCGAATTCGGCCCGACCAGCGAGCCGGTTGTCGGCCTCCTCACCGAATGGCTCAAGGGCAACGAGCTCGAACGGCGCCGCGCCGACGGCGATCTCGGCGGCACCATGCGCCTCGGCGCCTATGAGGCGCATCTCAACCCCGGCTGCAAGGTGGCTGAGATCTATGGCGCCACGCAAATCTTCGAGCGCCATCGCCATCGCTACGAGGTGAACATGGCCTATCGGGCGCGTCTCGAGGACAAGGGCATGCGCTTCTGCGGCATATCCCCCGATGGCCTTCTGCCGGAGATCGTCGAACTTGCCGATCACCCCTGGTTCATCGGCGTGCAGTTCCACCCGGAGCTGAAGTCGCGTCCCTTCGAGCCGCATCCCCTGTTCCAGAGCTTCGTGGCCGCGGCCGTGGAGCAATCGCGGCTCGTGTAGGGACTTGAGCGGGATCTCGCATCTAGGGCGCACGATCCCTCCCATCGCGGGGAGGGTACTCCGCGCAGCGGAGGAGGTGGGATCCCCACCTGTCTCAGAGCAAAGGACGGGTATCTGACATGCCCCGCGGCATCGACCATCTCGTCATCGCCGTCCGCGATCTCGACGCGGCCGGCGATTTCTATGCCCGGCTCGGCTTCACGGTGGGCGCGCGCAACCGGCACCCCTGGGGCACGGAAAACCGCATCGTGCAGCTCGACGGCTCGTTTATCGAGCTCGTCGCCGTCGTCGATGAAACGGCGATCCCGCCGCATGGCCCCCGCCGGTTCAGCTTCGGCGCCTTCCTGCGCGACTATCTCGCCGCCCGCGAGGGATTTGCCATGCTCGTGCTTGAATCGGACGACGCCGCAGCCGATGCGAAAGGCTTCGCCGCGGCCGGCATCGGCGATTTCGAGCCCTTCTTCTTCGAGCGGCGCGGGCGCCGCCCGGACGGCAGCGAGACGACGGTCGCCTTCACACTCGCCTTCGCTCACGACGCAGGCGCGCCGAACGTCGGCTTTTTCACCTGCCAGCACCATCATCCCGAGAATTTCTGGAACGCGGCGTTCCAGCAGCATGCCAATGGCGCGCGGCGCATCGCGGCAGCCGTAATGGCCGCGGAAAACCCGACCGACCATCACATTTTCCTCTCGGCCTTTACCGGTCAGCGCGATCTGCATGCCACCTCGCTTGGCGTGAGTGCCGCCTTGCCGCGCGGGCGGTTCGACATTCTCTCGCCGGACGCCTGCCGGAGCCTTTATGGCCTCGCGGATGCACCGCGCGATCCGGCGCTCGTCGCCTTGACGATCGCCGTGGACGACGTCGAGGCCGTTGCGGCCCACCTCACCGGCGCCGGCATCCCGAGCCGCGCGATCGGACCGCGGCTCGTCGTGCCGCCGGAGGCCGGCTTCGGCACCGCGATCGCCTTCGAGCCTGCGGGAGGGGCCTCGTAAGCCCGGCGATCGCGCATCCCTTGCCGATTGCCGACCGAGAGGCCATCATAAGGAGACATGGCTTGGGGTGCCCCATCCGGGGCTGAGATCATACCCATCGAACCTGTCTGGGTCATGCCAGCGTAGGGAGCCGCCGATGCTTCATCAGGACAAGGGGTCGGACGTCGCCGTCATCGGTGCGGGCGTCATCGGTTTGTCGATCGCCTGGCGGCTCGCCCAGCGCGGCCTCAGTGTCACGGTCTTCGACCGTGGCCGGGCAGGCGAGGGGGCAAGTCACGCAGCCGCCGGCATGCTCGCCGCCTGCGCCGAAATCGAGCCCTCGGAAGAGCGCCTCCTCAACCTCAACCGGGCGAGCCAGGCCCTCTGGCCCGATTTTGCGGCCGAGGTCGAAGCGGCAAGCGGCGAGACGGTCGATCTCCGGCAGGAAGGCACGCTCAATATCGCCTTGACCGCGGACGAGGCGGCACGCCTCAAGCAGCATCTCGTGCTGCAGGAAAAATTGCAGCTTCCGGTGAGCTGGCTGTCCGCGACGGACGTGCGGCGCCGCGAGCCGGCGCTTGCCCCGGGTCTTGTCGGCGGCATCGTCTCGCCGGAAGATCACCAGGTCGACAACCGCAAACTCGCGCGCGCCCTGAAGATCGCGGCCACCGCCGCCGGCGTGCGGCTCGTGGAAGAGACGGCCGTCACGGCGCTTGCCGTCGGGAATGGTCGTGTCACCGGCATCGAAACCGCCGCCGGCCTCTATTCCGCCGGCACGGTCGTGCTGGCAGCCGGCGCCTGGTCGCGCGGGCTCGATGGCCTGCCGGCCGAGGCGCGCCCACCTGTGCGGCCGGTCAAGGGTCAGCTTATCGCACTCGGCATGGATCCGGCTGCGCCGCTTCTCAATCACGTGGTCTGGGCGCCGGGCGTCTACATGGTGCCGCGCCGCGACGGCCGGCTCATTCTCGGCGCCACCGTCGAGGAGAAGGGCTTCGATCAGGCCATCACCGCCGGTGGGCTGCTGTCGCTCCTCCACGCCGGCTGGCGCGCGCTTCCGGCCATCGAGGAACTGCCGGTGATCGAGACCTGGGTCGGGCATCGGCCCGGCAGCCGCGATGATGCGCCGGTACTGGGACCTGGCCCCGTCGAAGGCCTCGTCTATGCCACCGGCCACCACCGCAACGGCATCCTGCTCACGCCGATTACCGCCAAGGTAATCAGCGATTTGATCGTCGAGGGCCTGCTCGATCCGGTGGCGGAGCCTTTCCGGCTCTCCCGCTTCACCTCCGCTCCCGTCGCGGCGTGAGCGGCGCAAGGCACTGAAGAATGCGCGAAGAGAACACTAAGACGCGCGGCATGATCCGCATCAACGGCGAGGACGAGGCACTCACGGCCGCGACAGTGGCCGATCTCGTGGCGCAGCATATTGCGCCCGAGGCGCGCGGGGTGGCGGTGGCGCTCAACGGCGCGGTCGTCCCGCGAGCCCGTTGGACGGAGACCGCATTGTCCCCCGGCGATCGCATCGAGATCGTCCATGCCCGACAGGGAGGTTGATTCGTCCTATGAACCTCATGGCACAAATGCCTGAACGGGCTCATTCTTCCACAGACGATGCGCTCATCATCGCCGATCGCCGGTTCACCTCGCGGCTCTTCCTCGGCACGGCCGGCTATCCCAACCAGCAGGCTATGCTGGACGCGGTCGCGGCAAGCGGCACCGAGATGGTCACCGCCTCGATCCGCCGCATCAGCCTCGATGGCTACGAGGAAAGCCTCCTCGACGTGCTCGGCGACCGGGTCTCATTCCTGCCGAATACGGCCGGCTGCCAGACGGCGCGCGATGCCGTGCTCACCGCCGAGCTCGCCCGCGAGGCGCTCGGCACCAACTGGGTGAAGCTCGAGATCATCGGCGATCGCGAGCTGCAATATCCGGATGTCGAAGAGCTGCTGGCGGCCACCGCGGAGCTCGTCGGCAAGGGCTTCGTGGTGCTGCCTTACTGCACCGAGGATCCGGTCATCTGCCGCAAGCTCGCCGATGCCGGAGCGGCCGCAGTGATGCCGCTCGGTTCGCCGATCGGCTCCGGCCTCGGCATCTCCAATCCCCATCTCATCGAGCTCGTGGCGAGCCGCAGCCCCGTGCCGGTGGTGCTCGATGCCGGCATCGGCACCGCCTCCGATGCCGCTTTCGCCATGGAGCTCGGCTGCTCGGCGGTGCTGCTCAACACCGCCATCTCGCGCGCCGACAATCCCGTGCTGATGGCCAAGGCCATGCGCGCAGGCGTCGAGGGCGGGCGCCTCGCGCGGCTCGCCGGGCGCATTCCGCGCCGGCGCTATGCCGAACCGTCGAGCCCGCAGCTCGGTCTCGTCGAGAACTGATGCTCCCGGACCCGCCGCTTCTCGTCGTCAGCGACCGCCGCCAGACGGATCGGCCGATGGAGGAGGTGGCGGCGGCGGCCTTTGCCGGCGGGTGCCGCTGGTTCAGCTTGCGCGAAAAGGACTTAATCCGCGACGCTCAAATCTCACTTGCGCTTCGGATCAAGGCGCTCGCCGCGCCTTACGGCGCGCGGGTCATGCTCCATGGCGAGCCGGACCTCGCGCATGCGGCCGGACTCGACGGTATCCATCTCGGCGCGGCCGGGAATGCCGAGGCCGCACGGGCCCTGCTCGGACCGAACGTGTTCATCGGCCAATCGGTCCATAGGGTCAGCGAGGCCGGCGCCGCGCCGGCGGAGGCCCTGGATTATGTGATCGCCGGTCCGGCGTTCCTCACGGCGAGCAAGCCCGGCTACGGCCCGGCACTCGGAGCGGAGGGGCTCAAGGCTATCACTGCCGCGACGTCGCTACCGGTGATCGCCATCGGCGGCATTGCTGCTGACACGGTCGAGACCTGCCGTGCGGCCGGTGTGGCCGGCATCGCCGTGATGGGAGGCGTCATGCGCGCGGACGATCCCGCCGGTGAAGTCGCGGCGCTGATCGCGGCGTGGCGGGGGTAGGCCGTTAGCCCGAGAATCGTGGCGCTACCAATATGTTAACGTGACGTTCTGAATCCGCTTCTGAATGTCAGGCCCGGGATTCACAGCCCAGGGCCAAAAAGCCAGCCGTGGCCCACGGCTCACCGCGGCCGATAGGGCGGCACGCCCTGGTCGGGCAGGAAGAGCCCCTCGGGCGGGGCGCCCGTCTGCCAGAAGACGTCGATCGGAATGCCGCCGCGCGGATACCAGTAGCCACCGACGCGCATCCACACCGGCGCGAGCAGCTCGGCGATGCGCTTGCCGATCGACACCGTGCAGTCCTCGTGAAAGGCGCCGTGGTTGCGGAAGGCGTTGAGATAGAGCTTCAGCGCCTTCGATTCGAGGAGCCAGTCGCCCGGCACATAATCGATGACGATGATGCCGAAGTCTGGCTGGCCGGTGACCGGGCAGAGCGACGTGAATTCCGGGCAGGTGAAGCGTGCGACATAAGGCGTGCCGGCCTGCGGGTTCGGCACGCGGTCGAGCTGCGCCTCCTCGGGTGAGGCGGGCAGGGGGCTCGGCCTGCCGAGCTGGAGCGTGTCATTGGTCATTTCCGTGTTCCTTTTGCCGGCCTCCCGCGCCGAGCGATCATGGTCCGCAGCTGTCATGCTGGACCGCGCCGCGGCTTTTAGCGGCGTCGGAGCCGGTGACCCTTGCCAGCTTCAGCAGTTGGCGTAAAAGCCGGGCTGAGACAAGGCCAGTTGGCCGCGTTGCCCTGCAGTTTTCTGGTCGGAGGCCCCCATGACAGCCATCGTCGATGTTCTCGCCCGTGAAATCCTCGACAGCCGCGGCAATCCGACCGTCGAGGTCGACGTATCGCTGGAGGACGGCTCCTTCGGCCGCGCCGCGGTGCCTTCCGGCGCCTCGACCGGCGCCCACGAGGCCGTCGAGCTGCGCGACGGCGACAAGGCCCGTTATGGCGGCAAGGGCGTGTTGAAGGCGGTCGAGGCGGTCAACGGCGAGATTCTCGAGGCGATCGGCGGCTTCGATGCCCAGGACCAGGTCCAGATCGACGAGTCGATGATCGCCCTCGACGGCACGCCCAACAAGAGCCGGCTCGGCGCCAATGCCATTCTCGGCGTGTCGCTGGCTGTTGCAAAAGCCGCCGCCCAGGCGAGCGGATTGCCGCTCTACCGCTATGTCGGCGGCACCCAGGCGCGCGTCCTGCCCGTGCCGATGATGAATATCGTGAATGGCGGCGTGCATGCCGACAACCCCATCGACTTCCAGGAGTTCATGGTGATGCCGGTCGGCGCGCCGAGCTTCAGCGAGGGGCTGCGCATGGGCGCGGAGATCTTCCACATCCTGAAGAAGGCGCTGAAGGATGCCGGTCACAACACCAATGTCGGCGACGAGGGCGGATTCGCGCCCAATCTGCCGTCGGCCGAGGCCGCACTCGATTTCGTGATGCAGGCGGTGCGCACCGCCGGCTTCGAGCCGGGACGGGACGTGGTGCTCGCGCTCGATTGCGCCGCGACCGAGTTCTTCAAGGACGGCGCCTATGTCTATTCGGGCGAGGGCACGACGCGCAGCCCGTCCGAACAGGCCCACTATCTCGCCAAGCTCGTGGCCGACTATCCGATCGCCTCGATCGAGGACGGCATGGCCGAGGACGACTGGGACGGCTGGAAGGAACTGACCGACCTCGTCGGCGGCAAGACGCAGCTCGTCGGCGACGATCTCTTCGTCACCAATGTCACGCGCCTGCAACAGGGCATCGACCAGGGCGTCGGCAATTCCATTCTCGTGAAGGTCAACCAGATCGGCTCGCTGACAGAGACGCTTGCCGCCGTCGATCTCGCCCATCGCGCCGGCTATCGGGCGGTGATGTCGCACCGCTCCGGCGAGACCGAGGACGCGACGATCGCCGATCTCGCCGTCGCCACCAATTGCGGGCAGATCAAGACCGGCTCGCTCGCGCGGTCCGACCGGCTCGCGAAATACAACCAGCTGCTGCGCATCGAGCAGGAGCTCGGCAACGACGCGCGCTACGCCGGTCGCGCGGCGCTCGCAGCGCTGGCGCGGTCGTAATCCTCGGCTCGATGGCCTCGGCCCACGATCCCCGGTTCCGGCCGGGGATTTTTCGTATGCATCTGCGGTTCTAACCGCTTTTTAACCACGGCGGATGCAGACTTGCCGTCATGGTTGTTCGTCGGCGTCTTCGTGCAGTTCTGATTCCCCTCGTGCTCTACATGGTGTCGAGCGCGGTCGTCGGCTATTTCGTCTTTCACGCGCACCACGGCGCGCGCGGCCTGGAGGCCAAGCGCGAGCTCACGGCGGAAATCGCGCGGCTCACCGACGAGCTCGCCACATTGAGAGACGAGCGTGCGTCATGGGAAAAGCGGGCCTCGATGCTGCGCGCCGAGGCGATCGACTACGACGTGCTCGACGAGCAGGCCCGCGAAGTGCTGGGATATGTTCACAAGAACGACGTCGTCGTTCTGCTCGGTCAGCAGGATGGCGCTGCCAACGAGACGGCGTCACCGGCGACGCCGTGAGGATCTCGGCTTAACCAAATTCCGGTTGATCCGAAAAAGTGGCGCCTTTTCAGGCCGTTAGTTGCATTTGAACCTATTATTTTTGATCGGAGGGTCTCGCCATGAGGGCGGCCCTGCGCTACATATCCTCTCAAACTCTGGTCGGGAGGATGTTCATGGCCCTTGCCGCACGAAAAGCTTCGCGCGCCGACGCTCAGGTCGATTCCGTGACGTCTGAAGCAGCGGGACAACGCCGAGGCGGGCGCCTTGCGAAGGCTCCAGCCAAGAAGCGGGGGCCGGCCAATGCGGGCTCGAGCACCGGCTTCACCAAGGAACAGGAGTTCGCCGCGTTCCGCGACATGCTCTTGATCCGCCGTTTCGAAGAGAAGGCGGGTCAGATGTATGGCATGGGCCTCATCGGCGGCTTCTGCCATCTCTATATCGGCCAGGAAGCCGTGATCGTCGGCATGCAGGCCGCCGCTGCCGGAGATGATCAGGTGATCACCGGCTACCGCGACCACGGCCATATGCTCGCGACGGGCATGGATCCCAAGGGCGTGATGGCCGAGCTCACGGGCCGCCGAGGAGGCTACTCCAAAGGCAAGGGCGGCTCCATGCACATGTTCTCCAAGGAGAAGAACTTCTACGGCGGCCACGGCATCGTCGGCGCACAGGTGTCGCTCGGCACCGGCATCGCCTTCTCCAACCGCTACCGCGGCGAGGAGCGCGTCTGCGTTACCTATTTCGGCGACGGCGCGGCCAATCAGGGCCAGGTCTACGAGAGCTTCAACATGGCGGAGCTCTGGAAGCTGCCCGTGGTCTATGTCATCGAGAACAACCGCTATGCGATGGGCACGTCTGTCGCCCGCTCTTCGGCGCAGACGGATTTCTCCAAGCGCGGCGCTTCCTTCAATATCCCCGGCGAGCAGGTGGACGGCATGGATGTGCGGGCCGTGAAAGCGGCCGGCGAGCGCGCCATCACCTGGGCGCGCGAGGGTAACGGCCCCTACATCCTCGAAATGCAGACCTATCGCTACCGCGGCCATTCCATGTCCGATCCGGCGAAATACCGCTCGAGGGACGAGGTCCAGCGGATGCGCGAGGAGCACGATCCGATCGAGCAGGTACGCCGGCGCCTCCTGACCGACTGGAAGCTGTCCGAGGACGAACTGAAGGCGATCGACGCCAAGGTGCGCGAGGTCGTCAACGAGGCGGCAGACTTTGCAACCCACGACCTCGAACCCGATCCGTCCGAGCTGTGGACCGACGTGTTGAAGTAGCCCTTGCGGGCGGTCGTTTGCCGCCCGCAAGGCCGTTTCCGCGCCCCGAGTTCGTCCGCGAAAGTAGATCTCCATGCCCATCGACGTTCTGATGCCCGCTCTTTCCCCGACGATGGAAAGCGGCAAGCTCTCCAAATGGCTCAAGAAGGAAGGTGACTCGGTCAAGTCGGGCGACGTGCTCGCAGAAATCGAGACCGACAAGGCGACCATGGAGGTCGAGGCGGTCGACGAAGGCACACTCGCCAAGATCCTCGTGGCCGAGGGCAGCGAGGATGTGGCCGTCAACACGCCGATCGCCCTGATCGCCGGCGACGGCGAGGATGCCAAGTCGGTCGGCAGCCAGGCTGCCGCGGCACCGGCCGCCGCCAAGCCGGAGCCTGGCAAGGACGCCAAGGTCGCCGAATCCATGCCCCCCGCCACCGAGGGCGCCGCACCCAAGGTGCCCGCCGCACCGAAGGCGGAATCGGCCGTCTCCCAACCGCCGCAGCCCGAGGCACAGCCGGATCCCGAGGTGCCGGAGGGCACCGAATTCGTAACCATGACCGTGCGCGAGGCGTTGCGCGATGCCATGGCCGAGGAGATGCGCCGCGACGAGACCGTCCTCGTCATGGGCGAGGAGGTCGCCGAGTACCAGGGCGCCTACAAGGTCACGCAGGGCCTCCTGCAGGAGTTCAGTGCCCGGCGCGTGGTCGACACGCCCATCACGGAACACGGCTTTGCGGGTCTCGGCGTCGGGGCGGCCTTCACGGGCCTGAAGCCCATCGTCGAATTCATGACCTTCAACTTCGCCATGCAGGCGATGGACCAGATCATCAACTCGGCCGCCAAGACGCTCTATATGTCGGGCGGCCAGCTCGGCTGCCCCGTCGTCTTCCGCGGTCCGAACGGGGCGGCGGCCCGCGTCGCCGCCCAGCATAGCCAGGATTTCTCCGCCTGGTATAGCCATATCCCGGGCCTCACGGTGATCGCCCCCTATACGGCGGCCGACGCCAAGGGTCTTCTGAAGGCGGCGATCCGCAGCCCCAATCCCGTCATCTTCCTCGAGAACGAAATCCTCTACGGCCATACCTTCCCGGTGCCGAAGCTCGACGACTATGTCCTGCCGATCGGCAAGGCGCGTGTCGCGCGGCCCGGCCAGCATGTCACGATCGTCGCCTACTCGATCGGCATGACCTATGCCCTGAAAGCGGCAGAGGAACTGGCGGGGGAGGGGATCGAGGCGGAGGTCATCGACCTCAGGACGCTGCGCCCCATGGATACCGCCACCATCGTCGCTTCCGTCCAGAAGACCGGACGGCTCGTCACCGTCGAGGAAGGCTGGCAGCAGTCGGGCGTCGGCGCCGAGATCGCCGCGCGCGTCCTTTGGGAAGCCTTCGATTATCTCGATGCACCGGTCGCGCGGATATCGGGCAAGGACGTCCCCATGCCCTATGCCGCCAATCTGGAGAAGCTCGCGCTGCCTTCCGTCGCCGACATCGTCGAGGCGGCGAAGGCGGTCACCTATCGGTGAGCGTCATGAAGCGGACCGATCTGCCGACAGTGCTGGAGGAGACGCTTCGGGCGTTAGGTGGCACTGCCACTATCGTCGAAGTCGCGCGGCGCATTTGGGAGAAGCACGAGGCTGAGCTCCGAGCTTCCGGCGATTTGTTCTTTACATGGCAATATGACGTCCGCTGGGCCGCTCAGCGGCTGCGTGATGCAAAAAAGCTCACCTATAGTCGCCGAGATACCCGCCAAGTTTGGCAACTGATTTGAGGCCGCCATGCCCGCCAATATCCTGATGCCCGCCCTCTCGCCCACCATGGAAAAGGGCAATCTCGCCAAGTGGCTCAAGAAGGAAGGCGACAAGGTAGCCTCCGGCGACGTGCTCGCGGAGATCGAGACCGACAAGGCGACCATGGAGGTCGAGGCGGTCGACGAGGGCATTCTCGCCAAGATCGTCGTGCCGGAAGGCACCGCCGACGTGCCGGTCAATGACCTGATCGCCGTCATCGCGAGCGAAGGCGAAGACCCCAAGGCCGTCGCCGCAGGGGCCGGCACGGCAGCAGCCCCCGCGCCTGCCGCCGAAGCCAAACCCTCTGAAGCCAAGCCCGCAGAGGCAAAACCCGCCGAGGCAAAAGCCGCCGAGCCCGCCCCCAAAGCGCCGGAACCGGCCAGGCAGGACACGGCAACCGCTGCCAAGGAAGAGCCCGGCGCCGCGATGCGCTCCGGTATCCACGAGGCTCCGCAAGCGCCGCGCGCTAATGGCGCCGGCCGCATCTTCGCCTCGCCGCTCGCCAAGCGCCTCGCCAAGGAGGGCGGTATCGATCTGTCCGCCGTCCAGGGTTCGGGGCCCCACGGGCGCATCATCGAGCGCGACGTCAAGGCGGCGCTCGCCGGCGGCACCGCGAAGGCAGCGCCACAACCCGGCGCTCCCGCCGCCGCACCGCAGGCGGCCAAACCCGCCGCGCCCGCGCCGCTCGCGCCCGGCATGAGCGACGAGACGATCAAGAAGCTCTTCGAGCCCGGCACCTATGAGGAGGTGCCGCACGACGGCATGCGCCGGACGATCGCGCGCCGGCTCGTCGAATCCAAGCAGACGGTGCCGCATTTCTACCTGACCGTCGATTGCGAGATCGACGCGCTGTTGAAGCTGCGCAGTGAGATCAATGCGGCCGCCCCCCAGGACAAGGAGGGCAAGCCTGCCTACAAGCTCTCCGTCAACGACTTCGTCATCAAGGCCTTGGCACTCGCCCTGATGCGCGTGCCCGACGCCAATGTCGCCTGGACCGAGGGCGCGATGCTGAAATTCAAGCAGGCCGATGTCGGCGTTGCCGTCTCCATTCCCGGCGGCCTCATCACGCCGGTGGTCCGCAAGGCCGACACCAAGCCGCTGTCGGTCATCTCCAACGAGATGAAGGATTTCGCCGCCCGCGCACGGGCCCGCAAGCTGAAGCCCGAGGAATACCAGGGCGGCACCTCGGCGGTCTCGAATCTCGGCATGTTCGGCATCAAGGACTTCGCCGCGATCATCAACCCGCCGCATGCCTCGATCCTCGCCGTCGGCGTCGGCGAGAAGCGGGTCGTGGTGAAGAACGATGCTCCGGCGATCGCCACCATCATGTCCGCGACGCTCTCGACCGATCACCGCGCCGTCGACGGCGCGCTCGGCGCCGAGCTCATCGGCGCCTTCAAGCAGCTCATCGAAAACCCGATGGCGATGCTGGTGTGATTTGCCGCTCCGCGCTTCCCCTCCCCCTTGTGGGGAGGGGCTGCGAAATCGAGCGCGGCGTGATCCTCCCCTGGAGGGGGAGGTGACGCCGCGAAGCGGCGTCGGAGGGGGACAGCACTGCTGTGTGGCACCCCACCCGGCTCCGAGCGTTGCTCGGATCCACCCTCCCGTGCAACTCGGATGTTTCCGAGTTGCACTCCCATTGATGTGCAAATCGGGAGCACCCGATTTGCAACGGGGAGGGATCAGCGGCGCCGAGCATGAACCAGTGCTTCACCCTCCCCGCAAAGGGGGAGGGGCAAGGGCGGAACCGGAGACGTAAATGGCCGATCAATACGACATCATCGTCATCGGCGGCGGGCCCGGCGGTTATGTGGCCGCCATCCGCGCCGCCCAGCTCGGCTTCAAGACGGCCGTGGTGGAGCGTGAGCATCTCGGCGGCATCTGCCTGAACTGGGGCTGCATCCCGACCAAGGCGCTGCTGCGCTCGGCAGAGATCTACCATTACGCCACCCACGCCAAGGACTACGGCCTCGTGCTCGAAGGCACGATCCGGCCCGATCCGGCTGCGGTCATCAAGCGCTCGCGCGGCGTCTCCGGCCAGCTCAATAACGGCGTCGGCTTCCTAATGAAGAAGAACAAGATCGACGTCATCTGGGGCGAGGCGACGATCACCAAGCCCGGCGAGATCGCCGTGAAGGAGACGCGTGCGCCACGCGAGGGAACGGCCGCCCCGCCGAAAAACCCGAAGGGGCCGGGCACCTATCTCGCCAAGCACATCATCGTGGCGACGGGCGCGCGCCCGCGCGTGCTGCCGGGCCTCGAGCCCGACGGCAAGCTGGTCTGGACCTATTTCGAGGCCATGGTGCCGGACCGCATGCCGAAGTCGCTGCTGGTCGTCGGCTCGGGCGCTATCGGCATCGAATTCGCCTCCTTCTACCGCACCATGGGTGCGGAGGTGACCGTCGTCGAGGTGTTGCCGCAGATCCTGCCGGTCGAGGATGCGGAAATCGCGGCTCATGCCCGCAAGCGCTTCGAGAAGCAGGGCATCCGCATCATGACGGGCGCCAAGGTGACGAAGCTCGACAAGCAGGGCGACAGCGTCACTGCGACGGTCGAAGACGGCAAAGGCGGCACGGAAACGATCACCGTCGACCGGGTCATTTCCGCCGTCGGCGTGGTCGGCAATACCGAGAATCTCGGCCTGGAGAAACTCGGCGTGAAGACCGACCGCGGCATCATCGTCACGGATGGCATGGGCGTGACCTCGGTTCCCGGCATCTATGCCATCGGCGACGTCGCCGGCCCGCCGATGCTCGCCCATAAGGCTGAGCACGAGGGTGTCATCTGCGTCGAGGCGATCAAGGGTCTCCATCCGCATGCGATGGACAAGCTCATGATCCCCGGCTGCACCTATTGCCACCCTCAGGTCGCCTCGGTCGGGCTGACGGAAGCCAAGGCGAAAGAGGCGGGCTACGACATCCGCGTCGGGCGCTTCCCCTTCATCGGCAACGGCAAGGCGATCGCGCTCGGCGAGCCCGACGGCCTGGTCAAGACGATCTTCGACACAAAGACGGGCAAGCTCCTCGGCGCCCATATGGTCGGGGCGGAAGTCACCGAGCTCATCCAGGGCTTCGTCATCGCCATGAATCTGGAGACGACCGAGGAAGAGCTGATCAATTCCGTCTTCCCCCATCCGACCCTTTCGGAAATGATGCACGAGAGCGTGATGGACGCTTATGGCCGGGTGATCCACACCTGAGACGTGGCGTTTTCACGAACTTGAGCGGAACAGGTCCTAGGCTGTCGACGTTCGGGTAGGCGGCAGCATCAGTCAAACAAGGGGACGTGGCATGCAGGGTGTGGGCTTCTTCAGCGCGATCATCATCGGCATTCTGGCCGGCTGGATCGCCGAAAAGGTCATGAGCCGCAGCCATGGTCTGTTCACGAACCTGATCGTCGGCCTGATCGGCGCCTTCATTGGGCCCGCCGTCCTGCGGATCTTCAATCTGGTGCCGGTCGAGGGCGGCTTCTGGCCGAGCCTCGTCGTCTCGACCGTCGGTGCCATCATCTTCCTGTTCATACTCGGCCTGTTCCGGCGACGATCCTGACCGTCAGCCGCGCCCGTCCGCCTCTACCGCGGATTGGGACGTAACGCTTCGGCGGACCACCGTCGCCCGCCGAGCCTTGAGGCTGAGCGCCGGCTTCTCGACCAGATACCAGGAGAGGGCGGCCACGAGGAGCGTCGCGGGCAGGGCGAGCGCCAGCAGTTCCCATGGGCCGGCTGGGCGCAGCAGGAAATAGATGAACTGCTCCAGCGGAAAACCGTAGAGATAGATGCCGTAGGAGAGGTCGGGCGCCGCTTGGCGGCTGGACCGATCGCTGTCCCTGGCAAAGGGCAGGAAGGCGAGCCACAGCACGCCGTAGCATTCGGCGACGATCATGACGGGGATACCGGCGCGGGTCCCGCTGAAGAGGACCGCGAGTGCCGCAAGCGCGAGCACATAACGCGCCCGGAGCGGCAGCTCCTCGCGATAGAGCCAACCGGCGACGCCGATCGCAAAGCACAGACCGAAGCGCGCGAGCGACAGGACGGCATCGGGAAGGCTGACGAGCGTTCCAGCGAGCATCACGAGGAACCCGCCGACGACCACGGCGAGAACGGCCCGCCGCCGGGTGAGGCCGAAGACACCGCCGATGGCGAGCAGCACGTAGCAGGCGATCTCGTATTTGATCGTCCAGATCGTGATCATCACCTCGGATGCAGGCTGCTGGCCAAAGACGCCGGGAAGCGTTGCATGGCCGTCGAAGCGAGGCAGGATGTCGCCGATGAAGAGCCAGCTTCGCGGATCGCGGAAATAGGCGCCGAGACCAAGCGTCGTGGCGAGCGGTCCGATAACGAAGGCGGCCACAAGCACGGCGACGGCAAGGCCCGGGAAGAGGCGCAGCGCCCGCGCCTGCCCATAGCCGGCGAGACCGCGTCGTTCGAGGCTCTGGACGACTAGAAATCCGGAGATGGTGAAGAACAGATTGACCGCGTGCTGGCCGAGATCGAGGCCCGTCGTGGCGAGCAAGGGCTCCGCGACCGCCGGCCCGTTCACGACGAAGAAGGCGTGGCTGACGAGCACGCAGCCCGCAAGGACGTGGCGCAAGGCGAGGAAATTGTCCCGGCCTTGCCCAATCCCGTCCGATATAGAGACACGAGCGCGCATGAATCCCGCTCCAGTACTGCGCGCAATCGCGCCAGGGGACCTGCGCAGGGATCATGCCAACTGTGAGCCGCCCTTTCTTGTGGGTACCGCCCGGGCCCTATATGTAGGGGACTGAAGCGGACCAGCCTGGAGCGAGGCGCGCATGGCGGTGGTAATTGACCTTCTCAACGGCGGGGATCGGCGGGCCAAGGATGGCCGGCCACGTCCGGCCGAACCCGCACGGCATCCGGAAAAGGCGCATCGCCCCGACCAGCCGGTCCTGCGCAAGCCCGATTGGATCCGCGTGAAGGCGCCCGGCTCGCCGCAATGGGCCGAGACTCACCGCATCGTGCGCGAGAACAAGCTCGTGACCGTCTGCGAGGAGGCCGGCTGCCCGAATATCGGCGAGTGCTGGGAAAAGAAGCACGCCACCTTCATGATCATGGGCGACACCTGCACGCGCGCCTGTGCCTTCTGCAACGTCAAGACGGGTCTGCCGCAGGCGCTCGACCACGATGAGCCGGAGAGCGTCGCCAAGGCGGTCGAGAAACTCGGCCTCAGCCATGTCGTCATCACCTCCGTCGATCGCGACGACCTCGCCGACGGCGGCGCCGCGCATTTCGCCGCGGTCATCCGCGCCATCCGCGCCCGCTCACCGAAGACGACGATCGAGGTGCTGACGCCCGACTTCCTGCGGAAGAAGGGGGCTCTCGAAGTGGTGGTTGAGGCACGGCCGGACGTCTTCAACCACAATCTCGAAACGGTTCCGTCGAAATATCTCACCGTGCGGCCGGGAGCCCGCTACTTCCATTCCATCCACCTGCTGCAGCAGGTGAAGGAGCTCGATCCGACGATCTTCACGAAGTCCGGCATCATGGTCGGCCTGGGCGAGGAGCGGAACGAGGTTCTGCAGCTCATGGACGACCTGCGCTCGGCGGAGGTCGACTTCATCACCATCGGGCAATATCTGCAGCCGACGAAGAAGCACCATCCCATCCTGCGCTTCGTCACGCCGGACGAGTTCAAGGCCTATGAGACCACGGCCTATGCGAAGGGCTTCCTGATGGTCTCGTCGAGCCCGCTGACCCGCTCGTCCCACCATGCCGGCGACGATTTCGAACGTCTGAAGGCAGCGCGCGCGCTGAAACTCGGCAATTAGCGCCTGCCGAGCCTCCCGGCCGCATCTTCACTCCTGCAGCGTTTGACCGTTCCGCATGCCCACTTTCCGCGACAGCCGCTCGGTTCCCCAGCCGCCCGAGGCAATGTTCGCCCTGGTCGCGGACGTCGAGCGCTATCCGGAGTTCCTGCCGCTGTGCGAGGGCCTCAAGATCCGCAGGCGCTCGCAGAGCGGGGAGGGGGTGGAGACGCTCGTCGCCGACATGAGCGTGGGCTACAAGGCCATACAGGAAAGCTTCACCAGCCGCGTCACCCTCGATCGGCCGCGGCTGAAGATCATGGTGGAATATATCGACGGCCCGTTTCGCTATCTCGAGAACCGCTGGACCTTTCGGCCAGCCGAAGGCGGCGGCTGTACGGTCGAGTTCTTCATTTCCTATGAATTCCGGAGCTTCGCCCTGAAGCTCCTGATGGGCGCCCTGTTCGACAAGGCTTTTCAGCGCTTTTCGGATGCTTTTGTGGCGCGCGCCGCCGCCGTCTATGGCCGCGCTGGAGGCGCGCATCCCGCGCCGGCTTGAAAGTGCGGCCTCACGCCGGGGGATTTGCCTCGGCCATCTGCGTAATCAGCGCGAGCGCCTGCTCGATCGATAGACGGCGGACGACGCCGCGGCCGAGATCGCCGAAGCGGCGCTCCACATGCTCCGTTGCAAAACCGCGCCGCGCCACCGCGAAATGGACGAGGCCGACGGGCTTCGTCGCCGTGCCGCCGCCTGGCCCGGCAATGCCGGTGATCGAGACGGCGATATCGGCTTGCGAATGGGCGAGCGCGCCCTCGGCCATGGCGCGGGCCACCGGCTCGCTCACCGCCCCATGCGCCGCGAGCAGCATGCCCGACACGCCGAGCCGGGCCTCCTTGGCATCATTGGAATAGGTGACGAAGCCGCCCTCGATCACGTCCGAAGAACCGGGCAGCTCGGTGAGCACGCCGGCGACCAAGCCGCCGGTGCAGGATTCGGCGGTGACGACGCCGAGCCCCTTACCCCGGCAGAGCTCGATCACGGCCTTCGCCTGCAGCAGGAGCTCGCGATCGATGCGCGTCGGTTCGATATCAACCACGACATGGCCCTCGTGAATCCCGACTGCCTATCCGGGCAATCGAATGCTGGCGATGGCCTGGGCTGCGATGCCCTCGCGCCGGCCGGTGAAGCCGAGCCCCTCCGAGGTCGTCGCCTTCACCGAGACGGCGCCGACGACGATGCCGGCGATCTCCGCGATCCGCGCGCGCATGGCCTCGCGATGCGGACCGACTTTCGGCGCCTCGCAGACGATCGTCACGTCGAGATGATCGAGCCAGCCGCCGCGCGCCCGCAGACGCTCCACCGCATAGGCGAGGAAACGGTCCGACGACGCGCCGCGCCAGCGCGGGTCACTCGGCGGAAAATGGCTGCCGATATCGCCGTCGGCAAGGGCGCCGAGGATCGCGTCCGTCAGGGCATGGAGCGCGACATCGCCGTCGGAATGGGCGACCACGCCGCGGTCATGCGGGATGCGCAGGCCGCCGAGCCAGATGTGATCGCCCGGCCCGAAGCTGTGCACGTCGTAACCGAGGCCGGCACGCGGCACGAGGATGGTGCTGCCGGCGAGCCGGCGCTCGGCCTCGGCGAGGTCCTGCGCGGCGGTGATCTTCATATTGTCGGCCTCGCCATCGAAGACATGGACGATATGGCCCGCCCATTCGGCAAGCGCGCCATCATCCGTGAATTCGGTCAAGCCCTCGGCCGCCGCCCGGCGATGCGCGAGAAGGAGCGGCGAGAAGGCGAAGGCCTGCGGCGTCTGGACACGACGCAGGGTGGAGCGATCCGGCGTATCGCAAACCTTGCCCTGCGGGTCGACGCGCTTGACCGTATCGGTAATCCTGAGACCGGGAACCGCGGCGCCGTGGGCATACCCACTCGCGATCGCCCGCCCGATCAAGTCGACGGAGAGGAAGGGGCGAGCCGCGTCATGCACGAGCACGAGGTCCGGCGGGGAGAGCCGCCCGGCGAAAGCCTCGAGCCCCGCCTGGACGGAGGCTTGACGCGTCGCACCGCCATAGGTCGGCTCGCTGAGCCGTGCAGTCAGCGACGGCGACAGGGCGGCAGTCACCGCGCGATACTGCGCCTCGTCCTCGGGGTGGATGACGACGAGAATCTCGTCGATGCCCTCATGTCCGGCCATTGCGACGAGAGTATGGGCCAGGACGGGAGAGCCGCCCAGCATGCGGTACTGCTTGGCGACATCGCCGCCTGCCCGTGTGCCCCGGCCGGCTGCCACGATGATCGCTGCTGTCTTCGCCATTGAAACCTTCTCGCCAGAGAAGCCGCCGTGATAGGGCGTGGGCGCGTCATACACAATCCCGATCAGTTGGGTGACGCATAATGCTGCGGATGCGAAAAAATCCACACGACAAGCTAGTTTGTTTATTTTATAAGCATGGCCATGAATGATGCTGAATTAGGCAACCCCGCCGAGTCGGACGTCTGGGATCCGCGACGGATAATCGGTGGTGCCGTGCTTGCGCCCATGTCGGGCGTGACCGATGTCGTCTTCCGACGGATCGCCCGCCGTTTCGGCGCTTCGCTCGTCGTCTCTGAAATGGTGGCCAGCGACGAACTGGTCAGCCGATCTGCCGAAGCCCTGTTGCGCGCCGAGGGGGTGGGCGTCTCGCCGCATGTGGTGCAGCTCGCCGGCTGCGACGCGCGCTGGATGGGGGAGGCCGCGCGCATCGCCGAGGCTTCCGGCGCCGCCATGATCGACATCAATATGGGCTGTCCAGCCAAGCGCGTCATAGGCGGCTGGTCGGGCTCGGCGCTCATGCGCGATCTCGATAACGCCACGTCGCTCATTGCGGCGGTTGTCGGGGCGGTCGCCATTCCCGTCTCGGTCAAGATGCGGCTCGGCTGGGACGAGACCTCCATGAACGCACCCGAGCTCGCCCGCCGGGCCGAAGACTCGGGTGTCGCCCTCGTCACGGTGCACGGCCGCACGCGACAGCAGTTCTACAAGGGCGAGGCCAACTGGCCGGCCATTCGCCGCGTGCGTGAAGCGACGTCGCTGCCGCTCGTCGTCAATGGCGACATCCTTGATGGCAAGACGGCTGAGGCTGCTTTGGCCGCGTCCGGGGCCGATGCGGTGATGGTGGGCCGCGCCGCCGTCGGTCGCCCCTGGCTGGTGGGCCAGATCGCCGCGGAACGCACGACGGGCGAAGCGGCACCCGAGCCTTCAGCGAAGGCGAAAACAATAGCCGCTATCGAACATTACGAAGGCTTGCTCGCGCTTTACGGCATCCGCACGGGCTTGCGCCATGCGCGCAAGCATCTCGCCGCCTATTGCGCCGATGCCGCCCGCTGCGGCAGCGCGACGGCGCAGGCCTGCAGGACGGAGCTCGTCACCAGCGAGGAGCCGGCCCGCGTGCTGGCGCTGTTGGAGCAGCTTTACGAGGCATCGGCCGGCGCCGCTGACGCAGCCGGCCTCATGAGGGCGGCCTGACGGTGAGACCAAAAAGGCAGGGCATGGCGACGAGCGATATGTCTGGACCGGCCCCATCGCCGACCTTCGGGGAAGGCCTCATTCTCAATGCCTTGCCGCTGCCGGTGGTGGTGATCGGCGAGGGCGACGTCATCCTGCACGCCAACAGCGCCGCCGAAGCCTTTTTCGAGGTGAGCCTTCCCGTTCTGCGCCGGCAGACCCTGGCCGATCTCCTCCCCTTCGGCTCGCCGGTCCTGACGCTGACCGAGGAGGTCAGGCGCAGCCGCGCGAGCGTCAGCGAATATCGCATCGACATCGGGACGCCGCGCACGGGCCAGGACCGGATCGTCGACATCTTTGCCGTTCCCTTGGGCGACGAGGACCACTCGCTCGTCCTGATGCTGCAGGAACGGACAATTGCCGAAAAAATGGACAGACAGCTGACCCATCGCGGTGCAGCGCGCTCGATCACCGCGCTCGGGGCGATGCTCGCTCACGAGATCAAGAACCCGCTCTCCGGCATCCGTGGCGCAGCACAGTTGCTGGAAGGCGCGGCCAGCGACGAGGACCGCCTGTTGACGCGGCTCATCTGCGACGAGACCGACCGGATCGTGAAGATCGTCGAGCGCATGGAGCTGTTCGGCGACGAGCGCCCCGTCGAGCGCGGGCCGGTCAATATCCACGGCGTTCTCGACCATGTGAAACGCTTGGCCCAGTCGGGCTTTGCGCGCCACATCCGTTTCGTTGAAGCCTATGACCCGTCGCTGCCGCCGCTCTATGGCAACCGCGACCAGCTGGTGCAGGTCTTTCTCAATCTCATCAAGAACGCCGCCGAAGCGATCGGCGACGACGCGCTCGATGGTGAGATCGTGTTGTCGACAGCCTTTCGGCCGGGCATGCGGCTCAGCCTGCGCGGGTCGACCGCGCGGGTGAGCCTGCCGCTCGAAATTTGCGTACGCGACAACGGCCCGGGTGTCCCGTCGGACATCCTGCCCAATCTGTTTGATCCCTTCGTGACCACCAAGGCTTCGGGCAGTGGCCTTGGTCTTGCTTTGGTGGCGAAGATCATCGGTGACCACGGCGGGGTCATCGAATGCGACACGGGTGTTCACCGGACGACCTTCCGCGCGCTCATGCCGATGTATCTGGCGCGCGACGGCCGTGGCTCGGAGGCTTGAGGGACGATATGGCGAGAGGCAGCATTCTGGTCGCGGACGACGACACCGCCATCCGCACGGTGCTGAACCAGGCGCTGGCCCGGGCCGGCTACGATGTCCGGTCCACTGGGCACGCGGCAACGCTGTGGCGATGGGTGGCGCAAGGGGAGGGCGATCTCGTCATCACCGATGTGGTGATGCCGGACGAGAATGCCTTCGATCTCCTGCCGCGCATCAAGAAGCTCAGGCCGGAACTGCCGATCATCGTCATGAGCGCGCAGAACACCTTCATGACCGCGATCCGCGCCTCGGAGCGCGGCGCCTATGAATATCTGCCGAAGCCCTTCGACCTGAAGGAACTCGTCGGCATCGTCGCCCGCGCCCTCTCGCGGCCGCGCGGACCGGCGATCTCGGCCGTGAACGGCGAGGCGGAAGAAATCCCCCTCGTCGGCCGTTCGCCGGCCATGCAGGAGATCTACCGGGCGCTCGCACGCCTGATGCCGACGGATCTCACGATCATGATCACCGGCGAGTCGGGCACCGGCAAGGAACTGGTGGCGCGCGCCCTGCACGATTACGGCAAGCGCCGTGCCGGCCCCTTCGTCGCCATCAATATGGCGGCGATCCCGCGCGATCTCATCGAATCCGAGCTCTTCGGTCACGAGAAGGGGGCCTTCACCGGCGCGACGGCGCGCAGCGCCGGCCGCTTCGAACAGGCGGAAGGCGGAACCCTTTTCCTCGACGAGATCGGCGACATGCCCATGGAGGCCCAGACGCGGCTTCTGCGGGTTCTGCAGCAGGGCGAATATACGACGGTCGGCGGACGCACGCCCATCAAGACCAATGTGCGGATCATCGCCGCGACCAACAAAGACCTGCGCATCTCCATCCAGCAGGGCATTTTCCGCGAGGACCTGTTCTTCCGCCTCAATGTGGTGCCCTTGCGCCTGCCGCCTCTGCGCGAGCGCGCCGAGGACATCCCGGATCTCGTCCGGCACTTTTTCACGCTGGTCGCCCGCGAGGGATTGTCGCACAAGCAGGTCGATCTCGACGCCATGGAGCGGCTAAAGCGCTACCGCTGGCCGGGCAATGTGCGCGAACTGGAAAACCTGGTCCGGCGTTTGGCGGCACTCTACCCGCAGGACACGATCACCGGCCCGATCATCGACGCCGAACTCGAGCCGTCACCCGGCACCACGACGAGCGTCGAGGGCATGCGCGAGGACGAGCCGCTGACGACAGCGGTCGAGCGCCACCTCTCCCGCTACTTCGGCGGTTTCAAGGACGCCTTGCCCCCGCCGGGGCTCTATCACCGCATCCTTCGCGAGATCGAGGGACCGCTGATCGGCATGGCACTCGCCGCCACCCGCGGCAACCAGATCCGCGCAGCCGAGCTGCTCGGCCTCAATCGCAATACCCTGCGCAAGAAGATCCGCGACCTCGATCTTGCGGTTGTCCGGTCTCCGGCACGCTGACGGGGCTGTTGCTTTATCGACACCCCCGTCTCCCGGCGTGGGGCGCCGCCTGAGGGCTGCACACTCGGTGCTGCCTTGTGATTGTCGCAATTCGACAACACTGTTGTATGAGCGCACCTATTGCAGGGTGATTCACCCCGATTCGGTGCAACTCAACGAGCGCGGCACTTGTGAGCATATCGACGGATCTATCGAGAGAACGCGGCTCCCGCGTTTCCGGCATCATCGGCACGATTGCGGTTACTCTGGCGCTGATGTCGGCGCTCGTAACCTTTCTCGTGCTCGCCGGCATGACGCCGATTCTGCCCACGCACATCGTGGTGGTCTGGGCGCTTTTCATCAATCTGGTGCTCGTTCTTTTTCTGGTTTCCATCATTCTGTGGGAAACCTACAGCCTGTTTCGCGCCCGGCGCCGGGGTGCTGCGGCCGCCGGCCTTCACGTCCGCATCGTCGCCCTGTTCAGCCTCGTCGCCGCCTTTCCGGCCATTCTCGTCGCCGTGGTCGCCTCGATCACGCTGGAACGCGGCCTCGACCCGTGGTTCACGAGCTCGCTCAAGGCGCTCATCACCAATACGGTCGAGATCGCCCACGCTTATCGCGACACCCAATGCCGCAACATGGTGCGCGAGACGGAGCTGATGGCGGCCGACCTGAACCGGGCGAAGGTGCTCTATAACGCCGACCGCAAGCTGTTCCACGACTTCATGCTCTCGCGGTCGGTCTTCCTCGGCTTCCCCAACGCCATGCTCGTCCAGGCGGACGGCACGGTGCTGGAGCGCATCGAATCGCGCAATGCGGCGCATCTCGATCCGCCCACGGCGGACGATCTGAAGGATGCGAATTCGAGCGATCCCATCTGCCTGATCCCGAAATCGGGCAATCTGTTCCGCTCGCTCCTCAAGCTCGACTGGCCCGAACCCACCGTCCTCTATGTCGCGCGCCAGGTGGACCCCCGCGCCGTCGAATTTCCGGCCGCCGCCGAGACCGGAGTCGCCTATTATCAGGCGCTGGAGGAGAAGAAGCTCGGCATCCAGATCGCCTTCGCTTCCATGTTCGCGCTCGTCGCGTTCATCGTTCTCCTGTCAGCCATCTGGTTCGGCTTGAGCTTCGCCAACCGGTTGGTGACGCCGGTGCGGCGCCTGATCCACGCCACCGACCAGGTGGCGAGCGGCAACTTTTATGTGCAGGTGCCGATCCGGCGCACTGAAGGCGACCTCGCCCATCTCGGCGCCACCTTCAACAAGATGACGAGCGAGCTGCGCCAGCAGCATGACGGGCTGATCGCCGCGAGCGATCTTATCGACAAGCGACGGCGCTTCACCGAGGCCGTGCTCGCGGGGGTGTCGGCTGGCGTCATCGGCACCGATGCGGCCGGCATCATCACCATCGTCAATCCCTCCGCCGAGGCGCTCTTGCGCACCGAAGGCGGCACGCTCGTCGGCGAACATATCAGCACGGCCCTGCCGGAGGTCTCCGCGCTCATCCAGGAGGCGCTCTCCGCCCGCCAGCGCGTGCTCACCCAGGGGCAGATCGCCATCACCCGTGAGGGCCGCGAGCGGACGCTGAACGTGCGCGTGACGAGCGAGCAGGCGGCCGGTCAGGACAAGGGCTTCATCGTCACGCTGGACGACATCACCGGCCTTGTCGCCGCGCAGCGGACCTCCGCCTGGGCCGATGTGGCGCGACGTATCGCCCACGAGATCAAGAACCCGCTGACGCCGATCCAGCTGTCGGCCGAACGCATCCGGCGCAAATACGGCAAGGTCATCGTCGAGGATCGCACGGTCTTCGACCAATGCGTCGCGACGATCGTGCGTCAGGTCGACGACATCAAACGGATGGTCGACGAGTTTTCCTCTTTCGCCCGCATGCCGAAGCCGACGCATGCGATGGAGGATGTCGTCGATGCCGTGCGCCAGGTGATCTTCCTCATGCGCGTCGGCTCTCCCGATATCACCTTCGAGGAAGACCTGCCCGACGCGCCGATCATCGCGCGCTTCGACCGGCGGCTCATCTCCCAGGCCGTCACCAATATCGTCAAGAATGCGACCGAGGCCGTGATGGCGGTCGGTGCCGACAAGCGCGGGGAGGGGCGTGTTCATGTGAGCGTGCGCCAGGACCCCGGTGACATCGTCGTCATCGAGGTGAGCGACAACGGCAAGGGCTTTCCCAGCGAACACCGGCAGCGGCTCCTCGAGCCCTATATGACGACGCGCGAGGGGGGCACCGGGCTCGGCCTCGCCATCGTCGGCAAGATCCTCGAAGACCACGGCGGCGCCATCGAACTCCTCGACCGTTCCGACGCGATCGGGGGAGGGCCGGGCGCACGCGTGAAGATGTGGTTCCCCAAAGCGGGGAATGGTGACGTTGCGGGGAATGGTGACGTTGCGGCTGCGGACAAGGACGACATCAGACAAAGGGCACACGGATGAGCGCCGACATCCTCATCGTCGACGACGAAGCGGATATTCGTGAACTCGTTGGCGGCATACTGGACGACGAAGGTCATCGCACCCGGACCGCCGGCAGTTCGGACGAGGCACTGGCCGCCGTCGAAGCGCGTAGGCCGCATCTCGTTTTTCTCGACATCTGGCTCCAGGGCAGCCGTCTCGACGGCCTGCAGGTGCTCGACGTCATCAAGGAGCAGCACCCCGAACTGCCGGTGGTGATGATCTCCGGCCACGGCAATATCGAAACCGCCGTTTCGGCCATCAAACGCGGCGCCTATGACTTCATCGAGAAGCCCTTCAAGGCCGACCGGCTGGTGCTGGTTGCCGAACGGGCGCTCGAGGCCTCTCGGTTGAAGCGGGAGGTGAGGGAACTGCGAACCCGCTCGGGTCAGGCAAGCCGCATCGTCGGTCGTTCGCCGGTCGTCAACCAGCTGCGGCAAACCATCGAGCGCGTGGGGCCCACCAATGCCCGCGTGCTGATCAGCGGGCCTTCGGGATCCGGCAAGGAACTCGCAGCGCGCACCCTCCATGCCCAGTCCCAGCGCGCCAGCGGCCCCTTCGTGGTCATCAATGCCGCAGCGATTACGCCGGAAAACATGGAAAGCGAGCTCTTCGGCACCGAGGCCATGGACGGCCGCGGACGCCGCACCGGCGCGCTCGAGGAAGCCCACGGCGGCACGCTCTACATCGACGAGGTCGGTGACATGCCGCGCGAAACGCAGAGCCGCATTCTGCGGGTGCTCGTCGACCAGAACTTCCAACGCGTCGGCGGCACGACGCGCGTCCATGTCGATGTACGCATCGTTTCCTCGACGAGCCGGGATTTGACGACTGAGATCGGAGATGGCCGGTTCCGCGAAGATCTGTTTCACCGGCTCAGCGTCGTCCCGGTGAGGGTTCCCTCGCTCGCAGAACGGCGCGAGGATGTACCGGAGCTCATTACCTTCTTCATGGAGCAGATTTCGGTCGCGACCGGTCTCGCCAAGCGGGTCATCGCCGAGGATGCGATGGCGGTGCTGCAGTCGCACGACTGGCCGGGCAACGTCCGCCAGCTGCGCAACAATGTCGAGCGCCTCATGATCCTCTCCGGCGGCGACCCGGACGCCCCGGTCACGGCCGAGATGCTGCCGGCCGAAATCGGCGCGCTCGTGCCTACGACGCCTGCGGGAAGCGGGGGGGAGAAGCTGATGAGCCTGCCGCTGCGCGACGCGAGAGAGATCTTCGAGCGGGAATATCTCGTGGCGCAGATCAGCCGATTCTCCGGAAACATCTCGCGAACCGCCGAATTCATCGGCATGGAGCGCTCGGCCTTGCACCGTAAGCTCAAGTCGCTCGGCATCGGGTGATCAGCCCAGCTGTCGACCGGAGCACCTTGGAATGCAGTGGGCGAATGACGACGCGCGTCAGCCATTCCGAAAATGCCGCAAGGGGTGATGACCCCTTGCGCCGAAGGCGTTTCTCGCTTTGTAATGACCTGTCTCGGTCCGCTACCATCCCGTGCCGTGTTGCGCGGCTCGTGGAACAACATCATGCCGTACGGTCAACAAGGACCGACGGGCGTACGGCGAAGAAAAAAGGCTCAACAAAATGGCGGGCGAACGCACGCAAAACCTTCAGGACACTTTTCTCAACCATTTGCGGAAGAACAAGGTTCCGCTCACGATCTTCCTGGTCAATGGCGTGAAGCTGCAGGGCGTCGTTACATGGTTTGATAATTTTTGTGTATTGCTGCGCCGCGATGGGCACTCGCAGCTCGTCTACAAGCACGCCATATCTACCATAATGCCCGGGCATCCGATCCAGCTGTTCGAGCCCCCCGCCGACGAGAATGGCCCGGCAGAAAAGGCCTGAGTTGACGAAACCGGATACGCGTAAAGACAAGCTCTCACCGACGGCGCCCCCTTCCGATGTGGATATGCGGACGGGGACGCGCGCCCTCGTGATCGGCCCTTATGTAACGAGGGCAGGGAGTGGACATGAAGCGGCCGGCGCGGTGCGGGACCCGCTCGCGAGGCTCGACGAGGCGGTCGGCCTCGCCCGCGCCATCGATCTGATCATCGTCCAGGCGATCAATCTGACCCTCGCGGCAATCCGGCCTGCAACCTATCTCGGATCCGGCAAGGTCGAGGAGCTCGCGGGCGTCATCAAGGCCGAAGAAATCGCTCTCGTCGTCATGGATTGCGCCCTCTCGCCCGTTCAGCAGCGCAACCTGGAACGTGCCTGGGGCGCGAAGGTGATCGATCGGACGGGGCTGATCCTCGAAATCTTCGGCCGCCGGGCGCGCACGCGCGAAGGCGCGCTGCAGGTGGAACTCGCCCATCTCACCTATCAGAAGAGCCGGCTGGTCCGGTCCTGGACCCATCTGGAGCGGCAGCGGGGCGGCTTCGGCTTCCTCGGCGGCCCCGGCGAGACGCAGATCGAAACGGATCGGCGGCTGATTCAGGAGCGCATGACCCGGATCGAGCGCGATCTCGGTCAGGTCAAGCGCACACGCTCGCTCCACCGCGAAAGCCGCCGGCGCGTGCCCTATCCGATCATCGCGCTCGTCGGCTATACTAATGCCGGCAAATCGACGCTGTTCAACCGGCTCACGGCAGCCGAGGTGAGGGCGGAGGACCTTCTGTTCGCCACGCTCGACCCGACCGCCCGGGCCATTGCGCTGCCGCATGGGGCGAAGGCCATCCTGTCCGATACGGTCGGCTTCATCTCCGACCTGCCGACGATGCTGGTGGCCGCCTTCCGCGCCACCCTGGAGGACGTCATCGAGGCGGATGTGCTGCTCCATGTGCGGGACGTCTCCCATGGCGATACCGAGGCCCAGGCGAGCGACGTGCAGGGCATTCTGCGGGACCTCGGCATCGATCCCGCCGACGGCCACAGGCTGATCGAGGTTTGGAACAAGGCCGATCTGCTCAGCCCGGACGAACGCACGCGCCTTGCCAATCTGGCCGACCGCCGGCCGCCGGAACTCAGGCCGGTGATCGTGTCGGCAACCTCAGGGGAGGGGCTCGATCGCCTCCTCGCCGCCATCGAGCTTCGGGTCGCCAAGGACCGCAAGACCTACCGCGTGCTCCTCGATCCGACCGCTGGCGACGTTCTCAACTGGCTCTACGAGGAAACAGAGGTGCTCGACCGGCGCCTCGACGAGGAAGGCCGGACCGTCCTCGCCGTTCGCCTCGCCGAGGAAAAGGCCCCGCGCCTTCTGCGGCGCTGTCCCGGGGCGCGGCGGGTGCGCTAGCCAGCATCAGAGTCTGCCCGTTCGTCCTCCTTGGCGCGCTGCCAGAGCGCTTCCATTTCGTCCAGAGTGGCCTCTTCGAGGCTGCGATCGGCAGCGCCAAGTGCCCGTTCGATTGCGGCGAAGCGGCGCTCGAACTTGGCATTGGTAGCGCGCAACGCCGCCTCGGCATCGCCGCCCACATGCCGCGCCAGATTGACGGCGGCAAAGATCAGATCGCCGATTTCATCCTGAACAGCCGCTGCGTCCTTGTCTGCCAAGGCCTCTTCGATCTCGGCGAGTTCCTCGCGCAGCTTGGCGACGACCTCGCGCGCCTCCGGCCAGTCGAAGCCGACTTTCGCGGCTTTGCCTTGCAGCTTCTCCGCACGCATGAGGGCAGGGAGGTTTCCGGGAATATCGGCCAGCAGGCCGGTCTGCTCTTCCGGCAACCCCTGCTCCACCCGTTTGCGGCGACGCTCGGCCTTCTCTCCGATCTTGATAGTGTCCCACAGGCGCTTGACCTCGTCCGGTGCGAGATCGCGGGCATTGCCGAACACATGCGGATGGCGGCGGATGAGTTTGCTGGTTATCGCCTCGACCACATCGCCGAAGGAGAAATCGCCGGCTTCCTCCGCCATGCGGGCGTGGAAGACGACCTGCAGCAGAAGGTCGCCCAGCTCCTCTTTGACGTCGACCATATCGCCGCGCGCAATGGCATCGGCGACCTCATAAGCCTCCTCGATGGTGTAGGGCGCGATCGAAGCGAAGGTCTGTTCGAGGTCCCACGGACAGCCGCTGCCCGGCGTCCGCAGCATGGCCATGATGGAAATGAGCTGGCCGATGTCCCGCGAGGCTTCCATAGAGCACTCCAGCTGGTTGCGATGAGAAAGGCTCGTATCGCATGGCAGGGTTCGCCGACCAATGCCTTTCGACCACGGGCTCACGGCCACCGTCGATCAGCTGGGATCGCCAGATGAGGCGGCGTGGTGGTCCGGCTTGGGCGCTACCGTTTGCGCGGACGTGGTTCGCATAAGGCGCATTATGGAACTACAAATCTGGAACTCAGGTGGCACCCGGCCGCGATTGCGGAACCACCCACGCCAATCGCTCATTGTATCTACAGCTTTACGGGAGGCAGCAATGGACCACGAGCAGGAAACAACAACCCTCATCGGCTCCGACAAGGTGGCCGGCACCAAAGTCTATAATGCGGCGGGCGAGCATCTCGGCGAGATCGCCGACATCATGATCGACAAGGTCAGCGGACGCGTCGCCTATGCCGTCATGTCCTTCGGCGGCTTTCTGGGCATGGGCGAGCAGCATCACCCCTTGCCATGGTCGACCCTGACCTATGACGTCGACAAGGGTGGGTATGTCGTCAATCTCAGCCGGGAGCAGCTCGAAGGCGCACCTCGCTACGAGGCCGAGACGAAGCCCGAATGGGGTGACCGGGCCTATGAGCAGCGCTTGCACGACTATTACGGCGTGAACCCTTATTGGGGACTCTGAGAGGCAGCCTTGGCGGCGTCGGTAATCGCGGAGGTGGGTTCTTCCGTGTTTGCCGGCAGCACCACCTCGAGTGCGGTGCCTGCGCTGGAACTGCGCCAGTCGAGTTCCGCTTCGAGCTTGAGCACCATTGAGCGTATGACGAGCAGACCGAGGCTGTTGCTGTCGGGAGCGCCGGCGGGCATGCCCACCCCGTTGTCCGAGACGGTCAGCACGAGCCGCCCGTTCGGCCGGTGGCGCAAGGAAACCTCGACTCGCCCTGCCCGTCCATCCGAGAAGGCATGTTTTAGCGCGTTGGTCACGGCTTCGTTGACGATCTGACCGAGAGCGACGGCATCGGCCATCGAACAGCGCACGGGCTCGAGCGCCGTTTCGATCACGATGGTGTCGCGGTCGGCCGTCAGGCGCAGGGAATCGCAGACGGCCGCCAGATAGGCGGAGCAATCAGCCCCGGTAAGATTGTCGCTGCCCTGCATCTGCTGGTGGATAGCGGCCATCGAGGTGACCCGCCCTATGGTTTCCTGCAGCCTCTGACGCACGGCCGGATCAGGCTCCCGTCGCGCCTGAAGGGCGACCAGGCTCGCGATCATCTGCAGATTGTTCTTGGTGCGATGGTGCATCTCGCGGAAGAGCATGTCCTGCTGGGCCACCGTCGCCGCAAGTGACACATTGGTCGCGGCCTCCCGCGCCCTCGCCTCCTCCAGGAGCTTGATGCTGCGCACGGCGGCACCGGTGAGAAGGAGCGTGATACCGAGCCCGCCGACAGCAAAACCGCTGCTTGCATAGACGAAGAACCACCAGTCCTTCAGATTGGCAGCCTTCGGCGTGCTGACCTGCACGATCAGCGGCAGCTCCGGCAGCCGCCGATAAGCGTAGATCTCCTCCCTCCCCGTCTGCGGATCGGTGTCCTCATAGAGCCCCGCGAGCCCCTTCACGCCGTCCTGCTGCGAAAACAACGACAGATGCCCGTAACTCTCGGCAAGATCCTCGCCGGCCACTGGCTGCCGGAGGATCAGGCGCGCATCGGAGCTGTAAACCGCCACGGCGCTGCCCGGAGGCAGGCCGAGGCTTTCGACGAAGCGCTGGAAAAAGCTGAAATCGAGAGCTCCGAGAACGACGCCCTGAAAGGCGCCGCCCAGTGCCAGACGACGGCCGACGCCAACCAAAAATTGGCCGGTCCCGGGGCTCTTCCAGGAGGTCAGAAAGAGAGTTCGTCCCTCGTCTCGAAGGGCGCGGAGCACCGCACTGTCGGCAATCGTCGTCTGAGGCGGCAGCACGGAAGTCGAAAAGGTCAAAGCGCCCGATTCGTCGAAGATGAGGATGTCACCGAGATGCGGCAGCGTCTGGGCGCCATGTTTGAGCCGTGTACGAACCTTCTCGTCAGAAATGGCCGTCTGCAGCCCGCCGCTCTCGACCTCGTCGACGACGCCCTGCAGGATCACATCGATGCCGCGCACCGCGCCGCGCACGTGCTCCTCGGCGAGCCAGGAGGCAAAGCCTATGTTATTGCGGGCCTTGTTCAGGGATGTGCGATAGCTCTGCCAGACAAAAGCTGTCCATAACCCGAGCCCCGCCACAACCGCGAGCGTAACGAAGCTCACGAGCCAGGTACGAGGGCCATGAGACGCCTTGACCAGTGACATCATTCTTCCCGAGCTGCCGGGATATAGAACCGTGTCACATCTCGATTGTCGACTGGCTAAGTTTGATAAACGGGCAGGTGAAGAAGCCGAACGGCCCCGCGGAGGTCAGTGGACCTCGACGCTCTCAACACGATTTGGTGAAAACACCTCTGTGACGTCCCGCACCTTCTTTTTGGCCGCCCCTGATCGCCGGGCAATCCAAGCTTTCACGAAACGGCCCCAGAAGAAGGGAAAGCGGCAATCGAGCGACGGCGAAAAATCCGGTTCCGCTCTCTTCTCGATGAAGAAAGCCAACAGGTCCTTGAGCGACTTTGCGCGCTCGTCATCCGCGGCAAAGGGCTGAAGATGGTTGAGCACCTCGATGGCATGCGGGACCGCTGGTCGAAACTCCTGCATGAGCTCTTCGAGTTCCGCTAAATGGGATGCGAGCACAATGTCACAGTCCCGGCTGGAGGCCGACCTTACCCGGTGCTGCATGAGAGGCTCCCTTCAAGCTTCGTCGAAGCGCTTACGAAGGCCTAACGCAGAAGCGACAATAGAGTTCCCACCTTCTCGCCATAAAATAGCTGTTGGGCTGTCAAAATACTGAACGCACACTCCGCGTGCAATATCGGCCCATAAAGACCAGATCTTTCTCGCCATGCAGTGGCAGCAAATTCATTGTTGGTTGTTTGCTGTACCGTGGTAGCGGCAATAAACACTAGGCGCCCACGCAAAACTACCATTCAATGCTGGCAGCAGACGCGACCGGACCCATGCGGGAGCGGCTCGCCGGTTCCCCGGACTTGCGCTCCGCAATTCGGGCGCCAATGTGGCAGATGATATTGGTCCCGCATCTCAACACAAACAGCGCGGAAGCGGAAGAGCCGTCGGCGATCTGGACGGCTTTAAATGATGGTGGGCGGTGACGGGCTCGAACCGCCGACATTCTCGGTGTAAGCGAGATGCTCTACCAACTGAGCTAACCGCCCCTCCCCTCCGATTTAGCGGACCGTCAGCCGTCGGCGCAAGCCCTTCGGCGCCTGTCGCGCTGCGCAGGGATGCACCGGAAGGGAACATATGGGATGCCGAGGCATGCCCTCAACGGCAAAGCAGATCACGACCTGCTTTTCCGGTGCGGGCATGCCGCTGGCGACATCGTGCCTGGGGGTTTACGCGAGGGGCTGGATCCTACTGGAACCTATGGCCGAGAAGGAGGCCAGCTTGGGCACGTCGCGCCAACGCCAGCCCCTCACGGATCCGCTCCGACCGAGACGCTCGATCGCAGGGGTATTCACTTGCCGTTGACGGCTTCCTTCAGGCCGGCGCCGGCCTTGAACTTCGGCGTCTTGGAAGCAGGCACTTTGATCGTCTCGCCGGTCCGCGGATTGCGCGCGGTGCCGGCGGCACGATCGGCCACCCCAAAGGTGCCGAAGCCGACCAGCTTGACTTCCTCGCCCGACTTCAGGGCGCTGGTGATGGCGTCGATGGCGGCGTCGATGGCTTCCGTGGCCTGAACCTTCGTCAAGCTAGCCTTTTCAGCCACTGCGGAAACAAGATCACCCTTGTTCATTTCAAACCTCCTAACCTGCGTTGTGCAGGCGCGTTGTTGTTCCTGCGCGCCGCGCGAGACACGCGTCGTCGCCAAAGCCGGCGGCGCGTGTGTCACCCCGGATGGCCCAGAATTCCAAGGAAATCAACGTGTCTGACGCCTCAAACCGAAAAAAGCCCCCTGGCGAACCGCCAGAGGGCACTTTTTCAACAGCAAACGTCACCCGTTTGCAGCAGTTCAATGCGCGACAACCGTACTCGATTCGCCGTCCACGGCCTTGTTCGGGGCCTGATCGGGGATCGGCTCGTCCCAGGTAATGGGCTCAGGCTGACGCACCAGGGCCTGCTGCAGCACCTGTTCCATCCGCCCCACGGGCACGATCTCAAGGCCGTTCTTCACGCTCTCGGGAAGATCCGCCAGATCCTTGGCGTTCTCCTCGGGGACGAGAACCTTCTTCATGCCGCCGCGCAGAGCCGCCAGGAGCTTCTCCTTGAGGCCGCCGATCGGCAGCACCCTACCCCTGAGCGTGACCTCGCCCGTCATGGCCACATCGCGCCGCACCGGAATGCCCGTGAGCGTCGAGACGATGGCCGTTGCCATGGCGATGCCGGCTGACGGCCCGTCCTTCGGGGTCGCCCCCTCCGGCACGTGGACGTGGATGTCCCGACGCTCGAACAGCGGCGGCTCCAGGCCGAAATCGACCGCACGTGACCGCACGTAGGAGGCGGCGGCCGAGATCGACTCCTTCATCACCTCGCGCAGGTTGCCGGTGACGGTCATCTTGCCCTTGCCAGGCATCATGATGCCTTCGATGGTCAGGAGTTCGCCGCCCACCTCCGTCCAGGCGAGGCCGGTGACGACACCCACCTGGTCCTCGGCCTCCACCTCGCCGTAGCGATATTTCGGCACGCCGAGATAGTCGGCGATGGTATCGGCCGTCACCTCGACGCTCTTGCGCTTGGTGAGCACGATTTCCTTGACCGCCTTGCGGATGAGATTGGCGATCTCGCGCTCGAGGTTGCGGACGCCCGCCTCCCGCGTATAGCGCCGGATGAGCGTGGTGAGGCCGCCGTCGTCGATCGACCATTCCTTGTCGTTCAGCCCATGCTTGCGCACGGCACCCGGAATGAGGTGCTTCCTGGCGATCTCGACCTTCTCCTCTTCCGTATAGCCGGCGATACGGATCACCTCCATGCGGTCGAGAAGCGCGGGCGGGATGTTGAGCGTGTTCGCCGTCGTCACGAACATCACGTTCGACAGGTCATAGTCGACCTCGAGGTAATGGTCGTTGAAGGCGTTGTTCTGCTCGGGGTCCAGCACCTCGAGGAGGGCTGCCGACGGATCGCCGCGGAAGTCCATGCCCATCTTGTCGATCTCGTCGAGCAGGATGAGCGGGTTGGACGTCTTGGCCTTGCGCATCGACTGGATGATCTTACCGGGCATCGAGCCGATATAGGTGCGCCGATGGCCGCGGATTTCGGCCTCATCGCGCACGCCGCCGAGCGACATGCGCACGAACTCGCGCCCCGTCGCCTTGGCGAGCGACTTGCCGAGCGAGGTCTTGCCGACGCCGGGAGGTCCGACGAGGCACAGGATAGGACCCGTGAGCTTGTTGGCCCGCTGCTGGACGGCGAGATATTCGACGATCCGGTCCTTGACCTTCTCGAGCCCGTGGTGATCGGCGTCGAGAATGTTCTGGGCGAGGTTCAGGTCCTTCTTGATCTTGGACCGCTTGCCCCAGGGGATGCCCAACATCCAATCGAGATAGTTGCGCACCACGGTCGCTTCCGCGGACATGGGCGACATCTGACGCAGCTTCTTCAGCTCGCCGAGCGCCTTTTCACGGGCTTCCTTGGTGAATTTCGTCTTCTCGATCTTCTCCTCGAGTTCGGCCAGCTCGTCGCGGCCGTCCTCGTCGCCGAGTTCCTTCTGAATGGCCTTCATCTGCTCATTCAGGTAGTATTCGCGCTGGGTCTTCTCCATCTGGCGCTTGACGCGCGTACGGATGCGCTTCTCGACCTGAAGGACCGAGATCTCGCTCTCCATCAGCCCGAGCGCCTTCTCCAGCCGCTCTGCGATGACGGTGGTCTCCAGGATCGCCTGCTTATCGGCGATCTTGACCGCCAGATGCGAAGCCACCGTGTCCGCCAGCTTCGAGGGATCCTCGATCTGCGTGACCGCGGAGACGACCTCCGGCGAGACCTTCTTGTTGAGCTTCACATAATTTTCGAACTCGGCCAGCACCGAGCGCGCCAGCGCCTCGGTCTCGACCTTGCTGCCGACCTGCTCGGCCAGGACCTCGGCCTCGGCCTCGTAGAAATCCTCGGTACGGCTATAGGCGCCAATCTTGGCGCGGCCGGTACCCTCCACCAGCACCTTCACGGTTCCGTCCGGCAGCTTCAAAAGCTGCAGCACGCTCGCGATGGTCCCGATGGTGTAGATGGCGTCTGTCGCCGGATCATCGTCGGCCGCATTCATCTGGGTGGCCAGAAGGATGTGGCGATCGCTCTTGACGACCTCCTCCAGCGCCCGGATCGACTTCTCGCGCCCAACGAACAGCGGCACGATCATGTGCGGAAAGACGACGATGTCACGCAGGGGCAGGACGGGATAGGTACCGACCGTGCCGGGAACTGCCGTCTGACGGGGCTTCGTTGTGGTCATTGCCCACTTGTCCTTCGTGTTGCGCCCGCAGCCTCCGAACAAGGCTGGTCCGCGGGCGGACCGCCGGAAGCGCTCACCATCGAAATGGCTGCTTCCAGCCCGCTATCCGATCACCTCGCAATGAGCATGCCGGAATGTCAGCGTCCCGCAGAACTTGGAGATCCGGTACCGACGTTTCAACCTAAGTGCCTGAAACGTCGACCAGCTTTGCGTCCTCTGCATGGAGCGGACGCAATCCGGAACACCTCTCGGGGAAAGCAGAGACATTCCGGATCCGGCGATCACGCGCTCGCGCTCGTCTCGGCCGCGCGATCGGCATAGATGAAGAGCGGTCGTGCTTTTCCTTCGACCACCTCGGGCCCGATGACGATCTGCTCGACCCCTTCGAGGCCGGGCAGCTCGTACATGGTGTCGAGCAGGATGCCCTCCATGATCGAGCGCAGCCCGCGCGCGCCGGTCTTGCGCTCGATCGCCTTGCGGGCGATCAGCGTGAGCGCGTCGTCATGGAAGGTGAGCTGCGTCTCCTCCATGTCGAAGAGGCGCTGGTACTGCTTCACAAGCGCGTTCTTCGGTTCCTGGAGAATCCGCTTGAGGGCGTTCTCGTCGAGGTCCTCGAGCGTCGCGATCACCGGCAAGCGGCCCACGAACTCGGGGATGAGGCCGAACTTCAACAGATCCTCGGGCTCCACCTCGCGGAACACCTCGCCCGTGCGCCGGTCCTCGGGAGACTGAACCTTGGCACCGAAGCCGATCGACGTGCCTTTGCCGCGGCCCATGATGATGCGCTCGAGGCCGGCGAAGGCACCACCACAGATGAACAGGATGTTGGTGGTGTCGACCTGCAGGAACTCCTGCTGGGGATGCTTGCGCCCACCCTGGGGCGGCACGCTCGCAACCGTGCCCTCCATGATCTTCAGGAGAGCCTGCTGCACGCCCTCACCCGACACGTCGCGCGTAATCGAGGGATTGTCCGATTTCCGCGAGATCTTGTCGATCTCGTCGATATAGACGATGCCGCGCTGCGCCCGCTCGACATTGTAGTCGGAGGCTTGCAGGAGCTTCAGAATGATGTTCTCGACGTCCTCGCCGACATAGCCTGCCTCGGTGAGCGTGGTGGCGTCGGCCATCGTGAAGGGCACGTCGAGGATGCGCGCCAGCGTCTGTGCCAGCAGCGTCTTGCCCGAGCCGGTCGGCCCGACGAGCAGGATGTTGGACTTGGCAAGCTCGACGTCATTGTGCTTCGTCGCATGCGCCAACCGCTTGTAGTGGTTGTGCACGGCGACCGAGAGCACCTTTTTGGCATGGTCCTGATCGATGACATAGTCGTCGAGGACCTTGCGGATCTCCTTCGGGGTCGGCACTCCGTCGCGGGACTTCACCAGCGAGGACTTCGATTCCTCGCGGATGATGTCCATGCATAGCTCCACGCATTCATCGCAGATGAACACGGTCGGCCCGGCAATCAGTTTGCGGACCTCATGCTGGCTCTTGCCGCAGAACGAGCAGTAGAGCGTGCTCTTGGAGTCGCTACCGCCGGTCTTGCTCATGGTCCGTCTCCACTCTGTACCGTCGGCGCTGAGGACACCGGCGTCTTCAAACCTTCATATAGGACCGGGTCTAAAAAAAGGTAATGCCGTATCCATGACATCCCCGGGGATTTGCGCCGGCCCCCGCTCTGCCATGCAAACATGAGGCCGCATGGCGATCAATAGCAGCCGGACACCTTGACGCATACCCGCGCCGGCCGGCTGTTCGCCGTTCGCCGACGCCAGGCAGGCCATCAGGTTTCCGCCTCTGCGCGTTTGGAAAGCACTTGATCGATAATGCCGAATTCGCGTGCCGCCTCGGCGGTCATGAAATTGTCGCGCTCGAGTGCCTGCTCGATCACGTCCATCGCGCGGCCCGTATGCTTCACATAGATTTCATTGAGGCGACGCTTCAGCGCCTCGATTTCCCGGGCATGAATCAGGATATCCGTCGCCTGGCCCTGGAAGCCGCCCGAGGGCTGGTGGACCATGATGCGCGCATTCGGCAGCGCAAAGCGCTGTCCGGGCTCGCCGGCGGAGAGCAGCAGGGAGCCCATTGAGGCGGCCTGCCCGACGCAAAGCGTCGAAACGGGACAGCGGATGAACTGCATGGTGTCATAAATGGACAGGCCCGACGTCACCACGCCACCCGGCGAGTTGATATAGAAGGAAATCTCCTTCTTCGGATTATCCGCCTCGAGGAAGAGGAGCTGGGCGACGATCAGCGACGCGGTGTAATCCTCGACCGGACCCGTCAGAAAGATGATGCGCTCGCGCAGCAGCCGCGAGTAGATGTCGAAGGCCCGCTCGCCGCGGTTCGACTGCTCCACGACCATCGGTACAAGGGTGTTGTTGTAGACCTCTAGCGGATCCCGCATGACAGCTCAGTCTCCTCGATCACCCGGATCATCCCCCGGGGATCATTAACAGCTCGTCGTCGCCGGCGGCGCTGCGGCTCCTTTTTCGGTGGAGCCGCATCGATGAGGCCTCAGGCGTCGTCCTTCTTCTTCGACCGGCTCGCCTTTTTTGGGGCCGCCGTCCGCTTCGTGGCCTTTCCGCCCTCCGCCTCGTCCGCGGCATCATCGGCGAACAGGGCCTCTTTCGAGACGACCTTGTCCTCGACCTTGACCTGGGACAGGACGTGGTCGACCACCTTCTCCTCGAAGAGCGGAGCTCTCACCTCGGCGAGTGCCTGGGGGTTCTTGCGGTAGTAGTCCCAAACCATCTTTTCCTGGCCGGGGAACTGGCGGGCGCGTTCGACGACGGCCTGGGTGACCTCGTCGTCCGCCACCTTTATATTGGCCTGCTCACCGACCTCCGCAAGCACCAGCCCGAGACGCACCCGCCGCTCGGCGATCTTGCGATACTCGGCCCGGGCGTCCTCCTCGGTGGTGTCCTCGTCGGCAAAGCTGCGGCCGGCCTGCTTCATGTCGGTCTCGACCTGATTCCAGATGCCGGCGAATTCCTGTTCGACCAGGCTCGGCGGCAGATCGAAGCCGTATTTTTCGTCGAGCGCGTCGAGAAGCGCCTTCTTCACCTTGCGCCGCGTCTGTGCCGTGAAATCGCGCTCGATGGTGGCGCGTACCGCCTCCTTCAGCTTGTCGAGGGATTCCATGCCGAATCCCTTGGCGAACTCGTCGTCGACGGTCACCTCGGCAGGCGCGGCCACTTCCTTGACGGTCACGTCGAAACTCGCCGTCTTGCCGGCGAGATGCTGCGCCGGATATTCCTCCGGGAAGGTCGCCGTCACCGTCTTCTGGTCGCCCGCCTTGGCGCCGACGAGCTGTTCCTCGAAGCCGGGAATGAAATTGCCGGAGCCGATCTCGACCTGGACGCCTTCGCTCGAGCCGCCCTCGAAGGCCTCACCGTCGATCGTGCCAACGAAGTCGATCGTCAGGCGGTCGCCTGTCGCCGCGCCTTCGCTCTCTGCCTTCGGATTGAAGCCACGATTTTGACGGGCCATCCGGGAGAGCGCTTCGTCCACCTCAGCGTCGCTGACCTCTGCCGTCTCGCGGGTCACCGTGATGTCGGACAGGTCCTTGAGCTGAAAGACCGGCAGGACCTCGAGCTCGACCGTATAGGAGAGATCCGCCTTGGCGTTCATCACCGCCTCGACCTCGCCCTGGTCCTCGGAGAGCTTGACCTGAGGCTCGTTGGCGAGCTTCAGCGAATGCTCCTCGACGATCTTGCGGTTCGCCTCGTTCACGGTGTTCTGCAGAACGTCGGCCATCACCGCGCGGCCGTAGAGCCGGCGCAGATGCGTGAGCGGAACCTTGCCGGGACGGAAGCCGTTGATGCGCACCCGGTCTTTGAGGCCGGTGAGTTCGCCCGTCAGTTTGGTTTCCAGCTCGGCGGCCGGAACCACCACCTTGAACTCGCGTTTCAGGCCCTCGGACAGGGTTTGCGTCGCCTGCATGATACAGCTTCTCGACTTCGTGTGCTTCTGATGATGCCTCGGGGGTGACGCTGCTACGGGTCCCCTCGCGGCGATGGTGCGGGCGGAGGGGCTCGAACCCCCACGACTTTCGTCACTGGAACCTAAATCCAGCGCGTCTACCAGTTCCGCCACGCCCGCGCAGGGCCCGCAACACGCCTGCCCCTTCGGGACGCGGCTCTATATCATGACGGCAGGGGGATGCAGCAAAAAAATGACGGTAGCGGGCGACGAGCGGCCTTCCTCGCCAGCGGATTTGCCCCTGTTCAATGCGGAAACAGGGAGAATGCGAGCAATTTCACGTGCATTATCACTGACACGTTCCCTTCTCCCCGTCCAACGGCCCTCCCATCGGCCATCATGGCCGAATTCTCGACCGAAAGCGTCTCATGCGCACCAGATCGCCCGCCTCCCATCAAGGCTCCCCTGCCCTTGACCTATCGCCGAGGCTCGGCCGGCGCGCGTTCTGCACCGGCCTCGCCGTCACGATCTTGGCCCTGGCCCAGAACGCGGCGGCTGAGGCGCGCGCCCGGCCGGACGCTGCCGACGACCAGCCCGGACCTCGTCCAAAGGGCGGGGCATCCCCGGTCAGGCTGCGCGCCGCGCCCCAGGCGTGGCCGCTGAAGGCGGGCGCCGCGACGGGGCTCTGGTGCTTCGAGGAGATGTCTCCGGGCCCGATCCTGCGCCTGCGCCGTGGCTCCGAGCTCGCCGTCCATCTCGAGAACGGCCTCGCCCAACCGACGAGCCTGCATTGGCACGGCCTGCGTATCGCCAATGCGCGCGACGGGGTCGGCGGGCTGACCCAACAGCCGGTCGCGCCTGGTGCCACGCAAGAGATTCGCTTCACGCCTCGGGATGCCGGCACCTTCTGGTACCGGCCCTTGGTGCCGGCGCACGCGGCGGAACAGACCGAGCGGGGACTCTCCGGGCTCCTGATCATCGAGGAGGACGAGCCACCTGCGGTCGACGCGGATCTCGTCATGGTGATCGACGACTGGGCACTCGACGACAACAACCAATTGCGCCCCGGTTTCGGCACGCGTGAAGAGGGTGGGCTCGCCGGCCGCCTCGGCAATTGGCTCACCGTCAACAGCGCCGCTGCGCCTGAAAAGTTGACGGTCGCGCCAGGGGCGCAGCTGCGGCTGCGCCTCCTCAATGCCACCAATGCGCGGCCGGTGACCTTGCGTTTCGAGGGCCTTGCCGTCCAGGTGGTCGCCATCGACGGCCAACCGGCCGACCCCTTCGCGCCCGCCGGAGACCGCTTGGCGATGCTGCCCGGCAGCCGCTGCGACCTCATGGTCCGCTGCCCTACCACGGCCGGTGCATCCGCCGCCGTCGTCGCGGCCCTCGGGCAGGGATTTCCGCTTTTGGCCGTTGCGACCGAAGGCGCCTCCTCGCCTCTTGCCGGGTCACCGGTGCCGGTCCTCCCCGACAACAGTCTTCCGCAGGCCATCGATCTCGCCGCCGCCGTCCGCGCCGACCTCGTTCTGACCGGCGGCCTCGATCCGGCCGCTCCCGGCCCAGGCGGCGCGTCCGCCGCCGATTCGAGCCGCCTGTGGCAGGTGAACGGCATCGCCTGGCCCGATGCCGCCAAGCCCCTGCTGACAGTCAAGCAGGGGCGGCCCGTGGTGCTGAGCCTCACCAACCGGACCGCGCAGCTGCAGGCCATGCATCTTCATGGCCATTCAGCCCGGCTTCTGCATGCCCTGGACGACGGCTGGGAGCCCTACTGGGTCGACACCATTGCGGTGCCGATCGGCCGCACGGTGCGCGTTGCCTTCGTGGCGGAAGCGCCAGGCAAGTGGATGATCGGCTCGAGCATCCTCGACCGCCTCGGCGCCGGGCTCGCAGCCTGGTTCGAGGTGACCTGATCCGCCTCAATCCATGAGAAAGCGCCGCCAGATCTCCGGCAGCTTTTCCGGCAGGTCCTCGGCGATCAGACCCGGGCCGAAGGCCATGGCGGCCGCCCCATGCAGCCACACGCCGGCCGCCGCCGCCTCCCCGCCCGGCATGCCCTGGGCGAGCAGCCCACCGATGAGGCCGGCGAGCACATCGCCCGTGCCGGCGGTGGCAAGCCAGGGTGTGCCGTTCTCGTTGATGATCGCCCGGCCATCCGGTGAGGCGATGACCGTGTCCGCGCCTTTGAGGACCACGACGGCTCCGGTCTGCCGGGCAGCAGCCGTGGCCTTGAGCAGTTTTGACGGCTGCTCAAGAACTTCGTCGACGCCGTTGAACAGGCGCGCGAACTCCCCCTCGTGAGGTGTCAGCACGACCGGCGCGGGATTGGCGGCGATCAGCGCGGTCAGCTGCGCGAGCTCGCCCCCCTCGCCGGCAAAGCTCGTCAAGCCGTCCGCGTCGATCACGAGCGCGCGGCCGGCATCGGCGGCAACGCCGATCATCGCCCGTGTCGCTTCCCCCCTGCCCGCCCCGGGACCGATGACGACGGCATTGAGACGATCGTCGGCGAGAAAGCTGCTCAGACCCTCGGCACTGTCGACCGAGCGCACCATGACGGCCGTCAGATGTGCCGCATTGACGGCAAGCGCATTGGGCGGCGACGCGACCGTCACGAGGCCCGCCCCGGCTCGTAGCGCCGCGCGCGCCGCAAGCCGCGCTGCGCCCGTCGTCGATATGCCGCCCGACACGACGACCGCATGTCCCCGGCCGTATTTATGGCCGCCCGACGCCGGGCGCCGATAGGCGCGCAGCCAGAGATCCGGGGCATTGGCGGCATAGGGCGATGCCAGGGAGGCGACAATCTCGTCGTCGATGCCGATAGGAGCGACCGTCACCCGGCCGCAATGGAGGCGGCCGGGCAGCAGGAGATGCCCCGGCTTGCGACGCACGAAGGTCACGGTCTCGACAGCCTCGATCGCCATGCCGCGCACCGCACCGGTATCGCCATCGATGCCCGAGGGCATGTCGGCGGCGATGACGAAGGCACCGGAAGCGTTGATCCGCGCGACAGCCGCGGCGGCCTCGCCGTCGAGATCCCGCGACAGGCCGGCGCCGAACAGGGCGTCGATTACGCGGCAGGAAGCGTCGGGCGCAATCTCCGCCAGCGGTCGCATGTCCCCCTGCCACGCCCCGGCCGCCCAGGCGGCATCGCCCGTCAGCGCCTCCCGGCTGCCGAGCAGGTAGACCTCCACCCGATAGCCCTCCTCCGCCAGAACCCGCGCCGCGACGAAGCCGTCGCCGCCGTTGTTGCCCGGCCCACAGGCGACCAAGATGCGACCGCCCGGCGGATGATGCGCCGCGGCGTGATCGGCAACGGCGCGACCGGCACGCTCCATCAGTTCCTGTCCGGGGATTCCGGCGCTGATGGCCTGGGCATCGGCCCGGCGCATGGCGGCGGTCGTGAGAAGTTCGTGCATGCGCGCTCTCGGCTTCTTCGTTGCGGGATAGAGCATCGCCTGGATGTTGCGCCTTTCCTCATCATGGCGCGCCCGACACGAAGGCGCCAGAACCCCCATTTTGGGCCGCCCGGAGCCCCATTGTTCACGTCGTGAGCAAATGCCGCAATTTTGTGCATTTGACTGAGCAGGTTTTGAGCACGGGCAGCCGAAGGTCACCAACTTCGCCGTGGCCGGCGCTCCACTTTTGGTGATAAGAGCCGTCCTATGTCTCGTTCCGCGTCGCCGGAGCGGGCAGCACAGGGAGGCGCGACCGATGAAGAGAATTGATGCGATCATCAAGCCCTTCAAGCTCGACGAGGTGAAGGAGGCCCTGCAGGAGCTCGGCCTCCAGGGCATCACGGTCATCGAGGCCAAAGGCTTCGGGCGCCAGAAAGGCCATACCGAGCTTTATCGGGGTGCTGAATATGTGGTGGATTTCCTGCCCAAGGTGAAAATCGAGATCGTCCTCGCCGACGACATGGTCGAGGCGGCGATCGATGCCATTCGCAAGGCGGCCCAAACCGGCCGGATCGGAGATGGCAAGATTTTTGTATCGACCGTGGAGGAGGCCATCCGCATCCGCACGGGGGAAACCGGGCTCGACGCGATTTAACTTCCACCCGCGCGCGCCGCGAGTGCGGGGCCAACGACTATGTCCAACACGAGGAACCGAATGATGAAGAGCGCCCAAGACGTGCTCAAGGCGATCAAAGAGCAGGACATCAAATACGTCGATTTCCGCTTCACCGACCCGCGCGGCAAGTGGCAGCACGTCACCTTCGACGTGTCGATGATCGACGAAGAGATCTTCGCCGAAGGCACCATGTTCGACGGTTCCTCGATTGCCGGCTGGAAGGCGATCAACGAGTCGGACATGCTCTTGATGCCGGATCCGGCCACCGCCACCCTCGACCCGTTCTTCTCGGCGCCCACGCTCTCGATCGTCTGCGACATTCTGGAGCCCACCACCGGCGAGGCCTATGGCCGCGATCCGCGTGGCATCGCCCGTAAGGCCGAGGCTTTTCTGCAGTCGACGAAGATCGGCGACACGATCTATGTCGGTCCCGAGGCCGAATTCTTCGTCTTCGACGACGTGCGGTTCTCGGCGACGCCCTACAACACGGGCTTCAAGCTCGACGCGACGGAACTGCCCACCAACGGCGATACCGAGTATGAGGGCGGCAATCTCGGCCACCGCATCCCGGTCAAGGGTGGCTATTTCCCGGTGCCGCCGCTCGACAGCGGACAGGACATGCGCGGCGAGATGCTCGCGGCCATGGCCGCCATGGGCGTCAAGGTCGAGAAGCACCATCATGAGGTGGCCTCGGCCCAGCACGAACTCGGCATGAAGTTCGACACGCTGACGCATATGGGCGACCAGATGCAGGTCTATAAGTACTGCATCCACAATGTTGCTGCGAGCTACGGCAAGTCTGCGACCTTCATGCCGAAGCCCGTCTATGGCGACAACGGCTCGGGCATGCATGTGCACCAGTCGATCTGGAAGGGCGGCAAGCCGCTGTTCGCCGGCAACAAATATGCCGACCTCTCCCAGGAATGCCTCTGGTACATCGGCGGCATCATCAAGCACGCCAAGGCGATCAACGCCTTCACCAATCCGTCGACGAATTCCTACAAGCGCCTGGTGCCGGGCTTCGAGGCGCCGGTCCTCCTCGCCTATTCCTCGCGCAACCGCTCGGCTTCCTGCCGCATCCCGTGGACGGCTTCGCCCAAGGCCAAGCGCGTGGAGGTCCGCTTCCCCGATCCGACCGCCAATCCCTACCTCGGCTTTGCGGCGCTTCTGATGGCCGGGCTCGACGGCATCATCAACAAGATTGATCCGGGCGCGGCCATGGACAAGGATCTCTACGACCTGCCGCCGCGCGAGTTGAAGAAGATCCCGACCGTGTCGGCGAGCTTGCGCGAAGCGCTTGGCCATGTGGACAAGGACCGCGCCTTCTTGAAGGCGGGCGGCGTCTTCACCGACGACTTCATCGATGCCTATATCGAGCTCAAGATGCAGGACGTGATCCGTTTCGAGCACACGCCGCATCCGGTCGAGTTCGACATGTACTACAGCGTCTGAACGGCCTTGCGGCGGCCTCGGCCACCGCAGAGCTCGGCAATGCAGGGCCGGAGGAGCTTTCCTCCGGCCTTTTTTATTGACGCTCCGGGACGGGTAGTCGATCGATGACGTCACGCATCGTCCGACAAGAACGGCTGGAAAATCGCGTGGACTATCTCGAGAGAATGCTCGCCGACCATCTCGACCAGATCCTGCGGCTGGGGGCAGCAACCCTCGCCGGCATGATCGTCGGTTTGAACAGGGATCTGGAAGGCAAGCCGACCGGGGTGCGCACGCTCGGCCTCGTCGGCCTGGGGACCGCGCTCGTCACCGTTGCCAGCCTCGAATATGCGTCCCTGGCAGACCACCCCGATGCGCTAAGCCGCGTCGTGCAGGGGCTTATCCAAGGCATTTTGACGGGGATCGGCTTCATCGGCGCCGGTGCCATTCTGCGCGACCGTGAAAATCGCGACATTCAGGGATTGACGACCGCCGCCTCCGTCTGGGTGACCGCCGCTGCCGGCATGGTCTGCGGCCTGGGCAATTGGCCGCTGGTCATCATCGGAGTCGTGATGGCGCTCGGGCTGCTCGTCATGGGGCACGGCGCTGAGAAGGTCGTGGGCGGCCTGCTGGAAAGGCTCAGATTGCGAAAGCCTTCCAAGCGGGAAGGCTCTCCCGCCGAGGGAGCCTCAGAAGAATAGGATGAGCGCGGCGGCCGCCCCTGCGCTGGCGGCGAGCCAAGCCCAAAGCGCGAAAAGTTCGACATCCATGGAATGCCGCGCCATTGCGGGCATTTCGATCTCGCCGTCGAGGTCCTCGGACCAGGCGCGTGATTGCACGCCCGCCTTCTCGGTCCGCGCGCGCTGTTGGAAGGCGTGATGTGGTCTGCTGGCTGCGGATGAAAGCATAGCCTTTCCTCCTGTCATCATTGCGGATCCTGCGCGGGCAAAGTTAACGTGATGTTATTACGACGATTTCGTACATGGCCCTGTTTCGCCGCATTCGTCGTCTCAGAACCTGCCGTGGACATTGCATTTCGCCGCATTTTTGCGTGTAACCCTTGCCTGCCGTTCACGCGTCACAAAGTTGCGACGAAACGGGGGCAGTTGCTGTGCGCTGCCTCACATGGTCGAGGTCAGGCCATCAGCCGGTGTAATCAGCGCCGCTCTTGACATATGGGCCGAAGCCTGTGCGTTTCCTGTCTGTTCCTGTCGGCGGATAACGGACACCTAACTTGACGCGTGCCATAATGGGGCACCACATGCGGGGCGAATCAGGGGATCGAGGAGACGATGGCAGAACCAGTGGATCTTTTCGGCGGTCGTGACGGCAACGCCCAGCGCAAGACGGCCGTGAAGGGTCCAGCCGCGGCACAGCGCGCAGCGGCCGCGCCTGCTTCGGCGGCAACGCCGGGCCAAGGCAGCTATACGGCCGCGTCGATCGAGGTGCTCGAGGGCCTGGAGCCGGTTCGCCGCCGGCCGGGCATGTATATCGGCGGCACCGACGAGAAGGCGCTGCACCACCTCTTTGCCGAGGTCATCGACAACGCGATGGACGAAGCGGTCGCCGGGCATGCGACCTTCATCGAGGTCGAGCTCGACACGGACGGGGTTCTGCGCGTCACGGATAACGGCCGCGGCATCCCCGTCGATCTCCATCCGAAATTCCCGGAAAAGTCGGCGCTCGAGGTCATCATGACCACGCTGCACGCCGGCGGAAAGTTCGATTCAAAGGTCTACGAGACTTCGGGCGGCCTGCACGGGGTGGGCATCTCGGTGGTCAATGCCCTGTCGGAGCGTCTCGAGGTCGAGGTGGCGCTCGGGCGCACGCTTTACCGCCAGATCTATTCCCGCGGCTTGCCGCTGACGGGGTTGGAAACCGTGGGTGCCGTGGCCAACCGGCGCGGCACAACGGTGCGCTTCAAGCCCGACCCGCAGATCTTCGGTGCGCAAGTGCGTTTCGACCCGCGCCGCCTTTTCAAGATGGCGCGCTCGAAGGCTTATCTGTTCGGCGGCGTCGAAATTCGCTGGACCTGTGCGCCGGCACTCGTCGCCGATCTCGCCAACGTCCCCCCTGAGGCGGTCTTCCGGTTCCCCGGCGGGTTGAAGGATTATCTTGCACGCGAGATCGACGGCATGGCGCTCGTCGCCGACCAGATCTTCGCCGGCAAGATCACCAAACCCGGTGGGCACGGGTCACTCGAATGGGCGATTGCATGGCTTACCCACGAGGACGGCTTCACCTCCTCCTATTGCAACACCATTCCGACGGGCGAAGGCGGCACCCATGAAGCGGGCCTGCGCACGGCGCTCGTTCGCGGCCTGCGCGACCACGCCGAGCGTGTCGGCCAGGCCAAGCGCGCAGCGCAGATCACCGCCGACGACGTGATGGTGAGCTGCGCCGCCATGCTCTCGGTCTTCATCCGGGAGCCAGAGTTCCAGGGCCAGACCAAAGACAAGCTCGCGACCGCCGAAGCCGGCCGGATCGTCGAAGCCGCCGTTCGTGACGCCTTCGACCATTGGCTGGCGGCGGCTCCCCAACAGGCGACCAAGCTCCTCGACTGGACGATCGAGCGTGCCGAGGAGCGGCTCCGGCGCCGCGCCGAAAAGGAGGTGGCACGCAAGTCGGCGACGCGCAAACTTCGCCTGCCCGGCAAGCTCGCCGATTGCAGCAATGCGGGAGCGGCCGGCTCCGAGCTCTTCATCGTCGAGGGCGATTCGGCCGGCGGCAGCGCCAAGCAGGCGCGCAACCGCGCGAACCAGGCGATTCTGCCGCTGCGCGGCAAGATTCTCAACGTCGCCTCGGCCGGTCGCGACAAGCTTGCGCAGAATCAGCAGCTCGCCGATCTCCTGCTCGCGCTCGGCTGCGGCTCCGGCTCGCATTATCGCCCCGACGATTTGCGTTACGAGAAGATCATCATCATGACGGACGCCGACGTCGACGGCGCCCATATCGCTTCGCTCCTCATCACCTTCTTTTGGCGCCAGACGCCGCGCTTGATCGACGAAGGGCATCTCTATCTCGCCGTGCCCCCGCTCTACCGCATGACCCAAGGCGGCAAGACGGTTTATGCACGCGACGACGCTCACCGGCAGCAGCTGATGAACACGGTCTTCAAGGGCAAGGGCAAGGTCGAGATCGGCCGCTTCAAGGGCCTCGGCGAGATGCTGCCGGCGCAATTGAAGGAAACGACGATGAACCCGGCCAAGCGCACGCTTCTGCGCGTCGCCGTCGCCTCCGATGAGCGGCCGGCCACGGCCGACGTCGTCGAGCGCTTGATGGGCAACAAACCGGAAGCGCGCTTTGCCTTTATTCAGGAGCGCGCCGCCTTCGCGACCGAGCTCGACATCTGAGGCCGAAGGGCCGGGTATCGGGCTCCGCGGTCGATAGCGACCGCCTTTGTCAAGTCCATGCGTTGACTTTGATCGCGATCTCCCTATGTTCGCGCAGAATGTCGTCGCGGTTGCGTACGATGACATGAGCCGCGTCCCGAGCTGCGTATTTCCTCGCCAGCGGACGTTTCGACATACGGATCACGATGTCATTCTCCGAACTTGGTCTCAGCGACAAGGTACTGCAAGCCGTCGCTGCCTCCGGCTATACGACACCTACCCCCATCCAGGAGCAGGCGATCCCTCACGTGTTGCAGCGGCGGGATGTTCTGGGCATCGCGCAGACCGGCACGGGTAAGACGGCCGCCTTCACGCTGCCGATGCTCACGCTGCTCGAGAACGGCCGAGCCCGGGCCCGCATGCCGCGCACGCTCATCCTCGAGCCGACGCGTGAGCTCGCCGCCCAGGTGGAAGAGAGCTTCATCCGCTATGGTGTCAATCACAAGCTCAATGTCGCTCTGATCATCGGGGGCGTCTCCTTCGGCGACCAGGATGCGAAGATCACTCGCGGCGTCGATGTACTGATCGCGACACCCGGCCGCCTGCTCGATCATTTCGAGCGTGGCAAGCTGCTGCTCACCGGCATCGAGGTGCTCGTCATCGACGAGGCCGACCGCATGCTCGACATGGGCTTCATCCCGGATATCGAGCGCATCTGCCGCATGGTGCCCTTCACCCGGCAGACGCTGTTCTTCTCCGCGACCATGCCGCCGGAAATCCAGCGGCTCGTCGACACCTTCCTGCACAATCCGGCACGGATCGAGGTCGCCCGCCCCGCTTCGGCTGCCACCACCATCACACAACGGCTCGTGGCGGCAGGATCGGAGGCGCACGACAAGCGCGACGTTCTGCGGCGCTTGATCCGCGGCGCGACCGACCTCAAGAATGCGATCATCTTCTGCAACCGCAAGCGCGACGTGGCGATCGTCCATCGCTCCCTGGAGCGTCACGGCTTCAGCGTGGTTGCACTGCACGGCGACATGGATCAGCGCTCGCGCACGCAGGCGCTCGACAGCTTCCGCAACAATGAGGTGCAGTTGCTGGTGGCGAGCGATGTGGCGGCGCGTGGTCTCGATATTCCCGACGTCAGCCATGTCTTCAATTTCGATGTGCCGCATCATCCGGAGGACTACGTCCACCGCATCGGCCGCACCGGACGCGCTGGCCGCTCCGGTTATGCGGCCATGCTGGTGACGCCGGGCGATCAGCGCTCGCTCTCAGCCATCGAGGCCCTCACCGGCCAGCCCATCGAATGGGAGGGCGAGCCGCTCGACCCGAATGCCGAGGAGGCGCCGCGCCATGGACGGCGTGGCGACCGCCGCAGCCCGGGTGGCGGCAGCCGTGCCAGCGGACGTGGCGAGGGAGGCCGTGGTGGCCGCCGCGGTGCCTCTGCACCTCAGCCGGAGGCCCGCACCTCCCAGCGCGAGGAGCGCCCCCAGGAGGGAGCCCTCGCGGAAGAGCGGAAAGCACCCGAGGCCGACCAGCGCCGAGGGGCACGCGGCCAAGGCGAGCGCAGCCCAGCGGAGCGGAGTCAAGGGGAAGCCAGCCAGGAGCGTGCACCGCGCAAGCGGCCGCAACCCGCGCCGGCCGAGCACGAGCGTGCCCGTCCTCGTCATCACCGTCGCGACGACGAGGATGACGACCGCGTCGTCGGGCTCGGGGATCACGTTCCGGCCTTCCTGCTCCGGCCGGTTCGCTTGCCGAAAAAGGCGAGCTCCGAGGACTGAGGTTCAGTTTCCTTCAGGATCAGCGGGCGGGTGGGGAGCGGCCCTGCCCTTCCGGCGGCGGCCCGTTCGCGCTGCCGCCCGCTTGGCCGAGGCCGCCTGCCAGGCGCGTTCTGCCCAGCCTGCCGCAACAGTCGGATCATCGAGGGCCTGTTCGGGCATGCTCCAGAGCGATGTGAGCACCACACGGCCGTCGCGGCGCCCATAGCTGAAGGGCCGCGCACCCACCTCTTCGAAGGCGGCTCGGCTCATCGCATCGGTTTTCAGATAAATTGTGCCGCCGACCTCGATCGCGAACATGACGTCGTCGCGATAGATGCCGGTGCCGCTGAACATGCGCCGCGTGTGCACCGGCCCGAAGTCGCCGAAGATATCGGCAAGCGCTTCGGCGTCGAGGGTCACTGGATCGCGAGCGCGTCGGGTCGGGCCGGCGTGAGCGCGACCGATTCGCCGCAGCCGCAGGCCGACGTCTGGTTCGGATTGTTGAAGACGAAGCCGGAGGTCAATTTGTCGACCTTGTAGTCCATGGTCGTGCCGAGCAGGAACAGAACGGCCCCGGGCTCGACCACCACCGTGACACCCTTCTCCTCGACCACATCCTCGCCGGGCTTGATCTCCGCGGCATAGTCCAGGGTGTATTCCATGCCGGCGCAGCCGCCCTTCTTCACCCCGATGCGCAAGGCAGCGGCGGGCGGATTCGATTTGGCCATAAGCGCCTTGACGCGCGCAGCGGCAGCATCGGTCAGGCTCATCACCTTGAGCTTCGGGCGGGGCAGACCCATCGTCTAAACTCCTCCACCAGGGTTAAAGGCCCTGCGGTCTCATGCCATAAGATAGTTACGATGACCGCCGCGGTCGAGGGGCCCTCACCGTCATCGGTAATTCGGCCAGAGACCGGGGGTCGCGAATTCGACGAGATGCCCGTCGGGATCGCGCACATAGATGCTTTGGCCGCCATGCGGCCAATCCGTCCGGCCTTCGACCGGGATGCCTGCATCCCCGAGACGACGCTCCCAAGCGCTGAGCTGGTCGGCCGCGACCGCGAAGGCGATATGCAGCGGCCCATGGCCATCATGCGGTGGAATGGTGCCGCCCGGCAGATGCACCGTGTCCAGCGTCGCGCCCCGCTTGAAGAGCAGGAGCACGCTGCGGAGGCCGGCTTCATAGGCATGGAAGCGCGCGTCCTGCGTGATCTCCTTCAGGCCGAGAAGCTCGCTGTAGAAGCTCGCGGCACGCTCCATGTCATCGACATAGAGCGCCGTCTCCAGAACGCCGTAGATCGGGGGCGCCGGTTCCATCACCACATGTCGAGGGCGACGCGCGCCTCGTCCGACATGCGGCTTTGGTCCCACGGCGGATCGAAGACCATGTTGACAGTCGCGCCTTGCACGCCAGGGACGGTGGAGACCGCGTTTTCCACCCAGCCCGGCATCTCGCCGGCGACCGGACAACCCGGAGCCGTCAGGGTCATATCCAGGTTGACATGGCGCTCGTCGGAAATCTCGATGCGGTAGATGAGGCCGAGTTCGTAGATATCGGCCGGGATCTCCGGATCGTAAACCGTCTTCAGGGCGGCAATGACATCCTCGAGAAGCCGGTCGATCTCCTCTTGCGGCAGCGTTTCCGGCCGCGCCATCTCGGGCGCGTTCGGCTTGAAATCGTCAACCGACGATGCTGGCGATTGGGTCAACGGTCGCTCCTCTCAGGCAGCGTAGATGGCGCGCATATGTCCTCGATGTAAGCCCTTGGAGGGCCTCATTCAATCGGAGAACAGATGCTGGGCCTTGGTCAGGGCCTCCACGAAGGTGTCGATCTCGCCGATCGTGTTGTACATCGCGAAGGACGCGCGGCAGGTGGAGGTGGTTCCAAAACGCGCCAGCAGCGGCTGCGCGCAATGGGTGCCGGCCCTGACGGCCACCCCCGACCGGTCGATGACCGTCGCCACGTCATGGGCATGCGCGCCTTTCATCTCGAAAGAGATAATGGCGCCCTTGGCCTGCGCCTTGCCGATGATGCGGATCGAATTGAGCGCGGCGAGCCGCTCGTGCGCATAGTCGCGCAACCGATTCTCATGGTTGAGAATGGCGTCGCGGCCGATCGATTCCATATACCGAATGGCGGCCGCCAGCCCGATCGCCTCGACGATCGGCGGGGTGCCCGCCTCGAAACGATGCGGCGGCGAATTATAGGTGACGCGGTCGAGCGTCACCTCCTCGATCATCTCCCCGCCGCCGTTGAAGGGCGGCAGTTGCTCCAGCCAACGCCGCTTGCCGTAGAGCACGCCGATGCCGGTCGGGCCATAGACCTTGTGGCCGGTGAAGACATAGAAATCGGCATCGAGATCGCGCACGTCCACCGGCAGATGCACCGCGCCCTGGCTGCCGTCGACGAGCACGGGAATGCCGCGTGCATGGGCGAGCTTCACGATCTCCTTGATCGGCACGATCGTGCCGAGAACGTTCGACATCTGGCTGATGGCGACGATCTTGGTGCGGGACGACAGAAGCTTTTCGAATTCCTCGATGAGGAAGTTGCCCTCGTCGTCGACGGGCGCCCATTTGATGACCGCGCCGCGCCGCTCGCGATGGAAATGCCAGGGCACGATATTGGAGTGGTGCTCCGCGATGGACAGGACGATCTCGTCCCCTTCCCCAATATTCGCAAGCTGGCCATAGCTCGCCGCAACGAGGTTGATCGCCTCGGTGGCCGAGCGCGTGAACACGATTTCCTCGGTGCTCTCGGCATTGAGGAAGCCGCGCACCGCCTCGCGCGCGTCCTCGAAGGCTTCCGTCGCCGTATTGGCGAGGTAGTGGAGACCGCGATGCACATTGGCATAGCCGCTCTCCATCGAGGCGACCATGGCGTCGATGACCGCGCGCGGCTTCTGCGCCGAAGCCGCACTGTCCAGATAGACCAGGGGCTTGCCGTAAACCTCCTTGGACAGGATCGGGAAATCGCGGCGGATGGCCGCGACGTCGTAAGTCGTATTGGCAACGGCGATGTTCATGACCTTCGCCTCGTTTCCTTACTCAGTCGGCCGACACAGGAGGTCGGCACATTCCTGTGCCGATCTGAGGCCACAGTCCCGATCCGATACAGGGAGGGGGATGGCGCCGACGTTACGTGGCGTGTTCCTTGGCGCGCCCCGCCAGCCACTGGGCGACGAGCTCCGTCAGCTCTTCCCGCACGTCGTCCAGGGTGATGGCTTCCAAAGCCTCACCCAGGAAGGCCTGCACCAGAAGCGCCTCCGCCTGCGGCCGTGGCAAACCGCGTGCCATCAAATAGAACAGGAGTTCGTCGTCCAGCTCGCCGCAGGTCGCGCCATGGGCGCATACGACGTCGTCGGCGAAGATCTCGAGCTCCGGCTTGTTGTTCATCGACGCGCCGTCCGACAGCAGGAGCGCCGCGGACATCATCTGTCCGTCGGTCTTCTGGGCACCGGGCCGTACGATGATCTTGCCCTGGAAGACCCCGGTCGCCTCGCCGTCCACCACGGTCTTGTAAAGCTCGCGGCTCTGGCACCCCGGCACGATGTGATCGACCACGAGCGTCGTATCGGCATGGTCCTTGTCGGCGAGCATCGTCGCCCCGCCGAGATAGGCCGTGCTGTTCTCGCCCTCGAAGGCGAGGAACAGCTGATGGCGGGACACATGGCCGCCGACGACCGTGCCTGTGGTTGCCAGGCGCGCATCGGCCCCGAGCGACACCATCAGCGTCGACAGGGCGATCGCCTCGTCACCCTCGGCATTAAGCCGCAGATGGGTGAGATCGACGCCGGATCCGCCCGCGATCTCGACCACCACATTGCTGTGATAGGCGACGCCCAGCGGTCCCTCATGGCTTTCGATGAGCGTGAGCGAAGCGCCCTCGCCGGCCAGAAGCAGCACGCGCGGCGACGTGGCAAAGGGTTGCGAGCCGGTGTTGATGAAGCGCAGGAGGATGGGGCGTTCGAGTTTCACGCCTTCGCCGACCTCGATCAGCGCGCCATCAGCCATGAAGGCGGCATTGAGCGCAACTGCCGCATTGTCCTTGGCAACCGCAAGCCCGCCCATGCGGGCGAGGCGCGGATCGCCTTCAACGAGGGCCTGTGCGAGCGCCGTCACCTCGATGCCGTCCGGAATCGCGTCCATCGTGACAAGATGGCCGTTCACGAAGGTGAGGCGCGTTGCCTCGACGGCAGTGAAGGCCGTGCCTGTGGCCAGCGCCGCATCCGTCTCGGCAAGGCTTGGCCGGCCGGCGAGAGGCGGCGCCTCGCGCATGACGCTGCGCAGATCGGTATATTTCCACTCCTCGACGCGGCGATGCGGCAGGCCGCCCGCCTCGATCAGGGCGAAGGCCTCGTCGCGCTGCCGCGCGGTCTCGGGCGTGCCCGGCAGGCTGTCGCGAACGGCCTTGAACCGTTCGATCAAGCCGGTTTCGGCCGGAGTGCGCATGGGAGAAACGACTGACATGGTGTCCTCACGCCGCCAAATGGCGGTAGTCGGCATAGCCGTTGGCTTCGAGCTCGAGCGCGAGCTCCTTGCCGCCCGACCGCACCACCCTGCCCTTCGACATCACATGCACGGTGTCCGGCACGATATAATTGAGCAGGCGCTGGTAATGGGTGATGACCAGGAAGGAGCGGTTGTCGCTCCTCAGCGCATTGACGCCTTCGGCGACGATCCTGAGCGCATCGATGTCGAGGCCCGAATCGGTCTCGTCGAGGATGCAGAAGCCGGGCTCGATCAGCGCCATCTGGAGAATCTCCATGCGCTTCTTCTCACCACCCGAGAAGCCGACGTTCAGCGCGCGCTTCAGCATCTCCTGGTCGATCTGAAGCGTTTCGGCCGCCTTCTTCACACGCCGCATGAAGTCGGGCGTGGTCAGCTCCTCTTCGCCGCGTGCCCTGCGCTGGGCATTGAGCACCGACTTCAAGAAGGTCATCGTCGCAACGCCCGGGATCTCCAGGGGATATTGGAAGGCGAGAAAGATGCCCTTGGCCGCGCGCTCCGCCGGCTCGAGCTCCAGGAGGTTCTCGCCGTTGAGCAGTATCTCGCCGTCGAGAACCGTGTAGTCCTCCTTGCCGGCGATGACATAGGACAGCGTCGACTTGCCCGAGCCATTGGGGCCCATGATCGCGGCGATTTCACCGTCCTTGATCGTCAGGTCGAGGCCGTTGAGGATGCGCTTGTCCTCGATCTCGACGACGAGGTTCTTGATCTCAAGCATTGGTATTCTCGTCCTTTGATGAGGCGCCTTCGCCTTCCCAGTAGTCGAGGGAATTGGCGACACGGCCGACATAGGCGATGCGTGCGGTCATGGGGCTGCCGTCGGGCGAGCCTGCGAACATCGCGAATTTGTTCGAGTCCGGATATTCCACCACCTCGGTTCCCGTATGGGTCGAGAAGCCGAGATAGCGAAGATCCTCGCTGCCCGTGTTGATGATCTGGTGAGCGACCTCGCTCCCGCCGGCCGGTGCGGCCAGCACGTCTCCGGCACGCACCGGATAGGTCTCCGCCCCGAAGCGATACTCCCCCGTCCCCGAGAGAACGAGGAAGAGCTCGTGCGCCACCGAATGGGCATGGAATGGGAAGGCCCGCTTGCCCGGCGGCACCACATGCAGCATGCAGCCGAGCATCGGCGAGCCGATCGCCGGCCCGATCCGGCCGACCTTGGCCGCAAAGGCCTCGCCCTGGGCAATCTCATGCAGCGGCACGTCCGCCAGATTGATCACGGGCTTCGTCGCACTCATCCCACGCTCCCCTCCAGCGAGATCGAAATGAGCTTCTGCGCCTCGACGGCGAATTCCATCGGCAGCTGCTGCAACACGTCCTTCACGAAGCCGTTGACGATCAGGGCGATCGCCTCCTCGTCCGAGAGCCCGCGCTGCATGCAGTAGAACATCTGATCGTCGGAGATCTTCGAGGTGGTCGCCTCGTGCTCGAAGACGGCGCTCGCATTCTTCGACTCGATGTAGGGCACCGTATGCGCCCCGCATTTGTCGCCGATGAGGAGCGAGTCGCAATTCGTGAAATTGCGCGCGCCGGACGCCCGTCGATGCGCCGACACGAGGCCGCGATAGGTATTGTCGGAACGCCCCGCCGCGATGCCCTTCGAGATGATCTTGCTCGTCGTATTGCGGCCGAGATGGACCATCTTGGTGCCGGAATCGACTTGCTGATAGCCGTTCGAGATGGCGATCGAATAGAACTCGCCGCGCGAATTGTTGCCGCGCAGGAGGCAGGACGGATATTTCCAGGTGATCGCCGAGCCGGTCTCGACCTGCGTCCAGGAAATCTTGGAATTGTCGCCGCGGCAGTCGCCGCGCTTCGTCACGAAATTGTAGACGCCGCCCTGGCCCTGGGCATCGCCCGGATACCAGTTCTGCACGGTCGAATATTTGATCTCGGCATCGTCGAGGGCGATGAGCTCGACGACCGCCGCATGGAGCTGGTTCTCGTCGCGCGCCGGCGCCGTGCAGCCTTCGAGATAGCTCACATAGGAGCCCTTGTCGGCGATGATGAGCGTGCGCTCGAACTGGCCGGTGTTGCGCTCGTTGATGCGGAAATAGGTCGACAGCTCCATCGGGCAGCGCACGCCCTCCGGCACATAGACGAAGGACCCGTCGGTGAAGACCGCGGAGTTCAGGGCGGCGTAGAAATTGTCGCCCATCGGCACGACCGAGCCGAGATATTTCCGCACGAGCTCGGGATGCTCGCGGATCGCCTCGGAGATCGAGCAGAAGATGACGCCGGCCTTCTGGAGCTCCTTCTTGAAGGTCGTGACGACCGACACGGAATCGAACACCGCGTCCACGGCCACCCGTGCACCCGCACCCTCGACACCGGCCAGGATCTCCCGCTCGCGTAGCGGAATGCCGAGCTTCTCATAGGTCTTCAGAATTTCCGGATCGACCTCGTCGAGCGATTTCGGCGCCGCGTTCTTCTTGGGCGCGGCGTAATAATGCAGTTCCTGGAAGGCGATCGGCGGATAATGCACGCGCGCCCAGGTGGGCTCGCGCATGGTGATCCAATGCCGAAAAGCCTTGAGCCGCCACTCGGTCATCCATTCCGGCTCGCCCTTCTTGGCCGAGATGAGGCGAACGATGTCCTCGTTCAGGCCCTTCGGGGCCTTGTCCATCTCGACCGTGGTCTCGAAGCCGTATTTGTACTGATCGACGTCGATCGCCTTCACGCGCTCGACGGTTTCCTGCACTGCAGGCATCGCTCAACTCCTGTCACGGCTTCAAGGGCCGCGGGTTGCCTATAAGCCATGGTCCGAAACGATCGCGACCGGATCATGGGGTACAATCGAACCTTGCCGCGCAACGGGCGCGTTGCCACGCAAGGCCGTTACGCTGCTTTCGAGCCTTCCCGCCGGGCGATAAGGCTGCTCGTAACCTTGTCGAAGGCCGCGACGAAAGCATCGACATCGGCCTCCCGGGAAGCCCAGCCGAGGCTGACACGGATCGCGCCCTGCGCCAGCGCCGGCTCCACACCCATCGCCGCCAGCACATGCGAGGGCCGGACCTTGCCCGACGAACAGGCCGAGCCCGACGATACCGCCATGCCGGCCAAATCGAGTGCCATGACCAGCGTCTCGGCCTTCAACCCAGGCATCGCGAAAGCGGAGGTATTGGCGAGCCGCACCACCTGCTCCGCGAAGACCACGAGTTCGGGCCGCACCTGCCGGACGGTCCGCTCGAGGCGGTCCCGCAGGCCTGCGACACGTCTCATATAATCATCGAGTTCGGTGAATGCGATCTCTGCCGCGACACCAAAACCGACGATGGCCGCAAAATTTTCGGTGCCGGCGCGATGGCCCTCCTCCTGGCCCCCACCGCGCAACAGCGCCTCGCCCAAATCGATACCCGGGCTCACCAGCAGCGCGCCAGCCCCTTGCGGGCCGCCGAACTTGTGCGCCGACAGGCTCATGAGGTCCGCACCGAGCGTCGAAAAGTCGATCGGCAGCTTGCCCGCCGCCTGCACCGCATCGACATGGAGGATGCCGCCGGCGTCGTGCACCAGCCGCGCCAGCTCGGGAATCGGTTGCAAGGCCCCCGTCTCGTTATTGGCCATCTGCACCGAGACAAAGGGCCGGGCGGCAGGCGCCCGGTCGGCGAGCTGCGCCAATTGGTCCGCCAGCCACGCGAGCCTGACGATGCCGTTCGGGTCGACGGGCACGATTCTGAGGGCGTCTGCCAGCAGACGTCCGCCAGCGAGTACGCTCGGATGCTCCGTTGCCCCGACGAAATAGGGATGGACCGGCGCAGCATCGGATCCACGGAGGCTGCGGACACGCAGATGCGGCGAGAGCGCCGTCACATTGGCTTCGGTGCCACCGCTCGTGAAAACCACCTTGGCGGCCCCGGCGCCGACGAGCGCTGCAACTTGCGCGCGGGCCCGCTCGACCGCCGCCCGTGCGGCCCGTCCTTCCCTGTGTACGGAGGAGGCATTGCCGGCGTCGGTCAGCGCATGGACCATCGCCTCCACCACCTCCGGACGAAGGGGGGCCGTGGCATTGTAGTCCAGATAAACTCGACCCGACGTCATGCTTGTTTCCTGGGGAAAAGGCACCACTTCACGGAAGTCTTGCCTTTGGCCCCCCTTGCTGTGCTACATACGCGGCTCATGAGCGCGTGGCCTTCGGGGTAGATCGGGTTGCACAGCAACTCATCTACACGTCCTGATAGGCCTTAGAATAATTCTAACCGTGATTTATGGCGCTGCAGCAAGCTAAGTCAAGGGACGTTTGCGCATACGTCTTGGCGGCAGCCGGCGCATCAACACGGCAATGGTGGCGGATCAATGCCTGAAGTTATTTTCACCGGACCAGCGGGCCGGATCGAAGGCCGTTATCACCCGGCCAAGGAAAAGGGTGCACCGATCGCGATCGTGCTCCACCCGCATCCGCAGTTCGGCGGCACGATGAACAACCAGATCGTGTATGGCCTCTATTACACCTTCGTGAACAGGGGCTTCTCGGTCCTGCGGTTCAATTTCCGCGGCGTCGGCCGCAGCCAGGGCTCCTTCGACCATGGCCAGGGCGAATTGTCGGATGCGGCCGCGGCGCTCGACTGGGCCCAGTCGGTCAATCCGGAAGCACGCACCTGCTGGATCGCCGGCGTGTCCTTCGGCGCCTGGATCGGCATGCAGCTCCTGATGCGCCGGCCGGAGATCGAAGGCTTCCTGTCGATCGCCGCGATGGCCAACCGCTACGACTTCACCTTCCTCGCGCCCTGCCCTTCCTCCGGGCTTTTCGTGCACGGGTCGCAGGATCGCGTCGCCCCGCTGCGCGAGGTGATCAGCGTCATCGAGAAGGTGAAGACGCAAAAGGGCATTCAGATCGAGCACGCGGTGATCGACGGCGCCAACCACTTCTTCGAGGGCAAGCTCGAGGAACTGATGGGGACAGTCGACGGCTATCTCGACAAGCGTCTCGGCAGCGTCCAGGAAAACGCCGCGTAGCGATTGCGCTATAGGCGACTTCCGCTGCATCGCCTCCCTGGATCTGCTCGGATGTGGTGGCAGTCTGCTTGGATGCCTTTGTACCCCTGTGTCACCATCGATACGGCCCGGCTCCAATTGCGCTTATGGCGAGAGGCCGATCGGAATGCTTTCGCGGCCTTGAACGCCGATCCCGAGGTAATGCGCTATTTGGGCGGTCCGCTCGATCGCGAGGAGAGCGACGACCGAGTCGATACCTACTTGGACTGCTTCCGCACACAGGGCTTTTGCCGCTGGGCCGTAACAACATGTCAGGGAGATTTCATCGGCAGCGTCGGCGTCATGGCTTGGCCCGCCGATGGTGAACCTCTGGGAGCGCATGTGGAGATCGGGTGGCGGCTCGTGCGAACGGCCTGGGGAAAGGGCTATGCGACGGAGGCGGCCAGAGCATCGCTCCATGACGTCTTCACCAGGGCCGGTCTTCGAGAAGTTCTGGCCTGCACGGATCGCCGCAATCTGCCATCCCAAGCGGTCATGGCGCGCTTGAAATTGGAACGTGATTCCGCCCGAGATTTCATACGTGACGACACGCAAGGCGTGCGGGAATTTTGGGTCTGGATCGCTCGGCCCGAAATGCTGAGGGATGATCGCTAGCGTCTACTATGCCCGAATCGTGCTGATCTTGGGCCAAGAGAATCTCTCCCCTTCGGCATCCAATTGTCGTACACGTCCCTCTCCCCGGAACCGGGGAGAGAAAAGCCGCAACCCAAGATTTGCACGCCATGACCGCGCCAACATCCGACTTCCTTCGCGTCCTGACGGAGCGGGGCTTCATCCATCAGTGCTCGAACCTCGAGGCGCTCGACGCCAAGGCGCGCACCGGCGAGCTCGTCGGCTATATCGGCTTCGACGCGACCGCGACCAGCCTTCACGTCGGCTCGCTCGTGCAGATCATGATGCTGCGCTGGCTGCAGAAGACCGGCGGCAAGCCGATCGCGCTCATGGGCGGCGGTACGACCCGCATCGGCGATCCATCCTTCAAGGACGAGGCGCGCAGCCTTCTCACGGACGAGCAGATCGCCACCAATCTTGCCGGCATCCGCCGCGTCTTCACCAATTACCTCGCCTTTGGCGACGGCTCGACCGACGCCATGATGGCGAATAATGCCGACTGGCTGAACGAGCTCAAATATATCGACTTCCTGCGCGATGTCGGACGCCATTTCTCGGTCAACCGCATGCTTAGCTTCGAATCGGTGAAGCTGAGGCTCGACCGCGAGCAGTCGCTGTCCTTCCTCGAATTCAACTACATGATCCTGCAGGCCTATGACTTCGTGGAGCTCTACAAGCGCCACGGCTGCGTGCTGCAGATGGGCGGCTCCGACCAATGGGGCAATATCGTCAACGGCATCGATCTCGGGCGCCGCATGGCCGATGTCGAGCTTTTCGCGCTGACGAGTCCGCTGATCACGACCGCCTCCGGCGCCAAGATGGGAAAGACGGCTGCCGGCGCCATCTGGCTCAATGCCGATCGGCTGAGCCCCTATGATTACTGGCAGTTTTGGCGCAACACGGAAGACGGCGATGTCGGCCGTTTCCTGAAGCTCTTCACCGAACTACCGCTCGATGAGATCGCGCGCCTCGCCGCACTTCAGGGCAGCGAGATCAACGAGGCGAAGAAGGTGCTCGCCTTCGAGGCGACGGCCCTCCTCCATGGCCGCGCCGCCGCCGAAGAGGCAGCCGAAACGGCGCGCAAGACCTTCGAGGAAGGAACCCTGGCGGACACCCTGCCGAGCGTTGCAATCGATAGGGCTGCGCTCGCGGACGGCCTCGGCGCCCTCTCGGCCTTCGTCACCGCCGGGCTCGTCGCCTCCACCAGCGAGGCACGACGCCAGATCAAGGGCGGCGGTCTGAAGGTCAACGACAACACCGTGACTGACGAACGCGCCCTGCTGACATCGGCCGACCTCACCGCGGACGGCACCATCAAGCTGTCGCTCGGCCGCAAGAAACACGTCCTCCTGCGTCCACTCTAAGGGCCTGGGCAAGGTCACACTTCCCCAAAGAGAGATTGAGCCCCAGCCGAGTGCCTCAGCGCTCCGGCCGGAGCGGGATGGCATTCGTCTGCCCGCTATCGGCCCGGCCGAGATCGAAGAACTTCCGGAAGATGCCAGGGGCGATCGCCGATAGCGGATTGATCGACATGACGGGAGCGGCAGCCGGCCCCGTCACGCGAAAATTGACCGCGAAGAGGCCCTCATACTGCCCACCGCCGAGGATCAGGCCGACGATCGGCAGTTGGCTGAAAATATTGTTGAGCGCATAGGCCGGGACATAGGTGCCGGAGAGGTCCAGCCGGTCGCTCGTCGTATCGAGATGGCCTTCCAGGCTGACGCCGACGGTCGGCCCCCAGACGACGCCCTCGCGCACATTGATTCGCCCGGGCAGGCGCGTGAAATCGACCTTGAGCTTGGTAAAGCGAATGTCGGAGGCATCAAGCGCCGGCGCATTCCCCTGGTTCGGCGATTGGGCGATGATGCGCTGCAGCCCCTGCTCGTTGCGCAGGCTGAAGTCCCGGATCGTGAGGACCCCGTCCTGGTTGTCATTCGCGCTCGCCGACAGGCTGAGCTGGAGATGCCCGCCGACCATGCGCTTGTAGAGGTCGAGGAACCGTAGGGCCGATCCGGCATTGGCGGTTTCGGCGAAGATCTGCTGCTGTGCCCCGCTTCCGCCAAGCCGCGCCGACACCGACGCGCTGCCGAGCTTTCCGCTCAGCGAGAAGTCGCGGATGGCTTTGCCGCGGCGCCCGAGCTTCAACCCCGCATTTGCGATCGCCTCGTCATTGTAGCCTGCGAGAATATTGACCGCGAGATCGAGGTCGAAGTCGAAGGACGAACCGGAATCGGTATCGCCCGAAATGACCTGCAGGAAAGGCCGCGCGTCAAGCAGGTTGCCCCTGACGACAACGCGATAGGCGCTGCGGTTGCGCGATACGTCGAGCTTCAGGTCATCCCCCGGCGACAGCTTGAACTGCGAGAAGCTCGCCTCACGCAGGGCTCCGTCCGCCGTGAGCTTGACATTGCCCTTGGCAGTCACGGCCCCATCGAGGGCGACATCACGCAATTCGTAGCCGTCGTTGTCGAGAAGCGTGAAGGCAAGACGCGCGGACCGGCCGGCACTCTTGCGCCACCCGGGCAGGAGGTTGTCGATGCTGGCCCGGGTCAGGTCGACATCGACGGCGGTCGGCGCATCGCCGGCCAGGCCCGTCTTGATCGTCACCCCGACCGGCCCCTTCAGCTTCGATCCGAGATCGATGCCCTTGCGCAGGCGGGCAGCCTCGTCGAGGACGAAGGCGATGGTGGCCTCGCCCGCATGCGAGCGCAGCACCTGATTCACGTCGATCGACGCGGGAACCCCGGCGATCTGTCCATTGCCCTTCAAGCTGAGCGTCGTCTGGTCGACCGCAAGTGCGAGATTGGCGCCTTCGAGCCGGTCCTTGCCGCGAATATTCTCGATGGTGAGATTGGTGAGATTGCCGCTCGCGGTCGCTTGCACATCCGCCGGGCTCAATGTGTTCACCAGCGGCAGCGTCAGAGCGATGTCGATGTCCGCTTGCCCGCGCACTTTGGCGGGATCGAAATCGATCGGCACCGTCTCGCGGATGACGTCGCTCTTGAGCAGCGCCACCAATGCATCCGCGGGACCGTTCAAGTGAAAACCGATCTGTGCCGTAACAGGCGGGGCAAGGTCGGCGGCCTTAAAAACGCCATCCGTGAGCGTCAGGGCGCGACCCTGCAAGGCGATGCTGGCTTGCGAGGCATGGATGAGTGCCGTGCGGCCGGTAACGCGTCCGGTGGCCGAAATTTGGGTCAACGGCGGCAATCCCGGTGCCGGCCGTAGCGTGCCGCCCGATATGCCGAAATCCAGGCTCACGGCCTCGTCGGGAATGGGCTTCTTGTGCCGCGCCGCATCCAAAGCCTCGGACGAAAGCCGTGTCGCCAGCGTCAGATGATCGACCTTACCAGCCGGCATGTTTTCGATGAGATATTTGCGTACGTCGGAGGCGACGAAAGCGGGCCAGAAGCGCAGGACCCGACGCACGGCCGAAGGCTCGACGGCGAGTTTGATCGTCAGGCCGCCATCATCCGACGCCGTGCCGAAGGAGCCGGACAGGGCCATGGCGTATTCCGGGCCGGCGATCTGCGCCTTCTCGACGATGACGCCGCCGCCGGCAGCGCCCGTGAGGGTCAGCGACAGATCATCGATCGCCACGGGCGCTCCCCCGTCCAGGCTTTCGATCTGGGCATCACGCCCAGTGAGCGCCATGCGCCAGGAATGCCCGTCTTGCGCAGGCGAGACACGTCCGGCCAGCGCCAGATGCGTATCGCCCGCGTGGAACTCCGCTGACGAGATCACCAATTCGCCGGCGGCCGCATCCCAGCTGGAATGCAAGGCGAGATCGTCGACGGCGATTGGCGGCTGATCGGGATCGTCCATGGCGAGAATGCCGCGTCCGCCACGCAGGGTCGCGTCGAGAGCACGGAGGGAATCGTCCGGCGCAATGGCGAGCTCCAGTTTCCCCGAGAGGGGCATGTCGGTGGTTACCACGGGCGCTCTGAAACCGCCGAGCGCCAGAAGATCCGAGACGGGAACGTCGTCGACGCTCATCGACACCTTGCGGTCCGTTCCGGTCGTCCCACCGAGAACCGTACCGGACACCTGCCACGGCCCGTGCCGCCCCTTCAGCCCGAAACCGAAATGCAGCTCGCCGGAGCGCGGCCGCTCCACATGGAAGGAAACGTCGTCAAAGCGGATCCTCTGCCGCTTCGTTTCGTCGATCAGCGTCAGGCGGGCGCCGGACAGGCGCACCCGCTCGAGTGCGCCGGCGAAAGTCTCGCTTCCCGAGACGAGGTCGATGAAAGAGACCGCCGCCACCGCGAGCGGCAGACTCTGCTTCCTCGCTGCATCACTGGAGTCCGCGGGAGGCTCGGCTGTCGGGACGGAAGACGGAGCAAGGGCCTTTGCCTCGACTTCCGGCGGATCGGCTTCCCCCGCCGACATGGTCAAACCGCCGTCGCGGGCAACGAAGAGCCGCAGGTCGAGCCCGCTGAACTCGACGGAACGCGGCGACATCTGCCCCCGCAGCAACCCCCAAGGCGATACGGCGATCGAGGCGGTCTGCGCCCTCAGCACGCTCAGGCCGCGCGGATTGCGCAGATCGACATTGTCGAGACGCAGCGTCGGTCCGTGACGGGTATATTCGATGGCCGTATCGGCGACCTTCACTGACCATCCCGGGCCGAGCCGTGTCGCGAGCTCGGCGGCGATCGTCCGGTCGGCGCCGGCGATGGGAATCGGTCCGAGCGCAAAGCGCAGTGCGACGATCGCGACCGCCAAGAGCACCGCCAACCCCGCACAGGCCGCGACGCGACGCGTGAGGCACAGCGGCCTTTTGGCCGCTCTTCTCGCGATCCGGCGTCTTTGTCTCAGTCTACGAACGGTAGCCATATCGTCCAGCGGAGCTCTGTCGCGTCATGAGTGACGCGGCGACGTCATCGGAATCGAAACCATATCGGATCGGTGTTCTGGTGCCGGCCTCAATGCGCCTGCTGCCTTCAACCGCCGATGGTTTCGCTCAAGCATTCGATTCGCTCCGAACAGGCGAGAAGAATAGCAGAGGGGTGTCTTCCACCGGCGCATGGCCGGTGATTTCGTCAACAGGATACCGGCGTCGTTGCCGGCGCGACCGGGGGCAAAGGCCGCATGACGTCGATCTCGGCCATGTCGCCTCGGTTGCCGATTTGATCTGCCACGGCTTAGCCCCTAACGGTCCGGGGAGGCCATCTCGGCAAGGCCAGAGGAATGGATTATTCCAAATCGGTCTTCGAGGATTGAAACGGCCGATTCGAAGGCGGCGGCTGAACACAAGACGTTCGCCCGCATTCTCGGCTTCTAGAACAACGTCATTCCGACAAAAGGAAGGCATATGCAAGTCAGCAGCGGCGGTAAAGCACCCGATTTCGACCTGCCGGCAAGTGGCGGCGGACGCATATCGCTTCACGCGCTTAGGGGCAGGAAGGTTGTTTTGTATTTTTACCCCAAGGACGACACGAGCAGCTGTACGCGTGAGGCGATCGGATTCAACAGGCTAAAGGAAGCCTTCGCGAGCGCCGAGACAGAAGTGATCGGCCTCTCCGCCGACGACATCGCAAGTCACGACCGGTTCAAGGCCAAGTACAAGCTCGATTTAACACTGGCGTCCGATCCATCCAGAGCGACAATCGACGCTTATGGCCTGTGGGTCCAGAAGCAGATGTTCGGACACAAATACATGGGCATTGAACGCGCCACGGTCCTGATCGACCGGGACGGGAGCATCGCCCGGATCTGGCGACGCGTCAGGGTTACCGGCCACCCCGAAGAAGTCTTGGCCGCCGCTGAGGCCCTCTGAATGGGAGATGCGCGGCCGATCCACGCAATAGAATAGGTTGCACAACCCTGATATTGCAACCATTTACGCCCATTTAACCGAGCGCTGTCAGTAATCATCCCAGTGGTACTGTGGGGTGATTCGGAATGGTGGCGCATGGTGAGTTTGGACGGGCCGAGCCGCGCGGATCGTGGGGCGCCTTGGCCGATCCGCTGCGGCGCGAGGCTCTCACCGTCGGTCGCCCTGTTGCCCTGCTCTTCGCCGCCGTTTTCGTCGTCGCCGTGTTGTGGGCCGCTGTTGCGACCTGGGCCTTCGTCTTCCGGGATGAGGTCGTCGGCCGCCTTATCCAGCACCAGGCGGCGCTGCGCCACAGCTACGAGGACCGCCTGCGCGATTTTCGCGCCCGCCTCGATACGGTGACCGGCCGGCAGGTCGTCGATCAGGAGATCTACGACCGGCGCATGATGGATCTTCTCAAGCGCCAGGTGCAGCTCGAGGACCGCCAAGCGGTCGTCGACTCGCTCGTCCGGCAGGCACAGCTGTCCGGCAGTGCCGCTGTCGAAGCGAGCGCGGGCACCGGCGTCAACATCTTTGCGCCTCCCCCCGATCGGCCGGCGAGCGGCGTCAGCATTTCCACGCCACCGACACCGTCCAATACAGATCTCGGCGCACCGCCTTTGCCGACGAGCTTTACCCCCGGCACATACTCGCTCAGTGAAAACCTGTTGCGGGCCGACCGTTTCGTGAACGCCATGGCGACCCACCACGTCGAGACTTTGAAGGCGCTGAGCAGCATCGTGCGCCGCCAGACTGCCCGTCTTCGTGAGGTCGTCGCCGAGGTCGGCCTCAATCCCGATACGATCACGGCCGCCTCGCGTGCCAATCAGGGTGGGCCCTATATCCCGGTGAAAGGCGCCGGCGACGACCTATTCACGCGCACTGCCCTCGCCACCCAGCTCGACCTCACCGCCCTCGACCGGCTCCGCCGGACCGTCGATGTCCTACCGCTCCGGCGCCCTGCCTCCGATTCCGCGATCACCAGCGGTTTCGGTGTGCGGGTCGATCCCTTCACCCGCGCCCCGGCGCTGCACCCCGGCATCGACTTCGGCCTCCCGGAAGGCACGGCCGTCTATCCGACAGGCGCGGGCCGCGTGACGGTCGCCGACGTCACCGGCGGCTATGGCAAGATGGTCGAGGTGGACCACGGCAACGGCGTCGTCACGCGCTATGCCCATTTGTCGGAGATCGACGTTCGGCCGGGAACCGTGGTTACGGTCGACACGCAAATCGGCCGGGTCGGCACCACCGGGCGCTCGACCGGGCCGCATCTGCATTACGAGACCCGCATATCCGGGGAGGCGGTCGATCCCACCCGCTTCCTGCGTGCCGCCGACAAGCTGGCGTTATTCGAGGGGGAACGGCTTCCCGCTCGAAAGACCGCTCAATCGACGTCTTCCACGACCTTATCGGCATTGCCGTAGATGCGGGCCGCGAGCGCGGCCTCGATGAAGGGGTCGAGCTCGCCGTCAAGGACATCCGATGGCGCGGACGATGTCATCCCGGTCCGCAGATCCTTCACGAGCTGATACGGCTGGAGGACATAGGAGCGGATCTGATGGCCCCAGCCGATGTCGCTCTTCGTCGCCTCCTCGGCCGAGGCTTGTTCTTCCCGCTTCTTCAGTTCGAGCTCATAGAGCCGGGCTCGCAACATGTTCCAGGCCGTTGCCCGGTTCTTGTGCTGGGAGCGTTCACTCTGACATGCGGCAACGATTCCGGTCGGGATATGCGTGATGCGCACCGCCGAGTCGGTCGTGTTGACATGCTGGCCGCCCGCTCCTGACGAACGATAGGTGTCGATCCGGCAATCCGACTCCTTGATGTCGATCTCGATGCGATCGTCGATCACCGGGTAAACCCAGGCGGAGGCGAAACTCGTGTGGCGGCGGGCGTTGGAATCGAACGGCGAGATGCGTACCAGACGGTGCACGCCCGATTCGGTCTTCAACCAGCCATAGGCGTTGTGGCCCTTGATGACGAGCGTGGCCGACTTGATGCCGGCCTCTTCGCCGTCGGTCTCCTCGACGACCTCCACCTTATAGCCCTTGCGCTCGCCCCAGCGCGCATACATGCGCATGAGCATCTGCGCCCAGTCCTGGCTTTCGGTTCCGCCGGCACCGGAGTGGATTTCGATATAGGTGTCGTTCTGGTCGGCTTCGCCCGACAGAAGCGTCTCCACCTGCCGCCGCGCCGCCTCGGCGTGGAGCTCGCGGATGCTGTTCTCGCCCTCGACGACCGAATCCTGATCGCCCTCGGCCTCGCCGAGTTCGATCAAAGTCGCGGCATCGTCGAGCCCCCGCTCTATGCGGGTGATGGCCGACAGGCGCTCCTCCAGTTCGGTGCGCTCACGCATGACTTTCTGCGCGGCTTCACCGTCGTTCCAGAGGTTCGGATCTTCTGCGAGGGCGTTCAGCTCCTCGAGGCGTTTCGTGGCGACGTCCCAGTCAAAGATGCCTCCTCAGCAGTCCCACGGACTGCTTGGTGGCATCGACGAGAGATTGGATCTCGGCTCGCATGGCTCTTACATGGGTGTTGGTAGGGCGCGCCGACAAGCGCGGGATGGCGGACGCCATCCATAGTCATCGCGCCTGATCGTGTAAACCCGGTCAGTACAGGCCGCCCGTTCCGCCTCCGACCGCGGCCTGCCCGGCGCCTCCGCCCGGCAGGGCTCCGGTCTCGCCCGCCCCTGCAACGGCATAGCCGTCCGGCGGCGCGGTTCCCGGCTTGAAGGCCTCCAGAATTGTTCCCTTACCCCCGCCGGAGCTGCGCATGCCCGTGCGCGCGTCGACCTGGATGAGCTTGATGCCCGGCGGCACGCGGAATGGCGTCGCCGGCTTGTCCTTGAGCGCCATGGCCATGAAGTCACGGAAGATCGGCGCCGCAAGCACAGCCGCGGTGGTCCGCCCGCCGAGCGAGCGCGGCTTGTCGTAGCCGATGAAGACACCAACGGCGAGATCCGGCGAGAAGCCGACGAACCAGACGTCCTTGGAATCGTTGCTCGTGCCCGTCTTGCCCGCGAGAGGCTTGCCGACGCTCTTGACCACGGTTCCGGTGCCACGCTGGACCACGCCCTCAAGGATCGACACGACCTGGTAGGCGGTCAGCGGATCGAGAACCTGCTCGCGCTTGTCCACGAGCGTCGGCTCGGGCTGGTCCTCCCAGTTCTTGGCAGTGCAACCGATGCACTGCCGCTCGTCGTGGCGATAGATGGTGTGACCCCATCTGTCCTGAATGCGGTCGATCAGCGTCGGCTTGATGCGCTTGCCGCCATTGACGAACATGGAATAGGCGGTCGTCATGCGCAGGACCGTCGTCTCCCCCGCCCCGAGCGCCATCGAGAGGAGTTGCGGTAGGTCGTCGTAGACGCCGAAGCGCTTCGCATATTCGGCGACGAGCGGCATGCCGATGTCGTGGGCGAGCCGCACGGTCATCAAATTCTTCGAATGCTCGACGCCGTAGCGCAGAGTACGCGGGCCGGCGTATTTCTTGTCGTAGTTCTCCGGACGCCAGACGCCGAGCCCCGGCCCCTGGTCGAGCTCGAACGGCCCGTCGACAATGATGCTCGACGGCGTATAGCCGTTGTCGAGCGCCGTCCCATAAACGATCGGCTTGAATGCGGAACCCGGCTGGCGCAGGGCCTGCGTCGCACGATTGAACTCGCTCTGGTCGAAGGAGAAGCCACCGACCATGGCAAAGACGCGGCCCGTATTGGGATCCATGGCGACAATGCCGCCGCTGACTTCCGGGATCTGCCGCAGCCGGAATTGCTTGGACTTGCCCTCCATCGGCTCGACATAGATGACGTCGCCGGGCGACAGAGCCTGATTGACGCGTGCGCGACGGGTCCAGCGGATGCCGTCAGTCCCGATAACCCCGGTCTCCCGTTCGCTGCTGACTGCGCCCGACGGCTCCCGCTCGGGCTGAAGTCCGATCGTGGCTTCGCGCGCGTCAGCATCCAGAACGACCGCCAGACGCCAAGGCTGAACGTCGTCGAGAGCCTTGACCTGAGCGAGTAACGCGCCCCATTCGCCAGTCTTCAAGTCGAGCTGCTGCTGAGCACCTCGCCAGCCGTGGGACTCGTCATAGCGGACAAGACCGTCGGCCATGGCCTTGCGCGCCATCGCCTGCATCTTGGGATCGAGGGTGGTGCGGACCGACAATCCACCTTCGTAAAGTTCCTTCTCGCCATAGCGCTCGGCGATCTCGCGCCGCACTTCCTCGGCGAAGTAGCCCGCCAGAGCCGAGCTTTCCGGCAAGGAGCGTACGCTCACGCCCAACGACTCGGCCTTCGCCCTCTCGCCATCGGCCCGGCTGACGTAGCCGTTCTCGACCATGCGATCGATGACCCAATTGCGGCGATCGATGGCCGCATGCTGCTGCCGGAATGGATTATAATTGTTGGGCGCCTTCGGAAGGGCTGCGAGATAAGCCGCCTCCGACAGCGTCAGCTCGTTGATGGACTTGCCGAAATAATTGAGCGCGGCGGCCGCGACGCCATAATTCCCGAGCCCGAGATAGATCTCGTTGAGGTAGAGCTCGAGGATCTTGTCCTTGGAGTACACCGACTCCATGCGGACCGCGAGGATCAGCTCCTTGATCTTGCGCTCGTAGGTCTGCTCGTTGGTGAGCAGGAAGTTCTTGGCCACCTGCTGCGTAATGGTGGAGGCGCCCTGCTGGCGACGACCATTCGAGCGAAAATTATTGACCGCGGCGCGCACGATACCCTCGGGATCGACGCCGCCGTGCTTATAAAAATTCTTGTCTTCGGCCGAGAGGAAGGCGGCGACCACGAGCTTCGGGATCGCCTGGATGGGAAGATAGAGGCGCCGCTCGCGTGAATATTCGGCCAGCAGGCTACCGTCGCCCGCGTGCACGCGGGTGGTGACCATAGGCTCGTAAGTCGCGAGCTGCTTATACTCCGGCAACCCCTGCGAGTAACGATAGACAACGTAGCCCGCGACGCTCGCGCCAATGAGGAAGAGGATTGCGCCGGCAGTAAACGCAAAACCGATGAAGCGCAGGATTAATCTCATACCTATTGGTCCAAAGCGGCGCAAAGGATCGATCCGCGATCGGGATCATCGACTGCGCCGTGATTGCCGTCCCCCAATTCTCAACCTACGTTTTTTTAGCATGGAGAAGGAGCCTCATGCCAGCAGGCCGAGGCCTGCGAATCCATTTGACCGAAGACTATGGAGAAAAGGCGACACCTCCGGCGCGTTCGGACGGCGTGCGCCGGGCGAAATAGCGGCCGACCGCCTCCACCAGGGCACCAGCCGTCTTCTTTTGCCAGTCGTCGGACGTCAAAAGTGCCGCGTCCTTGGCGCTCGAGAGATAGCCCAGCTCGACCAGGACGGAAGGCACGTCGGGGGCTTTAAGGACGCGGAAGCCAGCGGAACGATGCGGATTTTTGTTCAGAAGCACCCTGCCCTTGAAGCTGTCGATGATCGTTCCCGCGAAGGAGTTGGAGAAGGTGCGAGTTTCGCGCTTGGTGAGATCGGTCAGAATTCCCACGATCTCCTCGGGATCCTCGGCCGCCTCGACGCCTGCGATCTGGTCGGCCAGGTTTTCTTTGTCGGCGAGGCGGGCAGCCTCCGCGTCGGTGGCGAATTCCGAACCGGTATAGACCGTCGCGCCGCGAACCCTTCCCCCGCCGCCGAGCGTATCCGCGTGGATCGAGATGAAGAGAGCAGCATCGGCTTCCCGCGCGATGCGGGTGCGTGCACCGAGCGAAATGAACGTGTCGGACGTGCGCGTCAGGAGAACCCGATAACGGCCGGTCGCCTCGAGCTGCTCGCGCATCTGCTGCGCAAAGGCGAAGACCACATCCTTTTCCATCACCCCGTCCCGGCCCTGCGCACCGGGATCGATGCCACCGTGGCCGGGGTCAATGACGATGACCGGCAATGCGTCCTTCTTGGCCGCAGCCGCCACGCTCTTGGCGGCATCCAGCGCGTGGCCGAGGCCCGGATCCGACAGGCCGCCGTCGCCCGTATCGATCATCGGGCGAAGGGCTGCGGTGTGATAGGTCGCCCGGCTCGTTCGGTTCAGCTCGATGATGAGGGCCGCGCCTTCGGCTGTCGTGATGGTCTCGACCCGCTTGACGAGCGCCGGCTCCTTGAGGTCGATGACGATGCGCGAGCGCTCGGGGGCGAATAGACCGAATCGGAAGGAACCGATGAAGCCGCCCTTGCCGAGATCGCTGCTGCCGGCGGTCTTCGGCAGCTGGAAATTCACCTCCGGCAGATCGATAATGGCGCGATCCGGCCTTTCGAGGAGAAAGGCCTTGGCCTCGACCGGGCCGGTGAGAGCGAAGGTGAGACGGACGAAATCCTTGCGTGCTTCCACCGACACCGCGGTGGCCCGGACCATATTGGCGATCGGCGAGCTCACATTGGCCGGCGGTGATCCCGCGGCGGCGGCAGGCTGGATGATGCAGGCCAGCAGCAGAGCCGCCAGCCAAGCCCGCACCACGGAAAGTCCCCCTCGCCTTCCAGCCCTCGTACCCACGCCGCTTCCGATCATGTCTGCCATCGCGCAATCATGCGCCGCCACCGACCGTGATCCGCACATTCTCTGTAAGGCATACGCCACCGATGGTTAACCAATCATTCAGCCTCGCGGCCGGTTTGGAAACAGCGTTGCACGCATACAACCTCGTGGATGACGCTTGCCAAGAGCCGCTAGGCATCTGTAATGAAATCATGACTCTGTTTCGGTGCGCGTGCCGTCCGGTAGACGGGCGATCGCGCCGGCCGCCAATCCGAGGATGCAGGGATGCCTGCACCCGGCCTTGGCGCCTCGAAACGGTTATCGTCAAGGTCGCGGCAATGCCGCGACCGCTCGGAAGCATCGACGATCGGTGATTTCGAGATCCGCGACTTAGGATTGGAGGATATGGGCAGCTCACCCGACCGGGCACGCCGCTATGCATTGCCGACCGCCGTTCGCGTCGTGTCGGCCGCGGCAAACGCGTCGGAGCTCGCTGCCAGCTTCCCTCCTTCTGCCCTTTCTTTCCTCCCCCCCATCACCCCCGATAGCGCCGGCTTGGTCCGGCGCGTCAGCGTGCCCCTGGGCAATGATCCCGCCGTTACGGCGGGACGGACGGGCCGTGCGCCGCACAGGCGCGGCGCCTCGCCCCACGAGCCAAGGGCCGCCCTCACGAGAGTTTACAATGGCCAACAAGATGCTCATCGATGCGGCGCATCCGGAAGAGACCCGGGTCGTCGTGCTTCGCGGAAACAAGGTTGAGGAATTCGATTTCGAATCGGCAAACCGCAAGCAGCTGCGCGGGAACATTTATCTCGCCAAGGTCACGCGCGTCGAGCCGTCGCTGCAGGCGGCCTTCGTCGAATATGGCGGCAACCGCCATGGCTTCCTGGCCTTCAACGAAATCCATCCCGACTACTACCAGATCCCCGTCGCCGACCGGCAGGCGCTGATCGAGGAAGAGGCTCAGGCCGAACGCGATGCCGAGCGTGATGAGGAGCGCGCGGCGCGGCGACGCAGCGGCCGTGGTCGCGAACGCCGGCGTGGCGGCGGACCAGCCGTCAGCGCCGAAGCCACATCGGACGAAGCGGTCGAAGGTCAGGAGGCGCCTCAAGAGAACGCAGGCGAAACAACGCACGAGGACGGAAGCGATAACGCCTCCGAGAACGGCCACGACGACAACAACCACGCCAACGGTCACGACGATGGCGAGGCACGTGAGGAAGATGCGGTCGAGCAGGTCGGCGGTTCGGCCGATGCAGCCGACGAGCTTCCCGACCGGCGCTCGCGTCCGCTCCGGCGCCAGTACAAGATCCAGGAAGTCATCAAGCGTCGCCAGGTTCTCCTGGTGCAGGTGGTCAAGGAAGAGCGCGGCAACAAAGGCGCGGCGCTCACCACCTACCTCTCGCTGGCCGGCCGCTATTCGGTGCTGATGCCCAATACGGCGCGCGGCGGCGGCATCTCCCGCAAGATCACCAATGCGCCGGACCGCAAGCGGCTGAAGGAAGTGGCCCAGGAGCTCGACGTGCCGGAGGGCATGGGGGTCATCCTGCGCACGGCGGGTGCCGCGCGCACCAAGGCCGAGATCAAGCGCGACTTCGAATATCTGCTGAGACTGTGGGAGAGCGTGCGCGAACTCACGCTGAAATCGACCGCGCCGGCGCTCGTCTATGAGGAGGGGTCGCTCATCAAGCGGGCGATCCGCGACCTCTACAACAAGGACATCGACGAGGTGCATGTCGCCGGCGAGGAGGCCTATCGCGAGGCGAAGGACTTCATGCGCATGCTCATGCCGAGCCATGCGAAGGCCGTGCAGCCCTATCGCGACAACCTGCCAATCTTCGTGCGTCATGGCGTCGAGGCGCAGCTCGATGCGATGTTCTCCAATCAGGTGACGCTCAAATCGGGCGGCTACATCGTCATCAACCCGACGGAAGCGCTCGTCTCCATCGACGTGAACTCCGGCCGCTCGACCCGCGAGCACAATATCGAGGACACGGCCCTCAAGACCAATCTCGAGGCGGCCGAGGAAATCTCCCGGCAGCTCAGGCTGCGCGACCTCGCCGGGCTCATCGTCATCGACTTCATCGACATGGAGGAGAAGCGCAACAACCGCGCCGTCGAGAAGAAGCTGAAGGATTGCCTCAAGAACGACCGTGCCCGCATCCAGGTTGGCCGCATTTCGGCTTTCGGCCTGATGGAGATGTCGCGTCAGCGCATTCGCACCGGCGTTCTCGAGAGCTCATCGATCCCCTGCCCGCACTGCGGCGGCTCGGGCTTCGTCCGCGCCATTCCGTCGGTCGCGCTGCATATCCTGCGCTCGATCGAGGAGACGCTTCTCAAGAGCGCAACGCACAATATCACCGTGAAGACACCGACCGCGGTCGCGCTCTACATCCTCAACCAGAAGCGGGGGCATCTGCGCGATCTGGAGACCCGCTTCGGCGTGTTGATCACGGTCGTGGCCGACGAAAGCCTGATCGGCGCGACGCATTTCGCCGTGGAACGCGGCGAACCGGCGATCAAGCCGGAAATTCGGCAGCCGGTTCCGGGCATTCAAGTGGACACCGTCATTCCGGCCGATGAGGCGGAGGACGAAGCCGAAAGCGTCGAGGACGAGGAAGAGAGCGAGGTGGCGGACCACGCGCCCAGCCCCGCCCCCCGCCAAGGCGAGACGGAAGCGGCCAATGGCGAGGATGGCGGCCGGCGCCGCCGGCGGCGGCGGCGGCGGCGCGGCGGACGTGGCGAGGGACGCGACCACGGCCAGCATCCGATGGAAGCCGGTCAGTCCCACGGCATGGACGCTCATGAGGACGGCGACCAATCCGAGGCCGGAGAGGACGTGGCCAGGGAAGGTGTGGCCAGGGAGGAAGTGGCCAGGGAGGAAGTGGCCATGGACGAAGCGGCCGTCGCGGGCGGCGAGACGGTGGTAGTGTCCCAGCCTGCAGCCGAAGCGCCCGTCGAACCCGCGGTGCAGTTTGAGGAGGCGACGCCTGAAGCTGCGGCCGAGCCGGGCGAGAAGAAACCGCGCCGCCGCCGCGCGAGCACCGGGCGGACCACTCGCAGTCGAGCAGCGGCGAGCGAAGCAACCGCCGAGCCGGAGGTTGCTGCGGACGCCGAGGCTCCAGCCGCCGCAGATCAGGCCGGCGACGACGCGGCAACTGCGCCTGCGCCTGCGAAAAAGACGCGGACGAGGGCGCCGCGCCGGTCGGCTGCGCGCAGCCGATCCGATGTCGGCGAGACGCGGGCGGAGACGAGCGAGGCCGAGACGCCTGATGTGGAGCCGGAGCCGACTATGGCCGAAGCGGTGCCTGAGTCTGCTGAGCCTGCATCAACTGCGGCGCCGAGCGAGGCCGAAGCCCCAGTAGAGGCAACCGCTGCAGAGAGCCAGCAAGAAGCGCCGGCTCCCGCCCAAACCCAGGAAGTCGACAATCGGCCGAAGCGCACCGGCTGGTGGTCGCGCGCCAAGGCAACGATTACCGGCGGCTGATGTAGCTAACGAGCGGAGCGCCTGAGCGCGCTCCGCTCGTACCCCAAGAGACCCGCTGCCGGTCCGCTTAGGCCCCTTCAATCTGAATTGGGACAACCGCGTTCAGCGCGGGGAGCGGATCCAAAGCCTGTCAGATCTTTCCGGAATAGCCGCACGCAACGATGGATATGCAGGCCCTGCCTTTTCGGGCGGGCCGGAACGACCATCTATCCTAACCGGCGCGAGATCTGGAGAAGCGTCCTCCCCCTTCGGAACCTCGCGAGGCGCAGGCCGATCGCAGTTGGCTGTTACTCCGCGGCGACCGGCATTTCGTCGACGGTGGCACGCAGAGGCCGCTCCTCCATGGCGATCAGGGCGGCGAGCGCTGCAGCCAGGGCCACAGCGGCAGCAATGAAGACCCAGCGGAATGTCGGCGCGAAGTCGATATCGCTTCCCACAAAGCCGATCGCCATCATTTCCGGCGAAGCCACGCCATCGCGCTGGGCGAAGGCACCAAGCACGATCGCCCCGAACACGGCAACGGCCAACGCTCCACCAAGCTGACGGCAGAAATTCATGATCGCCATCGACGTGCCGAGCTGGTGAAGCGGCGTTGCGTTCTGGATGGAGACCGTAACCACCGGCAGCATGGTGCCGAGCGCGATGCTGATGAGGCCGAGCAGGATTTCGAAGCTGGTGAGCGACATCCTCTCCGGATGGATTGCGAGCGCGACGAGCCCGATGATCGAGATAGCAAGACCGAAGAGCGGCAAACGCTTGTAGTGCTGCACCCTCGCCATCAGGTTGCCCGATACTGTGGCGCCCACGACGGTCCCCGCCATCAGCGGCACGAGCATCAAGCCGGTCTCGCTCGCCGTCATGCCATAGACCGTCTGCAGATAGACGGGCAGGTAGATTGTCAGGCCGATGTAGGCCCCCATCCCGAGGCCCGAGCACAGGGTGCCGTTGCGCACGACCTGATTGGCGAGGAGCGAGAGCGGCAGGAACGGTTCCACCGCCGTGCGCAGCCGAAGGACGAAGGCAACCCACATCACGGCGGAGACGATCAGAAGGCCGATGATCTCCGGTGAGATCCAAGGATAGCGCAACCCGCCCCAGTTCAGCGCCAGCATCAACGACACGGTCGCCGCCAGCATGAGCAGCCCGCCGAGCACGTCGATGCGATGCGGCCTCTCGTGCCGCGGCAGCTTGCGCAGGAGCCTATAGGTCATGAAGAAGGCCGCGAGGCCCAAGGGCAGATTGATCCAGAAGATCAAGGACCAATGCAGCTTTTCGGCAAAGAAGCCACCGAGCAGCGGCCCCATGACGCTCGCCGATACGAAGACGACGGCGATGAGCGACTGGTAGCGCGCGCGTTCGCGGGGCGAGGTGATGTCGCCCATGATGGTCTGCGCTAGCGAGATGAGCCCACCGCCGCCAAGCCCCTGGATGAACCGCCCGATCACCAGCAGGAGCATCGTCGGCGCCAAGGCGCAGGCGAGCGAACCGAGCATGAAGACACCGATGCCCACCAGCATCGTGACGCGTCTCCCATGGATATCGCTCAGCTTGCCGTAGAGCGGCGTCACCGCGGTGGCCGCGAGCAGATAGGCGGTCACCACCCACGGCAGATGGGCGATATCGCCGAGATCGTCGCCGATGGTCGGCATGGCGGTCGCGACGATCGTCTGGTCGAGCGCGGCGAGAAACATCGCCAGCATGACGCCAACGATGATCGATATGATTTCCGCATGCGTCAGGGGACTGGGCGCGGCATTGGACGAGAGGGCAGTCATCGTGCACTTCGGCTGGATGGACGCCGGACAAAGCCGGCACGGCGCTCTTTGCGCCGCATCCTTATAACAGATTGGTTTTGCCCGAGATCCGCGCCACGTGAAGGACAGCTATGCTCTCTTCTTCGCATGTGCACAATCAAGCGGAGCCCCTTGCCTGCCGCCTGCCGGCGACCGGCCGGGGCTCAAGCCGAAGGTAGCCAGCTCCGTAGGCGACGGACCGCCTCGCCACAGTCCTCATGCGACCCGGCAAAGGAAAGGCGCATGAAGCGGCTGCCCGCCTCCTGGTCGAAGTCGAGACCCGGCGTTGCGGCGACCCCCGCCTCGCTAAGAAGACGCCGGCAGAAGTCCATGGAGTCATTGGTGAAGCGCGCCACGTCAAGATAGACGTAGAAGGCGCCGTCCGGCGGCGCCATCGCATCGAGCCCGAGCGACGGCAGCGCGTCCATCAGGAGCGCCCGATTGGCGGCATAGCCGGCCTTGATCGCTTCGAGCTCCTCGGTCGACTCGAAAGACGCTTCGGCCGCAATCTGACTGAGGTAAGGCGGCGAAATGAAGAGATTCTGCGCCAACCGCTCGATGGGCCGCACCAGGCGTTCCGGCACGACCAGCCAACCGACGCGCCAACCGGTCATGCAGTAATATTTGGAGAAGGAATTGACGATCACCGCATCGTCATCGAAGGCGAGCGCCGTCGCGGGCTCCGCCTCATAATGCAAGCCGTGGTAGATCTCGTCGGAAATGAACCACAAGCCGAGTTCGCGACAAGTGCCGGCGATCTCACCGAGGGCATGGCGGTCCATCATTCGGCCAGTCGGGTTGGCAGGGCTCATGGCGAGCACGCCGGCGAGCGGCGCCTCCGCATGGCATCGGCGGATCGCCTCGGCCGTCATGACCCAGCCCTCGGCTGGTCCGGCCGCCACCGGCGCCGCCTCCAGCCCGAGTGCCGTCAGGATGTTGCGATATGCCGGATAGCCCGGCGAGGCGATCGCGACGCGGGCTCTCGGCTCGAACAGCGCGAGAAAGGTCAGCACGAAGCCCGATGAGGAGCCGGTCGTCACCGCAATGCGCTCCGGGCCGACCGACAGGCCGTAACGGTCGCGGTAATTGCGTGCGATCGCTTCCCTCAGGCTCGGAAGCCCCAAGGCCTCCGTATAGCCGATGCGGCCGCTTGCCAGCGCCACCTGGGCCGCCTCCCGCACCCGGCGCGGAGCGGCCGCAGTCGGCTCACCCACCTCCATGTGGATCACGCTCTCGCCGCGCCGTTCCATCACCTTGGCGGCAGACAAGACGTCCATCGCGAGAAAGGGCGCGACATTCGCCATGCGGGCGGCCGGCAGACGACCGAGAACGGGCGGGGATTTCGGTGGGCTGCTGGGCGGGGAAGTGGGCATGACTGAACGAGTTCTCCGGCGATGCGGCAGAAAGGGCGGCGGATCCGGCAGGCGATGACGGCTTTCTGATTTGACCGATTGTCTTCAATTTGTCCCGATAGGCTTCATTGCTTTATGAAATTTGTCGGTTCGCGTCACCCGCATGAACAGGAAAGAGTGCCCCAGCCGAATGCAGCCGTTACCCGTCGCATCTCCCCTTTCGAGACAACGCCCGGGCCTTCTGCGCCGCATCCTCGTTGCCGTGAGCTGCGCAGCGCTGGCGCTGGCGCCGCACGCCGCCGTTGCCCAGAGCAGCGGCAAGATGCCGATCGTGCGCGACACGGAAATCGAGAGCCTGTTACGCGACTATATCAGGCCGATCCTGAAGGCAGCGAATGTCCGCGGCAGCGCCGTGAAGGTCGTTCTGATCCAAAACGCCACCTTCAACGCCTTCGTCGCCAACGGGCAGAAGATCTTCATCAATACCGGCGCGCTGATCGAGACACGCACGCCGAACGAGATCATCGGCGTTCTCGCCCATGAGACCGGCCATATCGCCGGCGGCCATCTCGCGCGCCTCCACCAGCAGCTCGCCAATGCCAAGGTTCTGTCGGTCGTCGGTCTGCTGCTGGGCGCCGGCGCCTTGGTCGGTTCGGCGAATGGGCGCGTCGGCCAGAGCGGCACGGGCGCGGGCGGTTTGCTCGTCGGCTCGCAGGAGCTCGTGCGACGCAATCTTCTGTCCTATCAACGTTCGGAAGAGCAGGCGGCCGATCAGGCGGCCGTGCGCTTCCTCAATGCGACGCATCAATCGGCGAAGGGGCTGCTGTCCACACTGAAGGGCTTCGCCAACAACGCGCTGTTCAGCACGGCGTCGATCGATCCTTATCTGCAGAGCCATCCGCTGCCGCAGGAACGCATCGCCAATCTCGCGGACCTCGCGGCCAAGAGTCCCTACTACAATGTCACGGACCCGCCGGCCCTGCAGGCTCGCCACGATCTCATGCGGGCGAAGCTCTCCGGTTTCACTGAACGCCCGGAGACGGTCATGCGGCGGTATCCGCCGAGCGATCGCTCGGTCGCCGCCCGCTATGCCCGCGCGATCCTCGCCTATCGCACGGCGCGTTCACGCGAGGCGATCGCCCAGATGGACGACCTTCTGCATGAACAGCCCAAGAATCCCTATTTCTGGGAGATGAAGGGCCAGGTGCTGCTCGAGAGCGGCCGGCCGCGTGAGGCGATCGCGCCCTTACGCCAGGCGGTGGCCCTTGCCCCGTCGACCCCGCTCATTCGCGCCATGCTCGGCCGGGCGCTGGTTACGTCGGGCGATCCGAGCCTCCTCGACCAGGCGATCCGCGAGCTCACCAACGCCACTCAACACGAACCGGAGTTCGCGGACGCCTTCCGGGATCTTTCGACCGCCTATGGCCGCAAAGGCAATATCGGCATGGCCGAACTGGCCGCCGGGCAATATTACTTTGCGCTCGGCCAATGGGACCAGGCCGTGACCCAGGCTTCGCGCGCCAAGGCCAAGCTCAAGCCGAATTCGCCGGCCTGGCTCAGGGCGGACGATATCCTGGCCTATCAACCAACCACCCGTCCGCCGGATAAATGACATAATTCAGTGTCGCCTTCTCCACGGCTCTAATGATTGGATTATCTGCATGCGCCTGTTCTCCAAACTTCGCCTTCCGGCCGCAGCCGTCGTGGCGATCTCGGCTATTGCCGCTTTCGCCCCGGTCGGGCCGGCATCCGCCGCTGAAATGACGCCTGCGGAAAGGACGGCGATCGAGCAGGTCGTCCGCGATTATCTCCTCAAGAACCCCGAGGTTCTGCAGGAGGCGATCGCTGAGCTGGAGCGCCGCCAGCAGGACCAGCAGCGTCAGGCCCAGGAACAGGCGGTGGCGAGCGCCAGCCAGGCGCTTTTCGACGACGAGAACAACGTCGTCGTCGGCAATCCGAAGGGCAATGTCACGGTCGTCGAGTTTTTCGATTACAACTGTGGCTATTGCAAGCGCGCGCTGGGCGACATCGCCAATCTCGTCAAGGATGATCCGAATCTGCGGGTTGTGCTGAAGGACTTTCCCATCCTCCGGCAGGAGTCGCTCGATGCCTCCCTCTTCGCACTCGCGGCCCGCAAGCAGCTGCAAGGCGAGAAATTCTTCGACTATCACAGCCGCCTCCTGACCTCGAAAGGCCTCGTCGGCAAGGAGCGGGCGATGGAAGTCGCCAAGGAGATGGGTCTCGATCTGGCGCGCCTGCAGCGCGATGCGGCCTCGCCCGAGCTGCGCGACGAAATCAAGAAGACCCTCGCTCTCGGCGACCAGCTGTCCCTCACCGGCACGCCGGCCTTCGTCATTGGGCGCGACGTCGTCTTCGGGGCGGTCGGCCTCGAGCCCATGCAGAAGGCGATCGCCTCGGTTCGCCAGTGCGGCCGGACGACCTGTTGACCGCATCGCGAGCAAAGCTACCCACCGCTTTCAGCGGCCCCGCGGCGCGCGGGCCTTCCCCTCAGGCCACGTTCGCGTTAAGAGGGCCGCCTCGCGGCAAGGTCGTCGCGAAGCCTCACGACGGAACGTTCAATCCGGCATGATAGCCATCCACGTCCTCAACGGCCCCAATCTCAACCTGCTCGGGCGGCGCGAGCCGCAGGTCTACGGCAGCTTGACCCTGGCCGATATCGAGCAGCGGCTGCGCGCGCGTGCGGCCGCTCGCGGCCAGGTGGAGCTCGTCTTCCGCCAGAGCAACGTGGAGGGTGAGCTCGTCAGCTTCATCCAGGAAGCCGGGCTGGCTGGTGCCGGGGTCATCCTGAACGCGGCCGCCTATACACATACCTCGATCGCGCTCAGAGACGCGATCAAGAGCGTCGATGCGCTGACGATCGAGGTTCATCTCTCCAATGTCCATGCCCGGGAGAGCTTCCGTCACCACTCGCTGATCGCGCCGGTTGCCGTGGGCGTCATCTGCGGCTTCGGGGCGGCGAGCTACGACCTCGCCTTCGATGCGCTCGTTCCCTTGGTCGAGGCGCGGACCGCGAAGACGACGGCAGCCGCGCCGGGTAGTGGAACCCATTCATGACAAAAGTGCCAATGGCCAAACCAAGTCCGATCGATCATGAGTTCGTGCGCGAACTCGCGCGCCTGATTGCCGAGACGGATCTCACCGAGATCGAAGTCGAGAAGGGGGATCTACGCATCCGCGTCGCGCGCAACGTGACGACGGCCGTGCATGTACCCGTCGCTGCACCTCCGCCTGTCCATGTTCCCGCCGCTAGCGTCACGGCCCCGGTGGCGGCCTCGGCCAAGCCCGACGCGGATCATCCGGGCACGGTGACCTCGCCGATGGTCGGCACGGCTTATCTGCGCCCATCGCCGGAGGCCAAGCCCTTCATCGAGATCGGCTCGCGGGTCGAAGTCGGCGATAAGCTCATCCTCGTGGAGGCCATGAAGACCTTCAACGACATCGTCGCTCCTCGCGCCGGAACCGTGACCGCCATCCTGATCGAGGACGGCCAGCCGGTGGAATACGGCGAGCCGTTGCTCGTCATCGAATGACCGGGCCCATGTTCGACAAGATCCTCATCGCTAATCGAGGAGAGATCGCCCTACGCATTCTGCGGGCGTGCAAGGAGCTCGGCATCGCGACGGTTGCGGTGCATTCCACAGCCGACCAGCACGCCATGCATGTGCGTCTCGCTGACGAGAGCGTGTGCATCGGACCGCCCTCGGCCCGCGAAAGCTATCTCAATATCCCCGCGTTGATCGCCGCCTGCGAGATCACCGGGGCCGATGCGGTCCATCCGGGCTATGGCTTCCTCTCCGAGAACGCGCATTTCGCTGAAGTCCTGAACGATCACGGCATCGGCTTTATCGGGCCGAAGGCGGAACATATCCGCCTGATGGGCGACAAGATCGAAGCCAAGCGCACCGCGCACCGGCTCGGCATCCCTTGCGTCCCCGGTTCGGACGGCGGCATCACCGAGGACGGCGAGGCGATGCGGGTCGCGGCCGAGGTCGGCTATCCCGTGCTGATCAAGGCGGCCGCCGGCGGCGGCGGGCGCGGCATGAAGGTGGCGCGCAGCGAAGGCGAACTTCACCATGCGCTGGCCACCGCACGAGCGGAGGCGCTCGCCGCCTTCGGCGACGATGCGGTCTATATCGAGAAGTATCTCGAGAAGCCGCGCCATATCGAGATCCAGGTGCTCGGCGACGGCCGTGGCGGGGCGATCCATCTCGGCGAGCGTGACTGTTCGCTACAGCGCCGGCACCAGAAGGTTTGGGAGGAAGGCCCCTCACCTGCCCTCAACCGCTCCGAGCGCGAGGAAATCGGCAGCGTCGTGGCCAAGGCCATGCAGGAGCTCGGTTATCTCGGCGCGGGAACGGTCGAGTTCCTCTACGAGAACGGCGAGTTCTATTTCATCGAAATGAACACGCGTATCCAGGTCGAGCATCCCGTGACGGAGATGATCACGGGCATCGATCTGGTGAACGAGCAGATCCGCATCGCCGCCGGTAATCCCCTCTCGATCCGGCAGGAAGACGTGCGCATCGAGGGCCATGCCATCGAATGCCGCATCAATGCCGAACACCCGGCGACCTTTCGCCCCTCACCCGGCACGATCACCTATTTCCATCCGCCGGGCGGCCTCGGCGTGCGCGTCGATTCGGCGGTCTATCAGGGCTATCGCATTCCGTCGCATTACGATTCGCTCGTCGGCAAGCTCATCGTGCACGGCCGGACACGCACCGAATGCCTGATGCGGCTGAGGCGCGCGCTCGACGAATTCGTGGTGGACGGGGTGGAAACGACACTGCCCCTGTTCCGGACGCTGGTCCGGAACCAGAGCATCCAGAACGGCCTTTACGACATTCATTGGCTGGAGCATTTTCTCGATCAGGGCGGCGTCGAAGAGATCATGGCCGCCATCTGACCGGAACCGCCACGGTTGGCCGGAATTGGGTGGTCATGACGACGCGTCCTGCCGAGATCACGCCCGAGATCCTGCTCAACGCCTATGCCAACGGGCTTTTCCCGATGGCCGAAAGCGCCGACGATCCCGGGCTTTTCTGGGTCGAGCCGAAGGAGCGCGGCGTCGTTCCGCTCGACTCCTTTCACGTTCCCCATCGTCTGGCACGCACCATTGCCGCCGACCATTTCGAGATCGCGATCGACCGCGATTTCGACGCGGTGATCGCCGGCTGCGCCGCCCCCGGCGAGGGGCGCGAGGAGACCTGGATCAACGGCCGCATTCGCGCGCTCTATGGCGAGCTCTTCGACCGCGGCTATTGCCACACGGTCGAGGTCTGGCGCGAAGGGCGGCTGGTGGGCGGTCTATACGGGATTGCGCTCGGCGCGGCCTTTTTTGGCGAGAGCATGTTCCATCGCGAGCGCGACGCCTCCAAGGTGGCCTTCGTCCATCTCGTCGCTCGCCTGCGACATGGAGGCTTTCAACTCCTCGATACGCAATTCGTCACCGCGCATCTGGCACGCTTCGGCGCCGTGGCCGTGCCGCGCAAGGCCTATATGGCGCAGCTCGATGCGGCCCTCGGCAAGGTTGCCAACTGGTGGTCCTGGCCGCCTGAAACCATCCTCACCGGTGCGTTGGCGCTGCAGACGCTCGGCGTGCGCTGACCGCCTATCGCGCCGGATCGGGTCCGATCGGCATGGGCGGAACGAAGCCGGGCGGTTCGGCGGGCGCCATCGGCTGAGGCTGCCGCGGCGCTTCAGACGGTGGCAGGACCTGCCGGCGCGGCTGCGGGACAGACGAACGCGGCACGTTCAGCGGTTGCGCATTGGGCGGCGGCGGCTCCTCGCCCGTCCTGTCCTTCGGCTCGACGATGACTTGCGTGCCGCCTCTGCAGTCGGTCAGCCAGACATCATAGACGGGGTGCTCGATACCGCTCAGGCCGGGGCTCGCCGCGAACATCCAACCTGCGAAAATGCGGTTGATCTCGTTGGATGCGGTGATCTCGTCCACCTCGACGAAGGCGGTGGTATTGGGCGTTTCCGTCGCCGGACGCGTGTAGCAGACGCGCGGCGTGATCTGCAGTGCCCCGAACTGCACCGTTTCGTCGATCGCGGCCTCGAAGGACACGATTCGCCCGGTGATCTTGTCCAGGCCGGAAAAGACCGCGATCGGATTCTTGATCTTGTCGGCTAGAGCCGCTCCGGTCGATGCGCTCAAGAGGGCGACCGCGATACACATCGCGGACAGGCGTCGAAACATCATGCTGGTGTCTTGCCGCAACGGGGATGGAGCGAAGGCGTCACTGCCGTGCTTAACACGATGAACGACGCCAGCGGAAGCGCGTCCATGATGGCGATCGAGTGGGACGGCTTTATGGTGCGGCCGGAACGGCGTCGACGACGGCGGCGTAGAACGGCAGATGCACATATGCGGCCAGGCGCCATTTACCACCGAGCCTCACCCACTGCGGGCTTTTCGTCACATCGAGACGCATGTCCCGACTTCCGAGCGTCTCGAAGCCGAGCCGCAGGTAGAACGGGCGCGCATCGCTGAGAGGGGCGAGTTCCAAGTGAAAGGACTGCGGCGGCCAGAAATTGACGATATGTTCGATGAGGATCGAACCGGCCCCCTGTTGCCCCGGATGGGTCGCGAGCAAGCCAATGTCGATATAGCAGCCATCTGTGCGCGTGACAGCGGCAATCCCGACTGGTTTTCGGCCGATAACACAGGTGAAGTAATCGGAACCGAAGGAGAATTTACTCAGCGCCAGAGCCGCGGCAATTCGATTGTTCCACTTCAGCTGCTCCTGAGATCGAGCGCCCAGCACGAACCATTCGATCAGGTCCTGCTGGAAGGCGTCGCACAGGCGAGAAAACTCCACCGGCGTGACCTGGCGTATAGGCGAGGTCCGCGACCATAAAAAAGGCATCCGGGAGTCTCCTGTCGATCTCCCGGTAATTTGCCTGCCTGTAGCGATCGCGGCGACGCAAATGCCGCCGTCAGGGTGTCCAGGGGCTGTAGTCGCCGGTCGCAGGCGGGCGCTGGCCGCTCGCCAGGGTCGAGCCGGAGGGCCGGTAAGCCTCCGCCGTGCCGGTAAGGTTCGGCCGGTGCGGCTTCTGCCACTCACGAGGCGTGTAGGTGTCACGGCTCGGCGGCACGTCGGTGGTATGGTGCATCCAGCCGTGCCAGCCGGGAGGGATCATCGATGCCTCGGCGTAATCGGCATAGATGACCCAGCGGCGCTCGAAGCCGAGCGCCGGATCCTTGGCACCGCCGCGTGTCCGGTAATAGCGATTGCCGAACTCGTCCTCACCGACCAGTTCACCCTTCCGCCATGTCCAGAACTGGGTGCCGATCGTCTGCCTGTTCCACCAGGTGAAGACGCGCAGAAGAAAGTCTTTCATGACCGATTCCCAAGGCCACCGAGAGGCCTGCCGTTGCTGCGGTTATGGCGCTTCCGGCCGCCGCTGTCCAGCATCAGGGCTTGTGGCGAGAGGTCTCGCTTGATCTCGATTCGCATGGGGCGCGTGCGGCGAGGCACCGGCCGCCGCCGGGCTGCCGGCGAAGCGGATCGAAGGCTGCATTGGGGATGACGGTGGATAGATAAATTATGGTGAACAAATGATGACGAGACTGAGGCCATCCACAGATGACGGCAAACCGGTGATTCTCCTCGACATCAGGGGCACTTATCGTCGCGCAGAGAGGCGCGCGGATTTTTGAGAGAGGCCGTCAAGACCTAGCGGCTCAAAATCGGCGAGCAACTAGATATTGACGCCCGATCGAGGATGGCACTAACCTCCGATCCTGTTTCGTTAGCTGCAGTAGCGCTGGCGACCCGATCGATCAGTTTCAAAAGTCGAGTCCACCGACGTGCGGCGTTGCCGAGCAGCGTGCGCTGTTCTGTGCCTGAATGTCCGACCGGCGACGCGGATTCGCGGCGTTGGTCGGAACCCCGGGAAGCAGGTCTTCGGTAGGGCGTCGACTGATGCGTTCAAGCTTGGTGCCTTAAGGCACAGGACCAATATCTAGACAGGGCGGGGGACCGCCTCCGAGGATCACAGCATGCGGATCGAGCGGCGTTATACCGAGGCGGGACAGTCCCCGTACTCCTCCATGAAATTCCGGGTCGCCTCGAGCGAGATCCGCAATCCCGACGGCTCGACTGTCTTCAAGCTCGACGCCATCGACGTGCCGGAGAGCTGGAGCCAGGTGGCGACCGACGTCATCGCCCAGAAATACTTCCGCAAGGCCGGCGTGCCAGCGCGGCTGAAGCGGGTGGAGGAGAATGACGTCCCCTCCTTCCTGTGGCGCTCCGTCGCCGATGAGAAGGCGCTGGCGGAACTGCCGGAGGCCGAGCGCTACACGTCCGAGACCTCGGCGAAGCAGGTCTTCGACCGACTCGCCGGCTGCTGGACCTATTGGGGCTGGAAGGGCGGCTATTTCTCGTCCGAGGAGGACGCGAGCGCCTTCTTCGACGAGTTGCGCTTCATGCTGGCGAACCAGATGGTGGCGCCCAACTCGCCGCAGTGGTTCAACACCGGCCTGCATTGGGCTTATGGAATCGATGGCCCGAGCCAGGGCCACTATTATGTGGACTTCAAGACCGGCGAGCTGACGAAGTCGAAGTCCTCCTACGAGCATCCGCAGCCGCACGCCTGCTTCATCCAGTCGGTCAGTGACGACCTCGTCAACGAGGGCGGCATCATGGACCTGTGGGTGCGCGAGGCGCGCCTCTTCAAATACGGCTCGGGCACCGGCTCGAATTTCTCAAGGCTGCGCGGCGAGGGCGAGAAGCTCTCCGGCGGCGGCCGCTCCTCCGGCCTGATGAGCTTCCTCAAGATCGGCGACCGCGCCGCAGGCGCCATCAAGTCGGGCGGCACGACCCGCCGCGCCGCCAAGATGGTCGTTGTCGACGTCGATCACCCGGACATCGAGACTTATATCGACTGGAAGGTGAAGGAGGAGCAGAAGGTCGCCGCGCTGGTGGCCGGCTCCAAGGCCTGCCACAAGCACCTCAAGGCGGTGATGAAGGCCTGCGTCAACTGCGAGGGCGACGCCGATTCCTGTTTCGACCCGGAGAAGAACCCGGCTCTGAAGCGCGAGATCCGGCTGGCGCGCCGCGCCTTCGTGCCGGACAACTATATCAAGCGCGTCATCCAGTTCGCCCGGCAGGGCTACACCGACATCGCCTTCGACGTCTATGACACCGACTGGGATTCGGAGGCCTATGCGACGGTCGCCGGACAGAACTCCAACAATTCGGTGCGGGTGACAGACGAATTCCTGAACGCCGTCGCCGAGGACAAGGACTGGCAGCTGACCGCCCGCCTGACGGGCAAGCCCGTGAAGACGCTGAAGGCGCGCGACCTCTGGGAAAAGATCGGCCATGCCGCCTGGGCCTCGGCCGATCCGGGCATCCAGTTCCACACCACCATCAACGATTGGCACACCTGCCCCGCCTCGGGCCCAATCGTCGCGTCGAATCCGTGCTCGGAATACATGTTCCTGGACGACACGGCCTGCAATCTGGCCTCGGCCAATCTGCTGCAGTTCTACGACCGCGCCGCGCGCGCGTTCGACGTCGAAGCCTATGAACACGCCTGCCGGCTGTGGACGCTCGTCCTCGAGATCTCCGTCACCATGGCGCAGTTCCCGTCGAAGGCGATCGCCGAGCTCTCCTACGAGTTCCGCACGCTCGGCCTGGGCTATGCGAATATCGGCGGCCTGCTCATGACCATGGGCCTGCCCTATGACTCGGCGGAAGCGCGCGCGCTCTGCGGGGCGCTCAGCGCCATCATGACCGGCACCTCCTATGCGACCTCCGCCGAAATGGCGGGCGAGCTCGGCCCCTTCCCCGGCTATGCCAAGAACGCGTCGCATATGCTGCGCGTCATCCGCAATCATCGCCGCGCGGCCCGCGGCGAGGCGGTTGGCTATGAGGCGCTCGACACCAATCCGGTGCCGCTCGACCATGCCTCCGCGGCGAAGGTCGGCTCGCTCGGCCGACTTCTCGTCGAGCATGCGGTCGCTGCCTGGGACAAGGCGCTCACGCTCGGCGAGAAGAACGGCTATCGCAACGCCCAGACGACGGTGATCGCGCCGACCGGCACAATCGGCCTCGTCATGGACTGCGACACAACCGGCATCGAGCCCGATTTCGCGCTGGTGAAATTCAAGAAGCTCGCCGGCGGCGGCTATTGGAAGATCATCAACCGCGCCGTGCCGGACGCATTGCGCGTGCTCGGCTACAGCGAGGCGGAGATCGCCGAGATCGAGGCCTATGCGGTCGGCCATGCCTCGCTCGCCCAGGCACCCGCCATCAACCGCACGACGCTTGCCGGCAAGGGCTTCACGGAGGCGAAGATCGCCGCCGTCGAGGCCGGTCTCAAGTCGGCTTTCGACATCAAATTCGTCTTCAATAAATGGACGCTCGGCGAGGATTTCCTCACCGGCACCCTGAAGATCCCGGCCGACAAGCTCGCCGACCCGGCCTTCGACATCCTCACCCATCTCGGGTTCAGCAAGGCCGATGTGGACGCCGCCAATATCCACATCTGCGGAGCGATGACGCTGGAAGGCGCGCCGCATCTGAAGCCCGAGCACTACCCGGTCTTCGACTGCGCCAATCCTTGCGGGCGCACCGGCAAGCGTTATCTCTCGGTCGAGAGCCACATCCGCATGATGGCGGCGGCGCAGCCCTTCATCACCGGCGCGATCTCCAAGACGATCAATATGCCGAATGACGCGACGGTGGAGGACTGCAAGCAGGCCTATCTCCTCTCCTGGCGGCTGGCGCTGAAGGCCAATGCGCTCTACCGCGACGGCTCGAAGCTCTCGCAGCCCCTGAATTCCGCGCTGATCAGCGACGAGGAGGACGAGGTCGAGGATGCCGTCGAGGCCCTCCTCGCCCAGCCGACGGCGGCACGCACGAGCCAGGTCGCCGAGCGCATCGTCGAGAAGATCATCGAGCGCGTCGAGCGGGTGCGCGAGCGGGAGAAGATGCCGGATCGCCGCAAGGGCTACACCCAGAAGGCGGTGGTCGGCGGCCACAAGGTCTATCTGCGCACCGGCGAATATACCGACGGGCGTCTCGGCGAGATCTTCATCGACATGCACAAGGAGGGCGCGGCCTTCCGGGCGATGATGAACAACTTCGCCATCGCCGTGTCGCTCGGCCTGCAATATGGCGTGCCGCTCGAGGAATATGTGGAGGCCTTCACCTTCACGCGATTCGAGCCGGCGGGCTTCGTGGCGGGCAACCAGTCGATCAAGAACGCCACCTCGATCCTCGACTATGTCTTCCGCGAGCTCGCGATCAGCTATCTCGGCCGTTACGACCTCGCCCATGTGGATCCGAGCGAGATCGGCTTCGACGTGATCGGCAAGGGCGAGGACCAGGGCAAAGCGCCGGAAGGCTCACAGGGCCAGCAGGTCGTCTCGAAAGGCTTCGTGCGCGGCCGGCCGACCAATTTCATGTCCATACCCGGCGACAAGCGCGATGGCGGCAAGACGCCGACGGCGCAGGGTGGCGCCGGCACGGTCGTCGCCTTCACGAGCGCCGGCGCGACCGCGCTGAAGGGCGAGCCGCAGGAGGATGTGGAGGCGGACGAGGCGATCGAGCCCGTTGGCGACGAGGCCTTCTCGTCGCTCGGCTTCGCGACCCCGACGGCGGTGCGCAGCATCGCCGACCGCCGGGCGGAAGCCCGCATGAAGGGCTATGAGGGCGAGGCCTGCTCCGAATGCGGCAACTTCTCACTGGTCCGCAACGGCACCTGCATGAAATGTGATACCTGCGGCAGCACGACGGGCTGCAGCTGAGATGCTCTCCGAGACTCAAATAGTCTATAAACACGCTGCTAAGACGAGAGCAACAACTCCAGAACGAATGAGGACATTGACTGATGGGCGGCTACGACGGACGCGCCATCGCCAATTTCATACTCGACTTCTGCGATAGGAACGGTCGGGCGGTGACCAACCTCTCGCTGCAGAAGATTGTGTACTTCTGCCATGTCTGGTCGCTAATCGAATTAGGCCGGCCTCTCGTACGTCATAAATTCGAGGCTTGGGAGTATGGGCCGGTCCTACCTTATCTCTATCGCGAGTTCAGAAAGTTTGACCGATTGGCAATTGCCGGTCGCGCCACTCAAATCAACCCTCGCAATGGCCAAAGTGAAGTTGTGCAATATGCTTTCGATACGCAGACGGAGACATTGCTAAACCAGATTGTTGCGTTCTACTCGCGGCTTCGTGCTAGCGACCTTGTCGAATTAAGTCACGCGGAGGGCGGACCCTGGCATTCTGTATGGAATCACGGGGGAAGAGTGAATCCCGGCATGAAAATTGATGATGTCAAAATTCAGGAATTTTACTCCAAGGCAACGTGCCCCAACTCCATTCAATAGGTGACTATTATATGGCAGACTTGCGCGTCCCCTCCGTTCAACATCTCGCTCGGAACTGGAATCAACAGCCGACAGCCATCGCACGCGCGTTAGTTCAACTGGCTCGCAACCCGCCGCATTTCAATTACAATCCACTGTATGCCGCAGTCCAGGACATGCTGGTACTCGGCGTCCCTTACGATGAGGTGGAGAAGGGAATTCGAAGAATCAAACGTGAGAACGTCCGCCAGAATCTTCTTAGTGTGTTGCCTCTCATTCGCAACCATTTTTCTGACGTCTCACCTGATTTCTACCAAACTGTCGGCAAACGTTATTATCCGGTAGGTCGCGGCCTTATGGTGCCATTTGAACCGCCCTTGATCTACGGCGTCGGCGGACAGCTTTATTTCCCCTGGTTTAGCTTTTGGCGCACAAATCCTCTTGCGAAGGAACGCTTGGCATTATTTGTCACGCTTGTGGATGAAATCTTGATGCAAGATCCTGACCTGGAAACAGCTCGGTTCGAGATCTTGGATTTCAGCTGCCCCGGTCCTAAGCAGGAACGTACCCTGCGCGTTGTCGACGCGCGCGATATCATCCGCCTCGACGACCGCCGTAAAGTCGAGATGCTGGAGTGTTTTGCGGAGGGCTACTTTCAAGCGGTTGCGGAACTACGGGGCGCGCCGGCTTCTCCCCGGCCGGAAGAGCGACCGGACAGTCGTTCACCTGATCCGGATCAGCCCGGGTTGTTCGACTAACCGGCCTTCTTTGCCGCGACAGGTTAGCGCGAATGGTCAGCGCCTCAGTTTGATCCGCCCTCGCGCCGTTTTGTGCTCAGCGGAGGCCAACCGCGCCATCTAACGCAACCCGCGCGGCCCACGTTCCTCCTTGAGAAGCACAGAGGGAGGGATGTCAGCAGTCTCATCGTCGGCCACCGACTGTATCGATTACACTCGACGCTGGCGCGTCCTGACGATCACCATCCGCGAGACCGCCAGACCTTGAGGCGACGCCCCTGCCTCAAACGGCCGCCCTCGCGCGTCCCCGCTCCACGCGGCGCGAGATGAGGGTGACCGGCGGCATTGCTCGCCAAAGCTGAGGAGAAGCCATGAGACGCTTTAGTGTAGCCGCTGCCTTGATGCTTCTGTCGCTCCAAGCGGCTTCCGCAGACGAATGCTTGGACAAGGCAAAGACACAGACCGATATCAACGCTTGCGCTGATAAGTCCTACAAAGCCGCAGATGCCGAGCTCAACAAGCTTTACCAGCAAATCTCTCAGCGGCTGGGCGACGATACCGAGTCCAAAAAGCGGTTCGTCGCTGCGCAACGGAGCTGGGTGGCTTTCCGCGATGCCGAATGCCGATTCGCCACCTCGCGCTCGGAAGGCGGAAGCATCTATCCCATGGTGAACGCCGGCTGCCTCGGTGCCCTGACGACGAAGCGCGTGGCGGACTTCAAACAATATCTGAGCTGCAAGGAAGGTGATCTCGGCTGTCCCGTGCCCGCGGGAAATTGAGATCGCGCCAGCAGGGGTTCGACAGTCGTATTCGTGGCAGTGTGGCTGACGCTGTCGGAGCCCACGCGTGCACAGGACCAGCTGGCCGCAACAGCTGAGAAGCCGTTCTGCCGCTGGCACGAGCCGATGTGCCTGCAACCTCCCCGCTCGGCCCGCGTTCCTCATGGGAAGCATGGAGGCGAGGGATGCCGGCGGTTACATCGTCAGCCATCGACTGGATCGATTATGACCGCCGCAAGCGGGTCCTGACGATCGCCTTCCGCGAGACCACGACTTACAATTATTTCGACGTTCCGCCCGACGTTTACCGCGCCTTCCTCGCGTCGGATTCGAAGGGCCGCTTCTTCAATTTTCGCATCCGCGATCGCTACGCCTATAGCGAGGCGGGCCAGCGCGGCGGGCCGCGGCAAACCAGCCGCCGGCGCCCTTCCCTCACACGGCCGGGCTCGCGCTCCCGCCCTCGACGCGGCGCAGAATGAGGGCGAGCGGCGCGACACAGAGCGCGACGATGGCAAGCCCGGCAAAGACATCCGTATAGGCGATCAGCGTCGACTGGGTCGTGACGAGCTGGCCGATCCAACCCGTCGCCTGCTGGGATGCCACCGCATCCGTCGCCCCCTGCCCCGTGAAATAGCCGGTGATGTGCTGCATGGCCTGCTGGTAGTTCAAAGAGGACGGCGCCACGTTCTCGACGAGCCGCGACTGGTGGAACTGCGAGCGCTGCGCGAGCACGGTCGTCGCCATCGAAATCCCGATGCTGCCTCCGAGATTGCGTGCCACATTGATGAGCGCCGCCGCCTCGCTCGACTTGTCCGGCGGCAGGCCGGCGTAGGACGCCGTGGTGATCGGGATGAACAGGAACGGCAGCCCGATCATCTGGAACACGCGCGCCCAGGCGAAATAGGCGAAGTCAGCCTCTGGCGAGAGGCTCGTGAGGTGCCACATGGCCGCCGCGACGATAAGCGTGCCGCCGGCGATCAGATATTTCGGCTGCACGACGCCGGTGAGGCCGCCGGCGAGCGGCATGAGAACGAGCATGGCGAGCCCGCCCGGCATCATGGCAAGCCCCGACAGCATGGCGGTGTAGCCGAAATTGGTCTGCAGGAGCTGCGGCAGGAACTGCGTCGAGGAGAAGAGGATCGCCCCGACCGCCAGCATGACGAGGCAGGACGTGCCGAACTGGCGATGGAACAGCAGGCGCACATCGACGATCGGATCCTTGCGCGAAAGCTCCCAAGGAATGAACAGCACGAGCGAGACGAGGGAGATCGCCGCAAAGGTGATGATGAAACTCGACTCGAACCAGTCCTCGCGCTGGCCCTTATCGAGCACGACCTCGAGGCAGCCGAGCCAGGCGGCGACCAGAAGGAAGCCCACCCAGTCCACCTTGAGGCCCTCCCTCAGGCGCTCGCGCCGCTCTCGTTCGAGGATCCCCGGCTCGACGACGAGCCAATGGACGAGGGCGAGCGACATGAGCCCCATCGGCACATTGATGAAGAAAATCCAGTGCCAGGAGAAATTGTCGGTGATCCAGCCACCGAGCGTCGGGCCGACCGTCGGCGCGACGATGACGGCGATGCCGTAGAGCGCGAAGGCCTGTCCGCGCTTCTCCGGCGGGAAGGTGTCGGCGAGCATCGACTGTTCGCTCGGCGCAAGCCCACCCCCGCCGAGCCCCTGCAGCACGCGAAAGACGATGAGCATCGACAGGCTCGTCGCGATGCCGCAGAGAAACGAGCTCACCGTGAACAAGGCGACGCAGGTCATGTAAAAGCGCTTGCGTCCAACGACCGACGAGAGCCAACCGCTGATCGGCAGGATGACCGCGTTCGAGACGAGATAGCTCGTCAGCACCCAGGTGCTTTCGTCGGCGCCGGCGGCGAGCGACCCTGCGATATGGCGCAACGCCACATTCGCGATGGAGGCGTCGAGCACCTCCATGAAGGTGGCGATCGAGACGACGACGGCGATGATCCACGGATTGCGGCCGCCCGCCGCCGAGCGGCTCTCCTCACCGCCGCTGCTCACGGCCACATGCGGTTCCTGATCCTGACGGAGGGCACCACCGACATGCCCGGGCCGATCACCGCGCTCGGCGGCTCGTCGAAGACGATCTTCACCGGCACGCGCTGCACCACCTTCACGTAATTGCCGGTGGCATTCTCCGCCGGCAGCAGGCTGAAGGCCGTGCCGCTGCCGGACTGGATGCTGTCGATGTGCCCCTTGAGATCGGCCTCCGGATAGGCGTCGAGGGAGATGGTCACCGGCTGGCCGGGCCGCATGCGGCCGAGTTGCGTCTCCTTGAAATTGGCGGTCACCCACATCTCGCGCGGCACGAGCATCATCAGTGCCTGGCCCGGCGCGGCATGGCCGCCCTTGGCCGCGGAGAGCTTCGTCACGCGGCCGGCGACAGGCGCCGTCACGACGGCGCGCGACAGATTAGCCTGCGCCTGCTCCTCGGCCGCATGCGCCTGGTCGAGCTGCGCCCGGGCGTTCTGTCCCTGCGCCCGCAGCACGGCGAGCTGCCGCTCGGCTGCGGTCGCGGCGGCCTTGGCGCTGGCGAGCGCCGCCTGCCGCTGGGCGAGATCCGTGGTCGCCTGCTGCGCGCGCTGCTCGGTGCCTGAGCCGCGTTCGAGGAGGTCGGTGTAGCGCTTGGCCTCGTCCTGCGCAAAGGTGAGCGCCGCCTCGGCCTCGCTCACCTGCTTCTGCGCCTGCTCGATCTGCGCCTCTTGGGCGCCGATCTGCGCCTCCACATTGGCGATGGCGGCTTCCGCCTGTTCGGCCTGCGCCTTTGCCTGGTCGAGCGCCGCCTGATAGTCGCGCGGATCGACGCGCGCGAGCACCGCGCCGGCCTCGACCATCTGATTGTCGGTCACGGGAACCTCCGTGATCGCGCCGCTCACCTCGGCGCTGATGGCGACCGTGCGGGCATCGATGAAGGCATCGTCGGTGGTTTCGAACTGGCGGGCATAGAGCCACCAGATGGCCCCTGCGGCGATCAGCACGAGAGTGCCGAACACGATGCTCGCGGTCAGGAATGGCCGCTGCGCGACGAGCCGGCGAAGGCGGCCGCGGCGCGGCGTCTCGTCCTGTCCAGCCTCATCGTCGTTCCAGGTCTTGTCCTTGAGCACGCGACGTCTCCAGGCGCCAGGCAGCCCGCGGTCAGCAGAGTACCTGTCCATAACGGGCGGAGCGGATCGGCGTTCCGGAGCTGTTGTCGCAACCATATCGGGGCCAAGACGTTCAGCGGAGAGGGCCAGCCGGCCTAAAGCTTTGTCAGGACAGGAGAACCACCATGGCACGCAACCCCGGATTCCGAGGGAACACTGGCGCCGGAACAGGCATGGGGCGCGACACCACGCGCGGCCATCAGCAGACCGGCACCACCGACGAGCGGCTGCTGAACGATGCCGAAATCGTCGAAGAGCTGCGCGGCAACCGGATCACCGGCAACGACCAGCAGGATATCGAAAACGCCCAACAGAGCCCGCCCAACGAGCAGGACGAGGAAGAGCCGGACTATCCGTCAAATGACGAGAACATCACGGGGCGACCCGGCCATCCGTCGAAATCATCGCAGATCTGACCGGCAGGTGTGATCCGGCTCAATCGCCGATCGCGACGCCTTCGCGGCGGCTGTCGGCGCCGCCCAGGAAGCCAGAGGGCGTCAGGACGATCGCCTGGATGCCGGATTCCATGGGCAGCACTGTCACCTTATGGCCGCGCGCTTCGAGCGGCGCCTTCCAGGCCTCCGCCGCGGTGCCGGCCTCGATCTCGGTCGGGCCGTTGCGGCTGCCGAAATTCGGCAAGTCGACGGCGGCCTGCGGATCAAGCTTCCAGTCGAGCAGTCCGACCAGCGTCTTCACCACGAAATTGATGATCTGGCTGCCGCCCGGCGAGCCGGTGACGACATAAAGTCGGTCGAAGGCGTCGAAGACGATGGTCGGCGCCATGGAGCTGCGCGGGCGCTTGCCCGGTTCCACCCGGTTCGCGACCGGCTTGCCGGCTTCCGTCGGCAGGAAGTTAAAATCCGTCAATTCGTTGTTGAGCAGAAAGCCGCCCTTGGTCATGAGCCGCGCGCCGAAGCCGCTCTCGATGGTGGTCGTCATGGACACCGCATTGCCGTCGGCATCGACCACGGAGATATGGCTCGTGCCATGCTCGACGCCCTCGGAAGGGGCAAGCTCCGACTTGCGCGCGAAGGGCGGCTCGCCGGGCTCAGCCCGGCCCATGGAGCGCTCCGGGCTGATCAAGGCGGCCCGGCTCGCGAGATAGCCGGGGTCGAGCAGTCCGCGCACCGGGATGGAGAGAAAATCCGGATCACCGAGATATTGCGCGCGATCGGCATAGGCGAGGCGGCTTGCCTCCGCGATCCAATGGGCCGCCTCCGGCCCCTCCCCCATGCGCGCCAGATTCTGGGTCGCGAGCATGGCGAGAATCTGCGCCACCGCGATGCCGCCCGAGCTCGATGGCCCCATGCCGCAGACGGTATAGGCCCGGTAGGGCCCACAGATCGGCGCACGCTCCACCACCCGATATGCCGCGAGATCGGCGAGCGTCATGTCGCCCGGATTGGTGGGGTGTCCCTTGACGGTCGCGACGACGTCTTCGGCGATCGAGCCGCTGTAGAAGGCTTCCGCCCCCTTCTCCGCGATGGTCCGCAAAGTCGCGGCGAAGGCCGGATTCTTGAGCACCGTGCCGACCGGCTTCGGGCTGCCGTCCGCCTCATAGAAATAGGCGCGCGCCGTGGGATTGTCCTGCAGCGCCCTCTCTTTGCTCAACAGCCCGTTGAGACGCGGCGAAATGGTGAAGCCGTTCTCGGCGAGGCGGATGGCGGGCTGAATGAGGCTCGCCCAGGGAAGGCGCCCCCAGCGCTTGTGCGCTTCTTCGAGAAGCCGCGGGGTGCCGGGCACCCCGACAGAGCGGCCGCCGACAACCGCCTGCATGAAGGGCATGGGCTTGCCGTCCGGCGTCATGAAGCGGTCCGGCTTCGCCGCCGCCGGCGCCGTCTCGCGGCCATCGAGCGAGGTCAGCGCATGCTTTGCCTGGTCCCAGTGCAGCATATAGGCGCCGCCGCCGATGCCCGAACTCTGCGGCTCGACGAGATTGAGCACGAGCTGCACGGCAATCGCCGCATCCACGGCGCTGCCGCCGGCGCGCAGAATTTCGCGGCCGGCTTCCGCCGCAACGGGATTGGCGGCCGCGACCATGAAATGCCGCGCCGTACCGAGGACGTGCTGACTGCGGCCGACCGGCGCCTCCGGCGCTGGAGCGAGCGCCTGGGCCTGCGGTCGTGAGGGCGCGACCAGCGCCAGCACAACCAGCACCGCTAACGTCGATCCGACCCGGCCAGGCATCGTCATGAGCTCGTCTCCCCGCTTGCTGAGCGCGATCTTAGATCACGACACCGCAAAAGGAGAGGACAGCCGGTGCTGCTTCCTCAGATATCCTCGTCGCCTTCGAGATTGGTGATGACACGACGGTTCTGGGACTTGCAGGAGATGTCGGGGCAGTCACGCACCAGCCGCTCGGCCGTGCGGCCATAGCCCTTCACCCGGGTGCGCTGCGGAGCGACGCCCTGGGCGACGAGATAATCGCGCACCGCCTCGGCCCGTTTCATGCTCAGCGCCATATTGGCCGCCTCGGACCCGGGATCGTCGGAGAAGCCTTGCACCTTCACCTTCCAGCGCGGGTAGCGGGCGAGCCACTCGGCCTGGTGGTCGAGGGTCACCTTGGCGGTGTCGTCCAGCGTCGCCGAGCCTTCCTTGAAATAGGTGCGGCGGCCGACATTGACGATCCAGTCCTCGTTGGACCCGGGCGGCACGTCGACGCCCGCGCCGACCGGAGCATCCTGAACATTGGCAGTGGCCTTGGGCGCCCCCGCCATTGGGCCGCTGACGCAACCCGCCGTGGCCAATGCAGCCACGAGCGCAAAGGCGAGCGCGCCGCTACGGCGCACACGAAGCAACAATTCAATCACGTCAGCCCCCTCTGGCCGAGAACACTTGTCCTGCCCTGATGGCAGACTTGCCCTGCCCTGATGGCAGGCCGCCCTATGCTCCGCGTGCAGCGATATGCTTCAGCACGAGCACCCTCGTGCCGATCGGACAGCGCTGATAAAGATCCATGACGTCTTCTGGAAACATGCGGATACAGCCGCTTGAGACGTCCGAACCGATACTCCAAGGCTCCACCGTGCCATGGATGCGGTAGCCCAGATCCGTGCCGTTGCGATAGAGATAGAGCGCCCGCGGCCCCAGCGGATTGTCCGGGCCGCCGGCCACGAAACGGGGCAGATCAGGGCGGCGCTTGAGCATTTCCGGCGGCGGCACCCAATTCGGCCAGGCCGCCTTGCGGTCGATCTCGGCCCGCCCGAACCATTGGAAGCCTTCGAGGCCGACGCCGACGCCATAGCGCAGGGCCGTCTTATTCTCGAAGATCAGATAGAGAAAGTGGTGATTGGTATCGACGACCACGGTACCGGGCGGCTCGTCGCTATAGTATTTGACGAGCTGACGTCGCCACACTGGCTGGATCATCGCAAAATTCGTCTTGCGATAGACCATGCTGTTGTCCATGGCCGATCCCGCGAAATACGCGGATGGATCAACCGTTTGTGCCGTTGCCGGCCGCGACAGCACCACACCGCCTGCCGCGATCGCCCCGGCGACCAATTGTCTGCGCGTCAGCGCTTTCTCGCGCGTCATTTGCACGCCACCCCGCCCCTGTTCGCCACAAATGCATCCTGCCGAATCGCGGCGTCGGGTCAATGTGCAATTATGCTTAACGCAACCGGTGCACCGAAAACTTATGACGCCCGCAGCCGCGGTATGCCGCTACACTGCGACGTGAACCGGCGGTCATGAGAAGGTACAGCGGGTGCTATCGCCCACCCAATGCGCGATAGATCTTCTGCCCCGCCCTGCCCGTCGGCGGCATGCCCAGGCGCTTCTCCGCTGCGGCGATGGCCGCGCGCGATGCCGGGCCGATTTTCCCATCCGCCTCGCCGATGGCATAGCCATTGGCGAGCAGCAGCTTCTGCAGTTGAAGGCGTTGCGCGCGGGTCAGCCCCGGGTCGTCCGTCGGCCACGGGGTTCTGAGCGGCGGCATTCCGGCGAGCCGGTCCGCGAGATGGGAAATGGCGAGCGCGTAGGATTCCGCCTGATTATAGGAATAGATCGCATTGAAATTGCGGAAGACGAGAAAGCCCGGACCGTTGGCCCCGGCCGGCAGCAGAAGCCCTGCATGGTCGGCGCCATGGAGCCGTGCGCCATCGGCACGGGTCAGCCCGCGTGCAGCCCAAGCCGAGAGCGACGCCCGCCTGCCCCGGCCCGTCGGCCCGCGATAGCCCTCCGGCACACGGACCTCGATCATCCAGTGTTCACCGCTGCGCCATCCCGCGCGCTTCAGGTAATTCGCGGTCGAACCGAGCGCATCGGCGACGGATTTGACGAGATCGCGTCGCCCGTCACCGTCGAAATCGACCGCGAGCCGCTGATAAGTAGTCGGGATGAACTGGGTCTGCCCGAAAGCGCCGGCCCAGGAGCCGTAAAGTTCATCGAGCTGGAGATCGCCGCGATCGACCAGCTTGAGCGCGGCCATGAGTTCGCCGGTCCAGAAGCGCTGCCGCGAACCTCCCTCGCAGACGAGCGTCGCCAAGGCATGCGGCAGGAAGCTGTCGCCGGCTTCCTTGCCATAATCGGTTTCGACGCCCCAGACCGCGGCGATGACGTGGCGGTCGACACCGAAGCGCCGCTCCGCCGCGCGCAGGACGCGATCGTAACGGCGCATCATGGCCCGGCCTTCGCTGACGCGCTGCTCGTCGACCAGAAAGCCGAGATAATCCCAGATCGGCGTCTTGAACTCCGGCTGAACCTTCGAGAGGCGCAGCACCTTCTCGTCGGGCTCGGAGAGGGCGAGCGCCCGCGACACCACCGCCCGGTCGATGCCGGCGCGCACCGCGCTCTCCCGGAGATCGGCGATGCAGGTGGAAAAACTGGCCGCCGCAGAGCCCGCGCTCATGAGCGACATGATGGCGGTTAGGATGACGTGCCGCATGATTATATCCTTCGTCGTCCGAGCCGGCCCCCAGAAGAACGCGATTCCCTTGCAGATGCCAGACCGTGCGCTTGCAAAAGCGCATGAGCATCGGGTCATGGCGTTCCTCGGCGCGCGCGGTCACGGCACGCCGTTGGCTGCCAACACGGAGTGGAACATGCTGCCCGAACCCCGGTTAACGAGAGGAATGCGCCACAATGCCGGAAGTGAGCCTCATGAGACAGGACATAGCGGCGGGTGGGAAGTTCCCCGACTACATCCTTCCCGATCACACGAAGACGCCTCGGCGCCTATCGGACCTCCAAAGCGACCAGATCATGATCTTGGTGCTGACACGTGGCTTTTTCTGCCCGAAAGACCGTCGGCACATGCTGGAGCTCGTGCGCTTCCACCCCCAATTCGTGGTCGGCTACACTCAGGTCGTCACCATCACCACTGACGACTGGCACACCACGAACAACTATCGCCAGCAGACCGCAGCCCCCTGGCCCTTCCTTTACGATGAAGAGCGGATCGTACAGAAGGACCTCGACATTAAAGAATACACCGACACTTCGCACGACGTGATGATCCCGCACACGATCGTGCTCGGCCGAAATCTCGAGGTCCACAAGGTCTATAACGGTTACTATTATTGGGGCCGCCCATCCATGGCCGAATTGCATGCGGACCTGCGCGAGGTGGCACGAAAAACCTATCGTGACTGGGATATCACCGAGCCGGAACTGCGGCGGAAATGGGAGAAGGGTGACAAGTCCGACTTCTACCCCTATGGCGACAACTCTATCTCCATGGAGAAACTCATGCTCCAGATGGCGGGGGCAGTCGATCAGTATGCCGGACGAGCCGACGAGAACTGACAGAGGCCGTGGCGCACCTGCCGAGCACCCGTCACCCTCGAACCTCATGAGTGACATCGGCTCGACTTCGACGACTGCGGACCCGGTCTATTGGATCGCGCCGGATGGTGGTCTAACGGCCGGCGGCTCCAGCCGGCGCGCTCAGTGCCTCATTGGAGCGGGCCTAACGAGCGATGTCGCTAGTCCCCTCACCTCTCCCGTCACCCGGTTCAAGCCCTACATCCCCCGCAGAGCCCGCTGCCGCCTCGCGGCCGAACGCAGTCCTATCTGTCGGGAATAAATCCGCGGCTGGTCCGTTTCTATAGCGGTGATGCGCCTGAACGTGCTGCGTTCCCCCCGGACGCGATGCTGCCCCCAGCTTGACCCGATCAGGCGCATCACCGCCCGTAGCAGGCCACCGCGGCGCTCAGCGTGCGTGCTGCAACATCACGGCAGCGGTGGTGTGCCGATCGGCGTCACGAAGCAGGGACCACTCCGATGCGAAGAGCCACGCTGCTTGGAAGTTTGGCCGTCCTGGCCATGGGCCTGGCCATGGGCCTGGCCGGCAGTGCGTCCGCTGATCCTTGGAAGGACGAAAGCGGCCATGGCCGGGGCTATCGCCATTATGAGCGCCATTACGACGATTGGCGCCCGCGCCGCCATTACTATGACCCGCGCTACGAGCGCCGCGCCTACCGCGAGAAATACCGCCGAGGCGGGTGCAAGATTGAACGGAAATGGGATCGAGGCGGCTACAAGGAAAAGGTGAAATGCAAGCGCCGGGACTGGTAGGGCTGCGGGACGACGCTACGTTCACCGCCTCGCTGCTGTCATATCGAGCCCATACGTTCCCGAGAACTGACGCGCCATGGGGCCGTAGCCGTCGAGGACACCACCCGGCAGACGCGAGAGCTGTACGCTTGCACTGAACATTTCGGTCCGGCAGATGCCTCGCCGGGGGCATGATCTCCGGAATCAAAAATGGTCATGACAGCGCCGCCAGTGAAACCGCCTTAGCGGAGGAGGCTGTGATCAGACTGAATTTGAATGCGTTCTTGGGTCAGCAGACCCCCGGCCGGGCCAAATTCGCCCGGGATTGGCATTGCCGGGGCCACTCTGCCTCACCGACGGAGGGTAGCCGCCCTTAGAGTTCCGTATAGCAGTACATGCCGCATCCCGGGGGACGGGGAATTGACAATGGGGATCGAGCGTAGCGTCAAGGCGCCGTGTGCCTCCGCGAACATCGACGATGGTCTGTCGTATCAGGCCATCCGTCGTCTAGCGATTGCATCGGTCAGAGCCCTCGCCTTGGAGCGGGGTGTCGAGGATGTGAGCGCCTTGACGGACTTCCGCAACGCACTTCTCGCCGCAGCAGTTGGGGACGCAGCGCTAGAGCGCGCGATCGCCGAGGCCTTCCTTACAGAAAGCATCTGGAGTGATGACGCTTCCCTGCAGTGAGCCGCCGTCGCCGTGGCCACAGCGGCCTCGCCAAAACCCGCGTTTGAGGTGATGATGGATGAACTGGTCGAGAGGGCCAGTCCACACCACATAGCCGCGTGGCTACCGTGAGCCTTTCGCTCGAGTATCACGCGCCACCCTTCGAACAGGCCGCATTCCCTGCCAGTATGTTCTGTGGACGCGGGATTTCCGGCTTGCGCTCGGACCGAAAAAACCCTACGTCATCAACGCCCATAGGGCGTCGGAGCGTAGCGCAGCCCGGTTAGCGCACTAGTCTGGGGGACTAGGGGTCGCTGGTTCGAATCCAGTCGCTCCGACCATCAAGCCCTTTGAAAATAAAGCGAAATTTGGATCGGCGCCCCTGCGGGGCCGTTCTCGTTTAGTTCGCAGAATGGCACGTAATCGCACGGAATGTCGCCGAGAGCCCCACAAATTCCCCACAAATTTGCTCGCGCTCTATTCGCATGCGCAGGCACAAAAACCCCGGCGCTTCGACCGAGGAACAGTGCGAGGCCTGGATGCGGGCGCCTTGGGATGAAGCGAAGGCGCTTCAGCGACCTCTGCCGGATCATAATGCTGCGCTTGCCACGGCGGTCATGCTGCCTCTGCCTCGGCGAACGAAGTACCCGAACCGGAGCTCGCCCCCGTTGGTGTCCTCACGCTCGCCTGACACGGCTCAGCAGCATGGCACCGACGCTGAAGAAGGCGATGAGGGCGACGAGCCCGGCGCCCCGCATACCGGTCGCCTCGGTTGCGAGTGCGACGAGGAGGGATGGGAGAAACGACGTCAGGTTGCCCGAGAACGCCAGAAGGCCGAAATAGCACCCGGCCGCCTCGGCCGGCACCAGACGCGCCAGCAGGCTGCGCGATGAGGCCTGCAATGGCCCGGCGACAGCCCCGATGATCAAGCCGCAGGCTACGAACAGCTTCTCCGGCAAGCTGCCGTAGAGCCCGTCTCCCGGCAGCGGCGGCGTGGCCGCAATCACGAACAGGATATGGTCGCGTCTGAGCGATAGTACGCCAAGGCAGAAGACAACGAGCACTATCAGTGCGCCCAGGATGACGGGTTTGGCGCCAAAGCGATCGTCGAGCCGGCCGCCGACGAGCGCGCCGATCATGCCAGCCACCGTCGTCAGGACACCGAACACACCGACCTCCGCGGAGCTCCAGCCGAAAAGTCCCGCGCCATAAACGCCGCCCAGGGAGAACAGCACTACGAGCCCGTTCTGATAGAGCATATGGGCGAGGAGGAAGCGCACCACCGTGCTGTCACGGCGCGCCTCCGCAACCGTTTCAGCAAGCTGTGCCAGAGCGTGGCGTATGACCTTGGCGAGCCGCTTGCCCGTACGCGGTGCATCCGGCGTAAACAGGAACAGGGGCAGGACGAAGATGGCGAACCAGACGGCGACGAGCGGCCCGGTGATGCGGTCCCCCTCCCGGCGCCCTGGATCGAGACCGAACAGTGGCTCGACGCCGAATAAGGTGCGGCCTGTCTCGGGGACCGCCGCGAGCAGGCCGAGGACGATGGCGAGCGAGACGAGCCCGCCCGCATAGCCGGCGGCCCAGCCAGTGCCCGAGAGACGCCCGAGGCGCTCCGGCGGGACCAGATGCGGCATCATCGCGTTATTGAATACGATCGCGACCTCTATCGCCACGGTAGCGACGGCAAAGGCAACGAGCGCGAGCATAACGCCGCCGGTCTCGACGTACCAAAGCGCGGCGGTTGCCGTGATCAGCACGACACCACAACCGGCGATCCACGGCTTCTTTGGTCCGCTCGCATCGGCGAGGCTGCCGAGTACTGGCGAGATAAGCGCGAGCGCCAGCCCGGCGGCGGCCGTGGCATAACCCCACAGCGCCTGGCCCTCGATCGGGTTCGGTGCCAGCACTGTCACGAAGTAAGGGGCGAATACGAATGTGGCGACCAGAGTGAAGAAAGGCTGACAAGCCCAGTCGAACAGCACCCATCCGACGAGCGCGCGACGGGGTGGATGAGGTGGTGATTGGCGCATGGCGGGGATCACGGGCGGACAACTAAATACAACACGATTGGATCTCCAGTATCCGAGCCCCAATATCGTCCTGCTCTTCGGGACCACGGTCTACTGTCTGAGCAATAGGGGGAGTCATGCAAGGACGGTTTGGTTCGCCATCTGTCGACTTGGTTAAAAACGGATTCCACAGAAATACAGAAGGCGCTTGATGCCGTTCGCGTCATCGGAAACGACACTGTAGATCCAGCTCGAATTTGAAGGACGATCGAGCAACGGCGGAACCATTATTCGCAGTAGTGAATGGAATTGCAGACCATTTTATTGGTCGCAAGCGAATGAGATGAGATCTACGACCGCCAAAGCAGGAAGCGGGCCGCATGCCGGACCTCGTATTCGATCCATCGACGAGCGCCGGCACCGGGTCGAAATAGGTCCGCTCATAGGTGCCGGGACAGGGCCGCCGCCGGGTTTGGCTAAAGCCGTCGACCGTCACGCCCCTCTCGCCCTACCCGCCGCCGACGATCTCGTCATAGACGAAACGGTCCAGGAACCACGCCGGCTTGCCATTCGGGTGGCGCACCACCTTCCGCTCCGACTAAAACTCCCCAAAACTCAGCATCTTAGGAGAAGGTCGTTTCTGGTCGACTTTCTCGCTTATGCGCTCGGGACCGTCGGGCCTCCGCCGCTTTCATGACGCGCACAGCTGGCCAGGGAATAAACACGCCGCTCATTCGTTAGCCTACCGATGCGCCCGAGCCTCTTGCGTCCCCCCGGACGCGATGTTGACCCCAGCTGCCCCCCATCGGGCGCATCACCCTCTCTCGTCTCGGGCGCGCCATGGCCCCGCGGCGAGGCGCGCGACTGGACCGTACAAGCTGGGAGCGGATTCGCGCGACGTTGATGCCGGAGCCGACGCATGGGGGGCGATCGCCAGTTCAGATCCGACATCTTCCCGCCCTGGCCGAGCACCCTTGGCTTCATTCTGGGCAGGCTGCAACCTCGCCAAGGTCAAGGGCCTGGAGAGAGGCCGACGGACCTCCGACAGCCTCAACCGGGGACCATGCGCGCACCGGAGCCGCGATACAGAGCGCGTGTCATCCTCAATGATGAGCGGCTTCGGGACCTCCACGGGCTGCTTCACGGCTGGGCCGCAGCGCCGGTTTCAGACACTGCCTCCACGAAATTGCTCAGGCTCGTCAGCGCCTGCATCCGGCGGATGGCGACCGACGGCAACGTGTCTCTCCACGTGGTCGAGCTCGACTTTGAAAGTCGCGATATCCGCCAATAATGGACGGTCGACATCCGTTCGGCAGCATGCCGCCCGGTGAACGACCAGGCCAATGCCTTCACCGGCAGGACCGTAGCGCCGCAGGACGCCGGCACGATCATTGAAAGTCGACCGAACAGAACTCATGGAGCTCAGCCCCATGAGCACCACCCGTCCACCGCCTTCAAGCGCTGTCGATGCTCAACTCCGTTTTCATTTCCTCAGGGGTTGATGGAACGGTCCAGCTTGCCCGCGATTTCCGTGCGGGAGGGCATGATGGCAAAAGACACCGATCTGAATTTCGGACCGCTCGGACCAGGCTGCATTCACATCTGCGTAGACATGCAACGCCTCTTTGCGGAGGACACGCCCTGGCGCACCCCATGGATGCCACGCGTCCTGCCGAACATTCATGAGATCGTCGCTGCCCGCCCCGACCGGACGATCTTCACGCGCTTCATCCCCGCCGAACGCCCGGGCCAGGGTCAAGGAACCTGGAAAAGATACTACGAACGCTGGGCGGATATGACGATCGAGCGGCTCGGCTCCGAGATGATCGATCTCGTCCCGGATCTCGCCCGCTTCGTGCCTCCGGCAAAGGTTCTGGACAAGCCGGCCTATTCCCCCTGGTTCGGCACATCCCTGCACGGGCGCCTGCGGCAGCACGGCGTCGACACGCTCATCGTCACCGGGGGTGAGACCGATGTCTGCGTGCTGGCGACGGTGCTCGGAGCGGTCGACCTCGGCTATCGCGTCCTCATCGCGACGGATGCGCTCTGCTCGTCGTCCGACGAGACGCACGACGCGCTCATGACCGTTTACCGCAACCGCTATAGCCAGCAGGTGGAGGTGGTGACGACCGATGTGGTGCTCTCCGCATGGCGCCGATGAGCATCCAACACCGGTTCCCGATGGCGTCCTCGCCAGCAGCTGTCGGGACCCGCAACTGGCGGTCGTCGGGACCGAAGCACAGACGATTTCTGATTGCGGCAAAACTGTGTTGATGATAGCGCTGTTTGGCCGGCCTCGTGGCGGAGTGTTACGCGCAGGAGTGCAAATCCTGTCACCCTGGTTCAAATCCAGGCGAGGCCTCCATTGCCGCCGCCGTTGGCCGGCTTCAGCTTGGTCCCGGCGCGGATAGGCTCAGGACCCAGGCGGCGTCGGTGCATTGGCCGGCGGACTCGCTCCGAAATGGCCCAGATACATGAAGGCCAGGGTGCCCAGCACCACGATAGCGACCAAGACAATCGTGACCGTCCACATGCGTCGATTCATATTCGCCACTCGCCCGCTGTCCGGCTCATCCGTTTCCGTATCTGACAAGACATAGGTCGGGGTAGGCACAGATCCAGCGCCCTCCGATATGGCGCCGCCAGGGAACTTCCGGTCACGGCAGCCGTTCGCCCGTCATGACAGCTGCAGCCGATACCCCCATCGAGCCGCGCCTTGTGCTGCGCGACGGAGAGAACGAACGTCTCATAACGACGCTCGAAGAAGCGCTCGCCTTCATCAATGCCCATCCGGTCGGCCACGCGGCCAACAGGGACGGCACGATCTATCGCCTGCAGAGGGCGCGTCTACCGGATGAAAAAGCCGAGGCTGAGGATGCCTTTCGCGCTTGGGTCGAAACGACGGGTCTTCTCGTCCGCGTCGAGGAAGGCTCAAAGAGCCCGGGCGATGCGTGATTCGATGCTGCTGCTCACGCCCATGAAAGCCGCCAGATCCATGAAGACGTCGATGCTGTCTCTGCAACAGCCGCCGCCGAACTCGCCGAGCCCTGATCCGCGACCGCCACAGCCGGCTGACCCTACGGATCCCACGAAGCCGCCACCGCCGCCGGTGGAGGAACCTGAGCCTGACGAGCCACCTGGAGAGCGGCCGGTTCCCAATCCGGATGAAAAGCCACCACCGTCATATGTCGCAGTCATTCTCGACGCGGGCAGGGCTATCCCGCTCGGAGCGATCGGGATCGGCCGACCGGGCTAGCGCGGCATCCATGCGGCCGCGCACATAGCCCCGTGAAATCAGCCGGTCCGCCTTCGCGAGGCGCTGCTCCTTCTCGGTGAGATCGGCCAATGCATCGCGTATGGCCGCATTGAGCGCGGCAAGCGCGTCCCCTTCCGCCTTGAGATAGGCCGCAACGATCTCGTCCACGTTCATACTCTCGACTCTGTCCACATGCGCGGAGTAGCACCATAACGCGTCGCGAAGGATATGAGAACAAAAAAAGAACATGCAGGAAAGAATGGCCCTGTGAACCGGCTCCGGCCGCATAACCAGTGAGAGTCTCCATGGGCGGGGCCGCGTTTGACATGGCCGCGATCGCTCCCCTAAGAGCAATCCAGGTCGCGCTATCGACCGCGGTCAGAGGACGGGGTGAACAGGATGAGCGGCAGCACCGTGCAAGGGAGCAGTGGTCCCATGTCGGCCGTTCCCACCGCCGCCGGGCCGCCCGTCCTCCTGGCGCTCGACTGGGGCACTTCGAGCCTGCGGGCCTTTCTCATCGACGGCAAGGCGGAAGTCGTCGATCAGCGTGCCAGCAGCCACGGAATCCAAAGCCTGCCGGCGCCCGGCGTGGCGGGTTTCGAACAAGCTTTTGCCGAACTTTGCGCCGCCTGGCTGGAGGAATGGCCCGGCCTTCCCGTCGTGGCCGGCGGCATGGTGGGTAGCGCGCAGGGCTGGATCGAGGCACCTTATGTGCCCTGCCCGGCCGACGTGTCGCAGCTCGCGCGCCAGGCCGGACGCGTGACGGCCGGGGACGGCCGCGTCATCCAAATCGCGCCGGGCGTGATCTTCGACCCGGCCGACGCACCGCCGGACGTTATGCGCGGCGAGGAAATCCAGATCGCCGGAGCCCTTGCCGACAACCCGGCGCTTGCCGGGCGGGCCTGCGTCGTGATGCCCGGCACCCATTCGAAATGGGTCGAGGTCGACAAGAGCCGCATCACACGCTTCGACACCTATATGACCGGCGAAGTCTTCGCCGTGATGACGCGCCACTCCATTCTCGGCCGGCTGATGACCGATGAGGCGCTTGATGCGGCGGCCGGCGATGCAGCCTTCGCGGCCGGCGTCGAGGCCGCCCGACAAAGCGGCCCCGGGGATCTTCTTCACCAGCTCTTTGCCGCCCGCACCCTCGGCCTCACGCACCGGTTGCCGGCCTCCGCGCTCAGGGATTATCTCTCCGGGCTCCTGATCGGGCAGGAACTGACATCCGGCCTCGGGCGGCTCGCTGCGGCCGGTCAGGATAGGCCGCCGATCGTTCTCATCGGCGACGTCGCGCTCAGTCAGCGCTATGTAAAGGGCTTGAAGCTGTTCGACGTCGCCCCTGCGGCGCTCCTCGGCAACACGGCGCCGAGGGGTCTGTTCCATTTCGCCGTTGCCGCCGGGCTCGTTACACCCGATGACAACGGCTCGAGGAGAGTAACGCCATGACCGGGACGAGCCGCGCAGCGCGTTTCGACGAGGCCTTCAGCGCCCTTCCCCTCATTGCCATCCTGCGCGGCCTCACGCCGCGGGAAGCACCCGGCGTCGCCACTGCGCTCTACGAGGCCGGCTTCCGGCTGATCGAGGTGCCGCTGAATTCGCCCGAGCCCTTCGAGAGCATTCGCATCATTCGCGACCTCCTGCCGACCGACGTGCTGGTGGGGGCTGGCACGGTCACGCGCATCGACGATGTCCGGCAGCTGGCCGACATCGGCGCAGATCTCGTCGTCATGCCTCATGGCGACGTCGAGATCATTCGCGCCGCGGTCGCAGCCGGAATGATCTGCACGCCCGGGATCGCCACCCCGACGGAAGCCTTCGCCGCCCTGGCGGCCGGCGCCGCAGCGCTGAAGATCTTTCCCGCAGAGCTCATCGGGCCGCCGATTATCAAGGCGATGCGCGCCATTCTTCCCAAGGACGTGCGGCTCGTTCCGGTCGGCGGCATCACGCCGACGACCATGGAGCCGTTCCTCGCAGCCGGCGCGGCCGGATTTGGCCTGGGGTCGGCGCTCTACAAGCCAGGATCGGCTGCGCAGGATGTTCGCGCCAAAGCAGTGGAATTCGTGAAAGCCTGGCGCGCCCTCGCATCCGCCTGAGGGCCAGGGCAGGCGCCGGACAAGCGGCGAATTCGACCTTTCCGCCCTGGATGGGCGCCTTACGGCGCGTTCCCTGAATCTATTTCAGATAACGGCTCACGCCCGAGATCAGAAGTCAGCCGGCAAATTGCGGTGGACAAATGCCGGTATTGCGCTTTCACTGATCACCGTACAGCCTACCATCAGCGTCCTTCTGTGCGGGAGTCGGTTGCGATGGGCGATGATCTGTTACGTCAAGCGATCGCGGCCATGTCGCCGGAGCGGCAAGAGGCCATTCGTCGGCGGTCTCTGGAGCTGCTCCGCAGTTGGGGCACCGTCGAACTCACCGAACCAATCCCCGATGCTGTGCCCGCGCAGGTTTCGCAAGAGGCGGGGAGCGCGTCTCCCGTGAACGGCCACACGATCGATCCGTCAGACCAAAAGCCGGCGCCTCAAGCTGGTGACAACGAGGCGCTTGCGGCACTCGTTCGCGCCGTTCAAGAAGCGATTGCCGCACGCCAGTTGATGGAAACAACGCCTGGCGCCCCACACCTTCGTGCGGGCGTTGCCAAGGCATCCTCGCTGGGTTGATCACCGAGGTCTAAGGGAAAGCTTGGCTGTCCCGTTTCGAAGCCCTAGAGCCGCGCCTATTCGGCACCCTCGGGACCGCCGATCCCTGGAACGAGCTGGTCATCACCGTAGCGGTCGTCGGGCGGCAGCGGCGACGCCGCATCGTCGAGCTGATCGTCGATGTAGTCCGGAGTACCGGGGCCGCCGTAGCCCCCCCGATGGGGCCCTGTCGTTGTGCATCCCACTGTGGCGACGCCGAGCGCCATCACCAGTGCCAGTCTGCTGAAACGCATGTGTTCCTCGAACCATAAAGCAGGTGCCTCATACGATAGGAGGAGCCCTGCCGGTTCAAGCGCCATTCGCGCATCGTCCCGCACAATTTGCATTCTTGCTTAAGACGCAGGTGCCTTCCCGCTGATGCGGGTGCGCCCACGCCGCCCCCGTCAGACCGAAAGGCTTGCAAGCGGCGTCGATGTCGGACGCTCGATATGCTGGTGAGCGTCCGCGGCCAAGGACGCGAGGGTCAAGCTCGCCGTCGCGGTGCCGGGTATCGCCATGGCCTGGGTGAGCTGGGCGACGGCCGCGCTCATCGAATAGGCTTCGTCCCCGGCCTCGATCCATGTGCGCGACGGATCGTCGGATGAAAAGTCGACTTGGAACTCACCGCCGCTTGTCGCGATCGAATAGCAGGCGTCACCGAACGCGTCATAGGCCATGCCAACGGCGAGCTCGCCGGCAGACCAGTCCTGGAAGTCGAAGACCACCTCGTCCAGGACCGCCGCACGCCCCTGCCCATCTATAACGGTCAGCGTGCCGCAGTCCTCTTTGTCGAAATGGAGACTGGTATCGGCCGTGCCGATCTCGACACAGGCATTGCCGCTGCCCACCTGGACATTGAGGCTGCCGTCCACCTGCCCGGCCGCCGCGATGCGATCGTCGCCGTTCAGCACGATATTGGCCGCGACATTACCCTCCACCGTGACCAGGTCGTTGCCGGCTTCGACCTCCACATACACATTCTCGATCGCAGCGCCACCGAGCTCCTCGCTACCGATGATGACGCTGTCGTTCCCGTTGCCGGTGAGAATGGCGATATCGCCCGCGAGTGACCGCACCGAGTCGTTGCCGTCGCCAGTATCAAGGAGGCCAAGCCCTTCTGCCGCCGGGCCGGTGCCTTGCGCAACCGCTGCGATGTCGAAGATGTCGTCCTGCCGAGTCAGCGTCAGGCTCTCGATGCCGGTCATTCGGCTGGTCGACGGGGTCGTGCCGTCCGACGGTTGCTGCTCGGCGACCTCGATCACCACTTTGCCGTCATCGCCGATGCGGGTGCCACCAGTCACTGCCTGCGTGACCGCATCGGCGAGATAAACGGCATCGGCGTCATCTCCGCCATCGACTGTTGCCCCGAGGGCATAAAGATAGGCGGCATCGTTGCCTGCACCTAGACTGACCACGGCGGCAGGGCCGCTGACTGTTGCGAGGTCGTCACCGCCGTTGAGCGTAATGGTGTCGTCGCCTCCACCACCCTCGTAAAGCGTGGCGCCGCTGTCGAAGATGTCGTCGCCCTCGGAGCCGATCACCGTGTCGTCGAACGACGAACCGTAATAGGCTTCGATGCCGGTCCCCTGGAGCTTGAACGTCTGGCCGTCGGCGCTCGCATCGAAGATCACGCGATCGGCATCGCCGGAATCGTCGCCGATGGCGTAGTTCACCCCATCGAGCACCTTGTAGGTGTCGTTGCTTTCGCCGCTCGCGTGAACCACGGTATCGGAGGCCTGCAGGATCACCAGATTATCGCCGTCGAGCTTGAGCTCGACCGACATACCCTTAGCCACGGGCGCATTGACCGGCTGCAGATATGTTTCCGTTCGCATTTGCGTCACGGTCCAGCCGTCGACGGCGAAGGACGAGTCCTCCACTTCGCGCGTCCTCAGCTCCTCCCCAATGGGCTGTTCGGCCGGCAGAACCTCGTCACTCTCGAAGTTTCTCTGCAGCAGCACGGTACGATCGATCTGGCCGTCCTTGGTCGCGCCGTTGCGCTCGGCGATCATGACATTGCCACGCCAGATCTTATCAAAGTGCGCATCCCGACCATCCGCTGTATAGGTGGTCATGGCCGTGCCGAAGAGCTTTTTATCTCTGCCGAGCCAGGAAAATTCCTCTTTGTCATAGATGATATCGATCAGTTCCACGGCGCCGGTGCTCGCGCGAAGTTGCTCCAGACCGCCGCTGCGCGCCTTCTCTTCATCAGTAAACTGGCCACCGAAAATATTATTGATCCGTTCCTGGTAGGCGTCCCAAAACCACTGCGTCGTCATCTTGTCACGCATGGCCCCTTCGATGGCCGGGGAATAGACGGCACCGAACCAATTCGCGACCGGCGAGGCATCCAGGGCAGCCTCCGTATGCAGTTCGTTCAGAACGGCATATTCGTGCATCAACCCGCGCCTCTCATAGTCCTCCATGAGTTTCACATATTCGATCGCCTGACCGACCGTGCTGAAGTTGGGAATGAGAAGCGTGACGAGCGCTGCGGGCGGGCAGACGACCGCCATCGTGGCCGCAAAGATGCCGCCGGCGACTTGCACGGCGGCATTGACGACATTCCACTTGGCCTGTTCGGATGCCGGATTCTCGGCGAGTTCGAGTGCGCTCTCGACGAGGCTGAAACCGGCGGCCACGGTGTTGGATGCCGCGCCGGCCACTCCGAGCCAGGTGACGATTTGCGCTGCCTTGGCACCATTGCCGACGACTTTGAGCGCATCGCTCGCGAATAGTGTCGCGTTTCCGAACAAGTCGGTGACTGTTCGGCCCACATCGGCCCAACCCTGCGATTGGGTAAGCTTGGCGACATCGCTGCCCACGGTCAGGATACTCGCAAGGGTGCCGATGGCTGCCTTTCCGAGGGCTTTAGTGCGGCCGCTGGCGCGCTCTCTTGCCGACGCATTCGCTTGGCCGAGAGCGTCGAGCTTTGCGAGATCCGCCGCCGTAACCGCCGTATTGCGGATGGAGATCGGCTTGAAGAGCTCCTGCACGGGGCTTTGGGTTTTGAAGGCGTCCGTCAGTTTGGCCAGCGACGCCTTCAACATCTCCTGCGTCTTTTGCGCCGCGGCGAGCCCCGCACTTGCGCTGGGGGTCAGCGGAGTTCCGGTTAAGCCCGGCCCGACCTGATCGAGGGCTTTCGGCCAGGCGTCGATGGCCATACCCAGAACCGCCTGCCCCAGCGATGCCCCGTTGTGCGCGATTTCGGCAACGGCGCGGAACTTGTCGGCCTCGGTCGCTTCGGACGAGTTGAGCACGCCTACCAGACGCATCAATGTACTGGCGCTACGCATGCTGCCGGTCAGCCGCAGAAGCGTGGTCGCCCTGTCCAACTGACTGTCAAGCACATTGATTCGGGATGTCAAACCGGTCTTTTGCATGAAGACATCGCGAATCTTGCCCGCCAGGCTGTCGCCGACGAGGCTCGCACTGGCGGCAGCGCCGTTGGCATAACGTTTCGTGAGCGCTTCTTCGCTGCTCTGATCGGCCAATTGCTGCCGCAGGTCGCGCCAAGCAATCGCCTTAGGGTCGCTGCTGGTGGCGAGATCGAATTTGAAGGCCTTGTTCAGCTCGGCTTCGACCTGGGCATAATAGGCCTTGTAAGCGGCCGCATCCTTGGCTGCATCGGCATTCGTCAGAACAGGCTCGGCGATAACGGGGGCCTGGTTCGCGAGCGTGAGACCGCCGCCGAGATTCGTCAGGTTCTGATCGATGCTGTCGCGTTCCTTGATGGCATTTGCCTTCATCCAGGCCAAGATCGCGCCAGCATACCTTTCACCCGTCCCAGCAATGTTGAGCGGCGCCGGCGCTTCATCCGCAGGGGCGGCCGGTTGTTCGGCGACCGTGACGAGATGATCGAGCAGGCTCTTCAACTCGGGATCGGCAACAACGCCTTGCAGAGACGTGACGAGTTCGACGAAAGCAGCATCATCGAACTGCGCTGCTTTCTCAAACTCTGTGTTGTCCTGATCGCTCATGCCGCTGCTCCTTCTGATGGAGGGGAGGACTTCGGCCACATATCGGCCCGCCCTACGGGCCATCCTCCCATCTCGGCCTGCTCCCTGGCGGCGCTCAATGCGCGAGCCGGCCGATCGCTCTGCTCGGCTCCCATTGGAGGTGCGAGCCCAGCGGCCTGTGTAAAATTAAAGCGAGTGCAGTTCTTGGCAGCGCGCGCGCAACTAATGATAAGCCCCGCAAATCGCTAAGGCTCGCAGCCGCAGCGATGCTGCGGCGATCTCCGCCGGGGCGATCGGCATCCTCTGCCGGCGTCCCGGGATGAGCAGCGCGTTCGTCGTTACGGTACGTCAGCTGCGTCGCCGCGAGACGACCGTGCGGCATCATCGCTGCCGGCGCTCTGCGCCGCCAAAGGCAGCAATCGCCCATCGTCGATCGTCACGATGCGATCGGCGGCTCGAAGCGCTGACAGTCGCTGCGCAAGGATAAGCACGGTCCGCCCCGTCATCGCCTTCAGCGCGTCCTGGATCACTCCTTGCGCCTCCTCGTCGAGGGCGCTCGTCGCCGCATCGAGCACGAGAATCGCCGGCTCGGTAACCAGCGCGCGCGCGATGGCGATGCGCTGTCGCTGCCCCGCTGACAGCGACGAGCCGTGATCGCTCAAGACCGTGTCATAACCCTGCGGTAGCCTGACGATGAAATCATGCGCCCCCGCACCCTTGGCCGCCGCGATAACCTTGTCCAACCCGAGCGTCGGATCGGCCCCGGCAATATTCTCGCGGATGGTTCCGCCAAAGAGCGTCACCTCCTGGGGCACGACACCGATCTGCCGGCGCAGCCAAACCGGATCCATGAGGCTGAGATCCATACGGTCGACCAAAATGCGGCCGTGCTCCGGCACATAGAAGCGTTGCATCAGCTTTGTGAGCGTGCTCTTGCCGGAACCGGTCGGGCCGAGGATGCCGACGGTCTCTCCCGCGGAAACGGTGAGGTTCATATTCGTCAGGATTTCACCGCGCTCCGGCCCATAGCGGAAGCACACGCGCTCGAAGGCGATATCCCCACGGATCGGCGCATCCGCACGGCCCAGAGGATGGCTCGTCTCGGCATGCGCATCAACGATCTCGCCGAGCCGCGCGAGGGCGATCTGCGCCTCCCGGAGACCGGGCCAGATCTTGACCAGACGCAACAGCACCATATGAATCTGGCCGGCCAGCATGGTCACGGCGACGAGTTCACCGATGGTCATCTGTTGGGCGAGCACCATCCGCCCACCGAGAAAGAGCACCGCGAGGATCGTCAGCTTGTGAAGGCCGCGCGCGATCTGGGTCGACCCGTTGGCGAGCGTCGCGACGCGCTGGGAGGCAAAGACATGCCCGGCCAGTTCCTCGTGCCAGCGGCGGTGGACAAGGCGCTCCATCGTCATCGCTTTGATGGATTCGATCGTCGCCGCTGTCGCCACGATACGCGACTGACGCTCCACCCCGCGCGTGAACCGCTCCTGCAGCCGGCGCACCAGAAGCGGCGCGGGAAGGGCCAGGAGTGCGAGATAGAGCGGGATGGCAGCTGCAACGACGAGCGATAGAAGCGGGCTATAAAGGGTCAGCGCTAGCAGGACGAGCACCGCGAAGATCATATCCATGGCCAACGGCAGCACTGACGCCGCCAGCGATCGTCCGATCGTCTCGATCGCCCCGAAGCGTGCAAGGAACTCGCCGATCGGGCGTGCTTGAAAATAAGTGAGCGGCAGGGCCGTGAGACGCACGAACAGCTGCTTGCCGAGATCAACCTCCATATGGCTCGCCACGCGGCTGGCCAAATGGCTGCGCAAGCCTGCGAGCAAGGCCTCCGCCACGAGGATCGCGGCAAGCACGACGACCACGACGTCGAGCATCGACAGATTGGCCTGCGCGGTGACGCGGTCGATGACGATGGCGCCGGTCACCAGCGCGGCGATGGCGAGAACCTGCAGCAGAACGGATGCGATCAGTATCCCCCCGAGGGCATATCGATCGCGCCTGATCGTCTCCGCCAGCGCGGCGGAGGCGAAGCTAAAAGCCCCCTCCCCGGCGCCGCTCATTTTGCGAAGCAGAACAGAAGCCAAAGCGGCGATGCCGCCCCGCGGTCCGTGATATCTGATGAGGCTCCTCGCCCCTGTAACGATGTCGGCCACGACATACCCCTTGCCGAGATCGTCCGATGCTCTATTCTAGAGTAAATCGTAAGTTAATATTGAGGCACGATTTTCATCTATTACAGATTCGGAACGATATGAACTCGAAACAGGCAGAGATATACCATCAATAGACTGCAATAGTCGTTGCAAAGCGCGCAGAACGAGTGGCCATAACAACCTGAAATTGCTATGTTTTCGGCAAATACGTCAATTGAACGGTAACCCTGCCGATAGCGGCAGATTCAACGCTATCGCGTGCGCGCCCGGGATAAACCCCAGTCGGACGAACCGACTAGGGGCCAGACAATGATGATAGTCAGGGATTATGGGTCGAACCGCGAGAGGTCGAGCAGCTCGCGTCAGGCGTCCAGGCGGCGGAAGATCAAGGACGCATTCGTGCCGCCAAAGCCGAAGGAGTTCGACAGCGCCACCTCGATGGGCATGGCCTTGGCCTTGTGCGCCACGAGATCGATCTCGGTCTCGACCGAAGGATTGTCGAGATTGAGCGTCGGCGGCGCCATGCCGTCACGAATGGCGAGGATCGAAAAAATCGCCTCGACCGCACCGGCCGCCCCGAGCAGATGGCCGATCGCCGACTTGGTCGACGACATGGTGAGCTGGGAGGCGGCGTTGCCGGCGAGCCGCTCGACGGCGCGCAGCTCGATTTCGTCGCCCACCGGCGTCGAGGTGCCGTGGGCGTTGATGTAGTCCACGTCCGAGAGCGCCATGCCGGCGCGCTTCAACGCCATCTGCATGCAGCGAAAGGCGCCGTTGCCGTCATCGGCAGGCGAAGTGATGTGGTGGGCGTCTCCCGAAAGACCGTAGCCCACGACCTCTGCATAGATGCGGGCGCCGCGCGCACGCGCATGCTCCAGCTCCTCGAGCACGAGGATGCCCGAGCCCTCGCCCATGACGAAGCCGTCCCGGTCGCGATCATAGGGACGCGAAGCGCGCTGCGGCGCATCGTTGAAATTGGTCGACAATGCGCGGCAGGCGGCGAAGCCTGCCATCGATAGCCTGTTGAGCGGCGATTCGGTGCCGCCGGCGACCATCACCTCGGCATCGCCCAGCGCGATGAGCCGGGCCGCATCGCCGATCGCATGCGCACCTGTCGAGCAGGCAGTGACGACCGCGTGGTTCGGCCCCTTCAGGCCGTGCGCGATCGACACATAACCGGATGCGAGATTGATGAGGCGGCCGGGGATAAAGAATGGCGACAGCCGCCGCGGTCCCTTCTCGGAGAGAATGAGCGAGGCTTCATAGATCCCGCCGATGCCGCCGATGCCGGAGCCGATGAGAACGCCCGAAGCGAACTGATCCTCATCCGCCTGCGGATGCCAATCGGCATCGTCGAGGGCCTGCCTGGCGGCTGCCATGGCAAAAACGATGAAGGGATCGACCTTGCGCTGGTCCTTCGGATCCATCCAGTCATCGGGATTGAAGGAGCCGTTGCTCCCATCGCCCCGTTTGATCGAACAGGCGATGCGGCAAGCGATATCGGAGACGTCGAAGTCTTCGATGGCGGCCGCACCGCTTTCCCCGTCAACGATCCGCTTCCAGCTTTCCTCGACGCCGCTCCCTAGCGGCGATACCATACCGAGACCAGTTACGACGACGCGTCTCATGCAATCACCGCGATGCCAACGTCTGGCCCCACGCGATGCACGGACCGGACGATCTGCCTCCTGAGCCCATGGCCCTCAGGCAGAGGCATTCTTCTCAAGAAATTTAATCGCATCGCCGACGGTGACGATCGTCTCCGCGGCATCGTCGGGAATTTCGACGTTGAACTCTTCCTCGAAGGCCATCACGAGTTCGACCGTGTCGAGGCTGTCGGCGCCAAGATCGTCGATGAAATGAGCACCTTCGACCACCTTCTCGGGGTCGACGCCCAGATGCTCCACGACAATCTTTTTTACGCGCTCGGCGATATCACTCATCGTTTCGTCCTCGTTCCACTCGCGAAGCCCTGATGCCAGGAAGCCTGCGATTTTCAAGACTTGACCCTCGGCCGGCGCTACACCGACCAGTTTCGCCTCATGAGTTCCATGACAAATCGGTCCTGAGCAAGACCGCCGGCCAGCTGGCAGCAAATCCACCAGATGACAACGGCTTGCACCCCGCCGAGCCCCGGACCTCTTCAAAGGCTTGTTAACATACTCGCTTCGGGATGGCGAGAGCCAGAAAGGCTTCGCAAGCGACTATCGCAACTTAGCCCAACGTCCTCAAATCATTGCCATTCCGCCATTGACATGAAGGGTCTGGCCGGTGACGTATGCCGCCTCTCGGGAGGCGAGATAGACGGTCGCAGCCGCACAATCCTCACCGCTGCCCAGACGCCCGGCCGGCACATTGGACAGAATCGCTTCCCTCTGCTTCTCATTCAGCGCATCCGTCATGGGCGAGGTGATGAAGCCCGGTGCGATGCAGTTGACCGTCACGCCGCGGCTCGCGACCTCTGCCGCAAGTGCCTTGCTCATGCCGATGATCCCGGCCTTGGACGCGGCATAGTTGCCCTGCCCGGCATTCCCGGTGACGCCGACGATCGAGCTGATATTGATGATCCGCCCGAAGCGGCGGCGCATCATGCCGCGTACCGCAGCACGCGACAGCCGGAACGTGGCGGTGAGATTGACGGTCAAAACCGCGTCCCACTCCTCATCCTTCATGCGCATGAAGAGATTGTCGCGCGTGATGCCGGCATTGTTGACGAGAATGTCGAGGCCGCCGAGCTTCTCTTCCGCAGCCGGCACCAGCGCCTCGACGGCTTGCGCCTCGCTCAGATTGACCGGGTGGATGTGCACCCGATCGCCGAGCTCTGCGGCAAGGGCCGCGAGCGCGTCCTCACGCGTGCCGGAGATCACGACGTCGGCGCCCTGCGCGTGGAGCGCACGGGCGATCGATCCGCCAATTCCTCCGGTCGCGCCGGTGACGACCGCCTTCATGCCGCTGAGATCGAACATCGCTCTTCTCCTGGTGGGCGTCAGCCGTTGCGGGCGGTGACGACGGCGGCGATATCGCCGGGCGTGCCGATCGCCATCGTCCCCGCGCCAGGCGCAATCCGCTTAGCGAGCCCGCTCAGAACCTTGCCCGCTCCGACCTCATAGAACATATCGACGCCCTCCGCCGCCATGAAGGCAACGCTTTCGCGCCAGCGAACCGTGCCGGTCACCTGGGCAACGAGGCTCGCGCGAATCGCCTCCGGGTCGGTGATCGGCGCGGCTGCGACATTGACGACGAGCGGCACGGCAGGCGGCGCGACACGGACTCCCGCGAGGGCCGCGCGCATGGCCTCGGCCGCCGGTTGCATGAGCGCGCAATGGAAGGGCGCCGAGACGGGCAGAAGAATGGCGCGTTTGGCGCCTCTCTCCTGAGCGAGCGTGAGGGCACGCTCGACGGCCACCTTGTGGCCGGAGACCACGACCTGGCCCGGACCGTTGTCATTGGCCGCCTCGCAGATATCGCCCTGCGCTGCGTCGGCGGCGACGGCCGCGGCTTCCGGATAGTCGAGGCCGAGAAGTGCGGCCATGGCGCCCACGCCGACCGGCACGGCGCGCTGCATGGCCTCGCCGCGAATCCTCAAGAGGCGCGCGGTATCGCCGACGGAGAGGCTGCCGGCCGCTGCGAGCGCCGAATATTCGCCTAGCGAATGACCGGCGACGAAGGCGGCATCGCGGCCGACGTCGATCCCGGCTTCGGCCTGCAGCACGCGCAAGACCGCCAAGCTGACGGCCATCAGCGCCGGCTGAGCATTGGCGGTCAGGGTCAGTTCGTCTGTCGGCCCCTCGAAGATGAGGTGCGACAGACGCTGCGAGAGCGCGTCATCGACTTCGTCGAAGACGGCACGAGCCGGGGCGAAGGTGTCGGCGAGCGCTTTGCCCATGCCGACCGCTTGGCTGCCCTGGCCTGGAAAGGTAAGTGCGAGCGACATGGCCTGCTCCGTGACAGGCGGCCGTCTCGCATCGCCTCACCCGCCTGTCAAGCCGCACTTTGCCGTCTTTGCACATTCACGAGGAACAGCCGGACCTCGCGTTCCAAGTGATTGGCCTGCTGTGTCAATCGCGACGACCAGTCGTGAACGAGGGACGCAGCGTCAGCGGCATTGGCGATGCGGGTCTCCACGCTGCGCATGGACGAAACGCCCGCACGCCCTTGCGCCGAAACGCTCTGGGTGGTCTCGGCCATATGACTCACGATGGCATGCTGCTCTTCGGCTGCCTGCGCCACGGCGGTGGCGATTTGCGAGAGATCGCCGATGATGGCGCTGACCTGACCAACCGAGGCCGTTGCTCCCTGCGACGCCTGGTGGATATCCTGGATCTTCTCGGAGATCTCGCTCGCAAACTGCGCGCTCTGGGTGGCGAGCGACTTGACCTCCTGCGCCACGACCGCAAATCCCCGTCCGGCCTCCCCGGCACGGGCAGCCTCGATGGCGGCATTGAGCGCAAGCAGGTTCACCTGCTGGGCGATCTGCTGGATGATCGTGGTGGTTCCCTCGATCTCGGAGGCCTTGTCGGTCACGCCGGTGATGCTGCGCACCGTCTGGTGCACCTCGCGCACGGCCCTGCCCGCCACCTCGTCGGAGCGCTTGGCCTGACTCGCGATCTCCGCGGTCGAGGCGGTCAGTTCCTCGATGCTGCCGGCCACCGAGGCGACATTCTGCGACACGGTGGAAACGGCACTATCGGCATCGCGCGCCCGGTTGGCGACATCGGCGGAAATTTCGTGCAGACGGGATGCCATCTCGTCGAGCTGGGTCGCGCCATCGCGCAGGTCGCTCAAGGTTTCCCCAATCGCCTGCTCGAAACCGACGATCAAGGCATTGGTGCGCATGCCCTGCTCGATGCTCGCCGCCCCCTGGCGCCGCTCGAGGGCGAGTAGCTCGTCGCGCTCGACCGCGTGATCGCGGAACACCGCGAGCGCGCGCGCCATGTCGCCGATTTCGTCGCCACGGCCGAGATCGCTCACCACAATTTCGGTGTCACCGGCGGCCAGCCTCCGCATGGCCTTGATGATGCGCCGGAGCGGCACGGCGATGCTGCGGCCGAGGAAATAGGCCAGACCGAGCGCCATGATCACCGTCAGGACCACCGCGATCGTCTGGCTTTCACTGGCCAGGCGGTTGACGCGTCCCAATCGCGCCGCCGCCTGCCGCTCCTCCTCGTTGGCTTGCCTGATCAGGCGCTCCATGATGGCGCCGAGCTCGTCGAGTTCGGAATCAAACATCAGCTTGACCTCGTCCAGCCGATGCTGGGCAGAGACCCAGCCCTCGAAGGCCTGGCGATAACGGGCAAGCTGGTCGGTGAGCGGCTGTAGGCCCTGCCCCCGGGCGCTGTAGGGACTGATCTGCGCAGCCAAGGATTCGAAATATTGCTCGAAGGCGCGCTGCTGGGCCGGTTCACGCACTAACTGATAGCTCTTTTCGCGCATGCGCATATTGGCGAAGGACAGAATGATGGGCTGTGCGGCCTCCGCCCGGCCTTGAAAGGGTTGTCCGGTCACAACGGCATCGAGGGTCTGTTCCGCGCCTTGACCAGTTTGGTCCACCGCGTTGGCCTGCGTATCAAGCCCGGCCTTGAGTTCCGCCAACTCGTCGATGCGGTGATTGAGCGATTCGAAACGTGCACCGACAGCCGCCGATTCACGACTGGAAGCGGCCGAAGAGAGCTTCTGCCGCAGCATTCCCGCTTCTGCCCGCGCCATGGCCGCGTGACGCCGCGTCAGTTCCTCGCCGCGCGGTCCGGGGTCGTTCAGCATCTCGTCGATGGATGCGCCGATGATCCGGATCTCGCTGCGCAGGTTCGACGCGACGCGCGCCGCCGAGACGGACGCGATGAGCGCGCTTTGGGCATTTTCCGCGAAATTTTGAGCGACCAGGGAGAACAGCGTTCCGACGACCAGCCCGGCGATCGGCACACCAGCCAGAAGCAACAACCTGCCTTCGAGAGAAATGCGTCTCATGCGCGGCAAGCCTGTCGTCCTCTCGGCCATTCCGTCGTCTGGATCAGAAAAACTTGCCATGCTTGGCATCTTTTTCTCTAAGATTCGGTGAAGCACCGCGCCGGATCCCGCGGCTGGCCTTGATTTCTGGACGGTCCCGTGGTCCGCCTTAAGAGGGGGTCTGCAACGAGGGTCGAAGACGAGGACGCCCGCATTGGCCGCAAAAGCAAGGATCCACGAAGTGTTTAACCAGGTGCCGCCGTTCACCGGCGTCAATCTGGTGGCTCTCGACCAGCCGCTGCTCGATGCGCTGAGCCATAACCACGTGGATGCGATCAGTGCCGGCTTCCTTTCATACGGCGAAGAATGGGGCAGCGAGGAGCGTTTCGATCTCGCGCGTCTCGCCAATACGCATACGCCGGCGCTTCGCACCCATGATCCTTATGGGCGCCGGGCCGATGTCGTGGAGTTTCACCCCGCCTATCACCTTCTGATGGGGGCGAGCGTCGCGAACGGGCTGCACGCCTCGACCTGGGATCCGGCACGCGAGACGCCGCAGACGTCGAGGGCCCCGGCTGCGCCCCGCACCGCTCATGTGGAGCGCGCCGCGCGCCTCTTCGTAGCCGCCCAGGTAGAAAGCGGCCACGTCTGCCCGATGACCATGACGCATGCTTCGGTGGCGACGCTGGAAACCGCACCCGAGCGGCTGCGCGATTGGTTGCCGCTCTTGCGTTCGCGCAGCTACGACAGCCGCTTCCTGCCCTTCTGGGAGAAGCACGGCGTCACCATCGGCATGGGGATGACGGAGAAGCAGGGCGGCACCGACGTGCGCGCCAATCTGACAGCGGCTGTGGCGGTGAGCGGCGACGAATATGCGCTGACCGGCCATAAATGGTTTTTTTCCGCGCCGATGAGCGACGCCTTCCTCGTCCTGGCGAAGGTCGGCGCCGAGCCGACAGCCTTCCTCGTCCCGCGCTTCCGCCCGGATGGCAATGTGAACGGGCTGCACTTCCAGCGCCTCAAGGACAAGCTCGGCAACCGCTCCAATGCCTCGGCGGAGGTCGAGTTCGACGAGGCCTTCGCCTGGCGCATCGGCGAGGAGGACAAAGGCATCCGCACCATCCTGCGCATGGTGCAGCTCACACGGCTCGACTGTGCCGTCGCCTCGGCGGGCCTGCTGCGCATGGGCACGGCGCTTGCCGTGCACCACGCCCACCATCGCTCCGTCTTCCAGCGCAAGCTCCTCGACCAGCCGGCGATGCGTGCGGTTCTCGCCGATCTCGCGCTCGAATCGGAGGCAGCGACCGCCCTCGCATTCAGGCTCGCGGCAAGCTTCGACCGCGCCCCGGCCGAGCAGCGTGAGGCGGCGCGCAGTCGCGTGCTGACACCGGTCGCCAAATTCGCCATCTGCAAGATGGCGCCCGGCTTTCTCTTCGAAGCCATGGAGTGCCTGGGCGGCAATGGCTACATCGAGGAGAGCCCGATGCCGCGCCTTTACCGGGAAGCCCCGGTCAACGCCATATGGGAGGGAGCGGGCAACGTCATGGCGCTCGACGTCCTGCGGGCGGCGACGCGGCAACCCGAGGCGGTCGCATCGGTTCTCGTCACCCTGACCGAGGAGGCGCGCGGCTTGCCCGGTGTCGAGCAGGCAGCCCGCGACGTGGAAGAAGCGCTCAAGGCACCGCAAGCCGAAGCGCGGGCGCGCTTTGCCGTCGTCCGGCTCGCGGCGCTTGCGGCAACCGCGGCCCTCGCCGGCTCGGCGCCGCGCGAGATCGCGGAGGCCTATGCGCGCACCCGGCTCGCAACGGCGCCCTGGCCGCCCGGCGCGAATGATCTCGGGGCGGTCACGGACCGGCTCCTCGCCCGCGTGCTGCCGTCCCTCTGAAGATCGCTGCGCGCGCCCTTCAATCCCGGCCTTAGTGTAAACTTATCTGCCTCGGCCCATCGAACTTCCAAGGCCGGCTCCATATATCAAGGCCTTGGTGGGGGTGCAATTGCAACCGACAGGGCGACCGACGGCATAGAGCCTGGGTGGCGATCTCTCGCCGCCCGTGCAAGAAACGACATTCACATCGATTGGACGAGTGACTTGGCCCGCCCCCCCAAATCTTCAAAAGGCGCCCCTCGCCAAAACGCGACCGGCAGCGACGGACATCTCCCGACCAAGGAGGCGCTCGCCGCCTTCATCGCCGAGACACCCGGCAAGGTCGGCAAGCGCGAGATCGCACGCGCCTTCGGCATCGGCGGCGGGCAGCGCATCTGGCTGAAGCGGATGCTGCGCGAGCTCGAGGACGACGGTCTCGTGAACCGTCGCGGCAAGCGCCTGGCGCGTGCTGAAAAGCTCCCGCCCGTCGTGTTGGCCGACATCACCGGTCGCGACAAGGACGGCGAGCTCCTCGCCGAGCCTGCGGAGTGGGACGCGGAAGAACACGGACCAGCGCCACAGATCGTTTTGGCCATGCCACGCCGGCCCCGTCCGGGACAGAAGCCGCCGGGCGTCGGCGACCGCGCCGTCGTGCGCGTCGAGGCGAGCGGCGAGGACGAGGGGCCGGCCTATACCGGCCGCGTCATCAAGGTCCTCGAGAAGGCGAAGGCGCAGGTGCTCGGCATCTTTCGCGCGTCGCCCGACGGCGGCGGGCGGCTCGTTCCCGTGGAGAAGCGCAGCCTCGGGCGCGAGCTTCTCATTCCGGCAGGACAGGCCGGCGAGGCCGAGGACGGCGACCTGGTGTCGGTCTCGGTGGCGCGGCAAGGACGTTTCGGCCAGCCGGTCGCGAAGGTGCGCGAGCGCCTCGGCTCCATCCGTTCCGAACGCGCGGTGAGCCTCATCGCCATTCACGCCCATGGCATCCCGCAGGCCTTCTCGCCGGGCGCCCTCAAGGAGGCGGAGCTCGCCGCTCCCGTTTCCGTAAAAGGGCGTGAGGACTGGCGCGCTCTGCCGCTCGTCACCATCGATCCCGCCGATGCCAAGGACCACGACGACGCGGTGCATGCCGTGGCGGACGACGATCCCGGCAATTCAGGCGGCTTCGTCATCACCGTCGCCATTGCCGATGTCGCGGCCTATGTGACGCCCGGCTCGGCCATGGACCGGGACGCCTTGCAACGAGGCAATTCGGTCTATTTTCCCGACCGCGTGGTACCGATGCTGCCGGAGCGGATCTCCAACGATCTTTGCTCCTTGCGACCTGAGGAGGAACGGCCGGCGCTCGCCGTGCGCATCGTCGTGGATGCCGAGGGCCGCAAGAAGCGCCATTCCTTCCATCGCATCCTCATGCGCTCGGCGGCCAAGCTCGCCTATCAGCAGGCGCAAGCAGCGATCGACGGCCATGCGGAGGCGGATGACCCGGCCGCCGCCCTCGTCGAGCCCGTACTTAAGCCGTTGTGGGCCGCCTATGGCGCGCTCGCCAAGGCGCGCGACCAGCGCGGGCCACTGGCGCTCGAGCTGCCGGAACGCAAGCTCATTCTGAAGGAGGACGGCACGATCGACCGTGTCGTCATCCCGCCGCGGCTCGATGCGCATCGCCTGATCGAGGAATTCATGATCCTCGCCAATGTCTGCGCGGCGGAGACGTTGGAAGCCGCGCATTCACCCCTGATCTACCGCGTGCACGACGAGCCTTCGCTCGAGAAGATGCGGGTGCTCGGCGAGGTGCTGGGATCGATCGGCTTGAAGCTGCCGAAGGCGGGGGCCCTCCGCCCTGCTCTCTTCAACCGCATTCTGGCGGCCGTACAGGGCACGGAGCATCGCGCCTTCATCAACGAGGTCGTCCTGCGCACGCAGGCCCAGGCCGAGTATTCGTCGGAGAACTACGGCCATTTCGGTCTCAACTTGCGCCGCTACGCGCATTTCACGTCGCCGATCCGCCGTTATGCGGACCTCATCGTGCATCGCGCCTTGATCCGCGCGCTGAAGCTCGGGTCCGACGGCCTGCCGGCAGGGGCGACCACGGCCGAGCTCGCCGAGACGGCCGCGCTGATCTCGACCGCCGAACGCCGCGCCATGGCCGCCGAGCGCGAGACGGTCGAGCGCCTCATCGCCCATCATATGGCCGACCAGATCGGCACGACTTTCAGCGGGCAGATCTCCGGGGTCACCAAGGCCGGCCTCTTCGTGAAGCTCGACGAGACCGGCGCAGACGGATTCATCCCGGCCGCCACCCTCGGCGCGGATTATTTCCGCTATGAGGAAGGGCGTCACGCCCTCGTCGGCAGCCGCACCGGCGAGACCCATCGCCTCGGCGACAGGGTGGAGGTACGCCTCATCGAAGCCGCGCCCGTAGCGGGGGCACTCCGTTTCGAGCTTCTGTCGGAGGGGCGACGCGGGGCCGCGTTGCGCGGTGGGCGAAAAAGCGCGACAGGAAAGAACCGCAAACCGGAACGTGCAACAGCGCGCGCGACCGTAGCGGGTAGGAGGGCGGCATGGCAGCCATCAGAGGACTGACCGACATCGAGGGCATGGACGAGAAGCGCGCTTGGTGGCCGGCCATCAAGAAGGGCTTCGCCTGCCGCTGTCCCTCCTGCGGTGAGGGCCGCCTGTTCTCCTCATTTCTCAAGGTCGAGCGCCGATGCGCGGCCTGCAGCGAGGACTTGAGCGCCGAACGCGCCGACGACCTGCCGCCCTATATCGTAATCAGCGTCGTCGGCCATGTGGTCGTCAGCGGCATCCTCGTCGCGGAGGCGATCTCGGAACTGCCGCTGTGGATGCACATGGTGGTCTGGCCGCTCATGACGCTGGTGCTCTGCCTCCTGATCATGCAGCCCGTCAAAGGCGCCGTCGTTGCCCATCAATGGGCGATGCGCATGCATGGTTTCGGCGACGAGACGGAGAACCCTGTCATGGACCGGGTCGGCGGACGGCTGCATGACGCTCGTTGAGCAGACGGAACGTCCGGCCGTTGTTCTCAAGCCGCGCGACGCCGCCACGCTGATCATCATCGACAGCAGTCGGCGGCGGCCGCGCGTTCTCATGGGTCGGCGCCATACCCGCCAGGTCTTCATGGGCGACATGTTCGTCTTCCCCGGCGGCCGCTACGAGCCCGACGACCGGCGGATGAGCGCGGCCGGCACCCTACACCAGACCGTCGAAGCACGGCTTCTCGAACGCTGCCGCGGTTCGGCTCTGGACCGCCCGCGGGCGCTCGCCCTCACCGCTGTTCGCGAAACCTTCGAGGAAACCGGCCTCGTCATCGGTACGAGGGATTACGGCACGCCGGAGAACGTGCCGCCGTCCTGGAGCGAATTCGCACGCCAAGAGGTCTTTCCCGAGCTTGACGGCCTGCATTTCATCGCCCGCGCCATCACGCCGCCGGGTCGCTCGCGCCGCTTCGACACGCGCTTCTTTGCTGTGAGCGCCAAGGCGATCGTCGGGGAATGTCCCGGATTCGTCGGGCCGGACAGCGAATTCGTCGAGATCGCCTGGGTGAGCTTCGCAGAGACCGAGCGCCTCCCGCTGCCCGACATTACCCGCATCATCCTCACCGAGCTCGAACGGCGGCTGGCGGCTGGTCTCCCCTACAGCGCGCCCGTTCCCTTCTTCTATATGACGCGCGGCAAGCCGCGCCGCGACGAGCTGGTCGCGCTCACTTCGATGCCGTCCTGACGGATCGTCGCGCCCGCCGACGAGGGGCTTGCATCGTCGGGACGACAGGTGTAGTGAGCGAGATTAAACCCAATCCACATCGGCAATAGAAGGAGCCATTCATGGCTCGCGTCACCGTCGAGGACTGCATCGACAAGGTCGAGAACCGTTTCGAGCTCGTCCTCCTTGCCAGCCATCGCGCCCGTCTGATTTCAGCCGGGGCGCCGCTGACGATCGACCGCGACAAGGACAAGAACCCGGTCGTCGCCCTGCGTGAGATCGCGGATTCCACCCTGACGCCCGAGGACCTGAAGGAAGACCTCATCCACTCTCTGCAGAAATATGTGGAAGTGGACGAGCCCGAGGCCGAAGCCGTGCCCCTGCTCGCCCCCACCGCTGCCGCGACCAGCGACGACCCGGAGGGGCAGTTCGATCGCATGAGCGAAGAGGACCTCCTGCGCGGTCTCGAAGGCCTCGTGCCGCCGGCCGAAAGCGACGACGAGGAATAAGCGGGCAACGTCCGTTAACGTTTTTCGCTAAAGCCCGGCTCTGCCGGGCTTTTTTGTGGTCGTTCGCGCGTACTGTCGCTTGTTCTCGCGACGGTTCGGGACGATATTTCGGTCAGCGGTGTGTCGGCACCCCGTCCGGAATGTCTTAAATTCATGATGCGGCAATACGAACTTGTCGAGCGTGTGAAGCGCTACGATCCCGATGCGGATGAGGCGCTGCTCGACCGGGCCTATGTCTATGCCATGCGCGCGCACGGCTCGCAGAAGCGTGCCTCCGGCGACCTGTTCTTCTCGCACCCGCTCGAAGTTGCGGCCATCCTGACCGACCTCAAACTCGACGATGCGACGATCGTCGCGGCGGTGCTGCACGATACGATCGAAGACACTGATGCCACGCGTGAGGAAATCGACCGGCTCTTCGGTTCCGAGATCGGCGCCCTGGTCGATGGCCTCACCAAGATCAAGAAGTTAGACTTCGTCTCGAAGAAGGCGACCCAGGGCGAGAATTTCCGCAAGCTCCTGCTCGCCATTGCCGCCGATGTGCGTGTGCTTCTCGTCAAGCTTGCCGACCGCCTGCACAACATGCGCACGCTCCACTTCGTACCGCCGGAAAAGCGCGTCCGCATCGCGGAAGAAACGCTGGAGATCTATGCGCCACTCGCCGGACGCATGGGCATCCAGTGGATGCGCGACGAGTTGGAAGACCTTTCCTTCCAGACCCTCAAGCCGGAAGCCTTCGAGACCATCAGCAAGCGTCTCGACGAGGTGACGGAGCGCAACGGACAGCTCATCGAAGCCATCGAACGCGACCTGACCGCGCGTCTTGCGGACCAATCGATCAGCGCCGTCGTCACGGGCCGCCGTAAGCGCCCCTATTCGATCTGGCGCAAGATGGAGCGCAAATCGGTCGCCTTCGAGCAACTGTCCGACATCTTCGGCTTCCGCATCGTCGTGAAGACCATCGACGATTGCTACCGGGCGCTCGGCGTCGTGCATACGACCTGGCCCATGGTCCCCGGTCGTTACAAGGACTACATTTCGACGCCGAAGCAGAACGATTATCGCTCCATCCACACGACCGTGATCGGCCCCGGCCACCAGCGGGTCGAACTGCAGTTGCGCACGCAGGAGATGGACGACATCGCCGAATACGGTATCGCCGCGCATGCCGCCTATAAGGAGGCACCCGCCGGGTCGACCGCGGCGGCCGGCGAAAGCCGAGCCTATCAATGGCTGCGCCGCACGGTGGACCTCCTCGCCGAGGGCGACAATCCCGAGGAGTTCCTCGAGCATACGAAGCTCGAGCTGTTCCACGACCAGGTCTTCTGTTTCACGCCGAAGGGCCGCCTGATCGCCTTGCCGCGGCGCGCAACGCCGATCGACTTCGCCTATGCCGTCCACACGGACGTCGGCAACACTGCCGTCGGCTGCAAGATCAACGGACGTATCGCCCCGCTCCTGTCGGAACTGCAGAACGGCGACGAGGTCGAGATCGTGCGCGCCCAGGAGCAAGTTCCGCCTGCGGCCTGGGAATCACTCGTGATGACCGGCAAGGCGCGCGCCGCCATCCGCCGCGCCACGCGCGCCGCCGTGCGCCGGCAATATGCCGGCCTCGGGCGCCAGATCATCGAGCGCGCTTTCGAGCGGGCAGGCAAGGCCTTCGCCGAGGACAAGCTGAAGGCCGCCCTGCCCCGGCTCGCGCGGGTGAGCGTCGACGACGTGCTCGCTGCCGTCGGGCGCGGCGAGATGTTCTCGGGCGACGTCGTCAAAGCCGTCTATCCCGACTACAAGGAGGAGCGACGGCCGCCGGTGGATAACGGCGCCGTCGGCCGCGGCTGGTTCGGCCTGAAGAGCGGCCGCGCCTTCAAGTTCAAGGTGCCGGGCGGCGCGGGTGAAGCCCAAGGCAATGCCATCCCGATCCGCGGCCTCAACGGCGATCTGCCGGTCCGCTTTGCCCCCGAGGGCGGCGCCGTACCGGGCGACCGCATCATCGGCATCCTCACGCCCGGCGAGGGCATCACCATCTACCCGATTCAGTCGCCGGCACTCGCCAAGGTGGAGAACGAGCCCGACCGCTGGCTCGATGTGCGCTGGGACATCGACGAGCGCAACGCCCAACGCTTTCCCGCGCGCATCAAGCTCAACTCCATCAACGAGCCCGGGACGCTGGCTCAGATCGCCCAGGTGATCGCCGAGCACGACGGCAATATCGAGAACATCTCGATGACCCGACGCACGCCGGACTTCACGGACCTCGTGATCGATCTATCGGTGTGGGACCTGAAACACCTGAACGCCGTCATCAGCGAGCTCAAAGCCAAGCCTGTCGTGAGCAAGGTCGAGCGCTCGATCGGCTAACAGGATTTTTACGGCGGACGGCTCCGTGGCAGTTCGCTTTCGGCAAAAATAGCCTATAGTGCTCGGTCAGTCGCATTCAGGGCAGATCGCACCTGATAGACGATCGATTCTCCGCCGGTGCCCGCGGCCTGGATTCCGTCGAGCCCCTGAAAGGAATTCCATCCTGAAGCCGCCGCGCCGAAATGGTTAACCGCATTTTAAAGCTATCGACAGGAGCCTTGCGAGTACAGACGGACCGTCGCACGTGTAATAACCCATTACCGCTGCACAGATCCGATAATCCCCAAGCTCAAGCCGAAAGTTGCACGGCCGCTGGACATTTCACCACGCTCCGGCAATATGGTCTTGTAATTCGCCTGCCAACTGTGCAACAGCAACAGTTGAACCTGACATGGGAAATTGGTGATATTGCCGTACTTTCCACGAAGCCGTGTTAACGAAGCATGGGACCGGCTCCTAGAGAACGCTCACCTGAGATAAAATCAATGACAAGCCCTCAACGTCTCGCGTTATTCATCGATGGGGCGAACCTATATGCAACGACGAAGACGCTCGGCTTCGACATAGACTACAAGCGGCTTTTGAAGGAGTTCAAAGCTCGCGGTCAGCTGGTGCGCGCCTTCTACTACACAGCGCTGATCGAGGATCAGGAATATTCCTCTATTCGCCCGCTCATCGACTGGCTTGATTATAACGGCTATCGGGTGGTGACGAAGCCGACTAAGGAGTTCGTCGATTCCACCGGCCGCCGCAAGGTGAAGGGCAATATGGACATCGAGCTCGCGATCGATGCCCTCGAGCTTGCCCCTTATATCGACGAGATGATTCTCTTTTCCGGCGACGGCGATTTCCGCTCGCTGGTAGAGGCCATGCAGCGCCGCGGCGTCAGGGTATCGGTGATCTCGACCATTTCCACGCAGCCGCCGATGATCGCCGACGAACTTCGGCGGCAGGCGGACGAGTTTCTGGAAATCATGCAGCTCGCCCCCCGCATCGGGCGCGATCCGACCGAGCGGGCTGAGCGTCTGCAACGCAGCAGCCAGGCCGGCGGCTTCGAAGAAAAAGCGGAAACGCGGTCGCGCTATACGGTCGAGAAGCGCTACGGCATCCGGCAGCCTGCCGTGAGCGGCGATGAGGACGGCCCGGAATCGGCCTGATGAGCGAAAGTCCCGTGGGCGACGCGTGGGCTCATGCGTCGCCGGACGTGCATCCCGCCGGCGACCCGGATGTGAACTGTCCCTACTGCCCCCGGTTGGTTGCCTTCCGTGAAGACTGGCGCTCGCGTGAGCCTCACTGGCACAACGGACCGGTTCCGTCCTTTGGTTCCATCGACGCGCGTCTCCTGATTGTCGGGCTGGCACCAGGACTGCGCGGCGCCAATCGCACGGGCAGACCTTTCACCGGCGATTATGCCGGCGATCTTCTCTATGAGACGCTGACGGAATATGGTTTCGCCCACGGCCGCTACGGTGCGTCGGTGGAGGATGGGCTCGTTCTCGACGATGCCCTTTTGACCAATGCGGTGCGCTGCGTGCCGCCTGAAAACAAGCCGACCAGCCCGGAAATCGTCACCTGCCGGCAGTTTCTGATACGGACGATAGCCGCCATGCCGCGGCTAGCAGCTATTGTCGCACTCGGACGCATCGCCCACGACAGCACCGTGCGCGCCCTCGGCGAGCGGCCGGGGCGCCTCGCCTTCGGCCACGGCGCCGAACACGATGTCGGCTCAGTCCGATTGTTCGACAGCTATCATTGCTCGCGCTACAACACGAGCACGCGCGTGCTCACCCCTGCCATGTTCAAGGCCGTTTTCCTGCGGGTGCGCACTTATCTCGGCGAAACCAGCCGCTTGCCCACGCTACCTTCCAAGGCGTAATCACGCGGCCGGCCCTCCGGTGCGGCATTCCGACGTAACAGCCATCAGCATCGTTCAACCCGATCATGGCCCGCAGAGCCGTTGAGCGGCTTGCAACAGCTGGCTCCGGATGCCTTCCGCGAAGGGGTTCTCTACGGTAATCGTGCGGAAGAGCTCGTCTGAGTCGTGGCGCACTGCCTCGACCATCTGCATCAGATGAGCAAAGCTGCGCGTGCCGTGAGCGATGCTCGGCGGCTCCACGGCCATCACCATGCGGCCGAGAAGATGGGTGAGCCCCTGCACATAAGCCATCTGCGCGTCATGGGTTTCAGCCGTCATGCAGCGCACGTCCAGGCCGAGGCGATGGCGGAGAAAACGCGTCAGCGCCGCACCGCTTCTCCCGCGCACGGGACAGACGGTGATCGCCAAGCCGCGAACGCCCTCCCGTCCGCTCTGCGGGCCGAACAAGGGATGGGTACCGACGATCTCTACATCCGCCGGCAAGGTCTCGGCCAGGATGGCAAGCGGCTTCACCTTGATGGAGCAGACGTCGATGACAAGCGCGCCGGGCCTGACATGGACGGCGACCTCCTTCGCCAGGGCCGCCATTTCGACGAACGGCACGGCCATGAGGAGGATGTCTTGCGACGCAGCGCTTGCAACCCCAGCCGCATGCGCCCCGACCCGGCGGGCGATCTCACCGACGTCGCGGTTCGCATCGTAGAGATGGAGGTCGAAGAACGGCGCGAGATGGGAAGCGGCAAAGGCGCCAAAGGCGCCGAGCCCGAACAGGCCGAGGCTCGGCCGTGCCGCGCCCCGCCATCGCGGCCCTTCGTCAAAGCCCCGCCCATCGGGTTGGTGCTCCTCGTCTGATTGCGTTTCGGCGGCTTTGGTCATGTCATCCCCGGAGGCTGGCCGCCGCACGGGGACAGAGTTCAAACAACAATGCCGCCGGGCGGCGGCATTGGATCAATAAGCGAAATCGATCGCTGCCGCTCTTATGGGAGCGGGCGGTAGTAAGACCGGCAGGTGGCGATGTTCGAACTCATGCGCACCGATATGCGCCGCTTCCGGCCCGCGGTCAAGCGGGTGTCGCACCGCGGAGACAGGGGCCGCCCGGCGCGCTCGAACCTGCCTACGTTGACGGACGGTCCTGAAGCCAGGCGACGACCTCTTCCGCGCTCTTATCCGGCGGAAAAACCGGATAGAAGACATGCTCGATCACCCCATCCCGGATGACCAGCGTGAGCCGCTTGAGCAGCACCATGCCTGCCGCGATGAGCGTCGGCAGGCGCAGCGCCTCGGTGAGCTTACGGTCTGCGTCCGAAAGAACCGGAAACGGCAGATGGAGGCGCATGGCCATCTCGTGCTGGTAAGCCGTATCCTGGGTCGACAGCCCGAAAAGATGATGGACACCTAGCGCCTTGAGTTCGGCATGGTGATCGCGGAAGGCACAGCTCTGCGGTGTGCATCCTCGTGCGCCGGGGATCATGTCCCACCCCGCCGGCAAGGCCTCGCCAGGACGGCCCGTGCGCGGATAGGCATAAACGACGGTCACGCCGGCGAGGTCGGCGAGATTGACCTGCGTGCCGTCGGTCCCGGCGAGCGCAATACCGGGCACTCTCATTCCCGGCAGATGGTTCGCCGCACCGTCATTTTCGGGAACGGGGAGATTGGGCGGAAGAACTGTCGGGTCCGGCACAACATTGCCCATGACGCTCAACCTTTCTCGCGTATCAGCCGCGCGCGTTCGCGGTCCCAATCGCGCTTCTTCTCGGTTTCACGTTTGTCGCCGAGGTTCTTGCCGCGCGCAAGGGCGAGTTCGATCTTGGCGCGGCCTTTCGGATTGAAATAGATCTTGAGCGGCACGACGGTGAAGCCCTGCCGCTGCGTGGCGCCGATCAGCTTGTTGATCTGCCGCTTGTGCAAAAGGAGTTTGCGCGGTCGCCGCGGCTCGTGATTGAAGCGATTGGCCTGCAGATATTCGGGAATATAGGCGTTGAACAGCAGGAATTCCTCGCCCGAAGGGCCGGCATAGGCCTCGGTGATCGTGGCCTTGCCCTCACGAAGCGATTTGACTTCCGTACCGGTCAGCGCGATGCCGGCCTCCAGCCGCTCCACGATCTCGTAGTTGAAGCGAGCTTTGCGGTTTTCCGCGACGTTCCGGACGGCATCTTTCGCCTCCGCCATCACCTCACCCGTTCATCAGGCCGGCATGCCGGAGCGCCTCGCGCAGCATCTGGCGCGTGGCTTCCGACACGGCGACCATCGGCAGGCGCACGTCCGGCGTCATGCGGCCGAGAAGCGCGAGCGCCTCCTTGACCGGCGACGGATTGGTTTCGACGAACAAGGCATGATGCAAGGGCATCAGCCGATCCTGGATGGCGAGGGCGGTCGCATAATCGCCCTCCAAGCAGGCCTCCTGGAACTCCGCGCACAGTTTCGGGGCCACATTCGCGGTCACGGAGATGCAGCCGTGGCCGCCGTGCGCCATAAAGCCCAGCGCCGTCGCATCTTCGCCAGAAAGTTGATTAAACTGCGGACCCATTGCCGCCCGCTGCAGGCTGACGCGCGCCATATTGGCGGTCGCATCCTTCACGCCTGCGATATTCGGCAGTTCGAACAACCGCTTCATGGTGTCGACGGACATGTCGATCACCGAGCGTGGTGGAATATTGTAAATGATGATGGGTATGCCGATGGCGTCGTTGATTGCCTTGAAATGTTGATACAGCCCCTCTTGGCCGGGCTTATTGTAATAGGGAGTGACCACAAGGACGCCGTCGGCACCGACCTTTTCGGCATGGCGCGCGAGATCGACGGCTTCAGCGGTGTTGTTGGACCCCGCCCCCGCGATCACCGGCACACGCCCCCTCGCCTCGTCAATGCACCATTCGACCACGCGCTTGTGCTCGGCATGCGTCAAGGTCGGGCTTTCTCCCGTCGTACCGACGGGAACGAGCCCGTGGCTGCCGTTCTCGATCTGCCAGGCGACATGGGCCCGGAAGGCCTCTTCATCGAGGGCACCGTTGCGAAACGGCGTGACGAGGGCGGGGATCGATCCCTTGAAGGGGGCATATGTGGTCATTGGTCTCGCCTCCCCCGCACGGGGACTCCCATCGCTCGTATTGTCTAGTCAGCGGTCTGCCGCCTGCACGCGAAGGCACTCATAGCTGCTTCATCGTGAAGGCGCAAAGGGTCCGCCTCAGGATCCGCATAGTATAAGGTGTCAAGCTTGTGATTTGGAATTCGTTAAGATCGGGAAGCGACAAAGAACGTGAGGCAGGATGGACGACATCCACGCCTCGGTCCGGGAGACACCGAATGAAGCCGCTGACGCGCCTCGCCGCGGGATTGACGGTTGCCGTTCTGTCGACCGCCATCGTCCTTCCCGGGAAGGACGAACCGGTGCCTGTCCCTGCGCGTCCCCTTCCCTTGCCGCCGGCGCCTGCCGCCCCGGCGCAACAGGCCTCGATTGCGCCTCACCAAGAACAGACGCCGGCCGGTCCCGCTCCAGTCGATGGCGGCGCGCCGGCCGTGCAGGCGCTCTCGGCCATTGCATCCCCGCCCGCCAAGGATGAGCCGGCTGCGACCAAACCCCTTTCGCCCGAGCTCGCCTATGCCGATCCTGGCGTCGCCGCGGTCAAGACGCCGTCTGCGGAAACCGCGTCGCTTGCGCCGCCCGATCTGGCGCAGCCCACCCGCCCCGATCTGGCGCGCCCCGATCTCGCGACCATCACCGCCGAGGCGCCAGCCGTAAAAGCCGCGCTGGACCTTTATCGCAAGGGAGAGATCACCGAGGGCGATGCCGCCGCCCGGGCGATATCGAGCTCTGCGGCACGCACGCTTCTCGAATGGGTGGCGATCCGCCACAACGGCGCACATATCGGCTTCGCACGGCTCTCGGCCTTTCTCGACCAGCACCGCGACTGGCCGCAGCAGGACACGATCCAGCAATATGCCGAGGAGGCATTGTGGCGGGAGAAGGCGACGCCCGAGACCATCGCCCGCTTCTTTGCCACGCGCGCGCCAGAAGGCGCCGACGGCAAGTTCGCCCTGGCGCTCGTCCGCCGGGCTGAGGGCAAGGACAAGGCGGCGGCTGCGCTGATTAGGGAAGCCTGGCGCCGTGACCCGGTCGATCGCGATCTCGAACGCGCCATCCGCGACAGTTTTCCGGATGTCCTGACTGACGACGACGATCGTGGCCGTCTGGAGCGATTGGCCTTCAGGAAGGACTGGACGACGGCCCAGCGGCTCGCGAGCGATATCGGCCCGCGAGAGGAGCGCCTTCTCAAGGCGCGCATGGCGCTCGACCGGGGTGTCGATCCCGCGAAAGCGCTCGCCGAATTGCCGGCCGCCGACCGCATCGATCCGCTGGTCGTCTTTGCGGAGGCGCAACAACTCCGGCGCCGCGGCAAAAAAGACGAAGCGGCCAAGGTGATAGCGAAGGCACCGACGGCTCCTGACAAGGTCATCGAAGGCGACGAATGGGCAGGGGAGCGGCGGCGCCTGGCGCGCGGGCTACTGGATGCCGGCTCGCCACGTGAAGCCTATAAGGTCGTGAGCCCCGAGGTCGCCGAGAGCGAGACGGACAACATCGAATCGGAGGTTCTCGCCGGCTGGATCGCCTTACGTTTTCTCAAGGAGCCTGAGACGGCCGCACGGCACTTCGCCCTGGCGGAACCCCATGCGGATCTGTCGACCTCGGTTTCGCGAGTGGCCTATTGGCGCGGCCGGGCGGCCGAAGCGGCCGGCAAGATCGCATTGTCCAAGCGCTTCTATGAAGCGGCTGCCAAGCATGTCACCACCTATTACGGGCAGCTCTCCCGCGCCCGTTTGGGAATGACCGATCTTCCCGTCAGTGAGCCGCGGCAGGGCGATATGATGGTGCGTGCAGCCCTCGAGCAGCGCGGCATCGTGCAGGCGATACGCCTCCTCTATGCGCTCGAGGAACGCGACCTCGCGACGATGATCCTCGGCGAATTCGCCAAGCGCGTGGAGGGAGCGGATGCGATGCTCGCACTGTCGCATATCGCCACCTCGCTCGGTGACACCCGCGCCGAGTTGGTCGTCGGCAAGCGGGCCCTCTATCGCGGCTTCCCGCTCGAATGGGCGGGCTTTCCGACGACCGGCATCCCTCAGTTCCAGGCTGTCGGCAATTCTGTCGAACGCCCTATGACGTTCGCGATCGCCCGTCAGGAGAGCGCCTTCGAGGCGGATGCCGTCTCGTCGGCCGGCGCCCGTGGGCTCATGCAGCTCATGCCGGCCACGGCGAAGCTCACCGCCCAGCGCGCAGGGCTGCCCTACGACCTCGACCGGCTGACGAGCGACCCCGCCTATAACGCCGCCCTCGGCACGGCCCATCTCGGAGATCTCGTCGCCTATTGGCGAGGCTCCTATTTATTGACCTTTGCCGCCTACAATGCCGGGCCTGGCAATGTGCGCAAGTGGATCGCCGCCTATGGCGATCCACGGAGCGAGGGCGTCGATACGGTGGATTGGGTGGAGCGCATCCCCTTCGAGGAAACCCGAAACTACGTGCAGCGGATCATGGAGAATCTGCAGGTCTACCGGCATATCCTCGGCGACCGCACGGCCCTGCTGATCGAGCAAGATCTTCATCGCGGCTCTTTTCCATAGCTGCAGACTTCTAGGACCGGTTTTCCATGAGCGCCTCCGACGGCCACAGCGACGTCTATGTCAGCGGCGGCGATGCCTTGCGCCTACATGTGCGCATCTACGGCCCGCATCCCAGCGACGTGCCCACGGTGGTCTGCCTGCCGGGGCTTGCGCGCACGGCTGCCGATTTCCATGAGCTCGCTGTCGCCCTCTCTTCGGACGCCAAACAGCCGCTGCGGGTGATTGCGGTGGATTATCGCGGCCGCGGTCTCTCGGAACGCGATCCCAACTGGGCGAATTACGACCTGCGCATCGAGACGGAGGATCTCCTTCACGTCCTCACCGCTCTCGACGTGCCCCGTGCGATTTTCATCGGCACGTCGCGTGGCGGGCTCATCACCATGGCGCTCGCGGTCTCGCGAGGCAGCATGGTCCGCGCCGCCGTCCTCAACGATGTCGGGCCTGTCGTCGACCGAAAAGGCCTGATCCGCATCCGCAGCACGATCGGCAAGCTCCCGACGCCAGCCAATTTCCGGGAGGCCGGTCAGGTACTGAAGCTGTTGTCGAGCGCCCAATACCCCAATTTGGGCGACGCCGACTGGGACCTGATGGCACGCCGCACCTGGACGGAGCAGGACGGCAAGCTCGTGCCGGCCTATGATCCCGCCCTGGTGAAAACGCTCGAGGCCGTCGATCTGGAAGAGCCGTTGCCGGACCTTTGGCGAGCTTTCGACACGCTGCGCGGCGTTCCCGTGCTCGCGTTGCGCGGCGCCAATTCCGACATTCTCTCGGCCGAAACGCTGGCGCAGATGGAGGCTTCCCATCCGCGGCTGGAAGCGGTCACCATTCCCGACCAGGGCCATCCGCCGCTGACCTGGGATCCGCAGGTCATGAAGATCATCTTGCGCTTCGTGAACCGGGTCGACGACCGCGGCTGAGCCCTCGCCCACGCCCCGCTCATCAAAAGTCGGTTTGCAGGCGCAGGCGCGCGTCCACCGTGCCTTCCGCCGACGGGTCCATGAAATTCACCCGGCGCCGGCTGACTTCGCCCACATGCCGGTAGAGCACCTCCAGCCCGAGGTCGACGCCGTCTGTCGGTGACCAGACGAGGCTGGAGCCGGTGCGGAAGAACCCGAGATCGCCGACGCCATCAGCCGCGCGCAAAGGCGCCTGCGGCGGGCCGACGAGCGCGAAGCTCGCGAAGAAGTTCTGGCGAAGCGACGGCATCCACTGATGCAACAGCGCCGACGAAAACCCCCACCCGAGCGATTGCGCCAATCCCTCCGGATTGCGCGCTAGATCGGATCGCGCCGCAAGAGGCGTTTCCGCCTGGCCGAAATAGAGAAAGGCTCCCTCGGCGAAAGCTGCCTGGAACCACAGCACATCGGCTTGAGACAGGGGCTTTCCCTGCGCACGAACGCCGACTTGCAAGCGCACATCCGTCGGTACGCTGGGGACGGCGGGCGCCCCATTGAGCTGCCGCAGGCGCAGCAGGTCGAGGGCGCCGGAAAATGCTGCGCCATTCCAGGGCGGCGCGTGCAGGCTTGCGGCAAGCCCGGTTTGGCCCAAGCCGATCTCTACCAGCGGCAAGGCCGCAGCGTTCCGCTGGACCTCGTCCGCGGCGCGGCAAGCGGCAGCCGCAGCCTGATCGGCCAGGCGCGAGGAACAGCCCTGTGCAACCGCGGGGATCGGCGCACCACCGGCAAGAATGAGTGCCCAGAGCAACCAAATCCGTCGCGCAAGGCCGTGCCGATCGCGGCGCATGATAGATCCCGCCAATTCCGCATTACAGCCATGAGGAGATACTCTTCAATACATACAATCCAGGATGGCAAATGGATCGAATGCGGCAATGCAGGTCGCGCAGAAGGGGTCGCGGGAATGGCAGATCGGGCTCAGGGAAGGGAATTGGCGGAGAGGCGTGGCTTTTGCGCCGCGCGGCTCAGGCGTTCTCGTCGACGGCCAATCTCAGCCCGTCATAGGCCGGTTCCACATGCGGTGGCAATTCGGCGGCGAGACGCGCGTAATCGAGATCATTGTGGAGATTGGTGAGCACGGCCCGACGGGGCGCGACCCGCGCAATGAAATCGAGCGCCTCCGCTACGCTGAAATGCGTCGGATGCGGCCGGTATCGCAGGGCGTCGACGACGAGGAGGTCGAGCCCGAGCAGCGCTGCGACGCTTTCTTCCGGCATGGCGCTCACATCGGTTGCATAGGCGAAGCGGCCGAATCGAAAGCCTAAGGCCTCGATGCTCCCGTGCTGCATGCGAAAGGGCACCGCCTCGAGCGGCCCGCCGGCCCCCTTCACGACGAGGGGCTCACCGTTCTCGACGGAATGATCGACGAGAAAAGGTGGATAATCACTGCCGAGCGGTGTCGCGAAGCAATAGCCGAAGGTCTCGCGCAGGAAATCGTCGGTCACTCGATTTGCATAGACATGAATAGACCGGCGCATGTGGAGCGACAGCGGGCGCAGGTCGTCGATGCCATGGGTATGGTCGGCATGCTGGTGGGTGTAGAGAACGCCGTCGAGATGCTGGACGCCGGCGCCGAGCAGTTGCTCGCGCAGGTCGGGCGAGGTGTCGACGAGGACGCGCGTCGTTCCGGCCGCACCATGTTGTTCGACCAGAATGGAACAACGGCGCCGCCGGTTCTTGGGATTGCCCGGATCACAGGCGCCCCAGCCGCCACCGACGCGCGGCACGCCCCCAGACGATCCGCAGCCGAGAATGGTGACGACGAGGGTCACGGGGCGGCCTCCGCCGGCCCGCTCTCCAGCTCGTCGCGGCCGATCTTGTGGAACAGCCGCTCGACATTGGCTGTCGTGGCGACGGTGAGCTCGGGCACGGACACGCCTTTGACCTCGGCAAGCACACGCGCTGTATGCACCACATGGGCCGGCTCGTTGCGCTTGCCGCGAAAGGGCTCGGGGGCGAGATAAGGCGCGTCCGTCTCCACCAGCAGTCGGTCCATAGGAGCGCTCGCGGCAATCGCACGCAACTCCTCCGACCGGCGAAAGGTGAGAATGCCGGAGAAGGAGATATAGAGGCCGAGGCGGAGCCCGACCGCTGCAAGCTCCGGCCCCGACGAGAAGCAATGCAGCACGGCCGTGAAGGGCCCAACCGCCATCTCCTCCTCGAGGATCGCGATCACGTCCTCATCGGCCGAGCGTGCATGAATGACGAGCGGCAGGCCGCTCTCCCGCGCCGCCGCGATATGCGTGCGGAAGACCATCTGCTGCAGGTCGCGCGGGTTGCGGTCGTAGAAATAGTCGAGCCCAGCTTCGCCAATCGCCACGCAGCGGGGATGCTGCGCGAGGTCGATCAGCGTGGCAACTGGCACGTCCGGCTCCTCACCGACGTGATGCGGATGGGTGCCGACGGAGAAGAAGACGCCCGGCCGCTCCGCCAGCGTCCGATAGGTGTCGACCTTGCTCACATGGGTCGAGATCGTCACCAGCCGGCCGACGCCGGCCGCGCGTGCGCGCGCCAGCACGGCCTCGAGATCCGTCTGGTAGTAATCGAGATGGCAGTGGCTATCGACCAGTGCCGTCACGCGGCGCCCTCCTCCGGCTCCATGTAGCGCGGGAAGATGGGCATGGGTGGTGGCAAGGCGGCGCCGGCGGCAAGGCGCCCCTTCGGGCCGAGCGCGGCGAAATCGCGCGCCGCGGCCGAAACGGCGAGAAGGTCGAGAAGCTTGTCCGCAGCCGTCGGAGTGACCGGGCGGGCAAGAATCGCGACCGTGCGCAGCACCTCGGCGGTGACGTAGAGAACGGTCGCCATGCGCGCCGGATCGGACTTCCGCAGTGTCCAGGGGGCCTGCGCCGCGAAATAGCGGTTGGCCTCCGCCACCACGCTCCAGATCTCGGCGAGCATGGCATGCAACGCAAAGTCCTCCATCGCGGCGCGCCCCTTCGCCAGGAGCGCGTCGGCAGCCGCGAGCAGGGCCTCGTCCGCCGGCGTGAAGGCCGATGGCTGCGGAATAGTGCCGTCGCAGTTCTTGGCGATCATCGACAGCGACCGCTGCGCGAGATTGCCGAGATCATTCGCGAGATCGGCGTTGATGCGATTGACGATCGCCTCGTGGCTGTAATTGCCGTCCTGTCCGAAGGGCACTTCGCGCAGCAGGAAATAGCGCAGCTGATCGAGGCCATAGGCATCGGCCAGCGCGAAGGGGTCGATCACATTGCCGACCGACTTCGACATCTTCTCCCCGCGGTTGAAGAGAAAACCGTGGCCGAAAACGCGCTTGGGCAGCGGCAGACCAGCCGACATCAGGAAAGCCGGCCAATAAACCGCGTGAAAGCGCGTGATATCCTTACCGATGATATGGACGTCGGCCGGCCAGAAGCGCTCGAAGGTTGCGGCCTCCGCATCGGGAAAGCCGACGCCGGTCAGATAATTCGTGAGCGCGTCGACCCATACATACATCACATGGTCGGGGGCGTCCGGCACCGGTACGCCCCAGGTCAGCGCCGTGCGCGAGATCGAGAGATCCTGCAGCCCGCCCTTGACGAAGCTCACCACCTCGTTGCGCCGCGTTTCCGGCGCGATGAAGCCGGGATTAGCCTCGTAGTGGGCGAGCAGCCTCTCCTGATAGGCAGACAACCGGAAGAAATAGGTCTGTTCCTCGGTCCACTCCACGGGCGTGCCCTGCGGGCCGAGGCGCTGGCCGTTTTCGACCCGCGTCTCGCTCTCGTCATAGAAGGCTTCGTCCCGAACGGAGTACCAGCCGGCGTAGGTGCCGAGATAGATGTCACCGGCATCGCGCATGCGCCGCCACAGCTCCTGCGAAGCGGCATAATGCGCCGGCTCCGTCGTGCGGATGAAGCGATCGTGCGAGGCGGCGAAAGTCTCAGCCATCTGCCGGAAGAGCGCGCTGTTGCGATCGGCGAGAGCCCGCGGCGTCAAGCCCTCCCTGGCCGCCGTCTGCATCATCTTCAGGCCGTGTTCATCCACCCCGGTGAGGAAAAAGACCTCATAACCGTCCAGCCGCTTGAAGCGAGCGATCGCATCGGTGGCGACGTCCTCATAGGCGTGGCCGATGTGGGGCGCGCCATTGGGATAGGAGATCGCCGTGGTGATGTAGAACTTGGACTTCTCGACCATGCGCCAACCGTCAGAAGCGCCCCATGGGCTCACACGACGCTGGTGCGTCGAACGGCCTCCGCGAGGTCGCCGATAAGGGAGAGTACGAACGGGCGACGATCGAGATTGAGCACCTGGACCTCACGCGCCGCGCGCTGGCCTTTGTCCCATACCTCCACGAGCGGCGCAAGGCGCGAGGCGCCCTCCGGCGCGCGGGCGCGGATATGCCCGGACACCCAATCGCCGACGGTCGCGAGAAAAGTCGCGAAGCGTTCCTCCTCGGCCCGGCCGGACAGAAGATCGGCCAAGCTGTAGAGCTCGGGCACGTCTTCGTCGGGCAGCCGGTCGAGCGTCCGGCGCACGCGCTCAACGAGGGCGATCACATCGGGATCGACCAGTTGAAGGGCGTTGCGCACCGACCCTTCCGCCAATTCCGCCGCGCGCCGGATGGCGGCGGTATCTGCCGCAGGGTCGAGCTGGCCGAGAACGGTCGCAACGTCCTCGGCGGCGAGCGGCCGCAGGGCGAGCTTGCGACAGCGCGATCGCAGCGTCGCCATGGTTCGTCCCGGCGCATGTGCCACGATGAGGAACAGCGAGCGCGGCGGCGGCTCCTCGACCACCTTCAGCAGCGCATTGGCGCCGGCCGTGTTCAGATCCTCGACACTGTCGACGATGCAAATGCGGTAGCCGCCGGCCCCGGCCGTGGAGCCGAAGACGGCGAGCGCGCGGCGCACCGCGTCCACCGGGATGAAGGTCGACGGTCCCTTCTTGTCCGTGCCGGGCGTCCGCCGCAGCACGACGAGATCGGGATGGGAGAGCGCCTCGACCCGGCGCGCCACCGGATTGGCCGGATCGACGCTGAGATCGGTCGCGGCCGTCACCGCCGGGTCAGCGGGGTCGGAATGAGCGAGAAGGAAGCGTGCTGCCCGATAGGCGAAGGTCGCCTTGCCGATACCCTGCGGCCCGCCGATGAGCCAGGCATGGTGCAGCCGCCCGGCGCGAAAGGCATCGAGAAAGCTTGCCTCCGCGGCGCCGTGGCCGACGAGCAGGGCCTGCTCACGCGGATGCGGCGCGTCGCCGAAACGATCAGCTTCCAGACCGTCAGACGGTGGCACGGCGAGACCGTTTGCGGCGTTGCGGCGGGCGAACCGGCAGGTGTCCCGAGACATGCTTCCAGATGCGCTCCGCGACAGCCTCCTCGTCGTCGCGCGCATCGACGACGACGCAGCGCTCGGGCTCCGCCGCGGCGATCTCGAGAAAGGTGTTGCGCAGGTTTTCGTGGAAAGCGAGGCCTTCGGCCTCGAACCGGTCCCTGCCCCCGTCGCCTTGGCGCGCCGCTGCCCGTTCAAGTCCGAGTTCCGGCGGGATATCCAGGATGAAGGTCATGGTCGGCCTGAGCTCGCCGACCACCACCCGTTCGAGCGTCCTGATCTCACGCGCATCCACCTCGCCGGAGACGCCTTGATAGGCGCGCGTGGAATCGATGAAGCGATCGCACAGCACCCATGTGCCGCGCTTGAGCGCCGGTGCGATCACCGTGTCGATATGATCGATACGCGCCGCCGAGAACAGGACGGCTTCGGCAAGCGCACCGAAGGGCTTGACGCGCCCCGACAAGAGAACGTCGCGGATGCGCTCGGCCTTCGGCGAGCCGCCGGGCTCGCGCGTCACCAGCGTGTCGATGCCCGCCGCACCAAGACGCGCTGCCAGCCGCTTGATCTGTGTGGATTTTCCGGCGCCTTCCCCGCCCTCGAAGGTGATGAAAGGTGCCGTCATGGTTGTCCGCCGCCGCGGGCTAGAGCTTGTTGAAGGCATCGCGAATGAAGCCGGTCGACAACTCGAGGGCGGCATCGAGGGCGCGCTGGGAAACCGACCCGGCGGTAACCGGCTGAGCCGTGACCAGCGGCACGTCGAGCACCTCGGCGTCGCCACGCGTTACCTTGAGCCGAGCAACCTCCTTACCCGCATCGAGCGGTGGCAGCAATGGCCCGGTATAGGTGATCTTGGCCACGAGCTTGTCGGCTGTGCCGCGCGGAATGAGCACGTCGACGGGCGTGGGGGATACGAGACCGACCGAGCCTTGCGCGCCGCCATAGACGGAGGCCTGGCCGACTTCCTCGCCCGCATCGAACAGCCGCCGCGTTTCGAACGAACGCAAGCCCCAGGACAAGAGCTTATGCGCTTCGTCGCCGCGCTCGCGAGCCGTTTTCAGGCCGGCCACGACAACGATCAGCCGCCGTCCCTCATTCACCGCCGAGCCGACCATGCCGTAGCCGGCCTCCTTGAGATAGCCCGTCTTGATGCCGTCAGCGCCAATGTTCTTCGTCAGCAGCGGGTTGCGGTTGCGCTGCCGGATCTTGTTCCAGGTGAATTCGGCCTCGCCGAAATAGCGGTAGAGATCGGGATAGGTGCGAATGAGATGGGCGGAGAGGATGGCGAGGTCCCGCGCGGTCGTGTGCTGGCCGGGGCCTTCGAGCCCCGTTGAATTGACGAAGACCGAATCCTTGAGGCCAATCTCCCGGGCGCGGTCGTTCATCATGCGCGCGAAATTCTCCTCCGTCCCCGCGATGCCTTCGGCAACCGTGATCGCCGCGTCGTTGCCGGATTGAACCGCTATTCCCTGGATCAAGTCGACCACTTTGACCGAGCTTCCGAGAACCGCGAACATGGCCGAACCGCCCGACGGCCCGCCCCCGCGCCGCCAAGCGTTCTCGGAGACGACGAATTCGGTATCCAGCGAGACGCGCCCGGCCTTGATCTCATGAAACAGGACCTCGGCCGTCATGATCTTCGTCATGCTCGCCGGGATGATACGCTCGTCCGCCGCCTTGTCGTAGAGGATCGTCCCCGAGCCGAAGTCCATCAGCAGGGCATGTGGCGCGGCCGAGCGAAAGTCCTGCGCAGCCGCCGGCAGGGACATCGCGATGACGAGCCCGCAAGCGATCGCCACGGCCCGATACGGGGGAACGGCCCGACATAGGCGAACGACTCCGGATACGCGAAGAAGCATATCGGCTACTCCCACCAGCAGAACGCGACACAGCCGGGACCTTGCGCCCGGCCTGCCGCGAAATCAACGGTTGGAGGGAGGCTTCTAATCCCGCACGGTCTACTTGAAGGAAACGAAGCCCTGCGAATTTACGCTATTGAACGCCGATGTTACGACGAAACGGCTCGGCGTCTCCGCCCCATAGGCCAAGGCAGCCGTCTTGATCGGGCGCTGCTCCTGCCGGGTCGCCTCGCGAGGTCCACGCGAACCTGCCGGCTTCGGTGTCACTTTGGTCGTGCCCAGATCGAAGGGCCGCTCGGGCGGAAGCGGCATATTGCTGACCAGGCGCACCGACTGCGGCACCGGGGCCGTCGCAAAGGAGGATACCGGACTGGCAGCTTGCGTGGAGGGCGCCGCCGCACGGAAGGCGACCTGCTGAATGGGCGGTTGCGTCGTATTCACGTTCTCCGGCTGCCGGAAGGCGAGCGCCGGCCGCGCCGGCGCGGCCTGCGCCACCGCGGTGGGCGCTGCACTACCTGGCAATGATGCCGGACGGCCTTCCGTCAATGTTGCCAGAAGCATGCGATCGTCGGTGCCCCGAATAGACGCCCGGCGGATGTAATCGACGCGAACGCGCGCCGTGCCGGCCTGCTTGAAACCGAGGACATCAGCCGTCCGTTGCGAGACGTCGATAAGCCGGTTGCCGTGGAACGGGCCGCGATCGTTGACGCGAACGATGATCGAGCGGCTGTTGGTGAGATTGGTGACGCGGACGTAGCTCGGCAAGGGCAAGGTCGGATGCGCCGCGGCGATGGAATTCTTGTCGAATATCTCGCCGTTGGCGGTGCGACGGCCATGGAAGATGCCGCCATACCAGGATGCCAGGCCAACACGCGAATACTCGGCATTTTCCTTAGGATGGAAGGTCTTGCCGCCGACCTTATAGGGCTTGCCGACGTGATCGCGGCCGCCACCCTTGGGCAGCGTGCTTTTGTCTGCCACAGTTGCCGGGTCGCTGGATTTCGGATCGATCTTGGCGGTTTGCGGCACGCAATTGGCCGCAATCAGAGCAACCGCGGATGCCGCGGCCGCCCGCAGCACCAATATCGGAAAGGGTCTTAGACTCGCGGTACGCGGAAGATTTCCGGGAATTTCATCGGCGGCTTCACGAGCGCGTCGGCTTCCTGGCGTCTTCTGCGTTACCGGCATCGGCCCATCCCGTTGTTGTTGCGGACGAAGTCCATGTACAGACCTGCCGGAGAACACGCAAGCAAGCGCATCCGCCGGGAAGCCGCTGAAGACCTCCAGCCATCGTCGAGCGTGCCAGACTGGCGCTTACGGGGCACTGAAACGAATCGGCCAGAATTCAGCCGAATCGCGCACAACGGTGTGAACAAGACTTGGCCATCAAAAGTGCGGCCAAATGCGGCAAAACCATGACATGATGACCGGAATGTTAACGCGGGGTAATGGTGCGCATCGCCACCGGACCGCGGCACAGATGAAAACCCAATGAGTTCAGCCCTTTACCGAGCCCGTGCGGCGGGCAAGCCAGACGATGCCCGCGACGCTGGCGATGGCTGCGGCGGCCAGCGCCGCCATCCCCCAGGGCCCGAGATGGTGGAGAAGGCCCTCGAAGGTGCCGATATGCCTGCCGAAGAGGAGCGCGCCTCCACCCCAGACGCCGACCCACAGCGCAGCGCCAAGCGCGTTGAACAGGAGAAACCGTTCCCACGGCATGCCCGCGACGCCCGCGACGATGCCGTTGAGTTGGCGCAGGATATTGACGAAGCGCGCGAAGGCCACGGCGACCGGACCGTAGCGGGCGAAAACCTCCTCGATGCGGGCGAAACGCTCTGCCGTCAGGCCGACCTTCCCCCCATAGCGCAACAGCACCTGACGCCCGAGCAGACGGCCGATGACATAGCCGGCATTGTCGCCGAGCACCGAACCGATCCAGGCGTAGAGGATGAGCAGGGTCGGCGATATTTCGCCGCGCGAGGCGAGCACACCGGCCACGATCAGCATGGATTCGCCGGGCAATGGCAGCCCGAGCGATTCGAAGAACAGGACGATGCCGACGACAGGCGAGCCGTGCGCGCGCACAAAGGGCTCGACGGCCGTGAAAAGATGCTCCATGCCTCGGTCCCGGGTCGTGCCTCCCGCAGAGGTTCCGGAGAGCGCGAGCATCGATAGGTCTTATAGAGGCACCGCCGTCAAGCCGGACGATAACGCCCGACTTCAGAGAAGCCGGTCTTCGACAACGGCATCGGCAGCGGGGTCGAGCAACGCAGCGTCGTCATTGGCCGGGCTGTTCACCCGGGTCGATACGGGCCAGAGCGCCATGGCATCGGCCGGAAAGGACGCAAGAAGATCGGCGGGATCCGCCTCCCCCGACAGCCACCGCACATAGGCCCGCGGCGGAATGATCACCGGCATGCGGTGGTGGATCGCGCTGATCAGGCTGTTGGCCTCGCTCGTCAGCACGCAGAAGGTGCGGATCCAGGTCCCCGTTTCCGGGTGCCGCCAATTCTCCCAAAGCCCTGCCAGCGCGAAGGGCGCGCGGTCGCGCATAGTGATGGCGTGCGGCCGCTTGGCACCGCGGCCCATTTGCTGCCATTCGAAGAAGCCGTCGACGGGCAGGAGGCAACGCCGCCGCGCATAGGCCTCACGGAAGCTCGGGAGCGTGCGCACCGTTTCCGCCTTGGCGTTGATCGGCCGTCTGCCGCCGGTCGGATCGGCCAGCCAGAAAGGGACGAGTCCCCAGAGCAGCCGGTCGAGGTGATAGCGCCCCGTCTGCGGATGCCGGCGCACCACCCCTAGCTCCTGCCCCGGTGCCCCATTGAAACGGGGTTGCCCCGCGCCGGCCTGCAGACCTTCGCCGATGACGAGGCCGAGTGCCAGAAGTTCGGACGGGCTAGCTTGGACGATGCGACCACACATGGCCAAATGGTAGAAGCGACGCGCCTTCGAAAAAAGTCCCAAAACGTCACGCGTCGCCGAGATCCAGCAGTGCGGCCTCTCGCGCAGACCTCGCATGCGCGAGGAACAACGTTTCCGTCTTGTTACAAAAGCTTAATCAGGATCTTCATGTTCCGTTCATCGCGAATCGCCGATCGTGTGGCGATGCAGTTGAAGGATAAAGGTCTCAAGACATGAAAAAACTTCTTATTGCTGGTTTGGCATTGGCATTGATCGATTCAAGTGCCGCTTTTGCCCAACAACGATATGATCGATCCCCGGATCATGGCCCGGTACGCCACGACAACATGCGCGATCATCGTCCGCAACAGTTCGAGCGGGGACCGGCATCGCGCCCACGCGCCACGCAGCGCCCGGCCTGGTGGGCCCGTGGCAAGGCCGTGCCATCGTCCTACCGCCGCCACGTCGTGTCTGACCGCGACTGGCGCCGCCATCGGCTCAGCCGGCCGCCCCGCGGCCATCAGTGGGTCGAGGTCGACGGCAATTATGCGATGATCAATATGGCGACGGGGATCATCTCCTCCCTCGTGCAGGCACGCTGAACCGACTGAATTCAGTGCTGTAAAAAGAGCGGGGCGGCCGAAGCCGCCCCGTTGTCGTTTGCGGAAAACGCAGACCGCGATCTTGCTCAGACCGCGATCTTGCCGCCGCCCTGCTTGGTAATGGCAACCACGGACGGACGCACGGGCATGTCGTCCTTGAAGTCCGGCCAGCGGGTCGAGAGGTCTTCGTAATAGGAGGGACGGGCGAAGCCCTCCCAATCCTCGCCGCCATCGCCCGGATGCTGCACGGCGACGAAGGCCGTCTCGTCATCGGGCGTGAACAAGGGGCCGCACATCTCAGCGCCAACCGGCACGCGATAGAACAGCTTGGAGGTGGCGCGCGCCTCGCCCTCGGTATCGACCGCCCAGAGCCCGTCGGTGCGGCCGGTGTCCTTCGGCGAGTTGCCGTCGGTCGAGACCCACAGGCGCCCGGCGCTGTCGACGGCGCAATTGTCGGGCATGCCGAACCAGCCGTTCTTTGTGGTCTCGGTGGAGAAGGAAGCCCCGACCGCGGCGACCGACGGATCACCGCATTTCAGCAGCACTTCCCAACGACCGGTCGTGGCGGCGAAGTCACCACCGTCCTCGGCGATTTCGATGATATGACCGAAGGCGTTCTTGGCGCGCGGATTAGCAGTATCGACCTGGTCGGCCGTGCGCCGCGTGTTGTTGGTGAGCATCACATAGACCTTGCCATTGACATGGTTCGGCTGGATGTCTTCGGGGCGGTCCATCTTGGTCGCGCCGAGCAGGTCGCCGGCGCGCCGCGTCTCGATCAGCACGTCGGCCTGGCTGTTGAAACCGTTCGCAGCCGTCAGCGGCCCCTGGCCATGGACGACCGGCAGCCAGGTCAGCGTGCCGTCCGGCGCAAATTTCGCGACATAGAGCGTGCCTTCGTCGAGAAGGTTCATATTGGCCGCGCGGTTGTTCGGGTCGAAGCGGCCGGCCGTCACGAATTTATAGACATAGTCGAAGCGCTCGTCGTCGCCGAGATAGAACACGACGCGCCCATCCTTCGCGACGATCGATTCCGCGCCCTCATGCTTGAAGCGGCCGAGGGCCGTGCGCTTCTTCGGCGTGGAGTTCGGATCCATCGGATCGACCTCGACGATCCATCCGAAGCGGTTCGGCTCGTGCGGTTCCTTCGCGATATCGAAGCGGTCGTAGAAATTGGCCCACTGATAGGTCGACTCCGGCACGCCATAGCGCTTGTAGTTGGCAGCCTCGGCATGGCCTTCGGGCAGTTTGCCGGCAAAGTAGCCGTGGAAATTCTCCTCGGCCATGACATAGGTGCCCCAGGGCGTGACGCCGCCGGCGCAGTTGTTGACGGTGCCGATCACCTTGGTGCCGGTCGGATCGTCGCTCGTCTTGACCCGATCGTGCCCGGCGGCGGGGCCGGTCAATTCCATCGGCGTCGCGGAGGTGATGCGGCGATTGTAGCGACCGTCGCGCACGACCTGCCACTTGCCGTCAACCTTGCGGATCTCGACGATCGTGCCGCCATGGGCGGCCATTTCGATGTCGACGCGCTTCTGGTCGGCCGGGGCGATCTTCGCCTTCCCGTCGACGACCTGCACGATGCCCGGGAACATCAGATGTTCGTTGGTATATTCATGGTTGACAACGAGCAGACCATGCGTCGGCGAGCCGTCGAGCGGAATATAGCCGACGTAATCGTTGTTGTAGCCGAACTGCCGGCGCTGCGCCTCGGCGCTCTGGTTGCGCGGGTCGAAGGCAGGCGCATCCGGGAAGAGCGGATCGCCCCAGCGCAGCAGGATGTCGGCATCATAGCCGGGCGCCACGTGGTGATTGGCGTCGACGCCGGCTTCGACCTCCGTGAAGGAGAAGGCCGAGCTCGCGGCTTTGGCCTTGTCGGCCGTCACCAGGGCGAGCGGGCTCACGGTCGCTGCGATGGCGGACACGGCGAGCGAGCCCTTGAGCAGGCCGCGGCGCGAGAAGCGGGTCGAAATGATTTCGCCCATGGTGGGATTGGCGGTCGGGTTGCGCCCCTCTCCGTCCGCTTCTTCCAGCAGACTGGTCGGAAACGCGGTGGCGCGTGGCGTCTGTTCGGTCATCGCGAAGGCTCCATTCTCACTGGAACAAATCCAGACTGGCTTGATCCGGTGAGCTACCGGCCCTCTGCAACATCTGCATGACAGGCAAACGCTTTGTCCCCAGGCCCGGTGAGCTATCCGCGCATCAGTCGCGCGCGGCGGCGATGCGCACCGCGACAGGCGCCGTCCGGCCGCGGATCGGCACCTCCATGGGCGGGGAGTAACGCGCGAGCAAGGCGCCCTCGCCCGCGGCGTGCAGGATGCTTTCGCTGACGACGACGGTCGCGCCCTGCGCCTTGGCCACTTCGAGGAGCCGGCTCGCCACATTCACCGTGTCGCCGGTCGCCGTGACCTGCTGGTGGCTCTCCCCGCCCAGGCGCGAAACGACCACCGGCCCGTAATGGGCGCTGAGGCGCGCACGCGGACGCGGCGCATGCTCCATGAGGCTTTCGCCGGCCCAGTCGTCGCGCAGGCGCCGGTCGAGTTCATCGAGCGCCCGCAAGGCACGCAGCGCGCCGTCCTCAGGATCTGGAAAGCCGAAGAGCCCCATAGCGCCGTCCCCCATGAAGGTGACGACGAAGCCGCCATGCGCATTGACGACGGCATCGACCAGCTTCTGAAAGCCCTTGAGGAGTTCGCGCGTGCGTTCCGCGCCAAGGGCTTCCGAAAGCCCGGTATAGCCGGCGAGGTCGACGAACAGGATTGCGGCATCCTGCGCAACCGGCGCGGCGAGGAAATTCGGATCCTCCGACAAGCTGATCGCGATCGGACGCGGCTGCAGCGGCAGCAGGCGCTCCTCGACGCCGGTGAGATGCCGGACCTTGCGCCGCTCCAGCCAGAGGCGGGCCGCGCCATAGACGGCCGCGACCGGCAGCATCGCCGCGAGGGGCACAGTCGTGCTGACCCAGTATCCCAGTATGTAGCCGACGAAGGAAAGGCCGACCCAGGCGACGGCGAGCAGCCCGACGAGCAGCAGTCCGGTCGCGACCCGCCGCATGCTGATGAGGCCGATCGCGGCAAGCGCGAGGATGCCGGCTGCGCCCGCATCAAGCCATCGACTGATGGCCGTGCGCGTGAGCGCATCCCCGGCCACGAGATTCCCGATAGCGGTGGCGAGCACCTCCACGCCGGGGACCACGGCGGAGAAGGGGGTGGGAAAGCTGTCACCGCTGCCGACCGCCGTCGCGCCGATGACGATCGTCTTGCCGGCGAGATCGGGGGCCGCCTGCCCCGCTGCCGGCGCGGCGAGAAGCCGGGCCGCGCTGATGGTCGGTATCGTCCCGCGGGGGCCGTAGTAGCGAAGCGCCAGATGCTGTCCGAGATCGAGGGGGATCGAACGGGCCCCCAGGCGCAGCGCCTCGCCGGTCAACTGCGGCTCCGCGCCGGTGGCAAGCGCAGCGCCGAGCAGGACGAAGGACGGAATGAGGCCGCTCGAGCCGCGGAACAGGAGCGGCGCGTGGCGCGGGATGCCGCCGTAATCCGTCGCCACATTGACGAGCCCCACATCCGCCGCCGTCGCCATCGGTTCGACCGGCCAGAGCAGCTGGCGCGGTTGTGGCACGCGGCTAACGGCGCCTTCCGTGCGCATGTCCCGCCCTTCGCCGAACAGCCCCGCCGCCGCGATGACGGCCGGAGTTTCCTGAAGTGCTCGGGCGAGCGCCGCGTCCTGATCCCGCGGGCCGGGATCGGCGAACAGGATGTCGAGCGCCAGTGCGCGCGGTTTCTGCGCGGAGATCGCCGCCACCAGCGTGGCCATCACGTCGCGCGGCAGGGGATAGCGACCAGCCTGCCGCACCGTCTCGTCATCGATAGCAATGATCACGAGATCCGCCGGCGGTGGCCTGCGCGGCGCAAAGACCGCTCGCAGATCGAGCGCGACGGCTTCGAGCCGGTCGAGCGCGCTGGCGCGGCCCGCGACCTGCCAATGGGCGACATAGGCGCTCCAGACCAGCGCGAGCAGGATGGCCGCGAGGGTCAGCGGACGCGCCCCGTCGCCGCGCGGCATGGGTCAGCGCCCGAACCGGGCGAGCAGAGCCCTGACCCGCGGCGCGCCCCAGCGGGTGACCACGAGCGGTGTCGTTCCCGGCCGGACGTCGACGCCCTCCCCCGGACCGAGCACGACACCGCGTCCGCCGCGAAGCCGTGATACGCCGACGCGGCCGGTCTCGACGAAAACAGCGCTTTGCTGCGCCGTCACGTCGACCGCCCAGGTTGTGCCGCGAACGGAGGCCACCGCATGCGGCGTCTGCACCTGGAAGCGCCTGCCTCCGCCCTGCGACTCGTCCTCGATATAGACCGCGCCGGCCTTGAGCTCGACCGCGTCCGGCGCGCCGTCGCCGTTGTCATCGACGAGCCCGGCATCGGCGCCGCGCGCCACCTCGATCGTCACGTGGCGGCAGCGCACGACGGTCTGGCCAACATTGCCGGCGACAGTCGTGCAGCCGGCCATCTGGGCGGCAGCGGGCTGGGACGCCAGGCCAATGAGAAGACTGCCCAGACCCGCATGAGCCAAGCGGAGTGCGCCTCGTCGGTGGCGCCCGTCCTTCTGCACGGCGGCGTCCCCCCGCTCAGGGTGAAATTCTGACATGAGCATCTCCCATTGCACCGCTTTATGGCAGAATGCGACGGAGCGCGCGGATTGTGACGCGAGCCCGGCATCCTCTGCGACTGTGGCGCGGACTTCATGCAGCCGAACGAGATCAACCGCTGGCTGACGACCTCCGGCATCTTCGGGGGCCTTGAAGCCACGTGCCTGGCACGCGTGGCCGAAGCAACGCGCATCGTCAGCTTCCCGGCCGGCCACTGCCTGTTTCGGCAATCGGACGAGGCCGACGGCCTCTACATCATCGCCGAAGGCCTCGTGCGCATTCATCTCGGACATGTGGACGGGCGGGAATTGACGCTCGCCCTGCTCGAGCCCGGCGATGTCATCGGCGAAATCGCCCTGCTCGATGGGCTGCCGCGCACGGCGACCGCCACCGCCCTCGAGCCGACCCGCGCGGCCTTTGTGAGCCGGCCGCAGTTCCTGCGTCTCGTCGAGGATTTCCCGCAGATCGGCAAGCACGTCATCCTCGTGCTGTGCGACCGGCTGAGGCGCAATACGGGCCAGATCAACGACAATACCTTCCTGGACCTCAGAAAGCGGCTTCTCAACCTGCTGCATGAGCTCGCGATCGCCCATGGCAAGGTCGACGGCCCGCGCTGCGAGGTGCCGACGCGCTTCACACAGACGGACCTCGCCCAGATGCTCGGCGTGACCCGCGAGGCGGTGAATAAGCAGTTCCGCGCCTTGGCGCGCGACGGCGTGATCGTCATGACCGCCGAGGGCATTACCCTCAGCCTGGCACATGGCGGCGTGACGGGATGCCGCTAGCATCCCGTCCGCCGCTCTTCCCTCTGAGACCTCAAATCCGCCAAATCCGCGAAACGAAATAAGCGTTGAGCGGGTCATGCGGCAGGCGGTGGATCGTGATGTCGCTAAATCCCGCCTCCCGCAGCATGGTCTCGGCGAGCTCCACGCCCCACATGGCGCCGAGCCCTGCCCCGCCCTGCCCGAGCGAGACCGCCATGCAATGCATGCACGAGACCGTATAGAGGAACGGGCCGAGCGGGTGCTCCGTATTTCGCTCGACATAGCTCGAGCCACCGATGTCCTGCATGAGATAGACGCCGCCGGGCTTCAGGGCGCGGGCCAGCCCCCGCAGCATGCTCGCCGGGTCCTTCTGGTCGTGAACGGCATCGAAGGTGGTGACGAAATCGAAGCGGCCAGGCTCGTCGTAGCCGGTGAGATCGCGCGCCTCAAAGCTCAGATTGGTGACGCCCGCCCGCGCGGCCTCGCCGCGCCCGTTTTCGAGCGCCTCCTCGCAGAGGTCGTATCCGACGAAACGTGAGCGCGGGAAGCGTTTGGCCATGGCAATGAGCGCCCGGCCCGAGCCGCAGCCGGCGTCGAGCACGTCGATGCCCTCCTCCAGCTTCTCGGTGATCCCCGGGACCAGCGGCAGGATGTGATCGAACAGGGGTGTCACGACAGTCTGCGCGCTTTCCTCGGCCATCAATTGATGGAAGCCGCAGTATTCGCGATATTGCGTGCCACCGCCCCGATGGAACCGCTCGATGATCGCATCTTCGGAGCGGGCGAGCATCGGCATCCACTGAGCGGAAACGGCAAGATTGTTGGGGCTTGCGGCGCGCGTGAGCCAGGCGGCGTGCTCCACCGGCAGCTGGTAGCGCCGAGTGGCGGGATCATAAGTGACGATGCCGCCGGTCACCATGGTGCCCAGCCATTCGCGCACGTAGCGTTCGTTGAGCTTGGCCGCCCTTGCGATCTCCGGCGACGTCGATGGTGGCAGGAGCGCCATAGCGTCGAAGAGCCCAGTGCGGTGGCCGATGGAGACCATCAGCGTCACGGCGGACTGATTGATCGCCGCCGTCATGCGCTCGGCGAAAGCCTCCGCCCGCACCTCGTCGAAAAGCTGGGTCAGTTTATCGATGCTGGGAGCGGTCTGGGCCGCGCCTTCGGCTTGAATGGTCATTCTTCGATCCTCCAGATCGTCGCCCGGTCATCCCGGCGACGTTCCGGAGGAGGATGTTAGAAGCCTTTGCGTGGCTCGGCTGTGAACGGGTTCACAGGGCCGATCAGGTCATGGGCCGACGCAAGAACTGAACGCATGCCGAAGCCTGGACAGCGTTCACCCGCCCCGGCTCGCATTATGCGCATGCATCATCACGGCCACCGGATCATAGTCGATCTCGTCGTCGTCGAAGTCGTCCACCATTTCGACGAGTTGGTCGAGTTGCGCGTCGATTTCACGCCGCAGCGCGCAGAGCCGGAGAAACTCCTCCTCATAGGTCTTGCGCGAAGACCGATGCGGAAACCGGATGACCGTCATGAGCGAATCCCTGTGATCGCATTGCAGTCCTTCCAGATGCGCTGGTGATGGCAAATTTTTTCCTACCAAGGCTGCCTTTTGGGGCCAAGGGGCCTCCGACTGCGAGTGAGTTCATGAAGATCAATAAGCAATTTCAGAATGTTATATAAAATCTCGGAGCGCGAGCTTTTCCGCAGAAATACGAAAGCCGGCTCACCGCCCGATGAGCCGGCCCCCGTCCGCGCGTTATGCAGGCGACCTGAGTCGGTCGGCTCGCGGCTTAATTGCCCTTAGCGACGTTCCAGTAGACGGGAACGCCGGAGGCGAGGAGACCGGTGACATCCTTGCGAATGCCGCGGACGAGATAGAACTGGCCGACCGAGACATACGGCACCGTCTCGATAGCGCGCAGCTGGATCTTTTTGGCGATCTCCTTGCGGGCGGCAAGGTCGGGCGCCATCGTGAACTCGGCGCGCAATGTCTCTATGGTCTCGTCGCAGGGCCAGCCGAACCATGCCTTATCGCAATTGGAGCGCAGTGCCATATGGCCGACCGGCTCGGTCATGTCGGGTGCGGCGGGCCCGGAGAGAAAGGCCGACCAGCCGCCCTCGGAAACCGGCTTCTTGCTCGTGCGCCGGCTCGACAACGTGCCCCAGTCCATCGCCTGGTAATCGACGTTGAGGCCGATGTCGCGCATCGCCTGAGCGACAACGAGAGTCGCAGGGTGAAGCGCGGTTTCGGTGGCGTCGAGGAGAACGATCGGAGCACCATCATAGCCCGATTCCTTCACGAGCTGCTTGGCCTTTTCCGCATCGGGCTTCGGCCAGCCCGCGTCGGTGAAATAGGGCGAGTCGCACATGTAGAACGAGGGGCAGTTGGTATAGAGGTTGGGGTCGTCGACATAGGCGCGCAACGCCGGATCCTGGTCGACGAGCGTCAGAATGGCCTGCCGGAGCTTCTGGTTGTTGAACGGCGGCTGCAGCTGGTTGAGCCGCATGACGCCCTGCAACGCGGCAAGCTTGGCAACGCCTACGTCGGGATTGTCCTTGAGGAGCCCAATCATGTCCGGCGGGACCTCCTCGAAGATGTCGATCTCGCCCGCCTGGAGCGCGTTGAGCGTCGTCTGCGCATCAGGGATGACCTGCCATTCGACGCGGTCGACCTTCACCGTCTTGCCGCCGGCGAGCCCGTCCGGCGCTTCCTTGCGCGGCTCGTAGGTCGGCGACTTCACATAGACGATCTTGGACCCCGGCACCCATTCGTCCGTTTTCATCACGAAGGGGCCGGACCCGATCGGATCCTTGATGTTCTCGTTCGCCGGCGTCTTGGCGATGCGCTCGGGCATGATGAAGGGCACGTTGGAGCTCGGCTTTCCGAGCGCCTCGAGCACCAGGCTCCAGCCGTCCTTGAGTGTCAATTTGACGGTCTTGGGATCGGCGGCTTCGAGGCTCACCGAATGAGCCATCATCTGCTGCCCGAGGCCATCCCGCTCGCCCCAGCGCTTCAGGGAGGCAACCACGTCGGCCGAAGTCACCGGCGTGCCGTCGCTGAATTTCAGCCCGTCGCGCAGCACGAAGGTCCAGCTCCTGCCGTCATCGGAATGGGTGTAGCTCTCCACCATCTGCGGCACGATCTCGCCCTTGGCATTCTGGGCGAAGAGCACGTCATAGACCATGTAGCCGTGGTTGCGGACCATGTAGTCGGACGTGGTGATGGGATCGATGGTCTTGAGATCGCCGAAGGGTCGCACCTTCAAAACCGTCTCCGCCGCCGCCGGCATCGCCCAGAGCCCCGCGATGGCAACAGCGGCCGTAATGCCCGGCCAAAGCCTTCGCCTCGTGATGTGATCGTTCATGCTGACCTCCCTCTGTCCATCACACGTGTTCATTCGTGAACGTGTTATTCGTGAACTTGGCCGGTTCATGCCTTACTGTCGGCGGCGACTGAGCTTGGGATCGAGCGCATCGCGCAGGGCATCCCCCAGCACATTGACGGTCAGAATGAGGGTCGCGAGCAGGACGCCCGGAAATGCCGCGATCCAGGGTGCCCGCTGCAGATACTGGCGTCCCTCGGCGAGCATGTTCCCCCAGCTCGGGACCGTCGGCGGCGTGCCCGCGCCCAGAAAAGACAGGATCGATTCGACCACCATGGCCGAGGCGAAGACATAGGTCGCCTGCACTAGGACGGGCCCCGCGATATTCGGCAGGATCTCACGGACGAGCAGCCGCGGCAGGCGCGTGCCGATGGTGATCGCGGCCTCGACATAAGGCTGCTCGCGCAGGACGAGCACCGAGCTGCGCACCACGCGGGCCATGCGCGGCGCCTCGACGACGGTGATCGCTATCACGACATTCTGCAGGCTCGAGCCGAACAGCGACATGAGGGCGATGGCGAGCAGAATGCCGGGGATCGCCATCACGCCATCCATGAAGCGCATGAGGATGCCATCGAGCCGGCGAAAGAACCCCGCGAGAACCCCAAGCAGCACGCCCAAAACGGTGGTCGAAAGCATCACCAGCGTGCCCGCCGCCAGTGAGACAGTCGTTCCGTTCAGCGTGCGCGAGAGAACCGAACGGCCGAGATGATCGGTGCCGAAAAGCTCGCCGAGGCTCGGCGGCCTCAGGCGCTGAACCGGATCGAGCCGGGCCGGATCGGGAAGAACAAGCGGCGAGAGCGCAGCGACCGCGACGAACAGCCCGAGCACCACCAAGCCGACGAGAATGACCGGATTTTTTCTGAAGAAGCGCCAAAAGTCAGACGGCCACCGGGCCGGCGTGGCGATGCGGGACGGGTGGTCGACGTTCGTGATCGTCATTGGTCGCTCATCTCGGCCGCCTCAATAGCGTACCCGGGGATCGAACAGCCCGTAGCTGAGATCGACCAGGAGGTTGATGGTGACGTAGATCGACGAGAAGAGGAGGATGAGGCCCTGTATGACGGGATAGTCGCGCCGCAGGATCGCGTCCGTCGTCAGACGCCCAAGCCCAGGAATATTGAAGACCGTCTCGGTGACCACGACCCCGCCGAGGAGGGCCGCCATGCCGACGCCGACGACCGTGACGATCGGCACCGCCGCGTTCTGCAAGGCATGCCGCAGCACGACACGGCGCGGCAGAACACCCTTGGCATTGGCGGTCCGGATGTAGTCCTCGTTCAGCACTTCGAGCAGGCTCGCCCGCGTGACGCGCGCAATGAGCGAGGCGTAGAGGAAGGCGAGCGTCAGGCCCGGCAGAAAGAGGCTGCGCAAACAGCTTCCAAGCCCTTTGGCGAGAGGCGAATAGCCCTGGGTCGGAAACCAGCCGAGCCAGAGCGCAAATACATAGACGAGAAGAAAGCCGACCACGAAAACCGGCGCTGAAAAGCCGAGCACGGCAAAGCCCATGGTCAGCCTGTCGAGCACGCCCCCTGCACGAACAGCGGCAACGATACCCATCGGCAAGGCGATGACGAGCGACAACAGGATGCCGACGAGCGCGAGCATGGCCGTCGCCTCGGCACGTTGGCCGATGAGATGACTGACCGGCATGTTCGAGAAAACGGATTGCCCGAGATCGCCGCGCGCGAGCTGCCCCGCCCAGACGGCGAGCTGCTCGATGAGCGGACGGTCGAGGCCGAGCCTTTGGCGCACCGCCTCGACCTCGGCCGTGGTCGCCTGGTCGCCGGCAATGAGCGCGGCCGGATCCCCCGGTGTCAGCCTGAGCAGGAAGAATGTGAACAGGCCGACGAACAGGAAGACCGGCACGGTGCCGACGAGCCGGCGCAACACGTAGCGCCCCATGTCACCTCCCCTCGACGCTGGGGTGTTCCGCCCCAACGGTCATCCCCATCTGCCCGCGATTTTATCGTTTCGCATATTGCTCTCACACGGATCAGACTTTCGCAATGGAAATCTACGCCTCAGATTCTAATTCCATTAGCCCGTTGGACGTGACAAATAAGTGGTCTGTGTAAAACGTTTTTCTGGATCTTGAATGACGACCATCCGAGACGTCGCGCGCCTGGCCGGTGTATCGGTGACCACCGTCTCGAACGCCTTGAACACGCCGGGGCGGGTGAGCCCGGCGCTGAGCGCGCGCGTTCATGCGGCCGTGGAGAAGCTCGGTTATGCGCCGCATGCGGCGGCGCGCAGCCTGCGCAAACGGGCGAGCAGTCTGATCGGCATGGTCGTCGCCGACATCACCAACCCGTTCTTCAGTGAGTTGTTCGAGGCGGTCGAAAACGCCGCCGCGATGCGCGGTTATTCCATGCTTCTGTGCAACTCCGGCGAGACCTTCGCGCGCGAGGAGCAGCATCTCGCGATGCTGCGCACGCAGCGCATCGACGGACTGATTCTCGCGCCAACGGGCGCCATCGCGGTCAATCGCGCGTCCATCCTGGCGAGCCTCGACGTACCCGTCGTGCTCGTCGACCGCGGAATGGTCGAGCTCGGCTATGATGCCGTCGTGCTCGACAACCGCCGCGCCGGCGAACTCGCGACCGCCCACCTTCTCGCAGCGGGGCATCGACGCATCGGCCTGATCAATGGACCGGAGATCCTGCGCACGGCCGCCGATCGCCTGCAGGGCTATCGCGAGATGCTGCTCGCCGCAGGCATTCCCTTTGATCCCGATCTCGTCCTCGACGGGCGTTATCGTGAGGCGGAGGCCTATGCCGCGACCCTGCGGCTTCTCACGGCCGGCGATCCACCGACGGCGCTCTTCGCCACCAATAACGTCATGACCATCGGCGTCATGCGTGCCATCGCCGATGCCGGGCTCACCTGCCCGCAGGACATCTCCGTCGTCGGCATCGACGATTTTCCATGGGCCGGGGCCTTCACGCCGCGCCTGACCACCGTCGCTCAACCTGTCGCCGACATGGGCCGAGAGGTGCTCGACATGCTGATCGGGCGCATGAGCGGCGCGCGAACCGGGCCGGGCGAAACACGGATCCTGTCGCCGAGCCTGATCGCGCGCCAATCCACGACTGCTCCCTTTCGAAACTTCCACACGGAGAAGGCCGATGTCGGATGAGCTGATCGGCGCGAGCGCCCGCCGGATGGTCGAAGCCTTGCGGCAGGGAGAGATCTCGTCGCTCGCCCTCGTCGAGGCGGCGGCGCGGCGCATTGCTGCCGTGGAGCCGAAGTTGAATGCGCTGCCGACCCTCTGTCTGGAGCGCGCCCGTGAACAGGCCGCGGCGCTCGACGGTCGCCGCGCCCGCGGCGAGACCTTGCCGCTGCTGGCGGGCTTACCGGTTGTCGTCAAGGACAATTGCGACGTCGGGGGCGTGCGCACCACGAGCGGCACGCCGATCTTCCGCAACCGGATCGCCGAGACATCCGACCGCACCGTCGCGCTGATGGAAGCGCGCGGCGCGGTGCCCATGGCAAAATCGAACTTGTCTGAACTCGGCGGGGCCCAGACCACCAATGCGGTCTTCGGAGCAACGCGTAATCCTTACGACGTACGGCTCACCTGCGGCGGCTCCTCGGGCGGCGCGGCTGTGGCACTCGCCACGGGCGAGACCTGGCTCGCCCACGGCAACGATCTCGGTGGGAGCCTGCGCATCCCGGCCGGCTTCTGCAATGTCACGGGCCTGCGCCCGACACCCGGCCGGGTTCCGCGCAAGCGGCTCGCAGCCCCCTTCGATACACTTGCCGTCGAAGGACCGATGGCCCGCGATGTGGCCGATCTCGCCCTCTTCTTCGACGCCATGGTCGGCCATGACACCGGCGACGCGCTGACAGCTCCTTCGACCGAACCACCGTTTCTGGGGGCTGCGCTGGCGCCGGCCAAACCGGCCCGCGCGGCCTTGTCGGCCGATCTCGGCGGCTTGCCGGTCGATCCCGTCATCCGCACGGCTTTCGAGAGTTTCGCCACCTGGCTCGGCAAGGCCGGCGTCGCGGTTGCGGAAGCCGCCCCCGACATCTCCGGCACGCTTGATGCATTCAAAGCACTGCGCGGCGCGAGCTTCCTGGCGTCCTGGGAACCGTTCCTGGAGACCCACCGCGCACTCTTTCCGCCATCGGTGATGGAGGATATCGAGCGCGGCTTCACGCAGTCGGGATCGGCGCTCGCCGCCGCCGAGCGGTGCCGCGCCGACTTCTACCGCCGCACCATCGACCTGCTCGATGAGCACGAATTCCTGATATGCCCAGCGACGCAGGTGATGCCTTTCCCGATCGAGATCCTCACGCCGGCAACGGTCGACGGGCAACCGATCCGCAACTATCTCGACTGGATCGCCATCACAGCTATTACTTCGCTGACTGCCTGTCCCGCGATCGCCATCCCTATCGGTTTCTCAGCCGGTGGATTACCGATCGGCATCCAGATACTGGCGCATCCGCGCCGCGAGCGCGCGCTCTTCACCTTCGCGGGCTGGATCGAGCGGGAACTCGGCCTGCCCACGCATCCCATCGATCCGAAATAGCGCTTGAATGATGGCAGACAGCGACCGAAGCGCTTTGCGTGCTCAGACGAGGACCTCGTCGGTCGCTGGGACGACCTGAGGCAGCACGCCCATGAGGCTGACGGTCGATCCATCGTCGAAGGACCAGGTCAGAAAGCCCAGAGGGGCATCTGCTTCGTCAGCGGAAGGATTATAAAACAGCGCGTCCTTGCCGGAGAGGGCCACATGGAAATCGGGATTGCGCTCTGCAAACAAGGCGAGCATCTCGCCGTAGTTCTCGCCGGAACCGTCTTCCGAAGCCTCGAATTGAAGTTGCTCCGTGGATAATTCCTCCAGGAGAGCCGTGATATCGGCGCCCGGGTCCTCGACGCCTTCCGGTGCCGGTGCCACATTCACGGTAGCCGGTGCCAAGACGACCCCGTCGTCCGCGGCGGGCAAGACCGGCGCTGTGAGCTCCCCAGCAAATAAATCAGCGAGCCAACCATCATCGAGATGGAAGATCGTCTTTGCAGTGGCACTGCCGGCGAGAAAGCTCTCGACGAAGCTGACCGCATCGGCGACAGGCAGCGCCACGTGCGTCGACTGCTGCAGGATGACCGGGATGGTCGATCCCGTATCACTCGATACATCGATGCTTTCATCGCTCGCGTGCCCGTCTTCTGACGACGATGACGATGAGGATGGGGATGAGGATGTCGCCGATGTTGGCGACGAAGAGGATGTCACCGATGTCGACGACGAGGATGAAGCGGATGCAGAATTAGGTGATGACGACGGCGCAGCGGACGAAGGGGCCGCGGACGACTCATCATGCTCATCATGCGGCGGCTGATAACTGCTGAGGTCCTCGACGTCGACCAGCTTATCTTTCTCCTTCGGCATCACCTCGGTAGTGACGGGCACGATCTTTTCACCATCCGGGAGGGGGCTCATGAGGCCGGACAGAAGGCTGATGACCGAGAGCTTCTCCGCCAAGATCGGCGCATGGGGCATCGGTTTAGCCTGTCCCAGCAGCACGATCGCAGGATCATTCCCGCCTTTATCATCATTCGGAAAAAGCGGATGTGCGGATCGCACCGACGGAAGGAAGTCGCTCACCAGTTGTGACTGCGCCTGGTCCAGCGCCGCGTCGCCTAGCTGCGAGCCGTGACCGGCCCATAGCCATTGGGCAGAGCCCAGGTTGAGGTCGTGCTGTGTGACGGCGATCGTTATCGCCGCCAGCATGACGGCCGCCTGGCGGCGGTCGAGATGGACGACCGCATGCCGGGCATCCTCGGCGGCCCCCACCCAAATGGTGCGCCCACTCAAGGCCGGCTCAGCCGCCTGGCCACTTCCGTTACGGGGCTCGATGGTGCTGGCCTGCGCGTCGGCCTCCGACAGCTTAAAGAAGGCGGTCGCGACGAGGGCCACGAGCAAAGCGCTCGGGTGCAAGCTGATCTTCTCGCCCTTACGCGGCACCACGAGGGGGTGACGCATCAGCAGCGCCTCGACCAAGGAGCGGAAGTCCACGCCCCGCAGCACGCCCTCGAAGGCGCCGCTCGCCGCGACATAGACCCCGCCGATGCGAGCGAAATGAATGATGACCTCGCCGGTATCGGCATGACAGAAGGCGAACCAGGGCTCGTTTTCGTCAGACAGACCGCGATCGGTCTCGATCGTCAGGCCGGCTTGCACCAGGGCGGCTTCGACCCGGTAGAATTCCGCGAGTTCCTGGTTGCTCCAGTCCCTCGAACGCGATCGGAAGGGGAAGAGCTGGGCGACATTGCCTTCCATGACGATCCCGAAACGGCCTTCTGCCGTGCCTCTCTGCCGACGCAGCTCCGCGCGCGACGGCAAGCGTCAGATCCCAATGACGGCCTCAAGTATCCTCGAAGAGGATCTCATAGGTGGCCGGGTCGTAATATTTGAGGATTTCCTTGACGAAATCCCGAGGGTTCATCTGCAGTGCCTCGGCCCAGGCCCGATACCGGTCAGGCGGGATACGTCCCCGTCCCGTCTCGAGCTGCGAGACGAATGTATAGTACTCCGTGCCTACGCGCTGCGACAGCTCGCGCTGGGAAAGACCGCAGGCCTCGCGACGCTGTTTCAGCCAACGCCCAGCCTCGCGTCGAAGTTCCTGGACATCATTGGCACTACGTCTTTGGGGATTTCCATACATGACCGTCTCGATCAACTGGCCTGCCGCGCACCGCGCTTAGCATAAGCCCTCGTGCGACCAAGATCAAGCCAGAGGACCGCCCCACCCCTCGAAAACATTTGTGTTGTGTGCTGCTTAGATGGTTAACGCCCGACAAGCGACGACTTTTCCGGCGCGGGCAAACTCACATGCCCACGATGTCATTACGTTGATTAACCCGGTGCCACACGCATGGAGCGCCATTGCGCTTCTACTATATGGATTGCCCACGATTCGCCATAGCGCGAGCCCATGCACAAAGGGGGTATGTATCTGCTAAAACGACGTATTCTGTGACGTTATAGGTATTATTTGGGCATATGAAACATTTACACTGGTATGGTGATCACTGTATAGCGGGTCGCGAGCTGCGCTGGCGATGCCGGCGACCGGCTGGGTCTAGTCTCTGTTCACAAGAGGGTCACCATGGCTGTTTCTCAGGCAATCGTTATCCAGCGCTATGAGGGAATTCTTCGAATGACGCCGTCGCAGGCGCAGGTCGCTGCGCTGGCGACGCTTCCGAACGTGGCTGCCCTCGACGCCACGCTCCTCAATGCGGCCTCCGTTTCTGTCGATCCGATCGTGCGCCTCTACCAGGCGGTCTTCGGACGCGTTCCGGACTCCGGCGGCCTCAATTATTGGGTGGGCGTCTTCGCCGCCGGAACCACGCTCCAGGAGATCTCGAGCAATTTTGCCTCCTCCGACGAGTTCCTGTCGCAATATGCCGGACTGACGAACAGTGAAATCGTCGGCCGCATGTATCAGAACGTGCTGCAGCGCGCCGGCGACCCCGAAGGCGTCGCCTTCTGGACGAACTTCCTCAACAATGGCGGCACCCTCGCTCAGCTCGTCCTGGAGTTCTCCCAATCCCCCGAATTCATCGGCAACTCCGACCCTTACGTGGACGCCTTCCTGCTTGCGGCGGCCGACGGCGAGGGCATCTATACGGGCTCGCTCTTCGAGCTGCCGCATGTCGGCGACACCTTCGTTCTCACGACCGCGGTCGACAATTTCACCGGCACGGATGGTGACGACACCTTCATCGGCGAGAATTCGACCATCAATCCGGCCGACCGCATCGATGGCGTCGAGGGCACCGACAGCTTCGATGCGACTCTGACGGGCGGCTCCGAGTCGCTGCATTCGACAAATGTCGAGATCTTCAACCTGCAGGCGCTCTCGGGCAGCCCCGTCTTCAATATGATCAACGTGACCGGCGCGACTGAGATCTGGAGCGACAACTCCACGTCGAATCTCACCGTGACCAACGTTCAGGAAAAGGCCCTCGTCGGCGTGAACGGCGGCGACGGCAGCGACGACTTCACGGTGGAATTTGAAACAGACGCCGTGAGCGGCGCGCTCGATGTCGAGCTCAACAACGCCAATATCGAGGACCTGCAGGCCGACGACGGGGCGGGCACGGGCTTCGAGACGGTCAACGTCGCGGTCACCGGCGAGAACGAAGTCGTCGAGCTCTGGTCGGGCGGCGACATCAAGACCTTGAACATCTCCGGCACCGGCAGCGTTTATATCAATAACGCCATCAATTCAGCCATCGAACTCGTCGATGCAACGGCCAATTCCGGTGGCGTCGATCTCAATTTCGACAACAGCAGCGACGTCAAGGTGCTTGGCGGCTCGGGCGACGACTACTTCTATTTCGACAACAATTTCGACGACGATGACGATGTGAACGGCGGGACTGGCCGCGACACCCTCGCCATCTGGCGCCAGCAACAGATCACCGACAATTCCAAGATCGCCAATGTCGAAATTCTCGAGGTCGACGGCTTCTTCGGAACGCTCGATGCCGAGAACGTCGGCGGGCTCGACACCGTCAAGGTAACGGACTTCCTCGGCACGGCCACGATCGACAATTTCACCAGCGGCGGCACGGTGATCACGCCGGACAACGGCACGCTCTTCATCAATGTGAAGGATGCCGCGACCGGCACGGCCGACAGCTTCACCCTGGTGGTGGACGATGGCGCCGACGTCGGACTCAATACGCCGAATGTCGAGACCGTCACGATCGACAACATATCGGATAACTTCTTCGGCTCATTTATCGATCTCGACGATGACAAGGGACTTCAGACCCTCATCGTCAAGTCGGTTGCCGACAGCTTCACGGATATCGATCAGATCTCCTCGGGCGTGAAGCTCGTCGACGGCTCGGCGGCACTGGGCTCTCTCGACATCGTTGTCGATGCCGGCGGTGCAGTCGACAGCGGCGCAACGATCGTCGGCGGCTCGGCGGCGGATGATCTCACCGGCGGCGACGGCAAGGACGCGATCATCGGCGGCGCCGGCGACGATGAGCTTCAGGGCGACCAGGGCTTCACCATCGTCGAGCCCGGCGTTCGCCAGCAGGACACGCTGGTGCTGCAGAATGCAGGGGCTGGTGATGTCATCACCATCACCATCAATGGCTTCAACATCGTCTACAACGTTCCAATTCCTGCTCCGACGCAGTTCGGGATCAGAACCCAGATCGCTGATCTCATCGACTCCCACGCGGCCGACACGGGCGGCGTCACGGCGAACAACCAGGGCGGCAATATCGTCCTCCTGGGCAACGTCTTCGGCGACGCCTTCACTGTGAATGTGCAGGCCGAGAACTTCGCCGGCGCGCCAGCCAGCAGCACGGTCGAGTTCGCCTCGACCTACGACATCGGCGATCAGCTCTCGCTGACCGTGGATGGCGTGGTGAGAACGATCACGGTCGGCGTCGATACGGGCGGCAGCGGCAGCGGCAATGCCGTCGCGACAGCCTTCGCCGCGGCCTATGCCGGTGTCGCCGCCGGACTGCAGATCTCGACGGCGGTGGATGGCGACAACTTCGTCGTCACCGGCACAATCCCCGGTGCCAACCACACCGTGACGGCTGCAGCGCCGGTGGACGTGGCGCCGACACCCGAGCTCGTAACGATCACGCCGACCGGCCTGGACGCCCCGGGCGAGTCGCTCGTGATCACGGTCGGCGGCACCGCCTATTCCGAAGCCTTCGACACGAACCTGGCCACCACGCTGAACAATTTCGTAGCCAATTATCAGGCGGCCATCCTCGCCCAACTGCCGAGCCCGGCCAATGTCGTCTATTCGACCGGCACGGCCATCGTCATCGGTGACAACCAAGGCAACCCCTTGGGCGAGCCGATCACCGCCTCTATTTCAGGAACGGGTACGGCGACGGCGGTCACCACCCCAGGTGTCCCGGTCACCGATCACGGCACGCCGAATGTCGTGAATGTCGCGGCTCAGCCGCCCGGAACCAACGACCAGTCGATCTCCGTCGACCTCGCCAGCCACGTCGCGCCTGAGGCGGCCGTCGTCGGCGGCGAGCTCAATGCCGATATCCTCACCGGCGGTGAGGGCAACAACGAGTTCGTGTTCATCGGCTCGACCTTCGCCGAGTTCAACGTCATCGATGGTACCCCCGTCGATGCGATCGACACGATCACGGACCTCAAGCTCGGCACCGATGTCTTCGCCGGGCAGCAGGATACGATCAACCTGCAGTTCGTGATCAACGATGTCGTCAATGACGGCGTGGCGACGGCGCTGGTTGGGGCCAGCCTGCAGGGCGCGGTCGACGTGCTCTTCCAGACCGGCGGTGTGCTCAACAACGTGGCCAATGCCGCCGGCTTGTTCACCTGGCAGGGCGACACCTACCTCGTGGCGGCCGATGGCGCAGGCACGGATTTCGGGGGAGACGACGCCATCGTCAAGGTGACCGGAGCCACCGGGGTCCTCGACACGACGGACTTCGTCTGAGCCGAACCGGGCGGCGGGTTTCAACCGCCGCCCCTTCTCCGGCGCATCATGTCGCCGACCTTTTCCAGCCCCGGTCCCCCCAACCGGGGCTTTTTCCGTGCGGCACGGTGTGGCTTCCTATTCATAATCGAATTCCGCGAGCAGGCCGTTCCGGCCCGGTCGAGGCGGTGAGAGACGAGGTGGACTATGGCTGACTGGACGGACGGCTATGTCACCGAGGTCGGCTATACGCACGGCTTCTACCGGGAGCTGCTGCCGCTCAACTTGCGGCTCGCGGCGCTGACGGCCGGCTTCAAGATCTGCGCCCCCACACGCTATCTGGAGCTCGGCTGCGGCCAGGGCTTCAGCGCCAATCTCATTGCCGCCACGCACCCGGACGTCGCCGTCACCGCCGTCGACTTCAATCCCGCACATATCGCGGAGGCGGAGGATCTGGCACGCCGCGCCGGCATCGACAACATTGAACTACGCGAGGCTAGCTTCGCCGAGATCGCGGGTGATGGCGGCCCGGCGACCTACGACATCATTGCCCTGCACGGGATTTATAGCTGGGTATCTCCCGAAAATCGCGCTTTCATCCGCGACATTGTCCGCCAACGGTTGAAAACCGGCGGCCTGCTTTATGTCTCCTATAACGCCCTGCCCGGCTGGGCAGCGGCCGCACCGCTGCGCCATCTCATCGCCGAAACCGCCGCCCACGCTTCAGGCGCCGTGGCCGACCGTTTCGATGCCGCGCGCGCCTTCGCCGAACGATTGCACGGTGCAAAGGCCCGCTATTTCAGCCAGAATCCAATGCTGGCCGAGCGCCTGTCCAATATGGCGAAACACCAGAAGAACTATCTCGTCCATGAATATCTGAACACGACATGGACGCCCTTCTATTCGACCGATGTCCAGAGGGACTTCGGCGAAGCCAAGCTGACCTATGCGGCCCAGGCCAATCTCACCGACGGCGTCGATCTCATCAACTTCACCAAGGAGCAGCGCGAGATCCTCGCGGACATCAAGGACGCCCCCTTCCGCGAGTTGATCGGCGACATCATGCTCAACCGGCAATTCCGACGGGACGTCTTCATCCGCGGCGGCCTCGCCATCAACGCTTCGCGACAGATGGATGAATGGCTTGACGTCAGGGTGGCGCTCACAACCGCTGCCGAAGGGGTCGAGTTGAAGGTCAACTGCGGTTTGGGCAGGGTCACCCTTCAGGAGCCGATCTACCGGCCGATCATCGCCTCCCTGAGCGACGGGCCGAAAACCGTTCAGGACTTGATGGAGGAGCCATCGCTCGCCGAGATCGGCTGGGCACGCGCCCGCCAGGCCCTGATGATCCTGATCGGCCAGGGAAGCGTCAGCCCCGCTCTTCCGGCCGCCGGCGAGGATATACGGGCGATCCGGACGGCCCGTTTCAACGACGCCGTGATCGACGCTGCCCGCTTCAGCGGCAAGCTCGGTTTCCTCGCTTCTCCGGTAACCGGCAGCGGCATTCCCGTCGATCGCATCGGCCAACTCGCCCTGCTGGCGCGCCGCGACAGCGTCAACGATAGTCCGGCCTTCATTTGGTCCATGATCGCCGCCCAAGGGCAGCGGCTGATGAAAGACGGGAAGCCGCTTGACGCGGAGGCGGACAACCACGCCGCGATCGCCTCCCGGATTGCGACCTTCAACGAAGAGCAACTGCCGCTTCTCACCCGGCTCGGCGTTGCGCAGGCTTAGACCAGCTACTTGGCTGGAGCGTCACATTACGCGATGACAATTCGAATTTATCTCTAATTACATGGAAAAATACTGTATATGAAGTCGAATTACAGATTTTATCAGATATGATTCGTCTATATTCCATAAAAATCGCATCGAAGTTCTGTATACCTGAAAAGATATACCTAATAATCCATCCTTCATGCGCTGATTGCTGCACCAATCAGCGTTGAGAGGTCTATTTTATTTCGCAAGCGCACCAAAACTGCATCGCACTGCAGCACCGTATCAAACGAGGCGATATTCCATGCCGGTTGCAAACGACATCGATAACAGGATCGGGTCCTCCCTCTCCAGTCAAACGTCGACCTTATCTTGGAACGATACCGCCGCCCTGATCGTGCGACTCTATCAGATCACCTTCAATCGCGTTCCTGACAAGGAGGGGTTCGAGCACTGGCAGCGGTACCTTAATACGGTCGAAGATGAACAGGTGATGCCGCGTCGTCTCGCCGAGGTCTTCTGCCAGGTGCAGGAATTTCGGGACAGCTATGGCAGCCATCGCCCACGCGACCTGCTCGCCACGCTCGCCCGCAATGCCCGCCCCGGATCGACCGAACCGGACGAAACATTGCGGGCGAAGATCGATGCAATCGCCAATCAGATCAGCGAGACAACGGCTCCGATCGACCTGCTTCTCGCCGTGGCGCAAGCGCCGGAGGTGGTCTCCCGCCTCAGCTCCCACATCCAGATCTTTCTCGATGGCGCCCATAAGGGCACCGAGACCTATGCGGGACGGCTCTTCGAACGCCTACCTCCGCCGCCTCCCGAGGAGCAGCCCGAGCCGCTACCACAGATAGCCGATCCGCCATCGCCGGTTCCCGAGCAGCCCCTGCCCGTCCCCGAGCCGGAAGCCTTGTCCGCGCCGCCACCAACCGTGGCCCAGCCGGAGACGGGGCAGGTCTACAGGCTCACACTGGCCGATGACAGCATCATCGGCACCGATTTCGATGATGTTTTTTACGCGCGCCTGATGCCGAAGCACGCTCCGAACGAGAGGCCCCAGCATAATCCGACCCTTTCGGACGGAGATACGCTCGCCGGCCGTCAGGGTTGGGACGAGCTGCATGCCCGTATCGGTCTGAAGCCCGTGAGACCTGCGATCCTGGACATAGAGGAGATCAGGATCAAGGCGGCACCTGTCATCGCCGGTGACGAACCAAGACCATCGGGCGCCCATTTCGATGCGAGCCTCGTCAGCGGCGCCTTGGCCATGTGGAACGACGCATCCTCCTGCGACCTCACCATCAGCGGACTAGAGTTGAACACGGAGGTCGGCGTCCGCAACGCCATTCACGCGACCACAGTTCAGTATCGGGGGCAACCGCTCTTTGGGGGCGCCGCACATCTCAAGCTGTCCGGTGCGGTCAAACGCCTCGATGTACCTAATGTGCGGACTGTCGAGATGGAGGTGGAAGGCGGAACGGACGCCGACTTTCACGCATCTCATCTCGCCGACTGGAGCATCAGCGGAACTGGGCATGCCTGGTTTCGAGTCCCGGATGAAACCGCGCGCAGCTTGAAAACGATTAATGCGAGCGGCTTCGAGGGAGATATGAAGCTCGATTTGAGGGAAGAACAGAGCATATACTTTAAATCGGGAGCCATCTCTAACTATATTCTGTTCAAGGGAAATAAATCGAACAAGATTATCACCGGACCTGGCCAAGATTGGCTTGAAACCTTTGGTGGCGCCGACCGAATCGATGCAGGCAGCGGCCCGAACGTGATCTTTCCCGGCACCGGAGCGGATACCATCGTCATCAGCAATGCAGCGAATTCGACCCTTGGCGGTGATCGAGCCAATTTCACGGACGTTTTCGGCTTCAACCCCCGCGAGCACGATACGATCGACTTCCCCTTTCTTACTCAGCGCAACCTTGTCAGCACCGAGTTGCAGGCCAAGATCCAGAAGGCCGTCGACGACCTTGGACCCAGGGCCACTCTTTACGACGCCTATGATATGGCAACCGACGTGCAGGGCGTCGGAAAGCACAAGGTCGGATGGTTCACCTTCGGCCCCCATCCCGATCCAAACAGCGGCCGCACCGGTCCCCACACCTATGTTTTCGTCGACAACGATGAGCACACCATGGTGAGGCTCGCCGGCGTCGTCCGGCTCACAGCGGACAACTTCGCCTTTGGCCTAACCGACTAGCGCAGATACGATCGCCGATCGGCGGGCGTCAGCCTGCCGCTTCGGCAGCAAAGCTGCGCAGACCGACCGCGCCGGATGGTCCGATGCAGTTCCAGCGAACCTGCACAGACCCGCTCGGCTTGACGAGCGTGGCCGCTTGCGTGCCCGTCACCCGCAACCCGTCGCGCCACCGGTCGGATTACTTCGCAAACAAATCACCGAGATATGAAAGTTGTTTTTTCAACACCAAAAAAGCCTACAAAAAATAATAGTTTAATCATTTTTAGCATTCCAGCCAATTATGAGGGCACTAACTGCTAATACAAGGAGATAATAGAGCCCTATTACTGTAATGTCTTTGATCACAAGGACGGGATATCATTTTCAACCTATAGGATATATTTCATGGCCCTCACTCCCGATGAGAATTCAGCTCTCAGCAACTCAACAACGACGGACCGGGCAGCTGTGATGCAGGCGATCGTCCGTCTCTACGAGACCGTGCACCAGCGTGTACCAGACGTCGCTAGATTGAATTCCTGGACGGCCGATTTCGAGAAGGGCGAGACGAATCTGGCCTCCCTTGCCGAGGTCCTGGTCAAATCGGACCAGTTCGCCCTGAAGCACAGTCATCAGGATAAGGAATCCTTGTTCCGAGGCTTCTTAGAAAATGCCCTAGGCGGTGAAAGCGACCTCACCACCCATGACGACCTCGCCTGGAGACAAGACTACCTCGAGCGCGATAGTTCTGAACTGGCGGCCATGATTTCCGAAAACCCGGCCGTCGTAGAACACATCCGACCCTATGTCGACGCCTTCCTGGTCACGCTTGGAGAGGACCAGCCCTTTACGGGCTCCGTCTACCAAATCCCATCGGTGAGGCCCAATCCAGCCACGGTCCTTCCTGTTTCGGCGGCTTCGGACGTTGTCGACGCCATCGTGAACAACGATCGCCCCGAGGAAATCGAGCAACCTGGAACAGCGAAAGAGGCGACTCCCGAGATTGCGCCGGTTGAACTCACCGAGCCAACCGAGACGCTGCCGACCTCTTCGGAGGACCTCCCAGTGGGAGCGGACATCCAGCGGGGGGGCACCGCTCCGGTTCCGGCGAGAGTAGGCGAGCGCGATCCCTCGCTCGAAATGACGGGCGAACTGCTGCCCGTCACCGCTCCACCGCCTTTGGAGATAGTCGCTCCTACCGAAGTGAAACCTGTTGAGACGGCTGCGGAGGCTGATGACAGACCCGAGCCCTCCAGAGTGGCGAAGGAGGCAGCCGCCGAGACTGCGCCGGCCGAGCTTACAGAGCCAACAGAGACGGCGCCGACCTCGTCGGAGGACCTCGCAGTGGGAACGGAGCTCCAGCGGGGGAGCGCTTCTCCACTTCTGCCGGAAGTCGGTGGGCGCGATCTTCCCCTCGACCGGACGGGCGATGCGCCGCCCGTAAGCGATCCGCCTTTGGAGAGAGAGGTTCCTATCGAAGTGGAGGACGAGCGGCCGTTGCGGGCCCTGCCCCAATCCTCTCCACAGGCACAAGATCTGGACGAACCGAGGAGCGCGCGACTGGAACCGTCGGCCGTCGCCCCTACGCCAGCCGCGGAAGCGCCTACCGAGCCCAAGATCCCTGACGCACCGTCGGAAGACGGCGAGATCGCCCCCGAGGTCGTCGCAGAGGAGATGACGGATCGCAAGACCGTGCAGTCCGAACCGCCGGTCGTTGTGGCCCCAGATCCGGATGCCCCCGTTGCCACCGACCCGAAGGCTGACAATCGCCTGATGACAGATCCGGCGGAGAGGGAGCGTTCGGATATCCCGCCAGCCACGGACGAGCCGGACGTGCAGGCGGTGCGGTGGCACAATGTATCGAAGCCGCAGGTCATTACCGCAAAGGTCGGCGAGGCGATCGGGCTGAGGCGGGAGCACACGATCCCCGCCGTTACTTATGAGGGATCCGAAGGCTCCGACGACCGCGCCTCCATTATCATCGATCAGGACCTCGGCCCGCTGCGGGTCGACGGCATCGAACATCTCAACATCATAGTGCGCGGGGAAAGTTCGCTGGTCTTGTATGCGGCCCAGGCGAAGACGATCACCGTCAGCGGAGAAGGGGCATTCAACCTCGCGCTCCCGGACAATGCACCGGCTGGCTTGACACTCCTCGACGCCTCCGCGCTCAAGGGAAATTTCGTCTTCAGTGCCAAGGAAAGTCAGCCCCTTCATGTAATCGGCGCGTCGGGCGACAACGAAATTGCGCTATCCGGCTCCCAGGACAATGTGGTAAAAACCTCCTCGGGCAACGACGTGATCCGCACGGGGGGTGGTGCGGACGATATTGATACGGGGGGCGGATCCGACACCGTGAGCGCGGGCGGTGGTGACGATGTCATCACTCTCGGCAGCGGAGCGGATAAAGTTGAAATTGCAACGGACACGACATCCACACTGAGTCTTGGTAACGGCAATATGACGAAGCTCGTCGGCTTCAATGCCGCCGAAGGCGATACGATCGTATTTCCGTTCCTTGATAAGGCCACCGTCCTCACCCCCGAAAATCAGACCGCTGTCCAGGCGGCCGCTGATAAATTCACGACTCATGCCAGCCTTTACCGGCTGCATAAGGCGGCGAAGGAAGAGGGAGGTCAGGATGACGGCCAGATCGGTACATTCGTGCACAACAACAAGACTTACGTGTTCATCGACAGCGCAAGCAACACGCTCATCGAGGCGATTGAGGTCTTGCAGCTGCCAGCCTCGTCCTTCGCCGATGCGCGAGGCCCGCTGACGAGTGAATTCGCGGTTGGCCTCGCCGGCGGAATAACCGTCGATCAGGCCGATCTGACCTGATGACCGACCCATCTCCGGGGTGCCCGCCGGAGACAGCTCACCCGATGGACGGCGGCATCAGCTCCGCCGTTCATTCCAGGGCGATCGAGCACCGGCAGAAATTGCTATTGAGATCGATTAGTCTGACACGCAGCATATACAGCGCTTCCTATAGTCTTTATTATCTCATTGTCCGAGTGGAGTAGGTCGTGATGGCTCAGGTCTCCCAAGCTTCACCGAACGCGGCGGCAAAAGGCCCGACCGCCTTGAACGCGGCGCTCAAGGCGACCCGTCCGGCCTTCATTACGGCCATCACCTTCAGTTTCTTCATCAATCTGCTCGGATTGACCGGCTCGCTCTACATGATGCAGGTCTATGACCGCGTCCTGACGAGCCGCAATCTGATGACGCTGGCGCTGCTGACGGTTCTCATCGCCTTCCTCTACATGGTCTCGGCTTCGCTGGAGTCCTTGCGCACCCGGCTCCTGGTGCGCGCCGGCGTGCGTTTCGACGAGGAGGTGAACGCTGAGGCTTTCAATGCCGTGCAGCGCGCCTCGGTGCGCCAGCCGGGCCCGGGGCACACCCAGGCGCTTCGCGACATCGACAGCATCCGCGAGTTCTTCACGGGTTCCGGGCTCATCACCTTCTGCGATGTGCCGTGGGTGCCGATCTACATCATCGCTGCGACGCTGCTCCATCCCTGGTACGGCATTCTCGCGGTAGCGACGGCGATCATCTCGGCCACCCTCGCCTTTTTCAACGACCGCGCCACCCGCCCAGTCCTCGACCAGGCGACCAAGGCCAATATCGTCGCTCACAACCATGCCCTCACTACCTTCCGCAATGCAGAGGTTTTGCATGCCATGGGCATGGTCGGCAGGCTGCGCGAGCGGTGGGTGAAGCACCACTACGAGGCGCTGGGTCATCAGGCGAATGCCTCCGACCGGGCGGGCTTCCTGATGGCCGGCATCAAGTTTAACCGCACCTTCATGCAGAGCCTCATTCTCGGTATCGGCGCCTATCTCGCCATTCAGCGCGAGATCTCGCCGGGCATGATGATCGCGGCGTCGATCCTCGTCGGCCGCTGCATCCAGCCTATCGAGATGGCGATCAACAATTGGAAGTCGCTGATCAGCATGCGATCGGCTTTCGAGCGGGTGCAATCCCTGCTGCGCGCCGTGCCGCCGCCCGGCGAGAGAATGCGCCTGCCCGATCCGAAGGGCGACCTGTCGGTCGAAAATCTGATCGTGCGCGTTCCCGGCCGTGATGTGCCGGTCCTGAAGGGTGTTTCCTTCAACATCAACGCCGGGACGGTGCTCGGCGTCATCGGTCCGAGCGCCGCCGGCAAATCGAGCTTGGCGCGCGCGCTCGTCGGGGTGTGGCCGGCCGCCTCAGGGGCAGTCCGCCTCGACGGTTCAGATCTCACCCACTGGGATCCGGAACAGCTCGGCAAGTTCCTCGGCTATCTGCCGCAAGATGTGGAATTGTTCGCCGGCACCATCGCCGAGAACATCGCCCGCTTCGGCGACACCAACGAAATCGCGATCGTGCGAGCCGCACAGCTCGCCGGCGTTCACGAAATGATCCAGCGCCTTCCGGAAGGCTACAACACGCAGATCGGCGAGAGCGGGCAGGTGCTCTCCGGCGGACAGCGGCAGCGCGTCGGGCTCGCCCGCGCACTCTACGGCCTGCCACCTATCCTGGTGCTCGATGAACCCAATGCGAGCCTCGACGCCGCAGGCGAACAGGCACTGATGAACGCCATCAGGCAGTTGAAAACAGCCGGACGCACCGTCGTCATCATCAGCCACAAGACCAATTCGCTCACCTTGTGCGACGCGATCCTCGTGCTGGCCGACGGGGCGGTGCAGGCTTTCGGCCCCCGGGACGAGGTGCTGGCACGGGTGCTCGGTCCGCGGATCGTCGGCACACCGCCCGCCGCGGGTCAAAGCGGGGTGGCCGCCGCAGCGGCGCCGGCCTGAAGACGGCCCGTATCGGAGCCGGCAAGATCGACGATCGCGAAGTTTGATAGTTCTTGCAAATCCTCCGGCGCCACTGCTGCGCCGAACCGGTTTGCCCGCCAAGTCTGGGAGGCACCATGTCCAATATGTCCGAAGCGTCCCAACCCACCCCGCCCCCGGTGGCAGGAAAACTCGGCGCGTCGGCCAGCGCTGCGGACGAAGCCCAGCGCGCCGGTTTAGACGAATTGACCGGCGAGAGCCGGCCATCATCGGCCGATGGCATGGTCGATCCGGATCAATCGGCACGCGAGAAGAACGAGCCGGTTATTACCACCGCGAGCGGGCAAGCCATACCGAGCAGCGACTTCCGTCGCATCGCTCTCACCGGCTATGCCGTTATCGCGCTTACCTTCGGTGGTCTCGGCAGTTGGGCCGCGCTGGCCAATATCGATGCGGGCGTCGTCGCGCCCGGTCTCATTTCAGTCGAGAGCAAGCGCCAAGTCGTTCAACACCTCGAAGGCGGCATCATCAAAGAAATCAATGTTCGGGAAGGCCAGGAGGTGCGGGAGGGCGAGCTCCTGTTCCGCCTTGAGGATACGAGTGCGCTCGCCAACCGCGATTCCGTTCGCCATCAAGCCTATGCGGGCTGGGCCCTGGAGGCGCGGCTGGTCGCCGAGCGCGACGACGCGCCGACGATCGCCTTCCCGACGATGCTGACGGACAATCCCGACGACCCGGTCGTCAAGCGCGTGATCGGTGACGAAACGGCCCAGTTTCGCGATCGCAGGGCGTCGATTCAAGGCCAGCTCGGCATCATCAGCGAGCGGATCGGCCAGCTTCATTCCGAGCTCGACGGCTTGGAACGGGAACGCAAGTCCGCGGAACAGCAGCTCTATTTCATCAATGATGAGCTGCAGGGCATCCGTGAGCTCGCTTTGAAGGGGCTCGTGCCGAAGTCGCGCCAATCGGCGCTCGAGCGCGAAAAGGCCCGCCTCGACGGCGTCGTCGGCCGCAATCTGGCCGATGCAGCCAAGGCGCAGAACAACATCGGCGAGATGGAGCTCCAGGCCCAGCAGATCAAGCAGAAGTTCCAGGAGGATGTCGGCTCGCAACTGCTCGACATCCGCCAAAAGCTCGGCGATCTGCGCGAGAAGCTGAATATCGCCGAGGACGTGCTGCGCCGCACCGAAATTCGCGCCCCGCGCTCCGGCGAGGCTCAGAACGTCAACCCGCGCATCTATACCATCGGCGCGGTGGTGAAGCCCGGCGACACGCTGCTCGAGATCGTGCCCGAGGATGACGAACTCATTGTCGAGGCCCATGTCCAGGTCAACGACATCGACAACCTGCGCGGCGAAGCCTCCTCGGAGGTGAGATTCCCTGCCTTTCATTCCCGCACGACGCCGCTCATTCTCGGTAGGCTGCGCAATGTCTCGCGGGACCGCCTCGTCGACGAGACGACGCGCGAGCCCTACTATCTCGCTCAGGTCGCCGTCGCCGATACGGATATTCCCGAGGCGCTCAGGGGACGCCTGCGTCCGGGCATGCCGGCCGAGGTCATCTTCAACACGGGCGAGCGCACGGTGATGAGCTATCTCGTGCGCCCCTTGACCGACGCCTTGTCGAAAGCCTTCCGCGAGCATTGAAGCGGCGGGCATAAGCGCTCTTCTAGAGACGCGGATCGCGGCTCGCGTTGGAAAACGCGATAGAGGCTGGAGTTCTGTTCGCGCTTCAAGGAAGCGCAAAAAACCTTCAGCGGCGCACGGCCCTATTCAGCCATGCGCGCGAGCCGCGCCGCTAAGGCCGAGGCGTCGGCCGGCGCCCTCACCTTCGCGTCGTTGTCGAAGTAGACGAAGACATCCCGCCCGGCACGGCGCGGCCTGGTCGGCGGGAGAACGCGCTCGGCGTCCTCCGGTTCGCGCCCATGCGCCCAGGCGTGAACGCGGGCAGCCCAGCGGTCGAGCGCCTCGTCGTCATAGCCGCTCACATAGAGCTCTTCCGAGCCGTGCAGCCGGCAATAGACGAAGTCGGCGGTCACATCCATCAGCAGCGGCCAGTCGACCGTGTCCGCGCAGACCAGCGCCCCATTGTAGCGGCGCAGCAGTTCGATAAAGGCGGGCGCGCGAAAACTCTCGTTCCGGATTTCAAAGGCATGGCGAAGCGGCTGTTCGACGTCGCTCTCGAGCCAGTCGCGCCCGTCGAGCCGCGCATCGTGGCGCCGCGCCAAAGCCGAGGCTTCCGCTGTGTTGCGCGGCAGGAGCTTGAGAAAAGCCTCGAAGCGCTCGGCATCGAAAGGCATCCGCTCGGGGAATTGCCAAAGGATGGGACCGAGCTTCGGACCGAGCCGGAGAAGGCCGGAGGCCATGAAATTCGCGAGCGGCGTCTCCACGTCCTTGAGCTTCAGCATATGCGTGATGTAGCGCGAAGCCTTGATGGCGAAGACGAAATCATCCGGTGTCTCCTCGCGCCAACGGGCGAAGCTTTCCGGGCGCTGTAGCCCATAGAACGTGCCGTTGACTTCGACCGAGCGGAAATGCTCGGCCGCATAGGCGAGTTCCTTCTTGTGGGGCAGACCCTTGGGATAGAAAACGCCGCGCCAGCGGCCGTAGGTCCAGCCGGAGATGCCGATGCGGATCGTCCCTGCCTTGGCCATCGCCGACGCATACTCACCCCGTTACCGCAACACCGAAACGGCCTCGCAACGGCTATCGTTCCCGCGCAGCTCGGTGAAACTCCTTGGTAGAGCCAGTCGCGAAATCGAGGGTAGAGCCAGTCGCGAAATCGAGCGGCCGGCGGCGCGCCGGTGCGGTCACCCGTTCTGTCGCGGTAACAGGGATTGGGCTATGGTCGCGCGCATTGCCGGAGAAGGCCATGACGCAGACATCCTCTACCCTTCACCGATTGACCGGTGACGATATCGCGCTGTTCCGCGAAATGCTGGCCGTCATGGGCCAGGCCTTCGATGAGTTCGACACCTATACGGGCGCGCAACCGGACACGGCCTATCTGCGCAAGCTGCTGGCCGGGGAACATTTCATTGCCCTGGCGGCACTGGAGGCCGGCACCGTGATCGGCGGACTTGCGGCCTATGAACTGCCGAAATTCGAGCAGGCGCGCAGCGAGATCTATATCTACGACCTGGCTGTCGCCTCATCCCATCGCCGAAAGGGCGTGGCGACCGCCCTGATCAACCGGCTCAAGACCATAGGCGCGGCACGCGGTGCCTATGTCATCTTCGTCCAGGCCGATCCTCCGGATGAACCTGCCGTCGCGCTCTATGACAAGCTCGGCGTCAGGGAGGAAGTTTTGCATTTCGACATTCCGATCGACTGAGCAGCCCGGGGCAAACGGGCGAGCTCCCGCCGGATCCGGCCATCGCCGGACGTCTCGTCAGGCGTGAAAATCAGCGGAATACCGGCCACCTGCCCTTCTTCGCTGAGCTGCGCGCTTGCGAGCGGACACAGCCCGGTGCTTGACAGCCTTCCGCCGCGTACTTAACACTCCTGTTAAATACGAGGATTGCCGTTGCAGACCGATACCTTGAGCATCCAGTTCGCGGCCCTCGCGGACCCGACACGCCGGGCGATACTTGCCCGGCTAAGTAAAGGCGAGGCGTCGGTGAACGATCTGGCGGCGCCCTTCGCGATGAGCCTGCCGGCCATCTCGCGGCACCTCAAGGTGCTGGAGAATGCCGGCCTCGTCAGTCGCGGCCGCACCGCGCAATGGCGGCCGGCCAAGATCGAACCGCTTGCGATGAAGGGGATCGCCGACTGGATCGATCAGTATCGTCACTTCTGGGAATCGAGCTTCGAACGGCTGGACGTCTACCTTAAGAGCATTCAACCGGCTGGCGACGATGGCGCCCCCCACTGAGGGCCCTGCCCCGCCGTCGCTCCACCTGCGCCGCACCTTCGATGCGCCGCGCGAACTCGTCTGGCACGCCTGGACGCGGCCGGAGATGCTGATCGCATGGTTCGGGCCGCCCGAATGGCCGGCGGTGCACACCGAGCAGGACTTGCGTCCGGGCGGTGCCTGGCGCGCCTGCTTGCGCTCGCCGACGGAGGATCGCCTGCTCTGGCAGGGCGGCATCTACCGCGAGGTCGTTCCGCCCGAGCGGCTGGTGTTCAGCTTCAAATGGGAGAGCGACGACCATGAGGACGGCACCCCGGTCGAGACGCTCGTAACCGTCGTCCTCACCCCGCTCCCCGATGGGCGGACGCAAATGGACTTCACGCAGCAGGGATTGAAGTCCGAGCAAAGCCTTGCCGGGCACCGCCACGGCTGGACGGGCACTTTCGACCGGCTCGCGCACTGGCTGCATAAACACGGGAGGACAGCATGAACACGCCCGCGATGCTCTGGACCGGTCGCATTCTGACCGGGCTTTTCGCCCTCTTCCTGCTGGGCGCCTCCATCGCTCCCAAGCTGCTCCAATTGCCTGTGGCGGAGGAAACGATGGCCCAGCTTGGCTGGCCTCCCGGCTATGCTTTCATGATCGGCATCATCGAGCTGACCTGCCTCGTGCTCTACCTCGCCCCACGCACAAGGCTGCTCGGCGCGGTGCTGATGATGGGACTGCTCGGGGGCGCCATGGCGACCCAGATCCGGGCCGGCAGCCCGCTCTTCAGCCATATCCTGTTCAGCGTCTATCTCGGACTGTTCATGTGGGGCGGCCTCTGGCTCCGCGACCCGCGCCTCAGGGCCCTGTTTCCCGTTGTACGGGAGCCGTCCGGCAAAGCTGACTCAACAGGGGCGGCGCCGTTGCGAGCCACCGGCCAGTAAGATGTGCGCAGCGCAGAGGCAAGGAGCCTCGATCAAAGGAGACGAGCGATGCCCAAGATGATCTTCGTGAATCTGCCGGTGAAGGATCTCGCCGCTTCCGCCCGCTTTTATCAGGCGATCGGTTGTGAGAAAAACGAGCAGTTCAGTGACCAGAACGCAGCTTCCATGGTCTGGTCGGACGTGATCACCTTCCAACTGCTGACACGCGACTACTTTTCGACCTTCACCTCGAAGCAGATCCCCGACGCGCATGCCACCTGCCAGGTGCTGCTCTGCCTGTCGCGCGATAGCCGCGCAGAGGTGGACGCGCTCGCCGAAACCGCGGCAAAGGCCGGCGGCAAGGCAGATATCCGCGAGCCGATGGATTTGGGCTTCATGTACAACCGCACCTTCGAGGATCCCGACGGCCATGTGTTCGAGTTGGTGTGGATGGACCCTCAAGCCATGATGGGTGGCGACAACGCCTCGGCCTGACGAGCCGGCGCGCACGTCACATTTGGTCCATTCCGAGACGGCAAAAATGGCCTCATCGCGGCCCATGCGGCAGTCGGTGTGAAGCGCAAGAATGGACGCCACCGCAGGCATGGCCGGGAATGGCTGCCAACAGCCGGGACGCCGCTGCCTAAACGCAATTGCTTGGCATCGTGGGCCGGGGCACGCGGCTTGGGCCGAACTCAAACTGACGCGCCTCGCGTTTGCGGGACGCGTCGTTGATCGAAGGCTAAGCACGAGCCTTGCCATAAGGCTCAAGTCGTATACTCGTAACAGAAGCGTGGGCACTTACCGACACGCCCGGCTGAGCTGACAGTGCCGTCGTCACCCGCCGAACCCAGCCACGGTGAAGTAGGGGTTTTTATGGGCAAAGGCGCGGTTGATCTTGAGCCTCTCGACCCTGCGACGCGTGCGACCGACCTTCGATTCGCGATCGTGACAGTGGGAGCTCTCTTCGTCACGCACGCTATTGCCTTCTTCTTGCATGAGTATTCTCATGCTGCAATGGCGTGGCTGCTCGGGTTCAAGTCGAACCCCCTGCACCTTCATTACGGTCATCTGGATTTATCGAACATCCTGCTGCAACAGGAGATCGACGAGAATGTCGACTATAAGCCGATATTCGATGCCGGGCATGGCTATGCCGCGGCGGCGATCGCGCTGTCTGGTGCAGCGATAGGCAACGGCGTTCTCTACGTGGCCCTCAGGCTGATCCTGAGGCGACATCTGTCCCGGATGCGGCCCGCAAGTGCATTGTTTCTATTCTGGCTGGCGCTCATGGCCTGCGCCAATCTCTGGAGCTATGCGCCCGTGCGTACGATTACGACGCATGGCGATATGGCGCTTGCCGCCCAGGGGCTCGGCATCTCTGCCTGGACACTGTTTCCGTTCGTGGTTCTGCCATCCGTATGGGCGGCCTGGGATTTTTTCCGCCGCCTCGCGCCTGTTGTCCTGGATAAGGTCTACAGCGACGATGTGCTCCGCCGTCAGTTCGTGATGACGATCGCCTGTTTCATATTCTTCGGCTTTTATGGTGGTTGCCCCGCCGTGGGCGGCAATTACGGCAACGTCGCCGCGGTCTTCTCGATTATTTCTATGCTTGTGCTGTTCCCTATCGCTCTCATGATGACGCTTTCGCCGCTGCGCGTGGGGCCGGCGAGCGTCGGCTCGATGCGGTCGGGCATGGGCTCCGTCAGCGCGAAGAGCTCCTACTGACAGCCGGACTTCAGGCCTGCTCGTCGATCGCGACACGGCGGATGCTCATGCGCGACGGTTGGCGCGCTCAAGCATGCCGATGCCAAGGCCATGCGCTAAGCGTCGGATCGTCCCGGCGGCCCACTCGGCACATCAATTTGGCCGACGCCGACTCCGCCAGCGTAAGGCAGCTATCCGGTCTCGTCGCGCCAGGCGCACAGGTTGCCCAACCGCCGCCCATGGCTTGGCTCGGCTGATAGCCGACCACGATGAACTCGACGCGCATGCGCCCGCTGCAGCACGTCAATGAGTCAGAAGCAGACACCGCGGCATGGCCCGGCTTTGGTTGCGGTAGGACGATTCGGACCGTTTTGGCTTTGACGGTGGAGTGCTCAATAATCAACGGCATTTGGCGGAGAGGGTGGGATTCGAACCCACGGTACGGTTGCCCGCACGGCGGTTTTCAAGACCGCTGCCTTCAACCACTCGGCCACCTCTCCGTCGCACCTGTTCTGACGCGGCGCCGGTCGATTGACAAGAGGCAGCGAGGGCCGGCGAGGTACCGCGCCGGCCCGGATCGTCAGTTGCGCGGTGCGAGCTCGCCCGGCCGCACCTCGCGAGCGATCGCATCGAGCACGCCATTGACGAAGCCCGGCTCGTCCTCGCTGTAGAAGGCGCGGGAAACGTCGACATATTCGGTGATCACCACCCTGGCGGGCACGTCGGGGCGGAACATCAGTTCGTAGCAGCCAGCACGCAGCACCGCGCGCAGCACAATTTCCACTCGCGTCAGCGGCCAGCCCTTGGCGAGCGCGGCATCCACACGGCGATCGACCGGCTTCTGCTCACGCACGACGCCAGCGACGATGTCGCGGAAGAAGGCGGCCTCCGCCTGCTTGAACGACATGCCGTCGATTTCGAGGCCCATCCAGTGGTTCTCGAATTCGGCAACCGCCTCCAGCACGCCCGTGCCGGCGACATCCATTTCGTAAAGCGCCTGCACTGCCGCCAGACGGGCGGCGCTGCGTCGTTCCCCTTTCGACAAGGTCGCGTTCGCCATCACGCCCGCGTCCCGCTCATGAGGTCGCGCTTGATGCGCAGCACCGCGAGCGCTGCAATAGCGGCGCCGCCGCCCTTGTCCTGCTCGTTGACGCGCGCCCTCGCCCAGGCCTGCGCGTCGTTCTCGACCGTCAGGATGCCGTTGCCGAAAGGCAGCCGCCGCCCCACTGCGAGATCCATCAAGGCGCGGGCGCTCTCGTTCGCCACTATGTCGTAATGGCCGGTTTCGCCGCGAATGACGCAACCGAGCGCCACCGCCGCGTCATAAGGCGCCCCTTTGGCCTCCGCTGCATCCAGAGCGATGGCCAGCGCCGCCGGCAATTCGAGCGCGCCGGGCACGGTGAGGACATCGGCGACAGCGCCCGCCGCCGCGAGCGCCTGACGGGCGCCCCGCAGAAGCTCATCCGCGAGGTCGTCATAGAACCGTGCTTCGACGATGAGCACGCGCGCGCCGGCGGCGTCAGGAACGAACGGCTGGCTTTGGCGTGGAACTGCCATGGGAAAGATCGAACCTCGAACTGCAATCGTGAGGGGTCGGTCGGAAGAACGCGTCGTCGAACCGCCTTGCTCAGTAGCCCGCCGCCCGCGCCTCTGCAAGGCGCGCGGCGTAGCGCGCCATGAGATCGACCTCGAGATTGAGCTCGTCGCCCGGGCGACGGTCCGCCCAGGTGGTGACGTCCAGCGTATGCGGAATGAGGAGAACCGAGAACTGCCTATCCTCGACGCTGTTGACGGTCAGCGAACAGCCATCGAGGGCGACAGACCCCTTGGCAGCGATGAAAGCGGCCACCTCCCGCGGAACGCGGATATCGAAACGCGCCGTCGCGCCCCATGCGCCATCGGTGGTTCCCGTGACATCCTCGCGCGCCACAATGGTGGCGATCGCATCCACATGGCCCGTGACGATATGCCCACCGAGTTCGTCGCCTATCTTGAGCGAGCGCTCGAGATTGATACGCGTGCCGACGGTCCAACGGCCAACGGTGGTACGCGCCAGCGTTTCCGCCGCGGCATCGATCTCGAACCAGGCGCCGCCCTCGCACGGCCCCACGGCCGTCACCGTGAGGCATGGGCCGGAACAGGCGATCGAGGCGCCGATCGCGATGCTCTCGGGTGCATAGTGGCAGGCGATGCGTAGCCGGCGCAGTGTTCCCTGGTAGTCCTCGGCGGCGATGATCTTGCCGATGTCGGTCACGATGCCGGTGAACATAGGGCGGGCCTTTCCAGATGCGCGAACCTGTCGCCGGCAATCAGGTAGCTGTCGACGGCGGTGAAGGTGCCGTTGCCGAGGGCCGCGGCAAGATGGGGACCGAAAGCGGAAATGCCAAGAGGGGCGGCTGCATCGTCGAGCCGTCTTGTACTCGTAATCGTGATCAGTTCGTCGACGAGCCCGGCGCCGGCCAGCGCATCCGCGAGACGCGGGCCGCCCTCGCAGAAGATGCGGGTGAGGCCACGGATGCCGAGGAGCTGCAGGGCGGCAGCGAGATCGACCTGGCCGTCCACTGTTGCGACGCGCATCACCTCGACGCCGGCCGCCACCAGCGCGCGCTCCGTCCCCACCGGCGCGGCAGTGCCCGCGATGATCCAGGTCGGCCGCTCGCGGGCCGTCGCGACGAGGCGGGCCGTCAGCGGTGTCCTGAGATGCGTATCGATGACGATCCGGATGGGCGAACGCTCGGCGAGCCCCGGCAGGCGCACGGTCAGCAGGGGATCATCGGCGATCACCGTGCCGATGCCCACCATCACCGCATCCGCATGGGCGCGCATGAGATGCACGCGCGCATTCGCCGCCGGGTCGGTAATGAGGAGGCGCTCGCCGGCGAGCCCGGCATAACCGTCTGCAGTTGCGGCGAGCTTCAGCGTCACCGCCGGCCGCCCTTGCCGCACCCGCAGGACATGGCCGCGATGGCAGCGCGCGGCTTCCGCCGCGAGCACGCCGGTATCAACCGCGATGCCCGCCGCACGCAGCTTGGCATGCCCGCCTCCGGCGACCCGCGGATCGGGATCCTCGATGGCCGAGACGACGCGGGCGATGCCGGCGGCGATCACCGCATCCGCGCAGGGGCCTGCACGCCCCCAGTGAGAACAGGGCTCCAGGGCGACATAAAGCGTCGCGCCCCGCGCAGCATCTCCCGCGGCGGCGAGTGCCACGGGCTCGCCATGCGGGCGCCCGCCGGGCTGCGTCATACCACGGCCGACGATGACCGGCCCCGTCGGGCTGTTGCGCGTCACGATCGCGCCCACTGACGGATTGGACCAGGTGAGCCCGAGATGCCGGGCGCCGAGCGCCAGCGCATCGCGCATGAAGCGGATGTCGGCAGCGGGATCGGCGCTCAGGACCGGTGATGGCATGCGAAACCGTGACACGAAAGCTGGACGGACAGAAGGACAGCGATCTGCCGATCAGCGATCCTTCGTGGCGGCCTCCGCCTCACCCTCCCCGCCCGGCTCCTCCAGAGCGAGCTCGCCGATCAGCGCCTTGAAATCCTGGGGCTCGCGGAAATTCCGATAGACAGAGGCAAAGCGCACATAGGCGACCGTGTCCAGATTGCGCAGCGCCTTCATGACCACCTCGCCGATCATCTGGCTCGTCACCTCCGGCTCGCCGGTGCTTTCGAGCTGCCGAACGACGCCGTTGATCAAGCGCTCCACCCGTTCCGGATCGACAGGCCGCTTGCGCAGGGAGACGCTGACGGATCGGGTGAGCTTGTCGCGGTCGAAGGGCACACGCCGGCCGGAGCGCTTGAGCACCATGAGCTCGCGCAACTGCACGCGTTCGAAGGTGGTGAAACGCCCGCCGCAATCCGGGCAGATGCGGCGGCGACGGATCGACGAATGGTCATCCGTCGGACGCGAGTCCTTCACCTGCGTGTCTTGATTGCCGCAGAAGGGGCAACGCATGGTTCACTCCGCGGCCGGCCCGCGGCGTCGCCGACGCCGCGTCAGGCCTTCAGCCATAGATGGGGAAGCGTTTCGTGAGGTCGTGGACCCGCTGACGGACGGCCGCCTCCACCGCCATGTTCTCCGCCTCGCCATGAGCCGCCAAGCCATCGAGCACCTCGACGATCATGGCGCCCACCGCGGCGAACTCGGCAGCGCCGAAGCCGCGCGACGTCGCCGCCGGGCTACCGAGGCGAATGCCGGAGGTAACCGTCGGCTTCTCCGGGTCAAACGGCACGCCGTTCTTGTTGCAGGTGATGGCGGCGCGCCCGAGTGCGGCCTCGGCGGCCTTGCCGGTCAGCCCCTTCGGCCTGAGGTCGACCAGCATGAGATGGCTGTCGGTGCCGCCCGAGACGATGGCATGGCCGGCCGACGATAGACTTTCTGCGAGCACCTTGGCATTTTCGACCACGGCATGGGCATAGTGCTTGAAGTCGGGCCGCAGCGCCTCGCCGAAGGCAACCGCCTTGGCGGCGATGACATGCATCAGCGGACCGCCCTGCAGGCCGGGGAAGATCGCCGAATTGATCTTCTTGGCGAGATCCTCGTCATTGGTCAGGATCATGCCGCCGCGTGGGCCGCGCAGCGTCTTGTGAGTGGTAGTGGTCACCACATGCGCATGCGGAAAGGGAGAGGGATGGGCCCCACCGGCGACGAGCCCGGCGAAATGCGCCATGTCCACCATGAAATGAGCCCCGACCGCATCGGCGATCGCCCGGAAGCGAGCGAAGTCCCAGTGGCGCGCATAGGCCGAGCCGCCGGCCACGATCACCTTCGGCTTGTGCTCACGCGCGAGCCGTTCGACTTCGTCCATGTCGACGCGGTGATCCGTCGGCGAGACCGGGTAGGACACGGGCCGGAACCATTTGCCGGACATATTGGGCGGTGCGCCGTGGGTGAGATGGCCCCCGGCGGCGAGGTCGAGCCCCATGAAGGTGTCGCCCGGCTGCATCAATGCCATGAAGACGGCCTGATTGGCCTGCGAGCCGGAATTGGGCTGGACATTGGCGAAACGGCAGTCGAACAGCCGGCAGGCACGCGCGATCGCCAGATCCTCGGCGATATCGACGAACTGGCAGCCGCCGTAATAACGCCGGCGGGGATAACCCTCGGCATATTTATTCGTCATCACCGAGCCCTGCGCTTCGAGCACGGCGCGGGAGACGATGTTCTCGGAGGCGATCAGCTCGATTTCGTCGCGCTGGCGTCCGAGCTCGAGGGTGATCGCATGGGCGATCTCCGGGTCGGCATCCGCCAGGGAAGCCGAAAAAAAGCTGTTCGACATATGGCTTGCAGCCACAGCTTCGTGCGCGCTCATGCTCTCAACTCCCGTGACCGAAGGCCGGAATGGCGCGGCGACCGCCAAGCGCGCACGCCTTCAGCTACGACATATAGGGGTCATCCCGCCAAACCGGCAGTCATGTTGTTCCCCTTATCATGAGCATCGGCCAAGGCCAACATGGACGGGGCGAACAAAAAAAGGCCCGCCAGAAGGCGGGCCTTTGCTGCTCGATCTGGTGCAGGAACCGGCCACCTCAGTTGGTGGCTTCTTCCTTCTCCTCGATCTCCTGATAGCTCATCACCTTGGCGATGTTCAGACCGTCGCGGTTGTAGATGTCGTCGCGGAACTGCACGGCGCCGTCCGGCGTCGCCCAGGCGGTGATATAGGTCCAGTAGACGGGAACGGCCTGCGCGAGGCTCGCATCGATCCGGTCACCCGAAGCGATGGCCGCGTCGATATGGGCACGATCCCAGCCCGGCGTGTCCTTCAGGAGCCAGGTGATGTAGTCGCGCACATTCTGGACGCGGACGCAGCCGGACGACACGAAGCGGAAGTCGTCGCCGAACACGCCCTTGGACGGCGTGTCATGCATATAGACGCCGTACTGGTTGGGAATATTGATGCGCACGACCCCCATGGAATTGAGATCCGCCCCGGGGTCCTGCCGGAACATGTAGTGGGTCGCCTCGTTTGTACTCCAGTTGATCTGCTGCGGCGCGATCTCCTGGCCCTGACCGTTGTAGACCCGAATCTTGTTGTCGGTCAGATAGGTCGGATCCTGCCGCATCTTCGGGATCAGGTCCTTGCGGATGATCGAGGCCGGCACGGTCCAGAAGGGATTGAAATTCACCTGGGTGATCTTGGCATTCATGATCGGCGATTGCCGATCGATCTTGCCGACGCCGGCATTATGCCGCGTCATCACCCGGTCGTTCTCGACCGTCTCCACCTGCGCGGCGGGAATATTGACGATCACGTAACGGTTACCGAGGTTGCCCGCGAAGGACTTCAGCCTGACCAGATTGGTCTCGAGCTGCCGCAGCCGCACATCGGCGGGCACATTCATCGCCGAGACCGTATTGGTGTTGACGATGCCCGTCGGGTTCAGACCGTTCCGCGCCTGGAAGCGCTTCACCGCCGCCTCGACATAGGAATCGAAAATATCAGAATCGCCCGAGCGAATGGCGAGGTCGCCCGTCACCGCCAGCCGCTGCCTGAGCGCGACCACATCCGGGCTCCGCACGCCGACCCGGAGGCTCTGCCGAGGATGGATCTCGTTCCAGCCGCCCCGCGCCACGATGTCGCGGTAGCGCGTGATCGCCTCTTCCGTGGCGGCGACCGCTTGCGGCGACAGGGTCGGCGTGGACGAGCGCCTGAGGCGCATGCTGGTCGCCACGTCATAACCCTGCTGCCATTCCGCTTGCGCGCCAAGCGCCATCTGCTGAGCGAGAGCGAGACCCGGCATCGCGACAGCCGTGACGGCGAGCGCGCCGAGAAGTCCGGCGTTCGATAAAGTGTAGCGAAGGCTCACGGCCCTAATCCCACTGTTTGACTGAAACTGCCCCAAGAACCACAGCCCACGATCTCGACGTCGCCGCCGGGATCCACACCGGGACTATAGGTAGCGTGTGGTTAAACAACCATGAGCAGTCAGGCTAATTTGTGGCACCATCGGTCCGGGCGATTCATCGCCCGGACCCTGTTGCAATAGCGCAACGGAATACCGACAGCACAGCCGTGGGATAAGGCCGAGCTTGCTCACAACTTGTAGCGTATCTGATCGCCCCAATACCGCTCGAGACGCTGGAGCGCCCTGTTGAGCCCCCTGAAGTCGTCGCAGGAGATTCCGCCGAGCGGCGCGATCGTGCGCATATGCTTTTCGTAGACTTGAGCGATGACGTCGTGCACCTCCCGGCCCTTTACCGTGAGGGTAATGCGCATGGATCGGCGGTCGACACGCGACCGGGTCTGCTGAAGAAAGCCCATCTCGGCAAGCTTCTTCACGTTATAGGCGACATTGGCGCCGAGATAATAGCCGCGGTTGCGCAGCTCGCTCGCGCTCAGTTCCTTGTCGCCGATGTTGTAGATCAGAAGCGCCTGCACGGCGTTGATCTCGCAGCCACCACGCCGCTCGAACTCGTCCTTGATGACGTCGAGCAGACGGCGGTGAAGCCGCTCGACCAGGCTGAGCGATTCCAGGTAAAGGGAGTTGATCTCCGGGACGCCGTCTGAAAAAGTCACGTTCCCAATATAATCTGTTGCGGTTTGCATTGAACGCCTCATCAAATTGCTTTGCGAACCGTTCATCGGTTCTGCGAATTGTGAGGTCACTCTAGCGCGCACCCGTGAAAAGCAGCTTAAGTGATAGCGTGAACAAGAGATTTCCGCATTTCAGTGAATCAGGGCTGAATTGCGCAAACTTCGCCTGTGCTCGACAGCACCAATCTCAGGATCTTTTCGATAATCTTCTCGGCTTCATCATGGCAGCCGAGCGATGTCGCTCGACGTGACATAACCAGCGCGGCGGGTAGTCGACCAGATCTAGTCCGCTGTGCGCGCGGCGAGCCAGGAAATGACGAAATAGGCGCCGACGAGAACGATCAGGGCCGCGATCGTCAGAAGACTGTGACCGATGATCTGCGGAAAGAAGATCGCCAGGATGAGGTCGCTCATCACCGCGAGCAGCCACATCACCCCGCCCCATGTGCTCGTCAGCCACAAGCCGACGGCTGCAACGAGGTCGATCACCGCGAAATAGGTGATGGTGGCCTGGAAGGCGAGCGGCCGCCCCTCGAAGGGCGCGTCGCCCGGAAAGACGCCGAGCAGTATCGCCCAATGGCCGAGGCCGGTGACGAGCCACACGATCGCCATGGCCCTCAAGAACCACACGAGCACGGCGTCCCAGTGCAGGCCGGCGGCGACCTCTCTGTTGAGGACATCGCCGAAGCCTTGCCGTCTCGGCGTTTCATTGGGCGTGCGTGCCATCCCTACCCTCTCCCGCGGAGCCGCTCGATTATCTCCAGGGCGTCCCAAGCCTCACACTTAGAGCATGGCCGCAAGTGCTGGAAAGGGTTTTCCCGTGATGTCCCGCCTCTTAAAGCCCCTGCGACGCACTGCCCGCCGCGCCTGCATTCCGATATCGGCGCCAAAGTGCTATCGAGAGAACGAACAGCACGAAAGCGGAACGCGTCCCATGTCCTTCAAGGTTGTCTCTTCCCTCGCGCGAAGGTCCCCCGCCGCCATTGGCGCCGAGACGTCCGCGGAAGGCGCCTCCCTTGGCCTGGTCAAACGCCCCCGTCGCAACCGCCGGACCGAGTGGGCCCGGCGTCTCGTCCGCGAGAACGTGCTGACCATCGATGATTTGATCTGGCCGCTGTTCGTGATCGAGGGCAAGGAGCGCCAGACCATCGCCTCCATGCCCGGCGTCGAGCGCCTGTCCGTCGACGACGTGGTGCGGGAGGTGGAGCGTGCCGCGTCCCTCGACATTCCCGCCATCGCGCTCTTCCCCTATATCGATCCGGCGCTGCGCGACGCAGGCGGCACGGAAGCGATGAACCCGCACAACCTGCTGTGCCGCACGGTGCGCGCCATCAAGGCAGCCGTGCCGGAAGTCGGCGTGATCACCGATGTCGCGCTCGACCCTTATACCAGTCATGGCCATGACGGGCTGATCGCCGACGGCCAGATCCTCAATGATGAGACCGTCGCGGTGCTGGTCGAGCAGGCACTCACGCTTGCCGACGCCGGGGCCGATGTCATCGCCCCCTCCGACATGATGGACGGCCGGGTCGGTGCAATCCGCGCCGCGCTCGACGGGGCGAGTTTCGACCACGTGCAGATCATGGCCTATGCCGCCAAATACGCCTCGGCGTTCTACGGCCCCTTCCGCGATGCGATCGGCAGCAACACGACGCTGGTCGGCGACAAGCGGACCTACCAGATGGATCCCGCCAACGGCGACGAGGCCTTGCGCGAGGTCGCCCTCGATCTCGAAGAGGGCGCGGACATGGTGATGATCAAGCCTGGCCTGCCCTATCTCGACATCGTTCACCGCGTGAAGGAGGCCTTCGGCGTGCCGACCTTCGCCTATCAGGTCTCCGGCGAATACGCGATGATCGAAGGCGCCGCCCGCAACGGGTGGATCTCCGGCGACAAGGCGATGATGGAAAGCCTGATCGCGTTCAAGCGGGCCGGCGCCGACGGCGTCCTCACCTATTTCGCGCCGCGTGCCGCGGCCCTCCTCAAGGGCGATCGCGCGGGCGGCTGAGCCTTTTTGAGGCGTGATGCGATGCCCCGAGCATCATCTCTGGAACCAAGTCGCCGCTCCGCCGAAAGAATGAGGCCCCGGTATCGATCGAGGGATCGAGCAAGCCTTTGACGCAAGGCGGTTTCGAGACCACGATGCCTTGAAGCGTGATCGCGGCCGGCGAAAGCCCGGATGTTCCGTGCTCGGCATCTGCCGCATCGGGCAGAGAGCCTCATCGGACGATCGCGTCGCCAAACGCGAGGACCACATGAGCGGCATGCGCGAAGACCGGCGACGGCTTCTGATTGGTGCCGCCGCACTGGCGGGCCTCGGCAGTGCAGCGGCCAGCGCCCAACCGCAGACCAAGACGGCTCTTCGCATCATCGACTTCCACAACCACTTTGTCGGTCCTGCATTCCAGTCGAACGCCGGATCATCGGCGCCCGCGAGCCAGAGCGCGCACTGGCAGAAGGTCAACCGCAACCTCTCCGATCCGCAGGCGCTGTTGGCTTCGATCGACACGGCCGGCATCGCGGCACGCGTCGTGAATACCCCTCTGGAGTTCCTGAAAGATGCAGACGGCGGGGTCTCGCCCGACCTCACCAGACGCGTGAACGACCAACTGGCGGAACTTGTCGCGCGACATCGCGGTCGGCTCTATGGACTGGCGACCATTGATGCGTTCACCGGTGAGGATGGTGCACGCGAACTGATCCGCGCCGTTCGCGAACTCGGGCTGCGCGGTGCCTTCCTGGAAAGCGCGCGAAACGATCTCCTTCTCGATGCGCCGCAAGCACGGCCGACACTTGCCGCGGCAGCGGCAATTGGGGTGCCCGTGTTCGTCCACCCCCTTACCGATGCCGCATTGCGCAAGCGGCTTGGACGTTATGGGCGGCTCGGAACCTCGTTCAATCGCGGGACGATCAACGGCGCGGCGCTCATCGCGCTCATCGAGAGCGGTACGTTCGACGAGCTCCCCTCCCTTCGCGTGGTCGTGACGACCCTTGCCATGGGCGCCGTGCTCATGGCGGGCGCATCTGGGGAAGGGAAAGGACGAACGATCCGCCGCGACGCTCCGACGCTGACCCGACGGCATGTCTACATCGACACCATGGGGCTCAATCCGACCCTGATCCGCAGTGCCATCGACACTCTTGGCGCCGATCATGTTCTCACGGGCACCGATTGGCCGATCTTCGTCGAGCCGTCCGTGGCCGATCGCCTCCCCGCAGCCTTGGCTGCCTGCGAGCTTACCCCGGCCGAGCAGCAGATGGTCGCGAGCGGGAACGCGCTGTCGCTTTTAGGGGGTGCGTAGTCTTATCCGTCTCTGGTCGGTCCCATTACGCGTTCAGCGCCCCCGCGCCACGCCAAATATCGCTTGTGAGGCTGCGGTGGCCGGCTCTAACTCGTGTCATGCGGCGCACCCTCATCCTTGCATCCATCGGCCTTGCTCTGCTCGCGGCGGCCTGCGCGCGGGTCGATGCCGAGCAGGAGCGGGTATGTCAGGATGTCATCGCGCCGCTCAATCCGGATGATGCCGTCCGCGACATTGGATCGGCGCGACCGGGACCGCTGCCCGACAGCCTGCGCATCGACTATACCGTGGCGGATGCCGCAGGCCGCTTGCGCCAACGCCTCGTCATCTGCCGCTTCGCCGGCAGCGGCCTTGCCGCGGAAAAATCCTTGCTCATCGGCATCGCCACGGAGAGCGGGCCGCTGCCCAACGCCAATTTTTATTTTCTCAAGCGCTTCTATCTCGACGCGGCCGAGGCGGAGAAGACGGGCGGCACGCCCATCCCGGCCGATGCGCCGCTCGTCTCGGCAGCGCTCGGGCTCGGCCTGCAACAGGCAATCGCCGCCGTGCCGCTCGTGGCCATCTACAGCCTGATCGCTGCCGCTTACGCGCTTGTCTTCGGCCTGATCGGCCGGATCAATCTCGCCTTCGGCGAATTTGCCGTCCTCGGCGGCGTCGCCACTGCGGCGGGGGTCGGGCTCGCCCTGTCCGGCGGTGCCTCCGCGCCAATCATCGGCATCGGTGTCGGCCTCATCCTCGCGCTCGCTTCGTCGGCCCTGCACGGCCTCGTCCTCGGTCGCCTGACGATTGCGCCGATCCGTGGCGGAAGCGGCCAGCGCGTCCTCATCGCAAGTGTCGGACTGGCGCTGGCGCTCGCCGAATATCTGCGGCTCGCCCAGGGCTCGCGGCCGCAGTGGGTCCCGCCCGTATGGAACAACCCGATCACCATCGCCCGGGCGGCGAATTTCTCGGTCACGGTCACACCCATGACGCTGGGCATCGCCGCCGTCGGGCTGGGAACCGCCCTCCTCCTCGTCGGGGTCATGCGCTTCAGCGCCTTCGGCCGCGCCTGGCGTGCCTATGCCGATGACCCCGGCGCTGCTGCCCTCTGCGGCGTGGATGGCGGCCGGCTCTTCGACCGAACCTTTCTGGTCGCCTGCGCGCTTGCCGGGCTGGCCGGCTTCATCGTGACCATCCGCTACGGCAGCGTCGGCTATACGATGGGCCTGACGCTCGGCCTCAAGGCGCTCATCGCCGCCGTGCTCGGCGGCATCGGATCCGTCGGCGGCGCCTTCCTCGGCGGCGTCATTATCGGTATCGGCGAGGCGGTATGGTCGGCGACCATGCCCATCGAGAACCGTGACATAGCCGTCTATGCCTTGCTCGTGACGATCCTCATCTTCAAGCCCGACGGGTTGTTCGGCGACGACGGCGGCAGGCCGCGGGGACCATGAAAAATGCGGTCCGGGGCATGCATCGGCTGGAAAGTCGGCGCATAAACGGCTTCAAGGCATACTGCCTGTCGCGAATCTCTTCGGGAGAACACCCGTGCAACTGCCGGCCGTCGACATCATCACCCTGGCGGATATCGAGAAGGCCGCTGCGCTCCTCTGCGGGGCGATTGTGCGCACCCCCCTGCTCGCTTCGCCTGCGCTCAGCGCGCTCACCGGCGCCGACGTCCATGTGAAATATGAGAACATGCAGGCGACCGGCTCCTTCAAGGAGCGCGGCGCGCTGGTGAAGCTCTCGGCCTTGACGGCGCAGGAGCGCCGCCGCGGCGTCATCGCCATGTCGGCGGGCAATCACGCCCAGGCGGTCGCCTACCACGCCAAGCGTCTCGGCATTCCCGCGACCATCGTGATGCCGCAGACGACCCCCCTCGTAAAGGTCGAGAACACGCGCAGCCATGGCGCCGAGGTTGTGCTCGACGGCGAGACCGTAAGCGAATCGGCCGTCCGGGCGCGCTCGATCGCCGCCGAAAAGGGGCTCGTCTTCATCCATCCCTATGACGACCCGGCGATCATGGCCGGGCAAGGCACGATCGCGCTCGAAATGCTCGCCGACGATCCTGCCCTCGACTGCCTCGTCATCCCGATCGGCGGTGGCGGCTTGTGTTCCGGCATGGCGGTCGCGGCCAAAACGCTGAAGCCCGAGATCGAGATCATCGGCGTCGAGGCGGCCCTCTACCCCTCCTTCCATAATGCGCTGACCGGCGAGGAGCGGCCGATCGGCGGGCCGACGCTGGCCGAGGGCATAGCGGTGAAGACCGTCGGCCAGCTCACTCTGCCCATCGTGCGTGCGCTCGTCGGCGAGATGCTCACCGTCGACGAGGCAGCGCTCGAAAGCGCGGTGAATGCCTATGCCACCCTGCAGCACTCCATGGCCGAAGGGGCCGGCGCGGCGGGGCTGGCCGCCCTCCTCGCCTATCCCGAACGGTTTCGCGGGCGGCGTGTCGGGCTTGTGCTCTGCGGCGGCAATATCGATGCCCGCCTCCTCGCCTCGGTGATGGTCCGAGCCTTGGAGCGGGCCGACCGCATCGTCTCCTTCCGCATCACCGCCAGCGACCGTCCCGGCATTCTCGGCCAGATCGCCAGCCGCCTCGGCGAACTCGGCGCCAATATCCTCGAAGTGTCGCACGGCCGGCTCTTTCTCGACGTGCCGGCCAAGGGCGTTTCCATCGACCTCACGATCGAAACCCGCGATGCGGAGCATTCACGCCGCGTGCTCGAGGCGCTCGCCGCGGACGGGTTGGCACCCACCCGGGTGGACGCTCGAAGCCGTGCTGAGCAGGACCGAGGGCCTTAGGACTCTGGGCTGAATTGTTGACCGTTAAGTTGGTCGGCCCACTTGCTGGTTTCCACGCACGATCGAACCACTTTCGATTGATCGACGCGCAATGCGCTCGCCCCAATTGTCAGGTGCTGATCATGAGTCCGAATCTGGCAGGGGTATGCCTCCTGTCCCCAGGAGCGGCATCTCCTCGTGTTTGGCCGGAAGAACATCCCCTGCGACTGGCGGAGGCTCATCATTGAATGTCCCGAAGCTGATGTCGGCGCCGGTAATATGCGCCTGGACGTCGATCAGGCTGTCGACCTTTCCGTCACCGTTGGCGTCGCCGATGATGTAGGTGTGAGGCCTGTAGGTCTCGGTATCCTGCACCAGGAGCGCTTGCGCGTTGCCCGTCGCTTCGAACTGGACCGCTTTCAGCCTGGCGAGCGTCAGATGTCCCTGTCGCTCCTCGACGATTGCGAACCGCTCATCGAAGACGATCTTGTCCTCGTCCCGCCCACGCTCGTCTTTCGGACGATAATTGAGAAGGGTTTCTACCTTTCTTGGCGAAAGCGGCGCATCGGCCAGTGAATGATAGTGATAGATGTCTCTCACACCATTCACGCCGGCGCATGTGTCGGAACCAGCGCCACCATGATAAAAATATCCGCGCTCTCCTTCTATTTTCAACGCATTCTCGCTGATCGTCGGTTCAGAGATCCAATTATCAGTTCGCCCTTTGAGTGGACCAATGATGCTCTCTAGTTTTTTTGTGAAGCTCATGACTGATCGCTCTCGATTTCTGATGCTAATCAGAAAAGCTTATAATCGCCGCGCGATCTTGGCGTGGCCCGCACGAAAGATCGGCAATCCAGATCGCCAGCCGGCTCGGTATCCGCGCCGCGTGCTCGAGGCGCTCGCCGCGGACGGGTTGGCACCCCGCCCGAAGCCGTGCTGAACAGGAACGCCTGCAGCAATCGCCATGGCGCACTATATAATCAGGCGAGCATTCCTTCGGAGATCACGTGTGACCTATCCAACGCCCAGCCCCTCGCCGTCCCGGTCAGTTCCCACCGAGCGGGACATGTGGTCGACCAGAGGCGTCCTCACACCGAGGTTCTTCGCCTATCTGATCGATCTCTGCGTCATTGGATTTCTGATCCTCGTGCTTGGGATGATCATCAGCATCCTCGGCGTTCTGACCTTCGGGCTCGCCTGGTTGCTCTATCCGGCCCTGGCCGCCACGGCAGTCATCTACAGCGCGATCACCGTCGGCGGACCTCGGCAGGCGACCATCGGCATGCGCCTGCTCGGCCTGAAGGTCATCAGCAACGACGGGCGGCCGGACGTGATCACCGCTGGCGTCCACGCGCTCTTCTACTATGTGGCGGCGGGCACGGTGGTGCTTTGGCTGATCGATATCATCACCGGCCTATTGCGCAGCGACCGACGCCTGCTGCACGATGTGCTCACCGGGCTCACCGTGGTGCGGGACTGACCAGATCCTCGATCCAAGTTTGAGGACGCAAGGCGCGGTGCTATCGTGACGAGGGTGCTTCGACCAGACAGGCCGCGCATGCGAGTTGCGCCGTGACGACACAGCCGCGCGATACGCCACAGTTCTATCTGACGGCGCCGTCGCCGTGCCCCTATCTGCCGGGGCGGGAGGAGCGGAAGGTTTTCACGCATCTGGTCGGACGACGCGCGGCCGAGATCAACGATATCCTGACGCAAGGCGGTTTCCGGCGCTCGCAGACAATCGCTTACCGGCCGGCTTGCGAAGCGTGCCGCTCCTGCATTTCGGTGCGCGTTGTCGTGAACGCCTTCAAGCCCTCGCGCAGCTTCCGGCGTATCCTGTCGCGCAATTCCGATCTGGTCGGCGAGATCCGCAATCCCACGCCAACCTCCGAGCAATATAGCCTGTTCCGCAATTATCTCGATGCCCGCCATTCCGATGGCGGCATGGTCGACATGACTGTGCTCGACTATGCCATGATGGTCGAGGACAGCCATGTCACGACCCGCATCGTCGAGTATCGGCCGAGAGGGCCGGACAGTCGCATTACCGGGCGGGGCAGCGGCGAACTGCGTGCCGTCGTGCTGACCGATATTCTCGCGGACGGCTTGTCGATGGTCTATTCCTTCTATGATCCAGCGGCCTACGACCGAAGCCTCGGCAGCTTCGTCATCCTGGATCACATCGCCAAGGCCCGTGAACTCGGCCTGCCTTACGTCTATCTCGGCTATTGGGTCGAAGGTTCGCACAAGATGGATTACAAGACGCGCTTTCGGCCGCAAGAACGGCTGATGCCGCAAGGCTGGATGCGCGTCGACTAGGTCACCGACTCATAACGCGCATCCAGATCCTTGCGGCTGCGAGCTTGACGACGGCGAGGTGGTTTTCGGAGTGTTTCTCGTATCGTGTCGTCGTCGTCCGGCCCGAGATTCTTCGTGATGAAGACCGGCCACTTCCGTTTGGTCATGATCAACCTCCTACTCTTCGGTGCTCGCGCCACTGAGGACGTCGAGAGCTAAGCACGAACGTGCCGGCATCCTTAGCGATTGGTCAACGTCGCGCCTTGGGGCGTCGGGCAGCTCACGGCGACGCCGCGGAGGGTCAGTGGCCCCCCACAGCGGCGCCCGCTACCCGGCCGCCAGCGCCTCGCCCTCGGTGCAGAACCACCGCTCGACGGCGAGCCGCCGATCGAACCGGCCGCCTTCTCCGCCCGCCTGTCGCGGCTGATGGAAACGGCGTCGGGGAGAAGTAGGGCTTGGCGGGGGAGCGGCCGCTGACAGGGCCGCATTTCCGAAGAGCGGGGCCCCGACCGTCGATCCACTGTTGCCGAAGTAGTGCTATGCTGTGTCCTCACCCGTGCCGCCGACAGGGAGTCTGGGATGACGCGAGCCGCATCGAAGAGCGTGCTGGTCACCGGTGCCTCGAGCGGCATAGGCCGCGCCACTGCCCTTCGCCTTGCGGCGGAGGGCATGCAGGTCTTTGCCGCCTGCCGGAAGGCGTCGGACGGGGAGGCGCTCGCGAGCGAGGCAAAGCCCGGCACGCTCACGCCCGTCCTCATGGACGTGACCTCGGCCGACTCGATCGCGGCCTGCCGCGAGAGGATCGCGGCGGCCGCCGACGGCGGGCTCGACGGGCTCGTCAATAACGCCGGCGTCGGAACCTCGGGCCCGATGGAGGCCCTGCCGCTCGACACGGTGCGCGCGGCTTTCGAGGTAAACCTCTTTGGCCAACTGGCGGTCATCCAGGCGTTCCTGCCACTGCTGCACCCCCGCCGCGGCCGCATCGTCAATCTCGGTTCCGTCGGCGCCCGCATCACCATTCCGTTCGGCGGCGTGCTCTGCGGCTCGAAGGCGGCGTTCGAGTCCTTCAGCGACGCACTCCGGCTCGAGCTCCACCCGCTTGGGTTGCACGTCTCGATCATCCGGCCCGGCTCGATCCACACGCCGGCGGTCGCCAAGACGCTCGGCGGCGTCGATGAGGCGATCGCCGGCTGGCCCGAGGCGGCGCGCACGCGCTACGGCGCGATGTTCCGCAGCTTCACCGCGCGCGCGGTGGCCCGCGAGGAGGCGGGCAGCCCGCCGGAGGTCGTCGCGGAGGCGATCCTCCACGCGCTCACCGCGGCGACGCCACGCACACGCTACGCGGTCGGCAAGGACGCGCGGGCGCTGTCGCTCCTGCCGCGGCTGCTGCCCGACGGGCTGCTCGACCGCATCCGCCTGAAGATGCTCGGCCTGCCGACCGCCTTCGGCCCCGCGGCGCGGTCGGGGGAGGAGGAGACCGCTGCGAGCGGCGGCGCGGCCATGGGGCGCTGACGGCAGGTCGGGATCAGTGAGCGTCCGCCGGTCGGGCCTCGCCGACTTCAGGTGCGGGCGTGCGCCGTCAATGCGCCCGCCGTGAGGATGAACGGCGACCTGGGGGCTAGGCTTTTGGCGATTCCTCAAGGGAGGGAAAAGAGCTCCAGGTTCTTGGCGCGAACCGGATCAACTCTCGTCGTCGACGACGCCGCGTGCCAGAGCCATCAGCCGGCGGCATTCGCGCAGCTCCTCTAGAACCTCGGACAGGCGCTCGATGGCGGCGGGACCGAGCCCTCCCGAAGCGTGGCTTTCGACGAGCTCGCTATCGGCGGTCTCCTCCTGCGGGCGCAGAGGCTGGCGGGTCTCGACCTCCGGCGCCCAGCCGTCAGCACGGGCCACCGCGCCGTGCTGGGCCGGCTCGGCCACAGCCGACCAAACGGCTTCCCGTGCCGCGCCCTGGCGTGGTGCGGAAGGCGCGTGGCGCGCCTCGGCCATGATTGCGTCGTCTTGGTCGCCCTCATCCGCATAGGCACGATTGGCCGCCAGCGTCGCGAGCTGGCCGGGCTCCTGCCATACCTGCTGGACGAAGCGAACCCCTTCCTGCTTCAGGATCCGCTGCACGCCCTTGATGGTATAGCCCTCGCCGTAGAGGAGATGGCGGATACCGCGCAGCAGCTCGACATCGTCGGGACGATAATAGCGCCGGCCGCCACCGCGCTTCAGCGGCTTGATCTGCGAAAAACGGGTCTCCCAGAAACGCAGGACATGTTGAGGAACGTCGAGTTCTTCCCCGACCTCACTGATGGTGCGAAAGGCATCAGGGCCTTTGTCCACCGTCCTCTCCCATTTGCACCGGATCGGCCTATCGCCGCGCCTCTTCCCGTCGCCGAAGACATCGGCGTCGATCACGCGCGCCCGGATCGCGGACGTCTGCAAGTGATCGATCCTGCAGCCGGGGCGCAATCTCGGCCCGAAGTCCGGTGTTCACTTCGGGCAACACGCCCCGTCTGTCGGCCGTCCTCCCCCCGGGACAGAGCCTCGTTCAAGCCTCGTCCTTCGCGTCGATCCCGTTGATGCGGGCACGCAGCACATTCGATGGTTTGAAGACCATGACCCGCCGCGGATCGATCGGCACCTCGATGCCGGTCTTCGGGTTGCGTCCGACCCGCTCGCCCTTCTCGCGCACGACGAAAGAGCCGAAGGAGGAAAGCTTCACCGTCTCACCGCGGGCGAGACAATCGCACATCTCGCTCAGCACAAGTTCGACGAGGGCAGCGGACTCAGTGCGGGATAGACCCACCTTCTGATACACGACTTCGCAAAGGTCTGCGCGCGTCACCGTCCGACCTGCCATGGCACCCTCTTGCAACGAACCTTCACCGACAGAAGCATCTCACTGAATTACAACGATATTCAGTCGAGCAGCCGCGGTCAACGCCCGAGCGGCCTCAGTCCACGACAATATCAGCATCGCTGGAGAGCGGCCCTGCGTTGGAGAGAATGGCTGATGGAGGTAGGCGTCGCGCAGCCCGTTACCAGCGAATGAGCGCACTCGCCCAGGTGAAACCGCCGCCCATGGCCTCGAGCATCACGAGATCGCCTTGGCGAATGCGGCCGTCGGCGCGCGCAGCAGCCAGCGCGAGCGGGATCGAGGCGGCCGAGGTATTGCCGTGGCGATCGACCGTGATCACCACCTTGTCCGGGGCGATGCCGAGCTTTTGCGCACTCGCGTCGATGATACGCTTGTTCGCCTGGTGCGGCACGAACCAGGTGATGTCGTCGGCGGTAACGCCGGTCGTGCGAAAGGCGTCCTCGACCACATCCGTGATCATCCCGACCGCATGGCGGAAGACTTCGCGGCCTTCCATTCGCAAATGCCCGACGGTGCGGGTTGAGCCCGGGCCGCCGTCGACGAAGAGCTTGCTGCGATGGCGGCCGTCCGACCTCAGATGCGTGGTCAACACGCCGCGATCCTCGAGCGTGCCCTTGCCCTCTTCCGCCTCCAGCACCACTGCCCCTGCCCCGTCGCCGAACAGGACGCAGGTGGTGCGATCGTTCCAATCGAGAAGGCGAGAGAAGGTCTCCGCTCCGATGACGAGCGCACGGCGATGTGAGCCCGAGGTCAGAAATTTGTCGGCGGTCGCGAGGGCGAAGACGAATCCGGAGCAGACCGCCTGCAGATCGAAGGCTGCGCCGTGAGTCATGCCGAGCGCGGCCTGCACCTGCGTTGCCGTGGCCGGAAAGGTATAGTCCGGAGTCGACGTGGCGCAGACCACGAGATCGATGTCGTCGGCCGTGAGCCCGGCGTCAACGAGCGCCGCGCGCGCCGCCTTCTCGGCGAGGAGCGACGTAGTCTCGTCCTCCGCCGCGATGTGACGCGCCCGGATACCGGTTCGCTGAACGATCCATTCGTCGGAGGTCTCGACCAGCTGCGACAGATCACTGTTGGTCATCACGCGTTCGGGCAGGTAGGCACCGCACCCGCGGACGACCGATCTCAACCGAAACACAGGATACTCCTAAACCCGCGGCCCGCGTCGGGCCTGCGGCGTAAACCAGAGGTGCGGCCTTCGCCCACCTTTGCGCGTCGCTTGTTCAAGCATCGACCGCCGGCTCGAGCTGCAGCTTTTCCAAGGTGCTGCGGATCTGGTCGATCAAGTCGTGTCGCGCCATGTCATAGGCGAGTTCGACCGCGCTGGCAAAGCCGAGTGCATCCGTACCGCCGTGACTCTTGATCACGCTGCCTTGCAGGCCGAGGAAAATGCCGCCGTTCGAACGTCGCGGGTCCATCTTGCGGCGCAGAGCGTCGAAGGCGCCCTTGGCGAACAGATAGCCGATCCGTGCCATCAGCGTCCGGCTCATGGCGCTTTTGAGATAGCCGGCGATCTGGGTGGCCGTGCCTTCGGCGGTCTTGAGCGCGATATTGCCCGCGAAGCCTTCCGTCACCACTACATCGACGATGCCTCGGCCGATGTCCCCGCCCTCCACGAAACCGTGATAGGCGAATTGCGGCAGGTCGGCCTCTCGCAGGATTCGGCTCGCTTCCTTCACGGCATCGAGCCCCTTGACCTCCTCGACCCCGATATTGAGGAGACCGACCGTCGGCCGCTCGATATCGAAGATCGCCTTGGCGAGCGCCGCGCCCATGACGGCGAGATCGACGAGATGGCGCGCGTCCGCGCCGATCGTCGCGCCGACATCGAGCACGATGCTCTCGCCGCGCAGCGTCGGCCAGATGGCGGCGATCGCCGGCCGCTCCACCTGCGCCAGGGTCTTCAGGCAGAAGGTCGCCATCGCCATGAGCGCGCCGGTGTTGCCGGCAGATACCGCGACGTCGGCCTCGCCCTTCTTCACCGCATCGATGGCGAGCCACATGGAGGACTTATAGCGGCCAGCACGCAGCGCCTGGCTCGGCTTGTCATCCATGCGTACCGCGACCTCGGCATGACGGAGTTCGCAGGCTTTGGTAAGCGCTTCGTGCTGGGCGAGGAGCGGCCGTATCGAAGGCTCGTCGCCATAGATGAGAAAGCGGATCTCCGGACGTCGCTCCAGAGCGATAGCGGCCCCTGGGATGACGACGGCGGCCCCACGATCGCCACCCATGGCGTCGAGCGCGATCCGAACCGGTGGAGACATCGTGTCTATGGTCATTCCCCGCAACGCAGCGTCTGGCGCTGGCGCGCCGGGGACAATAACGTCTTGCAGAAGCCCCGCAACCTGTATTTTGCGCCGAGGGGCCGCGAGCCGCGTGAAGGGCGAGCCGAGCTGAACTGTGGGACGATCACGGCGAGCACCCTACTGATGCTCATCGCTCTTGGCCTTCAAGGCCGCGAGCCGCGCGAAGGGTGATTCCTCGGCCCCGTCGCCCTCGAAGGCGAAGACGGCGCCTGGCTTGCGGGGATAGGGATCGATTCCGAGCGCCAGGAACTCCGCCGTCAGAGTGCCGAGGTCGATCGTCCCGTCGACGATCTCATCGGGCAAATCTGCTGTGGACAATCCGGCCTCGCGTGCCGCCTTGTCGCGACCGCCATCCGGCTCGTCCCAGTCGTCGTGTTGCGGCTGGTCCCGCTGTTCCACGAAATCGACGTCCACAGCCTCTTCGACGGCGTCCTCGAAGGCTTCGAGCGTCACGACACAGGTCTGTTCGATTCTCGCCCGAACCTCGCCCCTCACCTTCACGCGCTTGCCTGTGCCGGACACGTGATAGGCGGCATCGAGGCTGTGAACGGCCCTCACTCCGAATGTTTCGGCGAGCACTTGTCGCTCGGCCTCCGTGGTTTTCACGACGATATTGACGCCCTGCGGCGGAATATCCGCCAACGCCAACGGCCGCGTCAGTTGAAATTCGGTGCTCGTCATGGATCGTCCCCTGGGCTCGTTCCGATGGCTCGACCTCCCCCGCCGACAAGGGCCTCGGCCTCGGGGAAAAGGTCTGGAGAAGACAGGATCGTAGCCAGATCGAGGCCCGACATCCGATTGTCCGCCTCCTTTATATAGGTCGCGAGCCGCTCCGGCGCACCTGGGTCGCCGGCGCCGACATTGCGGGCAATGGCTGCGAGGAGCGCGGCGTCGTCGCCAGCGGCCAGAGCCTCGTCATAGCTTTTCGCCCGCCCATAAAAGCCCTTGGCATAGTCTTTCATCCGTTTCGGCACGGCGAGATCGCTGATGCCGATCTCCCGGAGCGCGCGCTCGATCTCGAGGAAAAGGCGGTCGATGAAGTCCTGCGCGAGATCAGGCGCAGGCGCGGGCAAGGCACGCAGCCGCCGCAGGACGACGACAGTATGCAGCGCGAGCGATTCGAAACGCCCCTGCACCGTGTCGGGAATGAGGCCCGCGCCATAGAGTGCGGGAGCGCGCGCTGCCGCGTTCACCCGCGTGTAGAGGGAACCGGCGGCGTCATCCCCAGGACGTGAGCTGAACAACTTGAAAATCATAACGGGCGATGCCCTCCTGACCGCCTTGCCAAAGCCATAACCGCGGGGTACGGCATCCAACCGCGCACGTGCAAGCGGGAATGTGGTAACGGTGAAGACGGTATTGGAACGACACGGATGGGCAGCATGATACCGCGCGGGCCTCGGCTCTCTCGACGTTCACTGACACTGGCTCTTGCCGCCACGCTCGTGGTAGGCCTTGGCGCCTGTTCCGGCCGCGAGACGATCCAGCGGGGCTATGTCCCGGACAACGCGGCACTCGCTGAAATAACGCCGGGCACGAGTGTCGACCAGGTGCTGGCCAAACTCGGCACGCCCTCGACGGTCTCCACGGTCGGTAACAAGACCTTCTACTACATCAGCCAAACGCTCAAACGCACGGTGCAGTTCATTCAGCCGTCGATCGTCGACCAGCGGGTGATCGCAATCTACTTCAACCAGAACTTCAAGGTCGAGCGGGTCGCGAACTACGGCATGAAGGATGGTGTCGTGTTCGACTTCATCAGCCGCTCGACCCCGGCGAGCGGAACAGAGCAGAGCTTGCTCCGCCAGTTGTTCCGCGGCGTCGGCGGCGGCGGCAACAACTTCAACCCCTTCGGCTCGTAAGCAGCCAAAAGGCGATGCGAGCCCGATTCGGCGGGCTCGCATCCGGCGGGGCGCAGCGGGGCGGCGTCCGTGCGCAGGGTTGTGTGCTTAACGATAGAAATCGCCAGCGTCGCCTGAAGGCCCGCAGCGCGCAGGTCTTCAGGCAAGAAGCCAAAGTTCTCCGATAACGCTTTAGAGTTTCGCGAGAACGGCCAGGAGCAGCAGGGCGACAATATTGGTGATCTTGATCATCGGATTGATCGCCGGACCGGCCGTGTCCTTGTAGGGATCGCCGACCGTATCGCCCGTCACCGCCGCCTTATGCGCATCCGAGCCTTTGCCGCCGTAATGGCCTTCCTCGATATATTTCTTGGCATTGTCCCAGGCGCCTCCGCCTGATGTCATCGAGATCGCGACGAAGAGGCCGGTGATGATGACGCCGAGCAGCATCGCGCCGACAGCCGCGAAAGCATTGCTCTTGCCAGCGACCAGGAGCACGACGCCGAAGGCGACGAGCGGCGAGAGCACCGGCAGGAGCGACGGGATGACCATTTCGCGAATGGCGGCCTTCGTCAGCATGTCCACCGCGCGGCCGTAGTCCGGCCGGTCGGTGCCCTGCATGATGCCCGGCCGCTCGCGGAATTGCCGACGCACCTCCTCGACCACGGCGCCGGCGGCTCGCCCGACCGCCGTCATGCCCATGCCGGCGAAGACGAAGGGCAGAAGGCCGCCAAACAGGAGGCCGACGACGACGTATGGATTGGACAGGGAGAAATCGACCGTTACCCCCGCGAAATAGGGGTAGTTGGCACTGTCGCTCGTGAAATGGGCGAGGTCCGAGGTATAGGCCGCGAAGAGTACGAGCGCGCCGAGGCCAGCCGAGCCGATGGCATAGCCCTTGGTGACGGCCTTCGTCGTATTGCCGACCGCGTCGAGCGCATCCGTCGACACCCTGACCTCCGCCGGAAGCCCGGCCATTTCGGCAATGCCGCCGGCATTGTCGGTGACGGGGCCGAAGGCGTCGAGCGCCACCACCATGCCGGCGAGCGCCAGCATCGCCGTTACCGCGATGGCGATGCCGAAGAGGCCAGCAAGCCCATAGGCGACCAGGATGCCGGCGATGATGATGAGCGCCGGCAAGGCTGTCGCTTCAAGCGAGATCGCAAGCCCCTGGATGACGTTGGTGCCGTGGCCCGTGACCGAGGCCGTGGCGATGGATTTCACCGGCCGATAGCCGGTGCCGGTATAATATTCCGTCACGATGACGATGAGCGCCGTGACCACGAGCCCGGTGCAGGCGCAAAAGAACAGCCCTCCCGGCGTGAAGCTGACACCGGTCGTCGTCGTGAACACGCTGTCGAAACCGCCGAAGACCAGCCAGGTGACGAGAGCAATGGCGACGATCGAGAGCACGCCCGCGCCGATGAAGCCCTTGTAGAGGGCGCCCATGATGGACTGATTGGCGCCGAGCTTGACGAAGAATGTGCCGATGATCGAGGTCACGATACAGGCGCCGCAGATCGCCAGCGGATAGAGCAGCACGCTGTCGAGCAGTGGACTTCCGGCAAAGAAGATGGCGCCGAGCACCATCGTGGCGACCACGGTGACCACATAGGTTTCGAACAGGTCGGCGGCCATGCCGGCGCAATCGCCGACATTGTCGCCCACGTTGTCGGCAATGGTCGCGGGATTGCGCGGGTCGTCCTCGGGAATCCCGGCCTCGACCTTGCCGACGAGATCACCACCGACGTCGGCCCCCTTGGTGAAGATGCCGCCACCGAGGCGCGCGAAGATCGAGATGAGCGAGGCGCCGAAGCCGAGCGCGACGAGCCCGTCGACCACCGTGCGATCACCCGGCGCATGGCCCAGGAAATGGACGAGGACCGTGAAATAGACGGTGACGCCGAGGAGCGCGAGGCCGGCAACGAGGAGGCCCGTGACCGCCCCCGATTTGAAGGCGATGTCGAGACCCGCGCCCAGTGACTGGGTGGCCGCCTGGGCGGTGCGCACATTGGCGCGGACGGAAACATTCATGCCGATGAAGCCGGCTGCCGCCGACAGGACGGCGCCGAGCGCGAAGCCCACCGCCGCCACCACGCCGAGGAACCAGGCGAGGCCGATGAACAGAACGACGCCGACGATCGCGACGGTTGAATATTGGCGGCGCAGATAGGCCTGCGCGCCCTCGCGAATCGCTCCGGCGATTTCCTGCATGCGGGCGGTGCCGGCGTCGGCCGCCATCACGCTCTGGATGGTATAGACGCCGTAGACGACTGAAAGAACGCCTGCCACTATTACGAGAAGCAATGCTGTCATGTTTCCGTCCCTTGATCGACGGGGGAGTGGCGCACCTCGAACGGGTGCGATCTTTCGCCTCGAACGGACTCCCCCAGCCCAGGCTGCGACAGTGCATCAAAATTGCAGGCACAAAGCAAACGCCACGTGCAGCAGGCGGGGGAAATCGCCTCAAAAATGGCTATAAGATCGTTTGGCGAAGGACAGTGGCGCGCCGTGATAGGTGAATTCGGCGCAGCCCGTGCCGTCGACCACCCGGCCGATGACCGCCAGTGGCACGCCAACGGCCTGCGCGGCCGTCGTCAGCGCCTCGATCTGCTGCGGCCCGACGCTGCACAGGATTTCGTAATCGTCGCCGCCGGTGAGCGCTGCCTCCAACAGCCCCGGGTCCGCCGCGATCGCCTGGCGAGCGGCCGATGACAGGGGCACTGCATCGAGCGTGACGCCGCCGGAAACGCCTGAGACCCGCAACATTTTTTCGAGGTCGCCCACGAGCCCATCGGAGACATCCATCGCCGCATGGGCGTGGTCGCGTAGCGCCACCGCCAGCGCGTTGCGGGGCTGCGGCAGCCGATAGCGGTCTAGCAGATGGCCGCGCTCGGCATCACCGAGCCCGGCGATCCACGGTGCAGCAGGCGTGGTGCGCAACAGGAGGCCGAGGGCAGCATCGCCGATCGAGCCTGTCACAGCGATCACGTCGCCCGGCCGCGCGCCCGTGCGCGGCACCATCCGGCCCCTCGGCACCGCCCCGAGAGCAGTGATCGAGATCAATAACGGGCCCGGCGTCCTGACCGTGTCTCCGCCGAGGAGCGGACAGGAATAGGCGCGCGCATCTTCGCCGAGGCCGGCGGCAAAGGCTTCGAGCCAGGCCGGCGACCAAGGTGTCGCCAAGGCGAGCGTCAGCAGAAACCCCATCGGCTGCGCGCCCTTGGCCGCAAGATCCGAGAGATTGACCCGGAGCGCCTTGCGCGCAATCGCGTCCGGCGGATCTTCGGCGAAAAAATGGACGCCGGCGACGAGCGCGTCCGCCGTCATCACGAGATCTGCGTCGGCCGGGGCCGCCAGCGAGGCGGCATCGTCCCGCAGCCCAAGCCCGCCCTCGCCGGCAAGGGGCGCGAAATAGCGCGCGATGAGATCGTCTTCCGAGATGGGCTCGCCCGGCACCATAGCTCCGCTCGCTCAGGGGAGGCTGCCCTCCCCCCTTCTGTAATGGCACATTCGCTGCTCCCGCGCACGCTGACCGTGAAGAGCACGTGTCGATAATGGTCTCATAATATAAGTGATAAACGCACAATAGTTTTTCCTCAATAATTCTTACGAATATTGACTCTCAAAGCCCCGTCTATAAAAAGTCTCGGCAACCCGGAGCATAACGTGAATATTCTGAATGAAACTGATCTAATATACACCGTCGGAGCCACAGGTGAAGACAGCCACCACATCGATGGCAACAATCTTCGGACGGTGCTTGGCGGCATTCTGCTCAATGCGGTATCGCCGCTCCTCAACTTCATCACCGTGCCGGTGTCGCGGCCAAACCAGCAGGTTGAGATCGACCGCTCAAGCACGTCGAGAATCGACCGCAATTTACTTCTTAACGATCGCTATTGAGAGGAAACCATGAAAGAGCTGGACGGATACCTTACCGGCATGGTGGTTGGTGGAGACGGCACGAGCTTCGGCAGGGGCCTTTGCATCGTCCTTCACACCATTGGCAAGTTCACCCTCCCCGGGCTTTTCCATGCGATCTCGCCCGTGAAAAGCCTCGCCAACAGCCTTAGCATGCAGAGAACTCTGTCCGTCGCGAGCGAAGAGAAATGCATCAAAGCCGGGAATTCGCCGCAAGACTGTCAAGTGACGCCAGCCGACCAACTCTATTGGATGAGCTATATGTGGTGAGCGGGTGCACGGCCTCGGCGGGTGATAGTATCGCCGGCTGACCGCGCCGGCTCAGCTGAAGCGATTGTTCTTCGGAAAACCCTTCGGCGGCAGGCGACCGGCCTCGGCGCGATTGCCGATCCAGTCTCTGAGATCGGTCTCGATCACCGTCCAGGTCCGGCCGGACGTATCCTTCCAGGTCAGGCCGTCGGCAAGGCCGAATACCTTGCCGTCGGCGAGCCCGCCATCGCGATATTTCTGCAGGCGCACGCCGCGGCCGCGGGTCATCTCCGGCACCTGCGCCAGCGGGAAGACGAGGAGCTTCCGGTTCTCGCCGATGACGGCGACATGCGTGCCCTCGGCCGGCACCACCAGTGCAAGCCGGCCATTCGCCTCCACGTTCAGCACCTGCTTACCCTTGCGGGTATTGCCGGCAACGTCGTCACTCTTCACGACGAAACCGCGTCCTTCGGCGGAGGCAAGGAGCAGCTTGGTATCGGGCTGGTAGGGCATCGCCGCTACGATATCGGCGCCGTCGTCGAGCTCGACCATGAGGCGGATCGGATCGCCATAGCCGCGCCCGCCGGGGAGCTTGGCCGCATCGAGGGTGAAGGCCTTGCCATTGGTGGAGAAGACCAGGATCTTGGCGGTCGTCTCGGTGGCGAGCGAAAGCTTCAGCCGGTCGTCGCCCTTGAACTGCAGCCCCGAGAGATCGGTGACCTGCCCCTTCAGCGCACGGATCCAGCCCTTCTCGGAGATGACCACGGTGATCGGCTCGCGCTCGACCATCGCCTCCGTCAGGTCGATGTCGCTCGCCGTCGGCGGCGCGGCAAAGGTCGTGCGCCGGCGGCCCAGCGGCGTCTCCGGCCCGAAGGTTTTCCGCACAGCGCGGATCTCTTGCGTAACGACCTTCCACTGTGCCGCTTCGGAGGCGAGCAGTGCTTCGAGCTCCGACTGCTCGCTCGTCAGTGAGTCGCGCTCGCGCTTCAGCTCCATCTCCTCCAGGCGACGCAGGCTGCGCAACCGGGTATTGAGGATGGCCTCGGCTTGGACTTCCGTCAGCTCGAAGGCGGCCATCAGTTCCTGCTTCGGCTCGTCCTCCTCGCGGATGATCTTGATGACCCGATCAAGGTCGAGATAGACGATGAGCAAGCCACCGAGGATTTCGAGGCGGCGAGCGATCTCGCCGAGGCGATGGCGCGAACGGCGCTGGAGGACCTCACGGCGATGGTCGAGCCATTCGCGCAGCACCTCGGTCAACCCGAGCACCTTCGGAATCTGGCCGCTCGTCAGCACATTCATATTGAGGGGAATGCGTGCCTCGAGCTCGGTGAGCCGGAAGAGCGATTCCATCAGCAGCGTGTCATCGACGCTGCGCGAACGCGGCTCGAAAACGACGCGCACGTCCTCGGCCGATTCGTCGCGTACGTCGGCAAGGAGGGGCAGCTTCCGCTCCTGCAGAAGCTCGGCGATCTTTTCGATGAGCCGCGCCTTGGCGACGCCGTAGGGGACCTCGGTCACCACCACGACCCAACCGCCGCGTCCCGTATCCTCCCGATGCCAGCGGGCCCTGACCCGGAAGGCGCCGCGCCCGGTGCGGTAAGCCTCGGCAATCGTATCCCGGTCGTCGACGATGATGCCGCCCGTCGGCAGATCCGGCCCCTGCACGAAGGTGAGCAACTGGTCAGACGGTGTTTTGGGATGGGCGATCAGATAGAGCGCCGCATCGCAGAGCTCGGCAGCATTATGCGGCGGAATCGACGTCGCCATGCCGACCGCGATCCCCTGCGAGCCATTGGCCAGCAGATTGGGAAAGGCCGCCGGTAGCACGATCGGCTCGCGGTTCGCCTCGTCATAAGTCTCCCGAAAATCGACGGCATCCTCGTCGATATCCTGCAGGAGAAGACGCGCGACCTCCGTCAGCCGCGCCTCGGTGTAGCGCATGGCCGCGGCGTTATCGCCGTCGATATTGCCGAAATTGCCTTGCCCCTCGATCAGGGGATAGCGCTGCGCGAAATCCTGCGCCAGCCGCACCAAAGCGTCATAAATCGCTTGGTCGCCGTGGGGGTGGAACTGACCCATGACGTCGCCGACCACGCGTGCCGACTTCTTGAAAGCGGCGCCCGGATCGAGACGCAGCAGGCGCATGCCGTAGAGGATGCGCCGGTGCACCGGCTTCAGGCCGTCGCGCGCATCCGGCAGCGCCCGGTGCATGATCGTGGAGAGCGCATAGGCGAGGTAGCGCTCCTCGAGCGCCTCCTTCAGGCTGATGCTCTCGACGTCCCCGCCCTCCGGCGGATCGACTGGCTTTCCCATGATCCCGCTCCTCGATGAGAACAACTAGCGAACGCAAGTCAGGATCGCAAGCGCGACGAACCTTCTTCCCCAAAAAGGCTACGGGATGGCGGCAAGCGACGCATCGAGGCCAAGCCGGCCTGGCCGCTACCATCTCAATCCGCACTTTCGCTCGCCTGCCTAACATGCGCGACGAGCAGATCCCGCGCGTCGGGCCAAGGAAGGCCCCGCGGCTCGAAGATATGCCGGCGCAGGAAAAAGCCCGTAAGCGCGAAACCAGCGTCGACCTCGGCCGGCGACGGCTCCGTTTCGAGCCTCGCGCTCGTGAGGAAGGAGGGCAGCGCGAGAAGCTTCGCGCGATACGGCGCACCCGCCTCGGCCGAGACCGCGCGGCCCGATTTGGGCGAGACATAGGCGAGTTCGGCTGTGCGTCCCGTGGCGGCACAGGCCGTGAGATCGAGCCCGAAACCGAGTTCGGCGAGCATGGCGAGCTCGAACCGCACGAGGAGCGCCGGCGCAATCGAGGCGTTGTCGAGATGCTCGACGAGCACCGTAAAGGCGTCGAAGAGCGCGGAATGAGGATCGCGCTCCGGCAGGAGGCGCAGGAGGGCGGTAGCTGCCCCCAGGCCATAGAGGGCGACCGGCGCCGCGAGAAAGCGGGAAGTATTGAGGCTCGTCGCCTCGACGGAAAAGGTGCCGAGATGTTCCTCGATGCGCGCGCGCCAGACCACTTCGACGTGGTTGCCCGCCTGCAACACCGCCTGTTGGCGTGGAGAACGGCCGCCACGCACCAGGCCAAGATGCCGGCCGTGGGCGCGCGTCATCAGCTCGAGGATCACACTGCCCTCGCCATGACGCCTGGCGCCCATCACGATACCGTCGTCTTGCCACTGCATGTTCGATCGAAGGTAGTTGCGTAAATTCGAAAGCGCGGCCTAACATCCCGCACCCTATTTGAAAATCTCGGCGGGAGCTTGCCATGTCCTGGGCTGAACGGCCTCTGGTTACGTTCCGATCCGTTTTCGTCGCTCTGACCCTCCTCACCACATCGGCTACAGCGCCCGCTCTGGCGGCCTCCTGTGGCGGCGGATTCGAGAACTGGCTTGCCGAGTTTCGGCAGGAGGCTGTGAGCCAGGGGATCTCGCCGCGCGCCCTCGCCGCGCTCAACGGCCTCACCTATGACGCGGCGGTCGTGGCGAAGGACCGGCGCCAGGGACATTTCCGGCTGAGCTTCGAGGAATTTTCCCGCCGGATGGTGCCGAAATATCGCATCCAGAAGGGCACCACCCTCATGCGTCGCCACGCGGCCCTCCTGGCGCGCATCGAGCAGCGTTTCGGCGTGCCGCCGTCGGTGATCGTCGCGATCTGGGGGCTGGAAACAGACTTTGGCAGCAATATGGGCAAGATGCCTGCCATTCGTTCCATCGCCTCGCTCGCTTACGATTGCCGGCGCTCGGCCATGTTCCGCGCCCAGCTCCTCGACGCGCTGCGGGTGGTCGACCGGGGCGATCTGGCGCCGGGCGAAATGCGGGGCGCCTGGGCCGGCGAAATGGGCCAGACGCAGTTCATGGCATCGTCCTACTACCGATTCGCCATCGATTTCGACGGTGACGGCCGGCGCGATCTCATCCGCAGCGTTCCCGACGTGCTGGCCTCCACCGCCAATTACCTCAAGGGCTACGGCTGGCAGCCCGGCGGCTCCTGGGAGCCGGGATCGGCGAATGCCGAGGTTCTGCGGGACTGGAACAAGGCACAAGTCTATTCCCGTACGATCGGCTATTTCGCCTCGCAGTTGGAAAAAAGCCGCGCAGCGTCGAATTAGGACCGGTCGCCGGATGCGCAGCGTCGCGGCACCGCCTAATCGTCGATTATCCTAGCTCGCCGGCAGTTCGGGCCGGCGACGCAGGGCCGCGATCAGGATGGCGAGCGTGACGATCGCCTCAGCCAGGAACCAAGGCCCGGCGAGCCGGTCGAAGCCGACGGCGCCCAGTTGCGTGTTGACGAGCCCGATGAGCCCGGCACCGCAGGGACAGCGCCCGTCGAAGGTGGCAAACAGGCTGACCCGGCTCGCCCAGAGCACCTGCAGCACCATGACCAGGCAAAGGCCGATGATCAGCGGCCGATGCCGCTCTTCATGCTCGGCCTGCGCCAGGGCGATCCAGCCAACGATATAAAAGGGTGCGGACAGGAAGGCGCCGATGGGCAGCGCCTCGGTCCAGCATTGCGAACAGCCGGTGATGAAAACCGAGAGAAGCGCGATGCCAGCGCCGATCAGCAGCGCGACGCTCGCCACATAGAGCCCGCGCCGCCCGAGCACGAAGGAGACGGCGAAGGCGAGCGCGATCGCGAAAATGGCGATGAGGAGAAAACGCATCGGACTGCTCCGGCTCCCAGCCCGGCGATTCGGAAGCCGCCGGATGAAGTCAGAGCCTTCCTTAATGCAGGATCTGGCTCAAGAACAGCTTCGTGCGCTCGTGCTGCGGATTGGCGAAGAATTCCGCCGGCGTGTTCATCTCCACGATCTGGCCGGCATCCATGAAAATGACCCGGTTCGCCACCTGGCGCGCAAAACCCATCTCGTGCGTGACGACCAGCATGGTCATGCCTTCTTCGGCGAGGCTGACCATGGTGTCGAGCACCTCCTTGACCATCTCGGGATCGAGCGCGGAGGTCGGCTCGTCGAACAGCATGATTTTCGGGTTCATGCACAAGGCGCGGGCGATCGCGACGCGCTGCTGCTGCCCGCCGGAGAGCTGGCCCGGATATTTATTGGCCTGTTCAGGGATTTTGACGCGGGTGAGATAGTGCATCGCTACCTCTTCCGCCTCCCTCTTCGGCATCTTGCGCACCCAGATCGGCGCCAGTGTGCAGTTCTCGAGGATGGTGAGATGCGGAAAGAGATTGAAGTGCTGGAAGACCATGCCGACCTCGCGCCGCACCTCGTCGATGCGCTTGAGATCGTTCGTCAACTCCACGCCATCCACGACGATCGAGCCCTGCTGATGCTCTTCCAGCCGGTTGATGCAGCGGATCATCGTGGACTTGCCCGAGCCCGACGGGCCGCAAACCACGATGCGCTCGCCGCGCGTCACCTTGAGATTGATGTCGCGCAGCACGTGAAACTCGCCGAACCACTTATGCACCCCGACCATCTCCACGGCCACGGAGCCGGTGTGCGGCGTCGGCTTGGGATTGGCGGACTTCAGCTGAGCAGATTGCGTGGCCATGATCGGTTTACCTCTTGTGCCCGGTCTCGAACCGCCGTTCGATCCCGCGGGAATATAGGGCCATTCCGTAGCAGAAAACGAAATAGAACACCGCTGCAAAGGCATAGCCGGAAAAGCGGGTGGTGGGCGTGGTCCAGGTCGGATCAGTGAGCGTCGCCTCCACCGTCCGCAGGAGATCGAAGAGGCCGACGATTGAAACGAGCGTCGTGTCCTTGAACAGCGCGATGAAGACATTGACGATGCCGGGAATGACGATGCGTAGCGCCTGCGGCAGGATGATGAGCCGCATCATCGTCCAATAGCCGAGCCCGACGGCCATCGCGCCTTCATATTGTCCCTTGGGGATGGCCTGCAGGCCGCCGCGGATCACCTCGGCCATATAGGCGGAAGCGAAAAGGGCGACGCCGACCAGAGGGCGCAGCAGCCTGTCCGGGGTCATGTTCCCCGGCAGGAAGAGCGGCAGCATCGTATTGGCCATGAAGAGCACGGTGATCAGCGGAACGCCGCGCACGACCTCGATGAAGATGACGCTGGCAAGCCTGATCGTCGGCAGCTTGGAGCGCCGCCCGAGCGCCAGGAGGATCCCGAAGGGCAAGGAGAAGACGATGCCGACGATCGAGACGATGATCGTGACCAGAATGCCGCCCCAGAGCGAGGTGTCGACCGTCTGCAGGCCGATCGCCTCCCAACCGCTGAGAAGGACGAAGGAAACGATCGGATAAACGATGAAGAAATAGACGGCGCCGAGGCCGCGGCGCGGCGCATCGAGCCAGAGCATCCAACCGACGCCGATCGCCGTCAGGATGAAGTAGATGTCGACCCGCCAACGCTGGTCATAGGTGTAGGAGCCATAAACGAAATAGCTGAATTTCGCGGCGACATAGGCCCAGCAGGCGCCCGCCTCCTGCCCCGCCGGGACGAGACAGGCCTCGCGGTCGTTGCCAGTCCAGACCGCGTCGATGAGCGCGAATTTGATGAGCGGCGGAAAGATCAGATAGACGAGATACAGGGCAAGCAGCGTCAAGGCCACATTCAGCGGCGACGACAGGAGATTGCCCCGGATCCAGGCGAACGGCCCGCGCGCCAGCATGGGCGGCGGCATCTGCTCCACCTGCGTCTGCTGGAGATAGGGGCCTTCGGACAACAGCGTCGACATGGCGCGCCTCACCTTTCGACGATCGCCATGCGGCGATTGTAGATGTTCATGAAGAAGGAGGTGACGAGGCTGATCGCCAAATAAACTGCCATCGTAATGGCGATGACTTCGACCGCTTGGCCGGTCTGGTTGAGAACCGTGCCCATGAAGACCTGCACGAGGTCGGGGTAGCCGATGGCGACAGCCAGCGACGAATTCTTGGTGAGATTGAGATACTGATTGGTCAGCGGCGGGATGATCACCCGCATGGCCTGCGGCAGAACGACGAGGCGCAAGGTCGCACTGTTGTGAAGGCCGAGCGCATGGGCGGCCTCCGTCTGCCCGCGCGAAACCGCGAGAATGCCGGCCCGGACGATCTCGGCGATGAAGGCGGCGGTATAGGTGGTGAGCCCGACGAGGAGCGCCACGAATTCGGGGAAGACCTGAATACCGCCGGCGAGATTGAAGCCGCGCAGCGCAGGATAGTTGAAGGTGAGCGGCTCACCGAGAAGGAAAAATACGACGAGCGGCAGGCCGACGATCAGCGCGAGCCCGACCCAGCCCACGGGATATTGGCGCCCGGTCGCCATCTGCTGCCGTCGCGCCCAGCGGCGGAAGAAGAAGGCGCCGACGGTGCCGATCGCCAGGCTGATCCATACCCAGCCGAAAGTCGCCCCGACCAGCGGTTCCGGTATGTAGAGGCCGCGGTTGTTCAGATAGACGCCGGCGCCGAAATCGAGTGACTGCCGGGGCCCGGGCAGAGGCTTCAGAACCGCGTTGTACCAGATGAAGAGCTGCAGCAGCAGCGGCACATTGCGGATCGCCTCGACATAAATCGATGCGAGGCGCGAAATCACCCAATTGCGGGAGAGCCGGGCGATGCCGATCGCAAAGCCGAGAAAGGTGGCGAACACCACGCCCAGGGCGGCGACGAGCAGGGTGTTGAGGAGCCCGACCAGAAAGGCCTCGGCATAGGTCGAGCCCGAGGACGAGTATGGCACGAGCTTTTGATTGACGTCGAACCCCGCCGCCTGATCGAGAAAGCCGAAACCAGACGCGATATTGGCGGCCCGCAGGTTCTCGATGGCATTGGCCGCGGCGCCGTAGATCAGAAAGGCGAGCACCGCCACCAGAACGACCTGGTAAAAAATGCCCCTGATCTGCGGGTCGTTCACGAGGGACCCGCGTTTGGGCGTTGAAGCTTCAGATGCGCTCGACACCGTCCCTCCCCGACGCGGTCGCAAAACCCGTCAAAAACCAAGCTGAAATGAAAGCTAAGAATAGTGGACGCATGTTTCGGTCAGGATGATCTGACATCGATCGCAAGACCCTCACCACGATGTCCCTTGCCACTGTACCAGCCCGACTCGATGGCGGACTAAGCAAGAAGCCGGCCAATTGCCGCAGGCTGTTTCAGAACCCTGCCTGCGGGGAAATTGGCCCCGCAGCACTCGCCAGACCGAAGAACCGGATCATAACATACTGAGTTGCGTCCGCAATTTACGCCACTCGACGTGACTATCAGCAAAAAGACGGCAATCCGGCGAGGCATTGCACGCCGGTTCGCAGGCAATTCGCACGAACCACACGAGTTTGTTCAACGTCGGCGCGAGGGGGCGGCGCTGCAGCCGCCAATTCGCCGCTTAGAACCGGATCGAACCGGCGGACGCCTAGGCGCCCGCCGGGTGCCGCTAGGGCACGATCGTTTCGCCTCCGCCGAAGTTCAGCGGATCGGCGGCGCATACATGATGCCGCCCTTCGTCCAAAGGGCATTCAAGCCCCGCTTGATCTTCAGCGGGGTCTTCTCACCAAGGTTACGCTCGAACACATCACCATAATTGCCGACCTTCTTGATGATGCGGTAGGCCCAATCCTTGGTCAGGCCGATGCTCTCGCCGAAATTGCCCTCGGTGCCGAGGAGACGCTTGATCTCCGGATTGGTCGAGGTCATCTGCTCATCGACATTCGCCTGGGAGACGCCGAGGTCTTCGGCATTGATCATGGCAAAGAGCGTCCACTGGACGAGATCGAACCATTGGTCGTCACCGTGGCGGACACTGCCGGCGAAAGGCTCCTTGGAGATGATCTCAGGCAGCACGATGTGATCATCCGGATTGACGAGCCGCAGACGCTCCGCATAGAGCGCCGAAGCGTCCGTCGTGAAGGCGTCGCAGCGACCGGAGTCATAGGCCTTGACCGTCTCGGCCGCCGACCCGAAGGCCACGACCTCGTATTTGATGTTATGAGACCGGAAGAAGTCGGCGAGGTTGAGTTCCGTCGTCGTGCCCTGCTGCACGCAGACCGAAGCACCGTTGAGCTCGAGGGCGGAATTCACGCCGAGCGACTTGCGCACCAGAAAGCCCTGGCCGTCGTAATAGTTGACCCCGGTGAAGCTCAGGCCGAGCGACGTGTCGCGCGACATCGTCCAGGTCGTATTGCGCATGAGCACGTCGATCTCGCCCGACTGCAGGGCAGTGAAGCGGTCTTTCGCCGTCAGCGGCACGAACTTGATCTTGGTCGGGTCATCGAAGATGGCCGCGGCGATGGCGCGGCACATGTCGATGTCGAAGCCCGTCCATTCCCCTCTTTCGTTCGGCACACCGAATCCGGCAAGGCCCGGGTTGGAACCGCATTGCAACGCGCCCCTCTGCTTGACTTGGTCGAGAGTCGCCGCAGACGCCGGTGCCGCCATGGCGAAGCCGAACGCCGTCATGCCAAGCCCCAGGGCCAGCGACGTCAAATATCGTTTCATCAGTATTCTCCCACTCTGGTTTCGTCGGTCCGGAGGCACCCGGGCCGGTGCCGTTCGTCTCAGCCCCCGCGCCTTTGCCCTATGCATTCCGCTCGATACCGAAACCATAATGACCGCATCACATTCGAGAATGAGATGACGGTCAAGGGGCTGATGCCACCCACGAGTTGCGTCCCGTGCTCTGGGCCCGGCTTGACGGAGGGAATGCGAAGGGTCCACTGGAAAGCTCGCTTTCTATTCCCACACGCCGACAACTTAGCGGGCGATTGACGGAAATTCCCATGCGCAAGCTTACGACCGACGACATTGAGGGGCTCCGCGAGGGTACACGCCTCGTCGTCGCCGGGCGCCATCCGGATGAAGCCTACGGCTTTGTGAACACGCCAGTGTATCACGGATCGACCGTACTCAGTCCGACCTACGCCGACCTCAAGGGCCGGACTGGGCGCTACACCTATGGCCGCCGTGGCTCCCCGACGATGAGCGCCTTGGAAGAAGCCGTTGCCGCGATCGAGGGGGGCGCCGGGGTCGTGCTCTGTCCGTCCGGGCTCTCCGCGGTCGCCACGGCACTCCTCTCCTGCCTCAAGGCCGGCGACCACCTGCTCATGACCGACAGCACCTATGGTCCGACGCGCCATTTCTGCGACGGATTCCTTAAGCGCTTCGGTGTTGAGACGACCTATTACGACCCGACCATCGGTGCCGGTATCGAGGCCTTGCTCAAGCCGAACACGCGGGCGGTCTATACCGAATCACCGGGCTCGCAGAGCTTCGAGATTCAGGACATCCCGGCCATCGCCGCCGTGGCTCATGCCCGCGACGCAGTCGTCCTCACCGATAACACCTGGGCGACGCCGCTTTTTTATCCGGCGCACGAGCGCGGCGCGGATCTTTCCATCCAGGCTGCGACGAAATATCTCGGCGGCCATTCGGACGTCATGTTCGGCACCGTCTCGGCGAATACGCGGACCCTGCCGGCGCTGAAGGCCACTTGGGGCGATCTCGGCACGGGGGTGGCGCCGGACGACGTGTTCCTGGTGCTGCGGGGACTGCGGACCATGCGCGTCCGGTTGGAGGCGCATCAGCAGTCGGCGCTCGCCCTCGCCCGCTGGCTCGCGGAGCAGCCGCAGGTGCAGCGGGTGCTTCATCCCGCTCTCGAGAGCCACCCCGGCCACGATATCTTTCGTCGCGACTACCGCGGCTCCACGGGCCTGTTCTCGATCATCCTGCAACCGGCGCCGGAAGAGGCGGTCGCCGCGCTCCTCGATGGCCTGGCGCTTTTCGGAATGGGCTATTCCTGGGGTGGCTTCGAGAGCCTCGCCATCCCCTTCGACTGCGCGTCCTATCGCACGGCCACGCGCTGGAACCCCGGCGGTCCGGCGATCCGCCTGCACATCGGGCTCGAAGATGTTGAAGATCTCAAGGCGGATCTCGCCGCCGGACTCGCGCGCTTCAGTGCCGCGCGCGCCGGCGCGGCTTGATCGTCACGAGGAGAGCTTGGCCGTTTGCGCCTGCCGCCTGTCGCGGGCGATCAGCATCAGATTTCGTACATAGATGAAGATGCTGAGCGCCTGGCCGAAAATGATGACCGGCTCGCGCCGATGCAGTCCATAGGCGAGCGTGATGAGCCCGCCGCCGATCGAGAAAAACCAGAAGGCGAGCGGAATGACGCTGCGCCCCTGGCGCTCGCTGACCAGCCACTGCACGAGGAAACGCGCCCCGAAAAGCGTCTGGCCGAAAAGGCCGAGCAGCAGCCAGAGGTCGAACTTCTCGATGAAGACCTCGTAGAGATATCCGCCAACATTCTGCGACAAGGCGATCAGCATTACACGGCCTCCTCGACCGTCGGCACGCGCTTGCGCCGCACAATGAGCCAGCGCACTCCTATCAGATCGACGATCCCGACCCAGAGCCGGTCGAAGAAGCCGTAGTTGGACACGCCCGCCCTGCGCGGCCGGTCGATCACGTCCACCAGAAGCACCTCATAGCCGTCACGCCTCACGAGCGCCGGCATGAAGCGATGCAGCGCATCGAAATAGGGCAAGGCGAGATAGACGTCACGGCGGAAGAGCTTGAGCCCGCAGCCGGTATCGCGCGTGCCGTCGCGCAGCACACGCCTGCGCACCGCATTGGCGATGCGCGACTGAAGCTTCTTGAAGCCGCTCGCCTTGCGCCCCACCCGCTGGCCCTGCACCATCCCGGCACGCCCGCCCGCCTGCTCGAAGGCGGCAAGCATGGCGGGGATAAAGCCGGGATCGTTCTGCCCGTCACCGTCGAGCGTCACGACGATGGCCGCACGCGCCGCCGCTACGCCCGTACGCACGGCCGCGCTCTGGCCACAGCTCGCAGCGTGGCGCAGCCGCCGCAGATGCGCCCGCGCCTCAGCCAGCCGCGCCAGCTCCTGAGCAGTCCCGTCGGTCGAACCATCGTCGACATAGATGATTTCGAACGGCCCGAGCAACGCGCAGGCCGCCTCGATCTCGGTAACGAGCGGGGCAATGTTACCGGCTTCGTTGCGGACCGGCACGACCACGCTGAGCCGCAGTCCTGCAGGATCGGCGGGAAAGGAAGCATCGCTCATGGGGTCGGGCATTCAAAGTCCTTGTTGCGCGCCCAGCTGCTCGCCGACGAAGAACGCATCGACGAATCAAAGGACCGCTCAGGGCTGGCGCAGAGCATAGACGTCGACGTCAAGGCGGTGGCCCCCGTTGATGTTGAATCCTGGCACCCGCGTGATGAGGGAGGGTGCGAGCCCGCGGGCAGCGACCTCGGCCTGGAAGGCGGGAGCCTCCTGCGCCTCGATGAGCGCCACGCGACAGCCCCCTTGGCTCAGGAAGTCTGCGGCATTTTTTCCGTCCGTCATGAACAGATCGGTGCCCACGAGAAAGACGAGGCTAGGCTCGCGATATCCGGCAGTGACCACCGCCGGATCGGAGCAGCCGACCGATTTGACCGCCTCGGCGAGCCGCGGCGATAGCTTCAGCGACCGCAGGAGCGGTTGAGCCAAACCGAAGACGCCGAACGACAGCACCAGCGAAGCGCCGAGCACCACCACCGCGCTGGACAGAACCTGCCCGCGAAGGAACAGGTACCAAGCCAGACCGGCCACGGCGACGGCAATCGCGAAGGCGGGCAGCGCCGCATAGGGTAGCGCGCCGTCGTAGATTAGACCGAAGGCCGAAAGCCCGACCGCCAGCGCAAGCGGGATGAAGGGTATGAGCACTGTGGCGGGCTTGGCAGCCGGGCGATGTGGCCCCACGGCTCCTGCAAAGAGGGCACGCGCCGTGAGCAGCGCGATCGCCGGATAAAGCGGCAGCACGTAGTGCGGCAGCTTGGTCGGCACTGCCTCGAAGATGAGCCAGGACGGGATAATCCAGGCGAGGCAGAAGGCCACCCAAGGCTCTCGCCGGAACTTCCAGACGAAGGGCACTGCGATAGCCGTGAGAATGGCGGCCGGCCAGAAGGTGCCGAAGAAGGCGATCAGGTAGAAGCCCGGTGGCGCGCCATGCTTCTCCTGGCCGCTCGTCACCTTGCCGAGCATGTCCTGGCCGACAGCCTCGGAGAAGAAGGTCCCGCCCGTCTTGATCCAGATGGCGATGAACCAGGGCGCGACGAGAAGAAGGACGAGAGCGAGCCCCCAGCCGGGCCGCAGCGCGGCGAGCCACCGACCCGAGCGCTCGCGTACCGACAAGACCAGCGCGGCGAGGCCGGCGATCATTGGCGCTATGGGGCCTTTGACGAGGATGGCAACCGCCATAGCCAGCCAGAACACCAGGGCGGTACCCGGCGACAGTTTTTGGTCGCGGCGTAGATAGGCCAGCGCCAGGCCGGCCATCACGGCGACCGAACAAGCCGTGAGCACGGCATCGGTCTTGGCGAAGCGCGCTTCCACACCCAACAGAATCGAGGTCGCCATGAAGGCGCCGGCAAGGAACGCTTCCCGTCGCGCAAGGCCGAGGCAAAGCCCCGCCCAATAGGTCAGGAGGACGGTTGCGAGCGCTCCGACGAGCGAGGGGATCCTGTAGAGCGCGACGGTGGTGCGCGCCTCGGGCACGCCGAGCGCCTCGGCAGCCGAGACAACCGCCGCCTGCATCCAGTAGATGCCGACCGGCTTCTTGTGCCGTCCCTCGTCCTGGAACCGGATGTCGATGAAGTCACCGCTTTCGAGCATCTGCTTCGTGGCCTGCGCGAAGCGTGGCTCATCGCGATCGATAGGCTGCAGGGAGACGAAACCGGGCAAAAAGGCCGCGATGGAGAGGAGCAGCAGCACGGCGACGGCGGCCGCATGGCGCGCCGTCGCGAAAGCCACGAGGCGCTCGCTCCATCCCGTCTCCCTGGCGGGTGCGGATGCGGTTCCAATGACGGCCATGCGATTCCCTGCACTCAGATCAGCCAGATCGCCGCCTCGGCCGGCTCTGCTCGAGCCGCCGAACTGCGAGACGAGGCCATCGCGCAAGGGCGTGTCTTATCCATGGCAGACGGCGGGCGCAATGACAGGGCGATGCGGTGCGCGCCTTAGCCACGGAAGTTGGTGCACAAGCGCATGCCTGGCCGTTGCCATCGGTAGGCCTTGCCGGGGGCACGACCTTGGCCGACATCTCGCCCCGGTCTACACAGATCCTTACGGTCGAACCGTCTCGATCTTCTCGGAAAGGAAAACTGCGATGAAACCTCTAGTTCTCGTGTCTCTCGCCCTGGCGATCGCGGCACTCGGCGGCTGCAACCAGAAGCGGCCCCGCGGCGTCCTGGAGGACACCGTGGCGGTACCCCCTCCCCCCTCGCTCCAGCAAGCTCCGGCTCAGCCCAGCCGATCAGGCGACGCGCGGCGCTGAATTCAGAAGCGGAAGCAATCGAGCCGTAGCGGGAGCACTCCTCGCGCTGATACCAACAAGCTTTATGAAAAAAGAAGAAGTCACGATAAGCTTAACTTGTGGACCTCCTCCAATAAAACTTAAGTTGATGCGACGTGCGAATAGCTATTCTGAACAAGCACAAAAGACACATTGTGTGTGAAAGCTGAGTAATCGGCTTGCACCCCCTCCCAAACGCTGCGATTCGCTGTTAACTTCTCATCAACCTTTTGGCCATTGGAGGAAGTCCACATGAATAGGTACTTGTCATCCTGCGTCGCGATTGCCGCTCTTATCGCGGGCAGCGGGGCGGCTTTCGCGGCAGATCTGCCGAGCCGCACCGTGGTTCCCGTGGCGCCGGTCATCGTGCCGATCTTCACGTGGACCGGTTTCTATGCGGGCTTGAATGCCGGCTATGGCTGGAACACCACTGACAGCGACTATTACGATCCTCAGACGGGCGTGCTGTACAAGGAGGACTCGGACGGGGGCTTCGTCGGCGGTGGCCAGCTCGGTTACAATTACGAATTCGGGCAGTTTGTCGGAGGCGTCGAGGTCGATCTCCAATATGCCGATCTGAGTTCCTCCGACCGAGACGAATACGGCCTCCCCCCCGATTACGCTCGTCAACAGAATGGCGTGGAGTGGTTCGGAACCCTGCGTGCCCGCCTCGGCTTCGCCTTCGATCGCGCCTTGATCTACGCAACGGGCGGCTTCGCTTTCGGCGGCGGAGGTGAGGACGACAATTATTACGGCGGCTACTACTATGACGACGGCCAGGATACTGCGACCGGCTGGACGGTCGGCGGCGGCCTCGAATATGCGTTCACCGACAGCTTGAGCGCCAAGATCGAAGGTCTCTACGTCAACCTCGGCGGTGACGACAAGGAACTGGGCGCCGGCTTCTATCCCTACGAAAAGCGGAAGGACAACGAGTTCGCCGTCGTCCGCGCCGGAATCAACTATAAATTCTCCGGATTCTGATCGGCCGGACGCCCTAACGAAGCCGGCGGAGTTTATCCGCCGGCTTGTAACGACCAAACAGCGGACCGTCGCATCGCTGCATTCGCTTCTCTTCTGCTTGTCGTGCGTCCAGGTAACAAATGGCCCTTATGTGAGATAGGTATCATCAGCAGCGGTGGGTTCAGACCGCTGCTGCCCCACTCTTGAGCCGGCAGCACGCGGCCGAAGGAGCGGTTCCGGACATGTCACATGTCTCGGAAGTGGTATCATACTTTAGTGCAGTAGACTGCAGGTTGCAGTTCTTGCCAAATTGTCGGTCTCGGGGGATGCCGGGACTCGCGTGTAGTATGAGATCGGGGGAATCTCATGTATGATGTTCTCGAAAAATCAAGAATTCCTATCAGACCGGCGTTGGAAGTCTATCTGCCGCCAGAAGATCGCACGGTCAGGATTTGCAACGTCAATGACGCGATCGATTGCATCTGTAGGATTTTACGTTACGAGACGGATACCTGTTGGACAGTTATCCTGAAGGGGCTTTACACGACACGAACATTCGAGTCGGCTGAAAATATCCGCGGCGAACTTCGCCGTGAGTTTCTCCTGAGGGGAATGACACTTCCGGAGGACGCCAGTTCCGCCCGTCCCTTTCGGCAAAGGGCTCAGATGTGGCTGTCCAGCATGATCGATGGCTCGTCTCAACTCGAGATCGAGCTCTCGAAGCCGGCGCGTGCCTGAGCCCTGACGATAATCTTCCGCTGCGAATAGAGCTTCTTGGGCGAGATCTACGGACGACAAACCGCGCGATCCAGCCCGCGCGATATCGAACGTCCCATAGCTCGCCTCGGCCTTTTGGGGGAAAGGCTCGGGGACGAGGCAAGCGGATGATCGAAACTCCGGGTTTCGATCATCCGCCCTCATTGCCAGATCAATGCGATGAAAGGTCATGCGCGCGCTGGACAGCAATGAGCTCGGCCCAACCCTGGCGGGCAAACTGCACGCGGTAGCACGCTCAGTTCATCGCCACGCCGGCATCGACATTGATGGTCTGGCCGGTGATATATCCGGCCTTGTCCGAGAGCAGAAACGAGACTACTCCGGCTACGTCGGCTTCCGATTGGGAGCGATTGAGGAGATTGGCCGTGGCGCGGCGGCGCATAGCCTCGCCTGGCGCCCAGCCCTCACGCTCACCCCAGACCTGATCGATGTATTGCCACATGTCGGTGGCGATCATGCCCGGACAGACGGCATTGACGCGGACATGCGGTGCGAAGCTCTGCGCAAGCGTCTGCGCGAGGCTGATGACCGCCGCCTTGCTCGCGCGGTAATGCGGAATGAGCGGTGCCACCGGTCCCGCTCCATAGCGCCCGGCAACGGAGGCGATAAAGATCACGCGCCCCTCGGTTTGCTGGCTCAGCATCTGCCGTCCGGCGGCCTGGGCGGTGAAGAAGGCCCCCTTTGTATTCACCGCGAAAATCGGGTCCCAGTCGCTCTCCTCGATCTCGAGGACGTGCTTCACCTGAATGACGCCGGCGTTGCAGATCGCGCCGTAAAGCTTCGCGAAGCGCGCCACCGCCGCCGCGACAGCGGCTTCGCAACTCGCTTTGGCGGTGACGTCGCAAGACACGGCCAGGGCGTTCCTGCCGGCGGCGATGATCTCATCGGCCGTTCGCTCCGCCGTGCTCCCGTCGATATCGGCAACGACAACCGGATAGCCGGCTGCTGCGACCTCCATGGCGATCGCCCGGCCGATGCCGCGGCCAGCCCCGGTGACCAATACTGCGCCGGCATCACTCTGGTTTCCGCCCATGATGTCTTCCCCGTTCGCTTCACGATCGAATCACCAGTCGGCGATGGTGCCGTCCGCGCGGAATGATTCCGGGATCCAGGTCCCATGATTGTTGGCGCGGGCGAAATCCTCGTCGACCGTCAGCCCGAGCCCGGGGCCGGGCGGCAGACCAACGGCACCATCGGCCTCGACCGCCGGAACATGGGAGGCGAGCTTGCGCATGAAGTCGTGATGCTCGTGGCGATGCTCCAGCATGGCGAAGGGCTGCGTCGTCGCGGCCAGATGCATGCTGGCGATGGACTGCACGGGACCGTTTGGATTATGCGGGGCGAAGGCTACGCCGTAGGTCTCGGCCAGTGCCGCGATCTTCAGCATCTCGGTAATGCCTCCCGCATTCGCGACGTCCGGCTGGATAATCGTCGCCCATTCGTTCTCGAGAATGTCGCGAAAGGCGAAGCGCGTGAACAGGCGCTCGCCCACGGCGATCGGAATCACAAATTTTTCCGCAACGCGCTGCAAGGCCTTCGGTGTTTCCGGAAGTACCGGTTCCTCGATCCATAGCGGTTTGGTATGACGCACCGCCGCCTCGACTTCCACCGCGAGCCCGGCGCTCAGCCGGCCGTGAAAGTCGAGTGCGAAGTCGGCCGTCTCGCCACATTCCTCGCGAACCGCTTCACAGCAGGCGACAATGCCCCTCAGGGTGGCTAGCCCCTCGACCGCGCCGACGGCGGGCAACGGATAAAATTTCACCACCTTGTAGCCCATGTCGAGCGCATGGCGCGCGCGACGGCGGAACTCCGCCGGGTCGGTGCTGAGCCCGATATTGGCGTAGAGTTGAATCCGCTTCCGGACGGCCCCGCCGGCGAGCTTGTAGACGGGCTCGCCGGCCACCTTGCCGCGAATGTCCCAGAGCGCGATGTCGACGCCGGAGAGCGCCGCCGTCTGGATCGGGCCGCCGCGCCAGAAAGCATGGCGGTACATGCGTTGCCAGCACCATTCGGTGTCCCGCGGGTCGGCGCCGACGACCAGCTTTTCGAGATCTGCAACCGCACCGACCAGGCTGTTCGGCTTGGTCGGCAGCGAACATTCACCCCACCCGAACAGACCCGGCTGGTCGGTATCGACCCGCACATAGACCCAGTCCGAAATCGGGCTGACTGTCGGGACGGCGGTGAGTTTGGTGATTTTCATCAGAGATTACCAATCGACGACCGTGCCATCCGCAAGGACGGCATGTTGGGTGTGGAGAACTTCCTGCTCGAAGGGATGGGCATCGGCGACGGCCTCGTCGACCTCGATGCCGAGGCCCGGCGCTTCTGGAATCTGCCAGGCGCCGTCGACCCGGCGGATCGGGGTGGAGACCACCTCGTCATACCAGGGCACCGCGCCGACCATCTCTTCCTGAATGACGACATTGGGCGTCGCAATGCCGAAATGCAGCGCGACGGTACCGGCAATCGGCCCGAGCGGGTTGTGCGGCGCGAGGCCTATTCCGGCCGCCTGCGCCATGCCGGCGATTTTGCGGCCTATAGTGAAACCGCCGACATGGCAGAGATCCGGCTGCGCGATATGGGCAGCCCGCCGGGCGATCAACTGATCGAATTCGTCGAGCTCCACGAGCCGCTCGCCCGTAGCGATCGTGATCGGCGATGCGGCGGTGACTGCCGCAAGCGAGGTGATGTCGCCGGGCGGAACGGGTTCTTCGACGAAGAGCAGCCGATAAGGTGCGAGCACTTCGATGAAGCGGCTGGCAGCGGCGGGCGATGCGCAGCGGCCGTGAAAATCGACCATCAGCTCGATGTCGTCGCCGACGGTCTCGCGCAAGCGGCGCATCAGCTCGTCGACCTTGCGCAGTGCGGGTGCCGCTGCCGTGTAGTGGGTATAAGGAATGAAGACGACCTTGAAGGCCTTGTAGCCCGCCTCCAAGAGCCGCATCGCGTTGTCTGCGAGCGCTTGCGGCTCGAAGGTCTCGTAAACGGCCTTCATATTGCCCATGCCGAGATGGGTATAGACGTCGAGCCGGTCCCGCACTTGGCCGCCGAGCAGGCGCCAGACCGGCAGATTCTGCGATTTGCCGAAGATGTCCCAGAGGGCATGCTCGATGCCCGATACCGCCGACATGCCGATGGCGCCGAGCCGCCAAAAGCTCTGTTTCTGCAGGACGCGCACGATCTGCTCGATGTCGCGGGGATCCCTGCCGAGAATCAGCGGCTTCAGATCCTCGACGGCACCGACGACAGCCCGCGTCTTCCACTCGAGCGTCGCCTCCCCCCAGCCGTAGAGACCCTCATCGGTCCAGACCTTCACGAAGACCCAGTTTCGCATCTGGGCATTGACGACCTTGGTCGTGATATCTGTGATTTTCATGGGTCCTTAGGCTCTCCTGAATGCGACGTCGCAGGCGATATCCGCGTCGCCCGGCAACCGCCCAGTCTCGATCGGCCGTGGGCAGAACGCCAGTCAAACGCGGGATCGCGCTGCTCACGAGCGGGCCAAACTGCCGCCGGGACAGTGGAGGATCGCCCCCTCATTTTCGCTTGCAATCGCCACCTGATTAATGCCTTGTAGGGTAGTATGCAAGTATACGACGTGGGACGGAAATGCCTCTTCTCGCCGTGAGCGTGAGCAAGCCGAAAGGGCCAGTGCTTACTCCAGCAGACTCGCGAGGAACGCCAATTCCTTCCTCACCCGATCCGCGGGCGATCACACCGAATCACCGGCGAGGCATTGCCGGCACGGCAATACAGGCGATCGGCCGCAACTTGGCTGCAGATGCCTGGGAGCCCAGGGCCGTGATCTCGCGGCGGGACCGCAAAATGGGGCGTCTGTGCAGATCGTGGGACTTGGCTGAATGCTGCCGGGGCTCCGGCCAGACCCTGGCGGCTCGGTTGGCTTTCGACGGTTGAGCGTCGGCGGCGGGAGTTGCGCCGACCGCAGACGCCAAGCTCATCTTCACTCGGGGAGAAAACGAACGATGGTCTCAAAACGCTCAATCATGCAGGCGCTCGGCGCACTGGTCGTTACGGCAAGCCTCGGCTGTCTCGCGGCGGCACCGGCGGCCGCGCAAGCCCCCAGCATTCTACAGGGCGTGCTCCAACGGGGCACCCTGCGGGTGGCGGTGCTCGGCAGCCTGCCGCCCTACAGCCGCGTGCTGCCGACCGGCGAAGCGGAAGGCTACGACATCGAGATCGCCAAGCGTCTGGCAGAGGCGCTGAAGGTCAAGCCGGAATTCGTCATCACCGATATTCCCGGCCGTGTGACGTCTCTGCAGACGCGCAAGGTGGACGTGACGATCGCCGACTTCACCCGCAATGTCGAACGTTCCACCACGGTGGCCTTCACCAACCCCTATCTCGTCACCAATATGCGGCTGATGGTGCGCACCGACAGTCCCTACAAGAGCATTGCAGAGGCGAATGAAGCCGGCATCAAGGTGGCCATTTCGCGCGGCGGCACCGCCGAGCAGGCGGTGCCCAAGAACATGCCGAAGGCCCAGGTCGTGCGCTTCAACAACCAGTCGGACGAGCTGAGCGCGCTGCTCACCGGCCAAGTCGACGCCATGGCCGAAGATGATTTCTACAACGGGCGCGCCATCAAGGATCACGAAGGCAAGCTGCGTCAGGTGGAAGGCACCCTCGCCCGTGCCGAAATCGCCATCGGGGCGCCCGCGGGCGATCCGGAATGGTTGCGTGTCCTCAATCTCTTTGTCGATCAGTTCAACGCGAGCGGCGACAACAAGAAGTTGTTCGTCCAGTGGTTCGGCTTCGAACAGCCGCCGATCCAAGTGAAATACTGAGCTGAACGACTGATCTGAAGACGATCGTCATTATCCGATCGAACGGTTCGCGGAGTGGCCTCGCCGCTCCGCCTCCTTCCTGCGGCATGGGCCGATGCAATACAGCTTTACGCTCCGCACCATCTATCCCTATCTCGATCAGCTCTGGGCCGCGGCTGGCACCACCTTGCTCATCTCGGTGCTGTCGATCCTGCTCAGCGTCGCGCTCGGCGCGGGCGTGGCGCTGCTGCGCCGCAGCGGTTTGCGCATCCTGCGCTTCCTCGGCGGTCTCTATGTGGAGGTGATGCGCAACACGCCGCTGCTCGTCATCCTCTACATCGTCTACTTCGCCCTCCCCGCCCTCAATATCCGCCTGTCGTCCTTCAATGCGGCTCTCATCGGGTTGACGCTGAACAGCGCGGGCTACATGGCGGAGATCATCCGCGCTGGTCTGGTCGCCGTAGCGCACGGACAATTCGAGGCCGCATCCACGCAAGGCTTCACGCGCGTGCAGACCTACCGCTACATCGTCATGCCGCAGGTATTCCGCACGATCTACGCGCCGCTCGGCAACCAATTCATCGCCGTGATCCTTGCCTCCTCCCTCGCCTCAGCGGTCGCGGTTGAGGATGTCACCGCCTGGATGCAGACGGTCGGCTCGAGCTCGTTCCGCTTCTTCGAGACCTTCGTCATCGCAGCCGCGGTTTATCTCGTGCTCTGCCAGATCGTGAATCTCGGCCGCATCGCCATCGGCCGCTGGATGTTCGGCCAAGGGGAGGCACGGCGATGAACGATCAGCTCGTCGCCTATCTGCCGCTTTTCGTGAAGGCGGCCGGCACGACCATCTGGCTCTCCTGGCTCGCCCTCGTCATCGGCGCGGCAGGCGGCGCCGTGATCGCACTGGCGCGCATGTCGACCTTCATGCCGCTGCGGGTCCTTGCGCTGCTCTTCACCGAGTTCTTCCGCTCGATCCCCATCCTGATCGTGCTGTTCTTCGCCTATTTCGGCGTGCCGGTGATCCTCGGCATCGATCTGTCGCCTTTCGCCGCGGCGACGCTGGCGCTCGCCCTCAACGCGGCTTCGGTAATGTCGGAGGTGATCCGCGCCGGGCTCGAGAGCGTCGGGCGCGGCCAGTGGGAAGCCGCGCGGTCCTCCGGCATGACCTATGGCCAGATTATGCGTCACGTGGTCGGCCCGCAGGCACTGCGCGTGATCCTGCCGCCTTCGGTCGGCGTCTATATCGCCGTTTTGAAGGAATCCTCGCTCGCGTCGATCATCGGCTATGTCGAACTGACGAAAACCGGCCTCCTCGTGCGCGAGACGACGGGCGGCGGCTTCGGACCGCTGCTCATCCTCGCGGCCGTCTATTTCATCATCAACTACGCGATTTCCCTGGTCGGCGCGGCGCTCGAGCACCGCTTCAATGTCGGCCAGCGTCCCAGAACCGCAGGAGCAGGATCATGAGCGCCCCCGTGCTGCAGTTCGACAATGTCATCAAACGCTTCGGCGACCGGACCATTCTGGATGGCATCTCCACCCGCGTCGCGACAGGCGAGATCGTCTGCTTCATCGGTCCGTCCGGAACGGGCAAGTCCACCCTGCTGCGCTGCGTGAATGGGCTCGAGGACATTCAGGGCGGCGAAATCCGCTTCGAAGACAAGGTGGTACGCGCGCGCCACCGCGACATCATCGACGTCCGCCGGCGCATCGGCATGATTTTTCAGCACTTCAATCTCTATCCGCATCTGACCGCGCTCGAAAATGTCATGCTGGCGCCCGTCGTCGTCCATCGCGAGACCCGCAAGACGGTTGAGGAGCGCGCCCGGGCGCTCTTCGAAAAGGTCAGGCTGTCGCACCGGATCAATGCCTATCCGTCGCAGCTTTCCGGCGGCGAACAGCAGCGGGTGGCGATCGCCCGCGCGCTGGCGGCCAACCCGCATATCCTTTTGTTCGACGAGCCGACCTCGGCGCTCGATCCGGAAACGGTCGGCGAAGTGCTCGCCGTCATGCGCAATCTCGCCGAGGAAGGCCGCACGATGCTCGTGGTCACCCACGAGATGCGCTTTGCCGCGGATGTCGGGACGCGCATGATTTTCATGGACGGCGGCAAGATCGTCGAGGAAGGCGATCCCCGCGAGATGCTCGCCGCCCCGAAGAGCGACCGCGCGCGGCGTTTTCTCAGCACGATCACCGGCAGACCGGTATGAACCGGCGATGACCATTGTTTCCGCCACAGCGCGCTGGAGCGTCGCCGAGGTCTATGTGGATATGCACCGCCGCATCCTGACGGGACAGTTGCGCCCGGGGACGGCCCTGTCCGAGATGCAGATCGCGAGCCATTACAGTCTCAGCCGCACCCCCATCCGCCAGGTGTTCCAGCGTCTCGCCGACGCCGGCTTCCTATCGGTCGTGCCGCAGGTCGGCACCTATGTCGCGCCGATCCAGATGGCCGCGATCCGCGATGCGCAGTTCATGCGAGAGACCCTCGAATGCCGCACGGTGCGCCAGGCCGCCGAAGCCCATGTCGCGGGCAAAAAACGCATTCTGAAGAACATCCTCAAGGATCAGGCGCAGACACTCGGCAAGCGCGACTCGCTCGCCTTCTTCGCCTGCGACGAGGCGCTCCACCACACATTGATGGAGATGGCCGGCCATCCGCATATCTGGGATCTGATCGTCTCGGCAAAGGCGCAGCTCGACCGCCTGCGCTACCTCTCGCTGGAAAGCCCGGACTGGCTCGAGATGATGTTCGCCCAGCACGAAGAGATCGTCGACCGGGTCATCGCCAGCGACCCAGACGGTGCGGCCCATGTGATGGAGGCGCATTTGCGCACCACCTTCGCGGCGATCGACCGGATCGCCGCAGAACATGCCCGCTTCTTCGAAGACGAGCAGCGCCCGCGCGCTCCGAGGCCGCCGGCCGGGCGCAGGCGGTGAGCAAGGCAAACCATTCTGATTAGGGATTGAAGCATGGAACAGACGTGGCGGTGGTGGGGACCGGACGACATCATCCCCCTCAGACATATCACCCAGGTGGGGGCGACGGGTGTTGTGACGGCGCTGCACGAGGTGCCTGCCGGCGAGGTCTGGACGAAAGAGCAAATCAAGGCGCGGATCGACATCATCGGTGCCGATCCATCGCTCGGCCTGCGCTGGAGCGTCGTCGAAAGCCTGTGGATTCACGAAAGCATCAAGCTCGCCGAGCCGGGAGTCGAGACGTTCTACGAGCGCTTCCGCCAGTCGATGGTCAATCTCGCCGAGGCCGGCGTGCACACCATCTGCTACAATTTCATGCCGGTGCTCGACTGGGCGCGCACGCAGCTGCGCTATGAGCTGCCGGGTGGCGGCACGGCGCTGCGCTTCAACGCGCATGAGTTCGCCGCCTTCGACTGCTTCATGCTGCGCCGCGACGGCGCCGAGGCGGACGTGCGCCCGGATGTGCTCGCCCGCGCGAAAGCCTGGTACGACGCCTCGACCGAGGCAGACAGGAACCGCCTGCTCTCCACCATCATGGCAGGCCTGCCTGGTGCCTTCGACCGCTATGACATCGAGGGGCTGCGCCGGATGCTTGCGCGCTATCGTGGCGTGGGGCGCGAGGAACTGCGTGCCAATCTCGTCAGGTTCCTGAAGGCGATCATCCCAACGGCCGAGAAGGTCGGCATCCGCATGGCGATTCACCCGGACGATCCGCCGCGCTCGCTGCTCGGTCTGCCACGCATCGTCGGCTCCGCCGACGATCTCGATTACATTTTCAAGGCCGTCGACAGTCCCGCCAACGGCCTGACGATGTGCACCGGCTCGCTCGGCGCCAATCCCGCCAACGACTGCCCAGCGATAGCGGCGCGGTTCGGCGACCGCATCCACTTCGCGCATCTGCGCAATGTCGCTAACGACCCGGATGGCTCCTTCATGGAGGCGGATCATCTCGGCGGCGACACCGACATGGTCGCGGTCGTCCGCGTTCTGCTGCGGGAGCAGAGGCGACGCAAGGAGGCCGGCCGGCCGGACTGGCGCATTCCATTCCGGCCGGACCACGGCCGCGAGTTGCTCGACGACGTCGGCAAGCCGACCTTTCCGGGTTATCCTGCCATCGGCCGCATGCGCGGCCTCGCCGAAATCCGCGGCGTCATGACGGCTCTCGCCCATGAGGAAGGACTGCCCCTATGACCGACACCACGCGCCCTCTTGCCGGCCGGACGGCCTGGGTCACGGGAGCCGCGAGCGGCATCGGCGAGGCGACTGCTCTAGCCCTGGCAACGGCCGGCGCCACAGTCGCCATCACCAGCCGACGCGCCGACAAGCTCGAAGCACTCGCCGCCCGCATCAGGGCTGCGGGGGGTGAAGCGATTGCAGCGGCAGGCGATGTCACCGATCTCGGGCGCATGGAGGCGATCGCCGACGAGCTGCTTGAGCGCGGCACGCTCGACATTCTCGTCAACAATGCCGGCAACAACATTCCCGAGCGCAGCTGGGGCGAACTGACGCCAGAGACCATCGACCTCCTGCTCGATGCTAATCTGCGAGGCACCCTGCAGGTCTCGCGCCTCGTGCTGCCGATGATGCAGGCCGGAGGCGGCGGCGTGCTCATCCACATCGGTTCCTGGGCGGCGCATTTCATCAGCACGGGGCCGGGGCCGATCTATACGGCCGCGAAAAGCGGCGTCGTCGCCATGAGCCACACGATCAACCTGGAACACGGCGTGCACGGCATCCGCTCCTGCGTGCTGTCACCGGGCGACGTGCATACACCGCTCATGGACAAGCGTCCGATGAAGATGAGCGACGAGGCAAAGCGCAAGATGCTGCAGCCGGAGGACATTGCCGGCCTTGTGCTGCATGTCGCGACCCTGCCGGCGCATGTCTGCGTCAACGAAATCATCGTCGGCCCGACCTACCGTTGAAAAAGGCGCGCTGGAAACCAGCCGGCTAAAGAAACAGCTCCGGCCGGGCTCGCGCCACGGCCGGCAGCACATTGACGATGCCGCGCAGATGCGTGCGCATCGCCGCTTCCGCCTCGACCGGATCGGCATTTTCGATGGCCCGGACGATCCGCTCGTGCTCGCGGATCAGCAGCCGCACATGCACCGGCTCGACGCTGAGATAGCGAACACGGTCCACCTGCGCCTTCACGTCCTGGATGACGCGCCACGCATAATGCTTGCCGGCGATATCGGCGAGTGTGCGATGGAAGAGCTCGTCGAGCCGAACGAATTCGTCCGAGCCTGCCTCACCCGCCGTCTTCTGGCGTGCAACCTGGCCGGAGAGCTCGCGCACGACCGCCGCATCGGCGATCTCGGCGACCAGTTTGATGATCTCGGCCTCGATCGCCTCGCGCACGAAGCTTGCGTCCATCACGGCGGCGGCCGAGATCCGCGAGATCATCGTGCCCCGCTGCGGGCGGATGTTTACGAGCCCCGCTTCGACCAGCTTGATGAAGGCCTCGCGCACCGGCTGCCGGGACACGTGGTAACTGCGCGCCACCTCCGTCTCGGAGATGACTTCACCCGGCAAGAGCTCCGTGCGGACGATTCTGTCCCGCAGCTTTTCGTAGATCTGTGGCCCGATCGCGTGCGCAGGATCGATTTCGTCATTTCCGAAAGGCAACTTGTCCATGCGCTACGCAGCCCTCCCCGCTTCGCCAACTGTCGGTCGCGAGCCGCGGCCGGCGGGCAGAGGAAACGCACCACCCGTTCCGCCTGCACCACCCGGTCCTAGCCCGCATTTCTGGCTTACCAGAACCCGCCTCAATTCAAAATCAGCCTGCACGTACTTCCATACTAGTAGCCATGATGATAGAAAGAGCTTCTCCACAAAGAGCTGCAGGGGATTTGAGCTTGAGACAGACGTGGCGTTGGTTTGGGCCGGAAGACAAGACCACTATCGACGATATGCGTCAGGCAGGCGTCGAAGCTGTGGTGACCGATCTCGGGCATGTGCCGACGGGCGCGATCTGGTCCGTCGACGAGATCGAGAAGCGCAAGGCGGATGTCGCCCGCATGGCGGATGGCAGCCCCTCTACCCTCGCCTGGGAAGTGGTCGAGAGCCTCCTCGTCTCGGAAGACATCAAGAAGCAGCACGGTGCCTGGCGCGAGCATATCGGGAACTATAAGCGCAGCCTCGAAAATCTCGCCCGCTGCGGCATTCGCACGGTCTGTTATAATTTCATGCCGGCGCTCGACTGGACGCGCACCGATCTACGCTTCCGGGTCGACCACGGCGGGACCTGCATGCGCTTCGACCTGATCGATTTCGCCATCTACGACATTTATGTTCTCGCGCGCAAAGGAGCGGCCGAGGATTACGATGAGGCCACAAAGGCGACGATCGAGGAACGGCTGAAGACGATCACAGAGGCGCGCAAGGCCGAGGTCGCCTATAACATCATGTCGGGCCTGCCCGGCGCCGCCGAAGAACTGACCCTCGACGATGTCCGCCAGCATCTCGCCGAATACGGCAAGACCACGCCCGAGCGCCTGCAGCAGAACTTCATCGACTTTCTTGAACAGGTCGTGCCCGTGGCCGAACGCCTGGATATGCGGCTCGGCTGCCACCCGGACGATCCACCGTTTCCGCTGCTCGGCCTGCCGCGCGTCATGTCGACCGAAGCGCATCTCACTCATATCGTGAAGGCCGTCGACTCGCCCGTGAACGGCATCACCTTCTGTTCCGGCTCGCTCGGTGCGCGTCCCGACAACGACCTGCCGGGCATCGTCAGACGCCTCGGCCACAAATTCGCCTTCCTGCATTTGCGCAACGTCCACCGCGAAATGCCGGGCTGGCCGACCTCCTTCAACGAGGTCGAGCATCTGGGCGGCGACAACGACATGGTCGAGATCCTGGCGGAACTGCTCGCGGAGGAAGACCGCCGCAAGGCGGCTGGCCGTGCTGACTGGAATATTCCGATGCGCCCGGACCACGGCCAGGACATCATCGACGACATCGGCCGCGGCGGGCAGCCGGGCTATCCGACCATCGGCCGTTTGAAGGGCCTGGCGGAGCTGCGCGGCATCATCACCGCGCTCACTCACCCACGCGTCTCCGTCCGGCCGTCGGCAAACCTTTGACAGTCGAACGCGCGCGCGGCGACGCGGCGCTGGAGAGGGACGCTTCCGACGAATGGGGTCAGACACAAGGCGGCCTAGACTGCCATGCTTGACCCGAGACGACTGGGATACTAGTATCCACGCGCTTCCGCACGGCACGCGCGGTCGCGTCACGACGACGGTGGGCAGTTTAGCCCTCCGCATCTGGAGGAGGAAGCATCGTGCATAAGCTTTTCGGCATTTCAGCGCTGGCGGGCGTGCTAGCGCTCGCCTGTAGCGCCGCTTTCGCAGCCGACGTACCGGCCGCCGGCACGAGCCCGCGGATCGATGCGATCAAGAAGGCGGGCGTGTTGCGCGTCGGCGTCCTCGCCAATCCGCCATGGCTCGTCGAAAACACCACCGGTTCCGGCGATCAGTGGACCGGGCCGGCTTGGCTTCTTGCCAAGGAGGTCGGCGACAAGCTCGGCGTCAAGGTCCAGCCCGTGCCCGTCAGCCATGAGACGAAAGTGCCGGTCCTCGGGGCCAACCAGGTCGACATGACGATCTCGCCGCTCGCCGAAACGCCGGAGCGCCAGAAAGTCGTCGACTTCGTCATTTATTCGAACACGGCCTCCTGCATGTTCGGGCAGGCGAAGAACGAAAAATTCGCCAGCGCCGCAAATGTTGATGCCCTGAATGATCCTAAGATCACCATCGCCTATTTCATCGGCGGCTCGGAAGAAAACTGGGTCAAGCAGCGCTTCCCGAAGGCGCATCTGCGCGGCGTCACCTCCTCCAACGCCCCCGCCCCCATCGAAGAAGTGATGGCACGGCGTGCCGACGCGGCCCCCATCAATCGCATCCAGTGGGAGCTCCTGAAGAGCAAGGTAAAGGGCTTGTCCGTGCTGCCGAAGGAAAACGACTGCCAGGATTCGCAGGAACTCGCCGCGCCCGTCGGGCTCGCGGTCGACAAGAACCAGCAGGTCTTTCTGGACTGGCTGCGCTCGGTGCAGGCGGAGATGAAGCCGACCCTGGTCGAGGACGAGAAGCGCCAGATCGAGGCCATGAAGAAATAGGCCTGGTGGTCTCGGCGGCGGATCTGCTCGCCGCCTCCTGACCGTATCGCCGCCGTTCTGCGGCAGGGCCGCGCGTCCCGGACATCATCATGGACTTCGATTTCAGCCCGGTTCTTGCGAGCTGGCCGTATCTTCTCGGCGGCCTCGGCATAACCTTGGCTCTCAGCGCACTCACCGTGGCCGCAAGCCTGATCGTAGGGCTCGCCATCGCGCTCGGGCGCCTTTATGGGCCGCGCTGGCTGTCCGCCATCCTGACCTTCTATATCGACTCGATGCGGGCGATTCCCGTCCTCGTGGTCCTCATCTGGATCTACTTCGCGCTGCCCATGCTCACCGGCGTCAACCTGCCGCCCTTCTGGTCGGCCTTGCTGGCGCTCACCCTGCATATCGCCGCCTATGTCGCCGAGGTCGTGCGGGCAGGCATCGTCTCGGTACGCCGTGGACAGTCCGAGGCCGGCCTCGTCATCGGCATGTCGGGCGCGCAGATCCTGCGCAATATCGTGCTTCCGCAGGCCTTGATCCGCATGCTGCCCGCGCTCGGCTCGATCGTCTCCATCACCATCAAGGACACGGCCATCGCCGCGGTCATCGCCGTGCCCGAACTCATGAAGCGGGCCGAGACCATCTCCGGCCAGAGCTTCCGGCCGATGGAAGTCTTCACCGTGATCATGGTCGTCTACTTCCTGATCATCTTCCCGACCACACGGCTGATGGACATGGTCTATCAGCGCGTCGCCTATCGGGGGCGGTCGTGACCCTCGACTGGAGCATCGTGTGGAATAATGCCGGCGCGCTGGCGCACGGCGCCTGGATCACCATCCTGCTGACGGTCTGCACGATGGCGATTGCTGTGCCCGGCGGCATTTTGCTGGCGGTCATGCGGCTGTCTCCCAGCGGCCCGCTGCGCTGGATCAGCACCTGCTATGTGGAGTTCTTCCGCAACATCCCGCTGATCCTGCTGGTTTATTGGAGCTTTTACGTCCTGCCCGTCATCTCCGGGCTGACGCTGCCGCCCTTCGCCACGGCCCTCACGGCCCTCGCGCTCAATGTCTCGGCCTATAATTCCGAGACCTTTCGGGCCGGCATCAACTCCATCCGCAAGGGCCAGTCGGAGGCAGCACTCGCCCTTGGGATGTCGCGCTTCTCGGTGTTCCGCGAGATCATCCTGCCGCAGGCCGTGCGGCGTGTGTTGCCGGTGCTCGCCAGCACTTGGGTGTCGCTCTTCAAGGACACCTCGCTCGTCTCGGTCATCGCCGTCGGCGAACTCGCGCATACGGCCATGGAGATCCGGTCGCGGTCGTTTCGCGTCTTCGAGATGCTGACCGCGATGGCGGCGATCTACTGGCTGCTCGGCTATCCGCAGGCGAAACTCGTCGACTGGATCCACAGAAGGTGGGGAGTGAAGGAATGACGGTCGAGCCGGCTACTGCATCCCGCAAGAACGCCGATCAGCCTGCGATCGTCGAATATCGCGACGTGCGCAAGCTCTACGGCAGCTTCGTCGCGCTCGACGGCGTAAGCGCCCGCGTCAACAAGGGCGAGGTGCTCTGTCTGATCGGTCCGTCGGGCTCGGGAAAGTCCACGCTGCTGAGGTCCACGAACGCGCTCGAGAAGATCGAAGGCGGCACCATCCTTATCGACGGGCAGCCGCTGCCGACGAGCGCGACGGAAATTCGCAAGGTGCGCCAGCGGATGGGCATGGTCTTTCAGAGCTTCGAGCTTTTTCCGCACAAGACAGTGCTACAGAATGTGACCATCGGCCCGATGAGCGTCCAGAAGCTCTCGAACAAAGCCGCCGACGAGCGCGCCCGCGCCATGCTGCAGAAGGTCGGGCTCCTGCACAAGGCGGATCAGTATCCGGCCAATCTCTCCGGCGGCCAGCAGCAGCGCGTCGCAATCGCGCGGGCACTGGCCATGGAGCCGAAGATCATGCTGTTCGACGAGCCGACCTCGGCGCTCGATCCCGAGACCATCGGCGAGGTGCTGAATGTCATGAAGCAGCTCGCCGACGAAGGCATGACGATGGTCGTCGTCACCCACGAAATGAACTTCGCGCGGCGCGTCGCGAACTGGGTGATAGTCTTTGACCACGGCAAGATCGTCGAACAGGGCCATCCGAAGCAGATCTTCGAGGATGCCCGGCAGGAGCGCACGCGCGACTTCCTGAGCCACCTCGGCTGGAACGGCTAACCACCGGGATCGCCCCCCGCCTTTATCGACCTCACTCGGGAGCCAGACGCATGTCCTCTTCCCTCGCCGGCCTCAAGGCCCTCGTCATCGGCGGCTCGAACGGCATTGGCCTTGCCATGGCGCACCGCTTCCACGATTGCGGCGCCACCGTCGCGGTTGCCGGCCGCACGCCCGATCGTGTGGCGGCCGCGGCCAAAGGCCTGTCAAGGCCCGGCGCCGAGGCACCCGGCTTCACCGTCGACATCGCCGACGACACCGACCGGGAGCGCTTCTTCGCCGAGGTCGATGGGCATTTCGGCACGCCCGACATTCTCGTCAATTCCCAGGGCATCACGACGCTGCAGCCGGCCGAGAATTTCGACGCGGCCGCCTACGACCATCTTGTCAACATCAACCAGCGCAGCGTCTTCTTCTGCTGCACGCATTTCGGCCGCGGCATGCTGGAACGCGGCAGCGGCGCGATCATCAATATCGCCTCGCTTGCCGCCCACCGCGGCTTCCAGCTGTCAGCGCCCTATACGATGACGAAACATGCCGTGCTTGGCCTGACGCGCGTACTCGCGGCCGAATGGGCGCCGCGCGGCGTGCGCGTCAATTCGATCTCGCCCGGCTTCTTCATGACGAATCTCAACCAGGCCAAGATGGATCCGCAGCGCAAGGCGACCGCGAAGGCGCGCACGCCGATAGGCCGTTTCGGCAAGCTCGAGGAACTCTGCAGCGCCGCCGAATTCCTGGCTTCGCCTCAATCCGGCTATGTCACCGGCATCGATGTGCCGGTCGACGGCGCCTATCTCGCAGCGGGCCTGTAACCGCAGCCGGGCTAGGCGGCGAGCGCGAGCTCCTCGACGCGCGACTTTGCAGCGCCGATCGCCTTTTCGGCCGCTTCCGGCCCCATGGCGAGACCCTCCACATAGATGATCTCGACATCGGTGATGCCGATGAAGCCGAGAACGAATTTGAGATAGGGAACGGCGTGGTTCATCGAGGCGGCCGGGCCTTGTGAATAGACGCCCCCGGACGCCAGAACGACATAGACCTTCTTGCCCCCCGCGAGGCCAATCGCACCGGTATCACCATATTTGAAGGTGCGGCCAGCGCGCACGATATTGTCGATCCAAGCCTTCAGCAAGGACGATATGTTGAAATTGATGAGGCCGGTCGCAAGGATCACCGTATCGGCGGCGAGCAATTCGTCGACCAATGCGTCGGATGCTTCAATCGCCCGAGATTCCTCGGCCGTGCGCGCATCCGCCGACTTGTTGATGGCCGCGGTGAAATGGTGGTCGATATGCGGCAGCGGCGACGTCACCAGATCCCGATGAACGATTACGCTGCCGGGCCTCTGCGCCTTGATCTTTTCGGCCAGTTCCGCGGCAATCCTGGTCGACAGGGATTCAGCCCGAGGGCTGGAGGTGAGAAGAAGAATGGACGACATGAGAGCTCCTCTCCGAGCGATCTTTGCGGCGCCTTGGGAAGCACCCACTCAGAGAGATAGGGGTCGCGAATTATCTAGAAAACGGCTATTCTGTCGATCAAAACTATCGATGGAATAGATAGCCCATGTATCCCAGCCCGACCCTGGACCAGTTGCAAATCTTCCTGACCGTGGTCGAGACGGGGAGTTTCTCGGCAGCCGCGCGGACGCTCAATCGCGCGCAATCGGTGATCAGCTATGCGATCGCTAATCTCGAGGCGCAGGTCGAGATGCCGCTCTTCGAGAGGGCCGGCGCCCGCCAGCCGAAATTGACCGAGGCCGGGACGGCACTGCTCGAAGATGCCCGCCGCATCCTCTCTGGACTCGATGTCATGCGGGCGCGGATCAAGAGCCTGAAGGACGGGCTGGAGGGTGAAATTGCGCTCGCCATCAGCGTGTTCGTGCCGACCGATGTCCTGGTGGGCGTGCTGCGCGACTTCCGCGATCAATTCCCATCCGTGTCCGTCGCCCTCACGGTGGGCGAACTCGGCGCCATCATCGACGTCGTGGCCAGCGGCAAGGCGAGCATCGGGATCGGCGGCGCGCCAACGAAGCTGGACGATACGCTCGTTGCCGATCGCATCGGCCATTCCTTCATGATCCCGGTCGTCGCCCCCGATCACCCTCTCGCACGACGCGACAAGCCGTTGTCGATCACCGACGTGCGCGACGAGATCCAGATCGTGGTGACCGACATATCCGGGCTGACGAAAGGCCGCGATTTCAACGTCCTGTCCTACAGGACGTGGCGTGTGAGCGACGTCACGACGAAATACCACCTCATTCGCGGTGGTCTCGGCTGGGGTGGGCTGCCGGCCTCGCTCATCTGGGACGATCTGCGGCAGGGGCACCTCGTGCAGCTCGACCTAGAGGCCTATGCGCAGGGCGAATATCCGATCTATGTGATCCGAAAGCTGGCCAATTCGCCCGGCCCGGCGACGCGTTGGATGATCGAGGCCTTCCGCAGCCGACTATCCAACTGTCCCGACGAGACGGACTTCAACACGATGTTGGCGACGGCAGGCAGATCGGAGCAGGTCACCGGCGAGCCGGTGAAATAACAATCGCATATGACGAGTTTGGTCGCGGCTCGCCGTCGACTATGCAGGATTGCCTGCCATCCATGGGGCGCCCGCAAGGCCGCCATTGCATCGGCGCAATCGATCAGCCCTGGGCAGTCATGCCGACGGGAACTATCCCTATTCCGGCAATCATGCCGTCGGCCGAGCTTCGGCACCGGCTCGCCTATAGGGAAAGACCATGCCCAGCTATGCCAATTCCACAGCCGCGTTCAGCCGGCTTCTCCTTGCTCTGCTGTTCGTGCTCAGCGGCATCGGCAAGTTCGCCGCGCCGGCGGGCACCCAAGCCTATATCGCGGCGGCCGGCCTTCCGCTCCCGCTTGTCGGTTATCTCATTGCCGTCGTCGTCGAGCTCGGCGGTGGCCTGCTGCTCGTCGTCGGCTATCAGACCCGGCTGGTCGCAACGGTCATGGCGCTCTTTACGCTCGCCGCGGCGCTGTTCTTCCACAACAATTTCGCGGATCAGAACCAGATGATCCATTTCTTGAAGAACATCGCGATCACTGGCGGTCTGCTGCATGTGGCAGCCTTCGGCGCCGGCGCCTTTAGCGTCGACGGATGGCGGGCCCGCTCGCGGCTCGGCGGCACCACCGGCGCCAAAGCCTCGCGGGCTTAAAGTCATCCTGCCTGGCCGAGCGGCTTGTAGTGATGCGGCAGGCGCATGGACACTAGGTCCTTCCGCCTGACCACATTGGTCGGATAGGGGCTCACCAGATTGGTCGTGTCCACCTCGCTCACGGCAACGCCCTCCCCGTCCGCCACGAGGGCTTCGCGGCGCGGGAAATCAAAGGTGCCGGGGCTGAAAACGCCGCTCTTGCCGGTAAAGCCGTTGGCGGGATCCACGGCATTGGCGAAGGCGAGATAGACGTTGTTCTCGCCGGCGCGTACCCGGAAATGGTGCCAGTGGTGGGGATCGGCCCCGGTCGGGATCGGATAGTTCTGCGCGACCGCCGTGCCCGCGTGACCTCCAGTGAAACGGCCGGCTTGAGCGGCCGGGCAGGCGATGAGATCTGCCCCCTTGAGCGCCAGGACCCGGCCGGCCTCGGGAAACAGCGCGTCATGGCCGATCAGGAGCCCGACGCGCCCGACCGGCAGGTCGAAGACCTCCCAGCTGTCGCCCGGGCGCGCCCAGGCGCGGTGGCGCGCATCGACATGGATCTGGCGATAGCGGCCGACGAGCCCCTCGGGGCCGACCAGCACCGCGGTGTTGTAGAGGCGCTCGCCGTCGCGCTCGGCGAGGCCCGCGACGAGGTGCACCCTCAGCCGGGTGGCGATCGCGATCAAGCGCTCGACGGCGGGCCCCTGCAGCGGTTCCGCCCGTTCGGCCGGGGCGGAAAGCCCGGTCACCGCGAGTTCGGGCAAGACCACCAGTTCGGCGCCCTGCCCAGCCGCCTCCGCCGCGAGATCCCCGATGCGGTCGAGATTGGCCGCGACGTCCTCGCGCGGCCGGGACTGGCCGACCGCCACGCGCGAGCACCGGCCGGGCGGCAGCGGGCGATGACCGTAGAGCCCGAAGAAGTCCTGCGGGTTCCAGGCGAAGGTATTGGTGGCGAGCTCCGCATAGAGCTCCGGCCGGCGCTCGGCGAAGACCGGCGCGCCGAGCACGTTCCGCTCGCGGGCCCGGCCGAGGTCGATCGGGGCATAGGCAATGCCGTCGCCCGCATCGACCACGGCGGCTATAGTGCCGTCCGGTTCGATGATGGAGCTGCCGCCGCTGAACTGCACGCTGCGCTCCAGCCCCCAGCGGTTCGCCTCGACGAGGTAGCAGCCATTCTCGAAGGCCCGGCTGATCCAGTAGGGCGCCGGGGTTCGCTCGGCGAGCCAGTTGCTGATGTGGCAGATGACATCCGCGCCGCCGAGCGCCACGAGCCGCGCCGTCTCGACGAAATGGATGTCCATGCAGATGAGGAGCGCGATACGGCCGATCTCGGTCTCGAACACCTGATGGCCGAGATCGCCAGGCGCCGCCCATTTCGGCTCGGAGATATAGGGATGGGTCTTGCGGTGACGCCCGACCACCCCCTCCGGGCCGATGAGCACGGCCGTATTGTAGTAGAGGCCGGTGGCGGGATCGACCTCCGGCATGCCGACAACCACATAGACGCCCTGTTTGCGCGTCACCGCGGCGAAGCGCTCCGTCGTCGGGCCGGGTACGGGTTCGACGAAGGGAGCGACCTCCCCGCGGTCGAACCAGCAATAGCCGGTCGTGCCCATCTCGGGCGTCACGATCAGCTTCGCGCCGGACCCGGCGGCCTCCTCGACGAGCGCGACGAGCTGCTCGATATTGCGCTCCTTCTCGAACTGCGTCGGCTCGAACTGGACGGCAGCGGCCGTGTAGGTCGTCGGCATGGCTTCCCTCACCCGAGCATCGTCTTCTGGATGGAGGCGCCGAGCGTGTATTTCGGATCGACCATATTGCCGAGCCGCACCCGGCCGATCTGGGTCAAGAGCATATAGGCCTCGATCTCCTCGAAGCCGTAGTCGGCCGCCATCCAGCGAATGAGGTCGCGATAGGCCATGCGGGCGGCGTCCTCCATCGGCCGCGTCGAGCCGATGGACATGATGAATGTCGCGGTCTCCAGCCGCGGCGTGCGGATCGTCCAACCCTTGATGAGGTCGATCTGCACCGTGGTGACTGTCGGATGTTCCAGCGCCACCCCGCACAACTCACCATCGCCCTGGGTGGCATGGCAGTCGCCGAGATAGAGCAGCCCGCCCGCGACATTCACCGGCAGATAGATGACGGCGCCCGGCCCGACATCCGGCAGGTCCATGTTGCCGCCGTAATAGTCCGGCTGCAGCGAGGTGATCGCCTCGATCTCGGGCGAGGTGCCGATGGTGCCGATGAAGGGCTCGTAGGGCAGCGCGATCTTGTCGTTCCATTGCGTGCCGGTCTCGGCATCGACATGGAGCTTCTTGACCCGGACCGGCAGCGGCGCGTTGAGCATCGCCGTGTCGGTGGTCGGCACCAGGCCGCCGAAGTCCGGCATGATCAGCGTCGTGCCGCGCGGCTGCTCGCCGCGGGGAACGATGCTCTTGATATAGACGGCGAGCGTGTCGCCCTTCTCGGCGCCATTGACGTAGATCGGGCCGTTCTGCGGATTGAGATAGGGAAAATTCAGGATCTCGAGCGGATTGTCCGTCTCGTGCTTGATCTTGCCCTCGAAGGCATCATGCGTCTCGGCGGCGACCACGGCCCCGGGATCGACACGCAGCACCGGCTCGACATAGGGCCCGTACACATAATGATACTTGCCCTGCACCGCCTCGGTCAGGGAATGGCTTTGGCCGGCCCGGCCCTTGGCGAGGCCGCGCCGGGCCATCAGGGACGTCTCGAACCAGGATTGATTGGGCGAAGACTGATCGGATGAAGACTGATCGGATGAAGACATGGGTCGTCCTCCTTGGAAGCGATTGTCGTTAGACAGAAAGATACCGGCGCACCGTGTCGGCATCGGCGAGCGCGTCCCGGTCGAGCGAGGCGACGACGCGCCCCTTGTCCATGACGTAGCAGCGCTCGACCATGGCGCGGATCATGTCGATGTTCTGCTCGACCAGGATGATCGTGAGGCCCGTCGTGCGGTTGAGATCGACCATGATGCGGGCGATGTCCTGCACGATATTGGGCTGAATGCCCTCCGAAGGCTCGTCGAGCAGCACGAGGCCGGGATCGGCCAGAAGCACGCGGCCGATCGCCAGTTGCTGCTGCTGGCCGCCGGACATGGTGCCTGCGCGCTGGTTCCGGCGCTCGGCGAGAATCGGGAAATAGTCGAAGACGCGCTGCCGGTCGGCCTCGGTTAGCGAAGATCGGAAGAGGCCGCCGACCTGCAAGTTTTCTGCGACGCTCAAGCGCGGAAAGACGTCGCGGCCTTGCGGCACATAGCCGAGGCCGAGGCGCGCCCGCTTATGCGCCGGCAGATGCTCGATCGCCTCCCCGCGCAGGATGACGGAGCCGGCCATGGCCGGCACCAGGCCGATGAGCGTCTTCATCAGCGTCGACTTGCCGACGCCGTTGCGACCGATGACGCCGACGATCTCGCCCTCGCGCACCTCGATGTCGAGGCCCTGCAGCACAGGCTTGCCGCCGTAGCCGGCACGCAAACCGACCGTGGAGAGAAGAACCTCGCTACGCCCTTCCCTATGCATGGGCTTGCCCCAGATAAATGGCCGCGATCCGTTCGTCCGCGACGATCTCGTCGATGGTCCCCTGGGCGAAGACGCGCCCGAGATGAAGGACGGTGACCCTTTGCGCGACCTGGCGCACGAAGTTCATGTCGTGTTCGACGGCGAGCACGGTCACGCCCTGGGCATTGAGCGACTTCACCATGTCGCCGGTGGCATGGGTTTCCTCCGGCGACATGCCGGCGGTCGGCTCGTCGAGGAGCAGCAGGCGTGGCTTCAGGCTGATCGCCATGCCGATTTCGAGCCACTGCTTCTGGCCATGGCTCAGATTGCCGGCGAGCTGTCCGGCCTCGGCCGTGAGCTTGAGGAACTGGAGCAACTCGTCGATCTCCCGGCCGAGCGTTGCCGGGGGATAGCTGTGCTGCATGGCGATCTCCAGATTCTGGCGAACGCTGAGCGCCTTGAAGATGCCCGGCACCTGGAACTTGACGCTCATGCCGCGACGGATGCGCTGGAATGGCTTGAGCGCCGTGATGTCCTCGTCGGCGAAGACGATATGGCCGCTGCTCGGGCTATATTCGCCGAGGATGAGGCGAAAGAGCGTGCTCTTGCCGGCCCCGTTCGGCCCGATCAGGCAGTGGATCTCACCTTCGTCGAGGGCGAGATTGACATCCGCCGTCACGTGCAAACCGCCGAAATGCTTGTTCAGGCCGCGGGTTTCGAGGAGCGGCATCACGCGTCTCCCAGTTTCTTGCGGCGGCCGAAGAGGCGGGCGAGGCCGGTGACGGCTGACAGGATCAGGCCGCGCGGCGCGGCGAGCACGGTCACGACCAGAAGCACGCCCATGACCACGAGGGCATATTGGCTGCCGTAGATGGTGAGCGCCTGAAAGCCGGCGAGCACGACAAGGGTGCCGACGAGCGTCGCGGTGAGATCCGACCGTCCCCCGACGGCAACCCAGACGATGGGCAGCGCCGCCGCGGTGATGCCCATGCTGGAGGGCGTGATGTACTGCCCCCAGGCGGTGTAGAGCACGCCGCTGAGCCCGGCGAGCGCCGCGCCGATGACGAAGGCGCCGAGCTGATATTTGCGCACGTCGTAACCGAGCATCTCGGCGCGCTCGGGATTTTCGCGGATGGCGACGAGCACATTGCCGAAGCGCGAGTTCACCAGCACGCGCAGGCCGAGATAGACGACGACGAGCAGGGCGAGCACGAGATAATAGAGCTGGATATCCGGGAAGAGCACGAGGTCGCCGCCGAACCAGGGGATGGTGAGCGGCGGCATGCCGCTCATGCCGTTGAAGCCGTTGAGCCGCGCCGTCCCGACCCGCCACTCCGGCCCTGCCGTCTGCGCCATGAAGCGTTCGAGCACCAGCGTCACCGACAGGGTGACGATGCCGAGGAAGACGCCGGTGATCCGCCCGAAGAACAAGAAATAGCCGAGCAGCACAGCAAAGAGCGCAGCGAGCGCGACCGCAAGGATCAGCGCGGCGATGGTGAAGCCATAGGCCGAGCCGAGATTGATGGTGAGAATGCCGTAGCTGTAGCCGGCGATGCCGAAGAAGGCCGTCTGGCCGAAGCTGAGCGAGCCGCCATAGCCCCAGATGAGGCTGAGCCCCAGCGCCATGAAGGTCCAGTTGAAGAAGTAGACGGTATTGCCGACCGTATAGCCGTCGGCAGTCAGCGGATAGCAGCCGGCCGCAACGACGACGACGGCAAAGAGGGTCCAGAACAGCGGGCCTCGGCCGACCGTCTGCGGACCTTCGAGCCGCTTGAGGAAACGATGGATAGCGCTCATCTCGCCCCTCAAGCCCGTTCGCGCAGCAGGAAGCCGGAGATGCCCTTGGGCAGCACCCGGATGACGATGATGACCGCGATGAGCAGCGCGATCTGGCCGAAGAGCTGTCCCTTCCAGGAGGTCATCGCCGCTTTCACCACGGCGAGCACCACGCCTGCCGGCGCGGTACCGAGGAAGACGTCCGCGCCGCCCACGACGACGGTGACGAAGGCCTCCATGATGAAGGTCGTCCCCATGGTCGGCACGAGCGTCATGGTGGGTGCGTAGAGGCCGCCGGTCAGCCCGGCGAGGCCGGCCCCGAGCGCGAATGTGAGCCCATAGATGAGGCGCGTGTCGATGCCGAGCGCCGCCGCCATATGCGGCACCTGGATGGTGGCCCGCGCCATCACGCCGAAACGCGTCCAATTGAAGAGCGCGTAAAGCCCGGCGAATACGGAGATCGCGGCAACGAAGAGCACGATGCGGTAGACCGAATAGGAATAGCCGCCCATCTCGAAGCTGCCGAAGGGCGTGCCGATGCCCGGCATGGTGGAGCCGAGGACGATGAGCGTGCCCTGCGTGGCGATCAGGCTGATGCCCCAGGTCGCGACGATGGTGTCGAGCGGTCGGTCATAGAGGTGGCGGATCACCAGCACCTCGATGATCAGCCCGACGATACCCGCAGCGAGCGCGCCGGCCGCGATGGCGAGCGGCAGCGGCAGCCCGGCGCGCGCTGTCGCGACGGTCACATAGGCGCCGCACATGATGAATTCGCCATGGGCGAGATTAATGACGCCCATCATGCCGAAGATCACGGCGAGCCCACAGGCGGCGAGAACGAGAAAGGCGAAGGCGTCACCGAACTGATAGAGCGCGGCGAAGGCGAAACTACCCGCATCCATTGTAATACGACCCGTCCTGGTCAACGCAGGCGTCTCCCGGCGCTGAGCCGGGAGCGCGGTTTCCGGATTGCGGCCGGCAGTGCCGGCCGCAGAGGCGCGCCATCAGTTCTTCGGCGGCGGATTGGACGGGGTATATTGCGCGTTCGGGTTCGACTTCGTCAGGTCGCAACCCGCCTCGCCCAGCCAGTACGGCTTGATGTCGGCCCAGACCTTCGGGAAGGAGATCGAGTGGTCCTCCCCGACATGCGCCAGATAGATGGTGTGCGACATGTGCTGGCTCTTGGGGTCGATGCAGACCTTGCCCTCCGGCGCATCCATGCAGACGTCGCCCTCGGCGATGACCTTGCGCAGATCGTCGCGCTTGGTCGAGCCCTTCGCCCGCTCCACCATCTGCTTGTAGAGATAGACGGCGAGATAGGAGTTTTCAGCCTCCTGATTGATATAGGGCTCGTTCGGGAACTTCTCCTTGAAGCGCTTCAAGAAGTCCTTGCTCGCCGGGCTGTCGACCTCCTCGATATAATTGGTCGTGACATACATGTTGGCGAGGCTCGGCGGCTTGAAGCGCTTGTGCTCGTAGCCCTGGCCGACATTGACGGAGGAGGCCATCGGCAGCTTGAGATTGGCGGAGGCCGCCTGCTCGTAATAGGAGGCCTGGGCGGTGCCGACGAGGAGCGTCACCACGAAGTCGGGCTTGGCGTTCTGAATGTTCTGGATCGTCTGCGAGAATTGCGAGACGCCGAGTGGGATGAATTCCTCGCCGACCATCTTGCCGCCGTTGTCCTTGACGATGTTGCGCACCCATTCGGCCGAAATCTGCCCGAAATTGTAGTCGGCGGCGATCGTGTAGACGTTCTTGCCGTATTTCTCCATCATCCAGGGGATGAGCGTGGAGAATTGCTGCTCCGGCACAGCGCCCGTCACGACCATATGGGCGTCACAGACGCCGCCTTCATACTGGTTGTTGTAGAAGGCGAAGCCGTCGAGCTGGTCGACGATCGGCCGGTAGGCCTCGCGCGAGGCAGAGGAGAAGCCGGCGAAGACGGCGTTCACCTTGTCGCGCTGCAGCACGCGGCGCATGAACTCCTGGTAGCGCGTATTGTCGGACTGGGTATCGTAGATCACGAGCTCGAGCGGACGCCCGGCGATGCCGCCCGCCTTGTTGATCTCGTCGGCGGCGAGCTGGATCGCATGCACCTTGCCGATCGTCGCCACGGCGAAATCGCCGGACTGGTCCTCGAGCACGCCGAGCTTGATCGGATCGGCGGCATGGGCGGCGGCCATCATGGCGCCGACGCCGAGCAAAAAGGTTCCCGAGAGGGCCGCGGCACGCAGCCCCCGCTTCATGACTCCGGACATATAGTCTCTCCTCTGGTTATGCTTGGTCGATACGCCGCTGTGCGGCGGCTTGCTGTGTAAGAAACGCTGCTGATCCCGCCTTCTTCTTGAGAAATTCCTCGCAATAGTCTTCGAGGTTTTGCCGCGAGCGCATGCTCTCGCGGCGAAGCACGGCATAGGCCTCATCGTCGTCGCAGCCGGCCTGACGCATGAGGGCGACGATCGCCTTCACCACCGATCGCCGTCCCTGACGGCGCCGTTCCAGCTCCCGCAGGCGATGGCCGAGATCGCTACGCAGCAGGAACTGGTTGATGCCGAGAAAGAGCGTCGTATAGACCGTCGCGCCATGCACCGGCTTGCGCAGGAAACCGGTGGCGCCGAGATTCGTCAGGGCTTTCAGGCGACTCGGCGCCTCCACACCGACGAGGCCGATGATCGGCACCGGCGGTAGACGCGTCTCGAAGTCCGGCTCGATGGCCAGAACGCCGTCGAGGTCCCCATCGACGAAGAGAATATCCCGGTCGGCTTGGAGCGTGGCGATGTCGAGCACCGCCCTCCCCTCCACGATCGACACATGCTCGACACCGACCCCGAGCTTGACGAGGGTCGCCTCCAAGGCCTCCACGGCCCCGGGGCTCGCGGTGACGATATGGGCGCGACCGCCGCTGAAGTTCTGGAGCAGCCTGGGAGCCGTCATTTGACCACCTTGAGCTGAGGCAGGCGCGGGCTGAGCGCGTAGCGCGGCGATGACTGCACCAGATAGGGGTCTGGGCAGACGGGCGCCGGCGCTTCGACGATGACGTCGAAGCGGGCATGCGCGTTGGAGCGGCCGATGCGCGGGGTGAGATAGGCGTGCAATGTCTGCGGGTCGATCCAGACCTCGCCCTGCGGCGCGGCAAGGCGCTGGCGCGTGGCGGCCGCCTTTACCGCAGCCACCTCGTCGACGCCCGCCTCCGCCAGGGCGAGCGCCAGCAGCTTGACGGCCACGTAGGAGGCTTCCGCATCGGCCGAGGGTGCCGGACCGTTGGGAAATGCGGCGGTATAATCCTTCACGAAGGCAGCGCTTGCAGCGCTCTCGAGGGACGAGAAATAGACGCTCGAGCTCACATGACCGTCGACCGCCCCGCTGCCGATCTCCTCGAGCTCCGGCTCGGAAAGCGTGCAGCTCGCAACCGGGATGTCGCGCGGCTGATCGAGACCAGCCGCGGCGCAGGCCTGACGGAACTGGCGGAAGAAGGCATAGTTGCTCGTGCCGATGAGCGTGTTGAAGACAAAGTCCGGCCGGGCGGCCAAAATCGCGGCCACGACATGCTGCAGCTCGGTGTCGCCCACGGCGAAGTAGCGCTCCGCCAGAACCGTGCCGCCGCGTGCCATCATCGTCTCGCGGAAGATGCGGTTGTTCTCCCAAGCCCAGATATAATTCGAGCCTACGCAAAAGGCGCGGCTGCCGCCGTGATCGAGAAGATAATCGACTAATGGAAGCACATGCTGATTGGGAGCCGCCCCCGTATAGATGACGTTGTTCGAGCTCTCAAAACCTTCGTAATGGGAAGGATACCAGAGCAGCGCGTCATGTTTCTCGAAACAGGGGATGACCTCTTTGCGGCTTGACGAGGTATAGCAGCCCACGACATGGCGGATACCCTGGCCAAGAAGCTCACGGGTCAGTTCGCCATAGCGTGCGAGATCACCGCCGGGATTGACGACCACCGGCTCGAGGGCGAGGTCCGAACGCGTCTCGGCCAATTCCTGGAAAGCGAGCAGCGCACCATTCAGCATCGAGCGCGCGACCACGCTATAGGAGCCGGTCGACGAGAACATCACCCCGATACGATAGCTTTTCGCCAGCATTCGCCGTCCCAAAACAAAAAAGCCCGACGGCTGTTCTGCCGCGGGCATCCTCGCCGCCAATCCAAACCAGGCCGGATAGCCTCGCTGATTGGAAATGTTGCATGGGTGGCGCAAAAACAGGCAACATTGCCCCGCGCCTCACAAATAAGCTCTATGGGAAGCGTGCCCTTGTCAAGTGGAATCATGACAGCCCGCGACGGCGGGGCGAACGGGCTCTTATGGGTAGCTTTGAGGCGGCACTCAAAGCACGATTGCCAGTCCCTTCAGCGCCACCCCGGCGATCACACACGCCGAAAGCGTCTGGATCATGCCGATCTTGAACCCGAGCATTGCAACCATCGCTGCGAGAGCCAGCACAGCGGCCTGCCAGTCGATCGAACCGAGCACCGGCACATCCGGCCCGGCGCCAAGGATGTCGAGCGTCCTGACGTCACGAAACACCACGTGCAGCGCGAACCAGAGCGCGAGGTTCATCACCACGCCGACAACGGCCCCGGTGATGGCCGTTAGAGCCGCAGAGATCGCCTTGTTGCCGCGCAACGCCTCGACATAGGGCGCGCCAAGAAAAATCCACAGAAAGCATGGCGCAAACGTCACCCAGGTAGTCAGCAGAGCGCCGAGACAACCGGCCAGAAGCGGGTCGAAGGTACCCGGCGCACGATAAGCGGCGAGAAATCCGACGAACTGCAGGACCATGATGAGCGGTCCCGGTGTCGTCTCGGCGAGGCCGAGGCCGTCCGCCATTTCACCGGGGGCGAGCCAGCCAAAGGTATCGACGGCAGCCTGCGCGACGTAAGCGAGGACGGCATAGGCGCCCCCGAAGGTGACGACCGCCATGGTGCTGAAGAAGGTACCGGTTTTCGTCCAAATGCTGGAAGAGCCTGTGACCAGCCATAACAGCAGGACCGGGCCCAGCCAGATCGGAAGCCATAGCGCTAGCACACGTGCCGCTCGGCCCCAGGACGGATCGGCATGCGCGAGCTCGCCGCGCTCGAACATTCCGTCGATGACGCCCTTCAAGTCGGGAGCGTCGCGCTTGCCGCCGTGTCCGTCATTCGAGAAGAGCTGCGGCGCGGCACGGCTGCCCAACCAGCCGATCAGGCCGGCGATCAGAATGATGATCGGAAAGGGGACACGGAAGATATAGATGCCGACGAAGGCGGCAACTGCGATGCCGATCATCACACGGTTCTTCAGAGCACGTTTGCCGATCCGCAACACGGCATCCACCACGACGGCCAGCACAGCCGCTTTCACGCCGAAGAACACGGCCTCGATCAGCGGCACATTCCGGTAGAAGGCGTAGAGAATGCTGAGCCCCAGCATCACGAACGCGCCGGGCAGGACGAAGAGGATGCCGGCAACGAGACCGCCCGCGGTGCGGTGCATGAGCCAGCCGATGTAGATGGCGAGCTGTTGCGCCTCGGGACCGGGAAGCAGCATGCAGTAGTTCAAGGCGTGCAGGAAGCGTTGCTCGCCGATCCAGCGGCGGTCCTCAACCAGCTCCTTGTGCATCAAGGCGATCTGGCCGGCGGGGCCGCCGAAGCTGAGTAGCCCGATCCTGGCCCAGACGCGGGTCGCCTCTGCGAATGTGGGAGCGGTTGGTTCGGCTGTCGCGGCACCTTTCGTGGCATCGATCGACATCGCCGCCGCCCTCACGCCGGCTTGTGGGTGGAAGGCCAGTTGTGCGTCTCGTCGGTTGCGTCCCTGCACCAGCGGTAGAAGGCGTCGTAGAGGAGCAGCCCCGCCTCGAGCTGTTCGAGGTCATCGCGGAACATGCGCGAAAGTCCCAGCGAAGCGGCGAGGAAGCCGGCAGCCTGCGGCACGAGATCGAGACGCGCCGTGTCGGCGGCGCGCACAATCGTCGCCAGCCGCTCCAGCGGAGCGGAGGACAGGCCGAACTCCTCGATCATCGTGTCGAAGGTGCAGCGCTCGCCGCGATGGCTCCAGAAGACATTCTCGATGTCGAACGGCGTCGCGCCGAAACGCTCGCCCACCGCCATCACCTCGGAAGCAGCCACGAAGAGGAAAACGGCCTTTGGATCAATGAAGCGGCGGATGAGCCAGGGACAGGCAATCCGGTCAATCTTGGGGCGCGCGCGCGTGACCCAGACCGTGCGTCCGGAGATGTCGCACTTGGGCAACTTGTCGGGTTTGACGAGAAGCCCGCCTGACGCGAGCCACGCTTCGAAGCCTCCCTCGAGCATCTCCGCCTTGACCCGCTCATGGAGGAGCCAAGCCGTGACGCCCTGGCCGAGCTTCTGCCCCTTCTGGCAAACCACGACCACGTTGCGGCCGGTGAATTCCTTCGCCCAGCTTGCAACCTCGACTGCGTCGCGATGCTCTGCGCCGGGCAGGAAGCGCGGATCGGCTGAAATGTCCTCGGCGGTGCGGACGTCAATGATCGTCGGTGCGGTCGGCAGACCGATCAGACGTGCAAGCTGAGACGATGTGATTTCGGTGTTCGACGGCATAGGCGCCCATCCCTTGGTTGGGAGTTTGGACGCGATCTTTGGGCTGCCGCCTCACGGGGTAGTCGCAACCCCTTGCCATCAAGCTAGTCAAAACCGGCTGAGAGCGCAAGACTCCGCCGATGAGCAGTTACTCTACAATGGCTACAGCTGGCCGACTGGTGCAATTAACCGTCACCCGGGCAAGCCGTGGCCATAAGTCCTGGATTGAGACGAGATACAATGAAGATGGCGCGCTCTAGGGGAATCGAACCCCTCTCTCCACCGTGAAAGGGTGGCGTCCTAACCGATAGACGAAGAGCGCTCAGTCGGCGAACCGGAGCGCGGCCCGCGACGGCGCGAACATATAGAGACGTTCGGCGGATGCCGCAAGCGCACAGACGGTCTGATCGCTATCGGCGCCACGCTGCCCACAGACGAGGGCCGTGCTACCGCGCCGGCTCGGCGATATCCATGACCCTGAGGCTCGCCTTGGGGCTTCCGCCCCAGGTGTCGAGCGCCAGCGTACCGGCGATGTGCAGCGTTCGGCCGCGGGCAGCGAGCAACGCCTGACCGAGCGGCCGATCGGCCGAGCGGAAGGCAATGCCGCCGACCGAGGCGCCGTCGCCACTCTTCAGGCTGATGCGCACATGGCCCTTGGCTTCGGCGACATCGACCAGCCGATGATGCGGAAAGACGAAGACCGGCTCGGGATTGCCGGAGCCATAGGGACCGGCCCGGGCGATGCCCGCAATCAGCGTCGGCGTCGCGCCGCCGGCAGTCACGGCCGCATCGATGGAAAGCCCGGTTTCGAGCCGCGCCGCAGCAACAGCCGTCGCAAGCCGTTCATCGAGGAAGGCCGTGAAGGAAGCGAGATCCGACGTGCCGAGCGTCACGCCGGCGGCCATGGCGTGCCCTCCCCCCTTGACCGCGACGCCCGCTTCGACCGCCGCGCGCACCGCCCGCCCGAGATCAACGCCGAGGATCGAGCGGCCGGAGCCGGTACCGCCCTCGGCGGTCAGGGCGAAGGCAAAGGCCGGGCGCCCGAATCGCTCCTTGAGGCGGGCGGCCACGAGGCCGACGATGCCCGGATGCCACTCCGGTGAGCGGACGACGAGGACGGATCTATCCGCGCGTTCGAGCAGACGCTCGGCCTCCGCTGTCGCCTCCTCCACCGCCAGTTGCTCGATGACTTGCCGCTCCCGATTCAACTGGTCGAGCTCGCCGGCGATCCGCGCCGCTTCCAGCGCGTCTTCCGTCATGAGGAGCTTGGCGCCGAGGGCTGCATCCCCGATACGCCCGCCAGCATTGATTCGCGGACCAACGAGAAAGCCGAGATGCCAGGCCTCCGGCGGGCCGCGCAGGGCGGCGGCATCGAGGAGCGCCGTGAGCCCCGGACGCCGGCGCTGGCGCATGATCTGCAGCCCCTGCCGGACGAAGGCGCGGTTGAGGCCTTCAAGCCGCACCACATCGGCAACGGTGGCGAGCGCGACGAGGTCGAGATCGCCCAGAAGATCGGGCGCTCCGCCGCGCCCGTCCCAGAAGCCTTGGCCGCGCAGATGGCGATTGAGCGCCACCATCACCATGAAGACAACGCCCGCCGCGGCGAGATGGCCGAGGCTGGAGAGATCATCCTGGCGGTTCGGATTGACGATCGCCGCGGCCGGGGGCAGCTCCGCCGGCGCCTGATGATGGTCGATGACGATGACGTCGAGCCCGAGCCGGCCAGCCTCGGCCAGCGGCTCGAAGCTCGTCGTGCCGCAGTCGACGGTGACGAGAAGGCTCGCCCCCTCCGCCTTGAGCGCGCGGATCGCCTCCACATTGGGGCCGTAGCCCTCGGTGATGCGATCGGGAATATGGATGACGAAAGGCGTGCCGCAGCGGGCCAGAAAATTCGCCAGCAGCGCCGTCGAACAGGCGCCGTCGACGTCATAGTCGCCGAACACGGCAACCGTCTCGCCCTGCACGATCGCCCGGGTGAGGCGCGCCACCGCCGGCGCCATGTCGCGCAGGCTGTCGGGATCCGGCATCAGGTCGCGCAGGCGCGGTTCGAGAAAGCCGGAGGCGGCCTCAGCCGCGACCCCGCGCGCGGCAAGGATGCGCGCCACGACATCCGGCAGGGCATGCGCCTGCACCATGGCGAGCGCGGTTGCGGCCCCGGCGTCGTCCAGCCGATCGCGCCAAGCCTGGCCAAGCACGGAACGGGATACGCCGAGAAAGGGACGGAATGCAGCAGGTGATTCGAGCACCGGGGGAGTTTAGCGGCCTTCGCGGCGCTTTGCCGACGACAAATCGACTCATCCACTGGAGTGCCGAAGCCGGGCGGCGCCAGCATCAGGTCATAGCAGTGCTGCGCAGCCGAGTTTTGGTCATCCCGGGGCCGCACGAAGTGTGGAGCCCGGGATCCAGAACCGATGCGGATCCGGATGCGCTCGCATGGCCGTACGCGATAGCAGGCCTCGCCCTTCCGGTCTGCAGCATCGGTTCTGGATCCCGGACACCTCGCTCCGCTCGATTCCGGGATGACGTCGTGGTGGCTCCAGCAGCCACTCACCGACCAAAGGTCAAAACGAGTCCTGAGGCAAAGTGTTATCCGGTGATGCTGTAGTCCCGCTCCAACATCGCTGCCCATGAATCATTGTCTTATCTTTCAAGGGCAAAGACCTCACAAGATTCGTTTTTTCCTGATTGCCCCGCCATCAATCGATCCATAGCCCGCGGCTGCGGTGCCAGTCCTCGATCGACTGTTCCGGATATTCATCGAAGACGCGGTCGTCGGGTCCGATGTCCGGCTCGACCCAACTCGCCTTGTAGCGCAGCATGAGATGCACCCGCGACGGCGGTTTGGGCAGGTCTGTATCGATGGCCGAGGCGAAAGGATGCACGAGCTCCGGCCAGCGTGGATCCGACATCCATAGGGCGGTTGCGCAGTTGCGGCAGAAATGGCGCCGGCCCTCGCTCCGCTCGGCGACGCCATCCTCGACGATTTCCGCCCGGTAGATGCCGATCGCGGCCTCACCCTCGACCGTCAGCGTGTCGGCATCGCCCATGATGTTGATCGCATAGCCCCCGCCGCCCGCGGTCTTGCGGCAGATCGAGCAGTAGCAGAGCTGGTAGGGATAGGGCGTGTGGCTTTCGACGGAAAACTTCACCGATCCGCAGCGGCACGAACCGCGCAACGACATGGGCATGGCGGCCTCCGGTTTCCGATCACGCAGCGGTAGCGCCTTCGCCCCCGCCCTGCCTCCGGCGGCCGGGCGCCGCAACGCACCGCCTAACGATCCGCCGGCAGGCAGCCTTGGTCAAGAGAGTGGAGGTCTTGAGAGTAGAGGCCTTGAGAGTGGAGGTCCTGGCTGGCTCACGCGCCCGCGGGCTCAGCCCAGATGGAACTTCGCCAGATGGCGATGCTCGGCGCTGATCCGCCGGACGGTGCCGGTTTCAGAGCGATAGACGAGCGTATCGGTCTCGATGACGCGCGGGCCGAAGCGCACGCCCGAGAGAAGCGCCCCATCGGTCACGCCGGTCGCCGCCACGACGACGTCGCCCGAGGCCATGTCCTCGATCTGGTATTTGCGCTTGGGATCGGAGATGCCCATCTTGCCGGCGCGTTCGAGCTGCTCGGGCGTGTCGAGGATGAGGCGCGTCTCCATCTGCCCGCCGACGCAGCGCAACGCCGCCGCGGCGAGAACGCCCTCCGGGGCCGCGCCGATGCCGAGATACATGTCGACCCCGGTCTTTTCCGGCATGGTCGTGAAAATGACCCCCATGACATCGCCATCGGTAATGAGGCGCACCGCAGCACCGGTCTGCCGGACGGCGCCGATGAGATCGATATGGCGCGGCCGGTCGAGGATCAGCACCGTGAGGTCTTCAGGCTTTACGCCCTTGGCCTTGGCGAGCGCATTGACATTGTCCTCGGGCGAAGCATCGAGGTCGACGACGCCCTTCGAATAGCCCGGGCCGACCGCGATCTTCTGCATATAGCAGTCGGGCGCATGGAGCAGCGTGCCCTCCTCCGCCATGGCCATGACGGCGATCGAGCCCGGCATGTCGCGCGCGCAGAGCGTTGTGCCCTCCAGCGGATCGACGGCGATATCGACCTTCGGCCCGGACTTGTTGCCGACCTTCTCGCCGATGAACAGCATGGGCGCCTCGTCGCGCTCGCCCTCGCCGATCACGATGGTGCCGTCAATCGCGAGCCGATTGAGCTCCCGCCGCATCGCGTCGACGGCCGCCTGGTCGGCGGCCTTCTCGTTGCCGCGCCCGCGCAGGCGCGCCGCGAGCACTGCAGCACGCTCGGTGACCCGCACCAGCTCAAGGGTGAGAACGCGCTCGATATGCGGGTTCGGCTTCGGACTCGCTGCGCTGGTCATCGACATACGCTCCTGCTCTGAACTCTCGGGCATTCGCCCGCGGAATGGTTATTCGCGCTCGATGCGGATGACTTGCGGCGCTTCGACCACATAGCCGTCGCCGAGCGCCTGGTCGATGGCGGCGCGCACTGCCGCCTCCGTCGTCGCATAGGTGATGAGGACGACGGGAACGGGCGCGCCGGAGCGCCCGGCCGGGTCGCGCGCGGCCGCATCCTCCGAGCGGTGCTGCACGATCGATTCGAGCGAAATGTCGGCCTGCGCGAAACGGTTGACGATGGAGGCAGCCGCACCCGGCCGGTCATGCACCGTGAGGCGCACGTAATAGCCGCCGTGGTGGCGCTGCATCGGGGCCCGCTCCGCCTTCCGCAGCGCAGTGGTCGGCCGGCCGAAAGGCGCCCCGCCGACACCGCGGGCGATATCGGCGATATCCGCCACGACCGCCGAAGCGGTCGCATCGCCGCCGGCACCGGGGCCGATGAGGGTGATCTCACGCACGGCATCGGCGGCCACCGTCACGGCATTGGTCACGCCCATGACCTGGGCGATGGCCGAGGAGAGTGGCACCATCGTGGGATGCACCCGCTGCTCGATGCCGGTCGGCGTGCGCTCGGCGACACCGAGAAGCTTGATGCGATAGCCGAGCTCGCGCGCCATGCGGATATCGATGGAGGAGATCGACGAGATGCCCTCCACATGCACGGCCTCGGCATCGATGGCCGTGCCGAAGGCTAGGCTCGTAAGAATGGCGAGCTTGTGGGCGCTGTCGAAGCCGCCGATATCGAAGGTGGGATCGGCTTCGGCATAGCCGAGCCGCTGCGCCTCGGCGAGACAGGCCTCGAAGGCGAGCCCTTCGTCCTCCATGCGCGAAAGAATATAGTTGCAGGTGCCGTTGAGAATGCCGAAGAGGTGCGAGACCTCGTTGCCGGCCAAGGCCTCGCGCAGGGTCTTGATGATCGGGATGCCGCCGGCGACCGCCGCCTCGAACTGAAGCGTGACGCCGTTCTTCTCGGCGAGCGCTGCGAGTTTTGTGCCGTGCCGCGCCAGAAGCGCCTTGTTGGCGGTGACGACGTGTTTGCCCGCGCCGAGTGCGGCCTCGACAGCCGCCTTGGCGACTCCGTCCTCGCCGCCGATGAGCTCGACGAAACAGTCGATTTCGGTGGAGGTGGCAAGCGCGACCGGGTCGTCGAGCCAGGCGAAGCGATCGAGATCGAGCCCTCGCTCCTTGCCGCGGCTGCGCGCGGTGACGGCCGTGACCCGCACCGGCTGGCCGCAACTGGCTTCGAGCCTGTCCGCCTGTCGGTCGAGAATGCGGACCGCGGACGCGCCCACCGTGCCCAGGCCGGCGATGCCTATGCGAAAAACCTGCGCCATCGTTCCGTCAACCCGGCCTGAGATTGCGCGGGTCCCAAGGACACGCGCCGAAGAGAGCGAGCGACCCGCTGACCGCCGACGCCTCTCCGGCGCGACGGACGGCTATCGGTGAGCCGCTAACGGGACGACGTTGTGCAATGTTTTGTCCGCCGTTTCAAGGAAGCGACGGAGATTTCGCGCGGCTTGGCGGATGCGCTGCTCATTCTCGACGAGCGCGATGCGGACATATTCGTCGCCATATTCGCCGAAGCCGATGCCCGGCGCGACCGCGAGCTCGGCCTTTTCGATCAGGAGCTTCGAGAATTCGAGGCTGCCGAGGCTGCGGAACGGCTCGGGGATCTCGACCCAGGCGAACATCGAGGCGGAGGGCGAAGGTATCCGCCATCCGGCCCGCGCGAAGGAATCGACCAGCACGTCGCGGCGGCGCCGATAGGTATCGCGCATCTCGGCGATGCAGTCGTCCGGGCCGTTCAGCGCAGCCGTGGCCGCGACCTGGATCGGCGTGAAGGCACCGTAATCGAGATAGGACTTCACGCGGGCGAGCGCAGCGAGCAGGCGCTCGTTGCCCACCGCGAAACCCATGCGCCAGCCTGCCATGGAATAGGTCTTGGACATCGAGGTGAATTCGACCGTGACGTCCACGGCACCCGGCACCTGCAACACCGAGGGCGGCGCCTCGCCGTCGAAATAGACCTCTGCATAGGCGAGATCCGACAGGACGATCAGCTCGTGCTTCTTCGCGAAGGCGACGAGGTCCCGGTAGAAATCGAGCGAGGCCACATAGGCGGTCGGGTTCGACGGATAGCAGACGACGATCGCGATCGGTTTCGGGATGGAATGGGTCACCGCCCGCTCGAGCGCCGGGAAGAAGGCCGGCGTCGGCTCCGCCGGAACGGAGCGGATGGCGCCGCCCGCCATCAGGAATCCGAAGGCATGGATGGGGTAGCTTGGATTGGGCACGAGCACCACGTCGCCGGGCCCTGTGATGGCCTGCGCCATATTGGCGAAGCCTTCCTTGGAGCCGAGTGTGGCGACCACCTGGGTGTCGGGATTGAGCTTCACACCGAAGCGGCGCTCGTAATAGCCGGCTTGGGCGCGGCGCAGCCCGCCAATGCCCTTGGATGCCGAATAGCGGTCGGTACGCGGGCGCCCGGCGGTCTCGACGAGCTTCTCGATCACGTGGCGCGGCGCCGGCAGGTCCGGATTGCCCATGCCGAGATCGACGATGTCGGCACCACCGGCTCGGGCTGCGGCCTTCGCGCGATTCACCTGCTCGAAGACGTAAGGCGGCAGACGCTTGATGCGGTGGAAATCCGTCATGGGATTCGATCCGTTGAGTGGTCCGATGGCCGGTCGCGGATTGCGGGCCGGGGTTCTGCCCTCGCCAGGGGCCTCACATGGTCATTCGGCCACTGGCGAAGCGGCCGAACTTGGGAGAGCTTTCCGGCATTCGCGAGGCGAAACCGTGAAAGCACTCGCCTTCAACGCGTTGGGACAGGCGTTCTGCGAACATGATCCCCGCACAAAACGCCGTCAAACCTTTCTTGCGATCGTACTTGCCAAACCGATAGCGGTCTGGCCGAGCTCAGTCACTCGTCGTGTTGTTCTGGACCTGCGGCGGCTTCGGGATGGGCCGCGCCTTGACCGCAGCGCCGAGCGCCTGGGCGGACGCGCCGGCCGCCTCCGTCGCCTGCCGCTGCGCATCGAGTTGAGCCTGCAGAGCCTCCGCCTCCTCCTTCGTGCGCGCCTTCAGCGTCCGTGGCGGCGCCTTCACGCCGACGGGCATATAGGCGCCCTCCACACCACCACGGCTTTCCTTCACGAAAGGCGCGGGCTCCGGCGCTTTGGCCCCGAAGCCGGTCGCGACGGCAACGTCGCGGACGGGATTGCAGCTGGAGAGGACAAAGCCGAAGGCCGCGGCGCTCACCATCCGCAGGACGATTTTTGCGCCGCGCCTCTTGTGGTCGTCGTCGAGCACTAGCATGTCATCATCCCAGCCAAAGATGCCCTGAGCAGGGACCCTTTGTAATCGAACTGGCTTTAATATTAAGTGCAAAATATCGAGCGGGTTGCGACCGGGTAATGCATCCGCTGCCGAACGGAGCTTTCATGACGAAGACCACCGACAAGGATCCGCACGCGGCGGGCTTGACGGATTTGGACCAATTGTCACGCAACATGGCTCAGTTCGTCGAGGAGGCCGGCAAGGTGACGGCCGCCTATCTGCGTCCCCTTGAGGCGAGGGGCGCCAAACCCGGCACCGCCGACGAGATGAGCGATGTCGTCAAGACGCTCGCGCAACTCGCCGAGACGTGGATGTCGAATCCGCAACGCGCCATCGAGGCCCAGTCGCGGCTTACCTCCGACTTTCTCGCCCTGTGGAGCACGAGCCTGAAGCGCCTTGGCGGCGAAGAGGCCGAACCGGTGGCGAGCGCCGACCCGCGTGACAAGCGCTTCAGCGATCCGGCGTGGCAGGAACATCCCGTTTTCGATTTCGTCAAACAGGCCTATCTGATCACCTCGACCTGGGCCGAGCAGCTGGTCGAAGGCGCCGACGGGCTCGACGAACATACCCGCGACAAGGCGCGCTTCTACGTCAAGCAGATCGCGAGCGCGCTCTCGCCGTCGAATTTCGTCGCGACGAATCCGGAGCTCCTGCGCGAGACCTTGCGCGAGAACGGCGCCAATCTCGTGCGCGGCATGAAGATGCTGGCCGAGGATATCAAGGCGGGCGGCGGCGAACTGAAGATCCGTCAGAGCGATCCGGCAAGCTTCACCCTCGGCGTGAATATGGCCGTCACCCCCGGCAAGGTGATCTTCCGCAACGAGATGATGGAGCTGATCCAATATGCACCGACGACGGCGACGGTGCTGCGCCGGCCCGTGCTCATCGTGCCGCCCTGGATCAACAAGTACTACATCCTCGACCTCAACCCAGACAAATCGCTGATCCGCTGGATGGTCGGCCAGGGGCTCACCGTCTTCTGCATCTCCTGGGTCAATCCGGACGAGCGCTATGCCGAGAAGAGCTTCGAGCATTACATGCGCGAAGGGCTCTTCGCCGCCCTTGATGTCATCGAGCAAACGACCGGCGAGAAGAAGACCTCCGTCATCGGCTATTGCATCGGCGGCACCCTGCTCGCCATGGCGCTCGCCTATATGGCGGCCAAGGGCATCGAGCGTGTCAGCACGGCGACGTTGATGACGGCGCAGGTCGATTTCTCGCGCGCCGGTGATCTCAAGGTCTTCATCGACGAGGAGCAGATAGCCGCGCTCGAAGAGCAGATGAGGGCGCGCGGCTATCTCGACGCCATGCACATGAACACCACCTTCAACATGCTCCGGCCGAACGACCTCATTTGGCCCTACGTGGTGAACGTCTATCTCAAGGGGCAGACGCCCTACCCCTTCGATCTTCTGCACTGGAACAGCGATTCGACGCGCATGGCAGCGGCGACGCATTCCTTCTATCTGCGCCGCTGCTATCTCAACAACGAGCTGGCGCGAGGCCTGATATCGATCGACGGGGTGAAGCTCGACCTAAAGCGGGTGACGATCCCGATCTATGATCTCGCCACGCGCGAGGACCACATCGCCCCCGCGCGCTCCATTTTTGCCGGCGCGCAGCTGTTCGGCGGGCCGGTACGCCTCGTCATCACCGGCTCCGGCCATGTGGCGGGTGTCATCAACCCGCCGCACAGGAACAAGTACCAGTTCTGGACGTCGGACGGTCAAATGGCCGGCGACCTCGAGACCTGGCTCGCCGCAGCCAAGGAGACCGGGGGCTCATGGTGGCCGGACTGGTTCCGCTGGCTGGAGGAGCTCGAGCCAGAGCGCGTGCCGGCGCGCGACCCGGAAAAGGGCAAGTTCAAGCCGCTCGGCGATGCGCCGGGGACTTATGTGGCGGTGACGGCATAGAAATGCCGCCAGTCCCACGGCCGACCAGGATCAGTAGAGGCGGTCAGTAAAGGAGGTTGCCGCCGGCGCTTGTCGCGATTGCCGGTTTCGCCGGCGCATCCCAACGATAGCGCCAGGCAACCGAGACAATATCGGCGGAAGGCTTGGCATCGCCGACGAAGGCCAAGCCGCTGAAATCAGCCGCGGCACCGGTGATCCGTACGGGCGCCTGACGCGCGAAGGCGTGCGAATAGCCGATCTCGAAGCCGAGCTTCTCGGTCGCCTGATAGCTCGCGCCGATCGATGTCCAGATCCTGTCGGCGTCGGGCAGACGTGGACTATGCCAGTCGTCCCGCTCGGGCGTGCTTTCAAAGCCGATTCCGGCGCGCATGGTCAGCTCGGGCCTCCACAGATATTCGACGCCGAAGGACAGGAAGGCCCCGTCGTCGTAGCGGAAGGACAGCCCCGTCACGGACTGCCCCGTCCGTCGGTCGACCACTGCCGGCTGATCAAGTCTGCTCCAGTTGGTCCACTCCCCTCCGGCGAGGAGATTCCAGCGTTCGTCGAGCCGCTGCGTCAGGCCGATGCTCAGCGTCTCCGGCAGATTGAGGCTGGTTCGGATCGGCTGGCCCATACCGGTTTGCGGCAGCAAGCGGCCCCGCAGGTCGTGATGCACCATGGACCGGAAGCCGACGCCGACCATGGTGCCGGGCCGCGGCTGGACCGTTGCACCGACCGAGAAGCCGAAACCGATATCGTCACCCGTGAGGATCGCGCTCGGCGAGCCGGGCGCTACGCCGATGGCATTCTTGAAGGTGAGATCGAGGGATTGCAGGGTGACGCCCAAACCGACCGTCACCCAGTCGTTGACCCGATAGGCGGCCGTCGGAGTTGCGGCAATCGTATTCAGGCGCGCGGAGCGCGCGTAAACCTGCCCCGCCCAGTTCTGATTGGGCTTGGTCGTGAAGCGGTAGGGCGTGTTGACGGATGCGCCGACCCAGAAGCGGTCATTGACCTGGTAGCTGCCATAGCTCGACCCGGAGAGGAGCGTCTGGCCGATATCGCCCGACGAGGCCGGCACGCCACCCGAAGCCGCAACCGCCCCACGTGTCGTGAAATCCGGCTTGATCTCCGCCCCTCGCCGCGACAAGGCGATGTCGCCCTCGCTCTGGATACCCGGAAAGAACGCGATGGATGCGGGATTCCAGAAAATCGAGGACAAACCTCCGGCTCCCGCCGCCGCACCGGCGAAGGAGCTTCCCTGCCCGCGGGCGCTCTGTTCACGCAGGGCGAAAGATCCGGCGGCGGCCTCGCTACCCCAGAGCGGCAAGCTCACGGGAACAGCCAGCGCCCCACCGACAACCCTCCGCCAGAACCGCCCACACTTCATCTCGCGCTCCCGATCATGCATGCTGAACGACGGAAACGGACGAAGCCGGCCTTTCGCCTGACGTCGAAAGGTTGCACCGCAGAACATTTGCCGGCACTTCATCCCGGCGCTAGTTAGACCGAGACGGCGATAATTATGCAACTTAAAGTTTATATTAATATTTGAATGAACTTGAAGTTGCACTGATATCGAACTGTCGATGCTGCTCTTGCAGCATTTGCAAGAAGCGCTACACATCGTGCGCTGCGAAGAGGAGAAAACGCTGATGAAATTAGTGCGTTTCGGCAAGGCGGGCAGTGAAAAGCCTGGATTGGTCGATGCTGACGGCCATATTCGCGATCTCAGCAGTGTCGTGCCGGATATTGGCGGCACCGCTTTGTCGCGGCAGAAGCTGCGCGAGCTCGCCAGCATCGATCCGGCCTCCTTGCCGAAGGTCGATGCGGGTGTTCGGCTCGGTCCCTGCGTGGGCAATGTCGGCAATTTCATCGCCGTCGGCCTGAACTTCGCCGATCACGCCGCCGAAACCGGCGCGGAGATCCCGAAGGAGCCGATCCTCTTCAACAAGGCCCGCTCCTGCATCGTCGGCCCCAATGACGACGTCATGATCCCGCGCGGGTCGGAAAAGACGGACTGGGAGGTCGAGCTCGCCATCGTCATCGGCGAGAGCGCATCCTATGTGTCCGAGGCCGATGCGATGTCGGTGGTCGCCGGCTTCTGCGTCTGCAACGACGTATCCGAACGCGCCTATCAGATCGAGCGCGGCGGCCAGTGGATGAAGGGCAAGGGCTGCCCAACTTTCGGCCCGCTCGGTCCCTGGCTGGTGACGCCGGACGAGGTCGGCGACGTGCAGAACCTCGGCATGTGGCTCGACGTCAACGGCAAGCGCATGCAGAACGGCTCGACCAAGACGATGATCTTCGACGTGAAGCATCTCGTCTCCTACATCTCGCAGTTCATGCGCCTCGAGCCGGGTGACGTGATCACCACCGGCACGCCTCCGGGCGTCGGCCTCGGCATGAAGCCGCCCGTATTCCTGAAGGCGGGCGATGTGATGAGCCTCGGCATCGAGAAGCTGGGCGAACAGCGCCAGCAGGTCGTCGCCTATTCGGCAAGCTGAGTGTAATTGATCCCGCTGGAAGGCCCCGGCCTTCCAGCGGCTTCGTAGCTTGCTTAGGCTAAGCCCAGCATCAGCTTGATATTTTGAACGGCAGCGCCCGAGGCGCCCTTGCCGAGATTGTCGAGACGCGCGACGAGCAGGGCGCGCCCGCTCTCGACCTCGGCGAAGACTGCGATTTCAAGCCGATCCGTGCCGTTCAAGGCCTCTGCGTCAAACCGGCCACCCAAGCTGGCGGCCTCCTCCGGGCAATAGACGCGCACTCCATCACTGTCGCGATAATGGGCTGCAAGCGACGCGCCGATATCCTCGGCCGGCGGCTTGTCGGGCAGCGCATGCAGATGAAGCGGTATGCTCACCAGCATGCCCTGCCGAAAATTCGCGACGGACGGAATGAAGATCGGCGGCTCATCAAGCCCGCTGTAATGCGTGATCTCCGGCAGGTGCTTGTGGTTAAAGCCGAGCCCATAGAGCTCGAACGCCGGCGCCTTGCCCGCTTCATAGGCCTCGATCATGCTGCGGCCGCCGCCGGAATAGCCGCTCACCGCATTGATCGTGAGCGGGAAATCCGCCGGGATCAGTTCGCAATTGATGAGCGGCCTGATGAGCGCGATCGCGCCGGTCGCGTAGCAGCCGGGGTTCGCGACGAGGCGTCCAGCGGCAATGGCCGCCGGCTGATCCTCGGCGAGTTCCGCGAAGCCATAGGTCCAGTCCGGATTGGTGCGATGCGCCGTGCTGGCATCGAGGATGCGCGGCGCCTTGTCGCCGAGCTCGGCTGCGAGCGCGACCGCCTCGCGGGCGGCATCGTCCGGCAGGCAGAGAACGACGAGATCGACCTCAGCCATGAGCGCTTGGCGCGCTTTGGGATCCTTGCGCAATTCGGGCGCGATGCTGCGGACGGTGACCCCCTCGACGTGCGCGAGCCGTTCACGAATGCCCAGCCCCGTTGTTCCCGCTTCGCCGTCGATGAAGACGCTTGGTCTGTCCATGTCGAATTCCGCGCCGCCGCGCGCTCCTCGTGGCTGCTGTCCGGGATGTACGGAATGCCGGCGAAACTGCAAGTGCAAAAAGCGCGAGAGCCGCTTTCAGCCGCCGCCGCCCTCGGCCCGGATCTGCAGATAATGCTGGACGACGGTCGCCGCCGCGATGGCCGTGATGTCGGCATGATCGTAGGGCGGGGAGACCTCGACCACGTCCATGCCCCGCCAGTCGAGCATCCTGAGCCCCCAGAGTGTCATCAAAGCATCGGCCGAACTGAGGCCGCCGGCGACCGGCGTACCCGTGCCCGGCGCAAAGGCCGGATCGAGTGAATCGATGTCGAAGGAGAGATAGGCCGGCACCATGCCGACCCGTTCGCGGATACGGCGGATCAGGCCGGAGACCCCGAGTTCGCGCGCCTCATAGGCGTCGACGATCTCGATGCCGAAATCGTCGGGTGCGACGGTGCGGATACCGATCTGGATCGAGTGGGAGGTGTCGATCAGCCCCTCCGCCTCGGCTGTCGTGACGAAGCTACCGTGCGACCCGCCGCCGACGTCGCTCCAGGTGTCCTGATGGGCGTCGAACTGCACGAGCGCGAGCGGACCATGCGCGGCCGCATGGGCGCGCAGCAGCGGCAAGGTGATCGAATGGTCACCGCCGAGCGTCACGAGGTGGCACCCATGGCTGAGAATGTCGGCCGCCTGCTCCTCGATGATGCCCGGCACGTCCTGCGGGCGGCGATAATCGAACGGGCAATCCCCCCAATCGACGACCGTCATATCGGCGAAAGGATCGAGACCGGAGGGGAATTGCGGATCGCCATCGAAGATCGCCGAGGCGCGGCGGATGGCCTGAGGACCGAAGCGGCTGCCCGGTCTGTTCGAGGTCGCGGCGTCGTAGGGCACGCCCCATACAACCGTATCGACATCGTCGAGCGCGCGACTGTAGCGGCGGCGCATGAAGGAAAGCGCCCCCGCAAAGGTCGGGTCGCGCGCGCCGCCCTGCCAGGGACCGAGAAAGGCGTTGTCGGTCATCGGCGGGCCGGTCGGCTCATCGGACATCGCGGGCTCCATCGAATCCGGCCGAGATTCGATGAAGAGTTCAGCCCGCAATGGCAGCGGGCGCAAGAAAAAAGGGCGGCCCGAGCCGCCCTTCCCTTTGCCGGATCGGAAGAACCGATCAGCGCTTGGAGAACTGGAAGGACCGGCGGGCCTTGCGGCGGCCGTACTTCTTACGCTCGACCACGCGGCTGTCGCGGGTGAGGAAGCCTTCCTTCTTGAGGATGGCACGCAGCTCCGGCTCGAAATAGGTAAGCGCCTTGGAGAGGCCGTGGCGCACCGCGCCAGCCTGGCCGGAGAGACCGCCGCCGTCCACCGTCACCCTGATGTCGTACTGGTCGACGCGGTTGGCGATGACGAGCGGCTGCTGCAGGATCATGCGCAGCACCGGACGCGCGAAATAAACGTCCAGCGGGCGATCGTTGACGAGGATCTGGCCAGCGCCCGGCTTGATCCAGACGCGGGCGATCGCGTCCTTGCGCTTGCCGGTGGCGTAGGCGCGGCCATAGGCATCGAGCTTCTGCACATGCACGGGCGCCTCGGGTGCGGCCGGCTGCAGGCGATCGCCCAATTCGGAGAGGCTCTGGAGGGTGTCGGCCATATCAGGCGCTCCTCACGTTCTTGCGGTTCATCGACGCGATGTCGAGCGGCACCGGCTGCTGGGCGTCATGGGGGTGGCTCGCGCCCTTGTAGACGCGGAGGTTGCCGAGCTGCTTGCGGCCGAGCGGGCCACGCGGCAGCATGCGCTCCACGGCCTTCTCCACGATGCGCTCGGGAAAGCGCCCTTCGAGGATGAATTTGGCCGAGCGCTCCTTGATGCCGCCGGGATAGCCGGTGTGGTGGTAGTAGACCTTCTGATCGCGCTTGCGCCCGGTCAGCACCACCTTCTCGGCATTGACGATGATGACATTGTCGCCGTCGTCGACATGCGGTGTGAAGCTGGGCTTGTGCTTGCCACGCAGCCGGAGGGCGACGATCGAAGCCAGGCGCCCGACGACGAGCCCCGAGGCATCGATCAGCACCCACTTCTTCTCGACGTCGGCCGGTTTCGCCGAATAAGTCTTCATGAGGCTTTTCCGAATTGATCGGTACGGTCTAACCCGCCGACGCGCATCACCGCACGTCACGCCGCACCGCGTGTCACTGCGGTAGCCTCTACAAGATGCTCCAGGCTTGGTCAAGCGCACTTCGCATCCACACGGCGGAGTTTCTCGATAAATTCCAGGCGCTTGCCCACTGCTGTATTATAATACCGCACAAATTCGCCGGTGACGGGTCGAGCAGCCATTCCGCCACAGCGAGCGTGCCTTGCAAGGCAGGCTCTGCAACATCCCGCTACGGTTGAGACGCTGTTGGAGTTGCGCCGTGAACCCGAAGGGAACGGAACCGCCGATCCGCGTGCTGACGCCTCGGCAATATGTGCAGCTGCTCCCAACCATGCGTCGCAACCTGAGCGGTTGGATGGTGGAGGGCGACGCCGGCTGGAACCGTCGTCTCCATAACATCGACTATCTCATGTGTAGAAGCGTCGGCGACACCCCGTTCAGCCATTCCAACGACCCGTTCGAGAACAGCTACGAGCCTCCGCGCTTTGCATCCTCCCAGTTTGGAAGGCAGGATACGATCCTCGTCTATATGCTCCAGGACGCTCCGGTCGGGATCGCGATCATCGCCCGCCTGCGGGATGTCATTGAAATCGATACGCTCTATACGCATGTCGGCCAGAGCCATGCGGGCAGCGTTCTCGTCGAACATATCGTCAATCATTACTGCGGCGCGCCACCCTGCCCGATCAGGATCTATGCAATGCCGGCGGCCTACCCGTTCTGGAGGAACTGCGGTTTCGAAATCGCCTGGAGTCCGCGAGCGGTCTCGTCCTCCACGCCACGGCACGGGTCGATGACCCTGCGTGTAGCAACGAGCTATCGCTGGACGCACGTCGAGGGCAAATGGCGCCTCGCAGCCTATTCCCACTGGCCCCGTTACATGATCTGAGACCGCCCCTTTGCCGCCCCATGCTCGCCAAGGCCGCCGCTTCGCGTTATGACGACAGAGGTGGAGGATCAGCCGTTATGAACCACGACCATTATCCCGACGCGCTCATCCGCGACATTCTGACGAGCGTCAAAACCATCGCACTGGTCGGCGCCTCCAATAATCCGGCGCGCGCGAGCCACCATGTCATGGAGTATCTGATCGAGTCCGGTTACGAGCTCTATCCGGTCAACCCGGGGCTTGCCGGCAAGGAGCTCCTCGGCCGGCCGGTCTCAGCGAGCCTCGCCGATGTGCCGGTTGCGATCGATATGGTCGATGTCTTCCGCAACTCGGAGGCCGCAGGCGCGGTCGTTGACGAGGCGCGCACGCTCACGCCGCTGCCGAAGGTGATCTGGATGCAGCTGGAGGTGCGCAATGATGCCGCCGCCGCCCGGGCCGAGGCGCGCGGCGTCACCGTGATCATGAACCGCTGCCCCGCCATCGAGCGACCGCGCCTTCTCTGATACGGCAAGAATAGCGCAGCCAAGCGTTTGGCCGTTGACCCACCGGCGCGTCCGGTTTATCGAACAAAACGACTGTTATAGAGAAATATGCCTCGCGCGGCGTGAAGCGTCGGAGGCTTCGGGAGATTGGGCCATGGCCGAGAAAGAACCCGGTTTCGAAACGCTCGCCATTCATGCGGGCGCCCAGCCCGATCCGACGACCGGCGCCCGCGCCACCCCCATCTATCAGACGACGTCCTTCGTCTTCGAGGATGTCGACCATGCCGCGAGCCTCTTCGGCCTGCAGGCATTCGGCAATATCTACTCGCGGATCGGCAATCCGACGAATGCGGTGCTGGAGGAACGTGTGGCGGCGCTCGAGGGCGGCACCGCGGCGCTGGCGCTCGCCTCCGGTCACGCCGCCGAATTCCTGACCTTCCACGCCTTGCTGCAGCCGGGCGACGAATTCATCGCGGCCCGGCAGCTCTACGGCGGCTCGGTCAACCAGTTCGGCAATTCCTACAAGAGCTTCGGTTGGAATGTCGTCTGGGCGGATGCGGACGATCCGGCGAGCTTCGAGCGGGCGCTCTCGCCGAAGACCAAAGCGATCTTCATCGAATCCATCGCCAATCCCGGCGGCATCATCGTCGATATCGAGGCGATCGCGGCGGTCGCGAAGAAGGCCAAAGTGCCGCTCATCGTCGACAACACGCTCGCCACGCCCTATCTGTGGCGCCCCTTCGAGCACGGCGCCGACATCATCGTGCATTCGGCGACGAAATTCCTCGGCGGCCATGGCAATTCCATCGGCGGACTGATCGTCGATGGCGGCACCTTCGATTGGGTGGGCAATCCGCGCTATCCCCTGCTCTCGGCGCCGCGCCCGGAATACAACGGCATGGTGCTCGGCGAGACCTTCGGCAATTTCGCCTTCGCCATCGCCACCCGCGTGCTCGGCCTGCGCGACCTCGGCCCGGCCCTCTCACCCTTCAATGCCTTCCTGATCCTCACCGGCATCGAGACGCTCGGGCTCCGGATGCAGCGTCACTCCGAGAACGCGCTGGCGGTAGCGCAGCATCTGGCCAACCATCCGGCCGTCGCCTGGGTGAGCTATCCCGGCCTTCCTGGGGATCGCTATCACGCGCTCGCCCAGCGCTATGTGCCGCGGGGTGCCGGCGCCGTCATGACCTTCGGGCTCAAGGGCGGCTATGCGGCCGGCGTGAAGCTCGTCTCCAGCCTCGAGCTCTTCTCGCATCTCGCCAATATCGGCGACACGCGCTCGCTCGTCATCCATCCCGCCTCGACCACCCACAAGCAGCTCACCGACGAGCAGAAGGTGGCGGCCGGTGCAGGCCCCGAAGTCGTCCGGCTGTCCGTCGGCATCGAGGACAAGGATGACCTCATCGCCGATCTCGACCAGGCGCTCGCGACCAGTGCCTGAGGAACAGTCCATGTCCGAACAGTCCAAGAAGCCCCTCGCCTTCGCCACGCGCGCCGTCCACGCCGGTGCCGAGCCCGATCCCGCCACCGGCGCCCGTGCGACGCCGATCTATTTGACGAACGGCTTCGTCTTCGATGACCCGGAGACCGCCGCCGACGTCTTTTCGCTGCGCAAGGCTGGCTTTTCCTATTCGCGCGGTTCGAACCCGACGACCGCGACGCTGGAGCGCCGCGTAGCCTCCCTGGAAGGCGGCACCGGGGCGGTTGTCGTCGGCTCCGGCCAGGCGGCGCTGCTCGTCATCCTGATGACGCTGCTCGAAAGTGGCGACCACTACGTCGCTGCAAGCGTGCTCTTCGGCGGCTCCCTCGGTCTGATGGGGCGGCTCCAGAAGCGCAATGACCTCAAGGTCAGTTTCGCCGATGCCGACAAGCCCCAGAGCTTCGAGGCAGCGATCACCGAAAAGACGAAGGCGATCGTCATCGAGTCCATTGTCAATCCTTCCGGCGAAGTAATTGATATCGAAGCGATCGCCAAGATCGCGCAGCGGCATAATGTTCCGCTCGTGGTCGACAACACGCTGGCGACGCCCTTCCTCATTCGCCCCTTCGACTATGGCGCGGACATCATCTTCCACTCGGCATCCAAATATCTCGGCGGCCATGGGCAGGTCATCGGCGGCGTCATCGTCGACGGCGGGCGCTTCAACTGGAAGGGCGATGCCCGTTACCCGCTGATGTCGGAGCCCTGGCCCGACTACGGCAATATCATTCTGGCCGAGAAATTTCCGGCCAATCCCTTCGCCGTCGGCGCCCGCCTCTATGGCCTGCGGGATCTCGGGCCGGGGCTCTCGCCCTTCAACGCCTTCCTCGTGCTCAACGGCACGGAGACCCTGCATCTGCGGATGCCGCGTCACTGCGCCAACGCCGATACGGTCGCACGCTATCTGTCGGGCCACCCGGCCATCGCCAAGGTGAGCTATCCCGGCCTCGAAGGCCATCCCAACCGCGAAGTCGCGCTGCGCTACAGCCCGCTCGGGCCGGGCTCGGTCTTCACGATCTCACATCGGGACGGGGAGCAAGGCGCCAAGCGCATGCTGCAGAACCTGAAGCTCTTTTCGCATCTCGCCAATATCGGCGAGACGCGCTCGCTGGCCATTCACCCGGCGACGACGACCCATAAGAACATGCCGTCGGAGCTGCGTGCCAAGGCGGGCGTCGGGCCGGAGGTGATCCGCTTGTCGATCGGCCTGGAGGATCCCAAGGATCTGATCGCCGATCTCGAACAGGCGCTCGCGGCGGCTTAACCCCTCATCACCTTCCCTCGAAGGGAAGGTGATGCTCGTTCAAGCCTTCGCCGGCTGCAGGGCAGGCGCAGCAGCCCCCTGTTCCGCCGACAAGAGCCGCCGATGGGCGGACGCATGGCCGAGCAGCAGGATCGCCACACCCTGGTGCAGGAGCGCGGCCCAGATCGGCACGACCAGCACCAGTGTCGTGATGCCGAGCGCTGCCTGGACGACGACTATCCCCGCCATCCCCGTGGCGCGCCGCGCCGCCGGCGTGCCGGGTGCCGCCCGCCGCGCGGCAAAGGCGTGCAACAGGGCGGCGATCAACAGGACATAGCCACCGACGCGATGATTGAACTGGACGGTGACCACCGTCTCGAAGGCGTTTCGCCACCAGGGCGAGACCGAGAACAACGCCGCGGTGTCCGGTACCAAGCGGCCGTCCATCAGTGGCCAGGTATTGTAGACGAGCCCGGCATCGAGCCCGGCAACCAAGGCACCGAGCGCGATCTGCAGAACGATGAGCACGAGCACCAGCGTCGCGCCGGGTGCGAGCCGCCGCTCCTGCGGCGTGACGGGTTGGGACTTCAGGCCGACCGCCACCCAGATCAGCGCCACATAGATCAGGCAGGCGGTGACGAGGTGTGCCATGAGCCGGACCGGCGCCACGGCCGTCATGCCCGGCTTCAGGCCGGACGCCACCATGATCCAGCCGATCGCACCTTGCAGCCCCCCGAGAATCCCGATGGCGAGCAGCCCGGCGAGGAGCTTGCCGCGCACATCGCCACGAATGGCGAAATAGACGAGCGGCAGAAGGTAGACGAGGCCGATCAACCGGCCGAGCAGCCTGTGCCCCCACTCCCAGAGATAGATGTGCTTGAACTGGGCGAGCGTCATGCCTTCGTTGAGTAAGGCATATTGCGGGATCTGCTTGTATTTCTCGAATTCCGCGAGCCAGGCCGTCTCGCTCATCGGCAGGAGCGCGCCGGTGATCGGCTTCCATTCGGTGATGGAGAGGCCCGATTCCGTCAGTCGCGTCGCGCCGCCGACGAGCACCATGAGCGCTACGAGCGCCGCCACGCTGAAGAGCCACAGCCGCACGGCGCGGCGGCCGCGAGCCTCCGCGGCCGGTCGCGCGCCCTCTCCGACAGACAAGCTCGCCGTCGTCATGTCCCGTCCTATCGCCAATCGGTGCGGCCGCCCGTTGTGGGGTTGCGGCGGGCGGCCGATCGACACATAGTCCGCGCCGGCCGGCGGGACAACGCTTCCTGCCGCCGCACCCCCCGACAGGAATGGGATGGCCATGCGCCGCCGCACGCGCAAATTCTTCGGAACGCTCTTCATGCTGATCTTCGTCTGCGTCTACGCGCTCGTCGCGATGGCGTTGGCGCAGGGTCGCGTGCAAGCCGCGCCGAAGCTGGTGCAGATGGTCTTCTATGTGGTCGTCGGCCTCGCCTGGATCCTGCCGCTCTTGCCGCTGATCCGCTGGATGGAACGCCCGGACAGGATCGACCGCTGATTCAATCCACGCGGACGCGTCGGCCCCTGTTCCAGAGAAGGAAGGGAACCCCGGAGGCGAGCGCCCTGACGGCAGCGGGGTTCTGGAAGGCGCCGTTCAACGCGACACGCGGCAGTGCCATGGGATGGGCGGCATGCGACGCGAAGACGTGGCCGGGCCGCGTCGTGACGGCGAGCGTAAAGCCCGCCTCCGCAGCGGCGGCGAATTCGCGCGGACCCGCCGAACCGGGATCCCCCACCGGATAGGCGAAATGCCGTACGGGCCGCTGCAGCTTGTCCTCGATCACCGCCCGGCTCTCCGCCATCTCCCAGCGCATGACGTCGGGAGGATGTTTGGCCAGCATCGGATGGGTCACCGTATGGGCTCCGATGTCGACATCAGGCTCGCGCGCCAAAGCCGCAAGTCCCGGCCAATCAAGGCAGAGGTCGGCGGTGAGTTGCCGCCCATCGACGCCGGCCGCATCCGCGAGCTCCTGCACGATGGCGCGCAGACGCTCCTCGGGGCCTCGCCGTAGCATCCAGTAGAGGCGCTGGAAGGCGACGCCCTTGTCCGCGATATTTGTGGCCGGAAAAACAAGACGTTTGGCACCATAAGCCACATCGATCCGGTCGAGGCGGCGGATCGCCTCCTCGAGTTCGAGCCACCACAGGCGCGCCGTGTGGTCGACGAAGCCGGGCGTCACGAAGACCGACCAGGGAGCGCTGTGCCGTTTCAGCACCGGCATGGCGAATTCCACATTGTCCCGGTAGCCGTCGTCGAAGGTGATCGCCACGAAGGGCCGCGGTCGGGGCCTCGCGAGCCGCTCGGGGATATCGCCGAGCGGAACGAAGTCGTGGGTCGGCGCCAGCACGGCGAGCGTCCTGTCGAGAAATTCCGGCGTCACCTCCAGGATGGAGTTGGGTGCAAAGTCCCGGTCGACCCACGGACGCACGTGATGAAGCATGAGGATGAAGCCCAGCCCACGCGCCATCGGCGCGAGCCAGCGATCGGCCCCCGTATGTGCGATCGCCGCGAAGCCGAGCCGCAGCGCGGCATAACGGGTCAGCATGGCCGGTCCCCCTCCTGCCACGCTAACGTGGCAGTCCCCCTCTGAAATTTTACCATGATGCCGGAAAGATTGACCAAATCTTTGCGAAATCGGCAGCTTTGCCGATTATCCTTCTTGGTAGACCGCAGTTGACGCTCATGATGCCCGCGGGTACCTCGATCGGCTAGGCGGAGGTAACGTGTGGGGCAATTGATGAGCGTGCAGCTGCGGGCCGAGATGGCCGACGGCATGCCGTCGGCGGAACGGGCGAAGGACTTCGCGCCGCTGCAGGTCACCATACATCGTGATTTTGCTTCCATCGACGCGGACTGGCGCAACTTCGAGCAAAGGGCGATCGCCACGCCTTACCAGCATTTCGACTGGTCGCAAGCCTATTCCGAGACGCTCGGCCACGCCCATGGCGAGACGCCGCTCATCGCCGTCGTGAAAAATGCGTCCGGCAGCCCGGTGATGCTGCTGCCGCTCGCCATCAGGCGGCGTGGAGGCCTCACCGTCGCCACCTTCATCGGTGGCCGACAGGCCAATTTCCACATGCCGCTGTTCGATCCCATGGCGACCGCCGGGCGCGACGCCGCGACGTGGCGCTCGATCTTGCAGGACATCGCCCGCGCGGCCGGCATCGACGTCTTTTCCTTCGTCAATCAGCCGCTCGCATGGCAGGGAACGGCCAATCCGCTCGTGACGCTCGGCGGATGGCCGAGCCCCAGTCCGGGCTTCAAGCGACAGCTCAACTTTCCTGCCGACCAGACCTTCGCCGTGCTGCTCGGCCCGGAATCGCGCAAGAAAATGCGCAAGAAGGAACGGCGCCTCAAGGACATCAGCCCCGTCGCCTATCGCCGCGTCGAGGATCCCGTCGAAATCGAGCGGGTGCTGCAGACCTTCCTTGAACAGAAAGGCGCCCGTTTTCGGCAGAAGCATATTACGAATCCCTTTGAAGATCCTGCGGCGATCGAATTTCTGCGGCGGGGCTCCAGAATCGGAGCGGATGGCAAAACCGCGATCGAGCTTTATGCGCTCTTCATGGGCGACGCCATTCTCGCCACCTTCGGAGGAACCTGCGACGGCGAGCGCTTTTGCGGAATGTTCAATTCCTTCAGCATGGAGGCTGAGGTCGCCAAATCGAGCCCGGGCGATCTGCTGCTGCTCAACCTCATCGAAACCCAGTGCCGCCGGGGCGTGGCGACCTTCGATCTCGGCGTCGGCGCAGCCGCCTACAAGCTCGCCGTCTGCGGCGAGACCGAGCCGCTGGTAGACATCTATCTGCCGATCAGCACGCGCGGGCGGATCTATGCCGGGCTCGATCACCTGGGCCGCGCCGCCAAGGGCTGGGCGAAATCAACGCCGTGGGTCGTGGCCGCCGTCGAAAGGCTGCGCCGGCTCCGGCGATGACCATCGTCTGACGCAGCCCTATTTCGCCAGTTCGGTATTGCCTGCGCCTTTTTCGACCTGGTCGACGACGAGCAGCTTCGCCGGTTCCTTGCCGATATTGGTGCCGTGGTGCCACTGGCCTACCATCTCGACGATGAAGCTGCCCGGCGCATAGACCGTGCTCTGGCCGCCCTCCTCGCTCGTGACCTGGATTGTCCCGGCCAGCACATAGGCGTAGCGGGGAACCGGATGCCTGTGCACGGGCAAGGTCGCGTCAAGCCCGCAGCCAGCACGAATCGCTTGGCAGAAATCATCATCCCGAGCCTCAAGCAGCCTGGTGCACGGCATCGTCGCCGGCCGCTCCGGTGACCGCGACGACGATGTTGCCCGCACCGTGCGTTTGCAGGTTCTGGTAGCCTGCAACCGTCTGCTCTTCCGGCTCGCCTTCACGCGCCACGAGAACGGAGCCATCGGTCCTGGCGGCGAAGACGTGCAGGAGCGCGGGATCGATGCCGGCCGGCAGTCCGCAGACCACCCAGTCATAGGTCTGGTCGAGGGCTGCGAGCGCGCTACCCACCCCGTCCGCGTCTTCGGCCAAGACCTCCGACGGCTGGGTGCCATGGCCGACGACATGCAGACGCGAGCCTGCCTCACGGCTGATGACATCGGTAAAGCCCGCCCGTTCCGTCATGAGATCCGTCAGGCCGAGCTCCTCATCCGCCCCACTCGGCGCCGCGAGCGTGACAAGCACGACGCGCGCTTTGCGAGCGAGGTGCCGCGCGAGCCTGCGCGCAACATCGGTCGAGGCTTTGTCCTTGGCCGCCTCGGCGACTATCAGACGGCGTCCCCGTCCCTCGCGTGCCGGCACGGCGAGCTTGGCGAGAATGACGTCCATGGCCGTGCCGTCGGTCAAATCAGCCGGCGGCCGTACCGGTCCGATATCCTTGAATTCCACGTCGATCGGCGCCGGCAGCGTCAGATAAGGTGTCGACGTGGCGGTCGCATGCATGGCCGCAGGTGCCGTGTCGCGATCGGCGCCGCGCTCGTCCTCGCCACGGACCGTGGCGCGGCCAGACAGCAGCTCCGCCGACAGGACGCCCGCCGAGGTGAGCGCGAAAACGGCAAGCGTGGCGATCAGGATCGTCGGGATCTTCTTCGGGAAGGAGGGCGTGGCGGGCGCAACGGCACCTGATACGACCCGGGCATCCGCCGGCGATGCGTCGCGGCTGTCGCGCGCCTGCGCCTCACGATATTTGGCGAGATAGGATTCGAGCTGATCGCGCTCGGTGCGGGCGTCGAGCTCGAGCGCCCTGAGGCGCACCTCGTTCTCGTTGGCGCTGGCGGTCACCTGCGTTTGCGCATTGATCGCGGCCATCAGGCCCTCCACCCGCGAGCCGGCGAGGCGTGAATCGGTCTCGAAGGAGCGCGCGACGCGCTCAGCGGCGAGACGGATCTGGTTGTCTAGATCCGAAAGCTGAGCCGTTAGTTCCTTGATGCGGGGATGCTCTGGGAGCAGATTGCGCGACTCGAGTGCAAGCTGCGTCCTCAGCGCAATGCGTTGTTCCGTCAGCCGACGGACGAGGTCGTTATTGGCGACATCCGGGATTTCCAGAATATTGCCCGACGAGAGCATGTCCCGGATCATCCGGGCCTTGGCCTGGGCATCGGCTTGGGCCGCACGCTGGGCCGCAAGCTGCCCCGACAGGTCCGCCAGTTGCTGCGTCGGCAGGGTCGTGGTGGAACTGGAACTGCCACGCAGAAGCCCGGTCTTTGCCCGGAAGTCCTCCACCTTGGCTTCCGCTTCGGCGACACGCTTGCGCAGCGATTCGATGTTGCTCGCCAGCCAATCGGAGGCCGAGCGCGCCGCGTCCTGCTTCACGTCCTGCTGCCGCGCGATATAGAGTTCGGCGATCGTATTGGCGACGCGCGCCGCAAGGTCGGGATCTTCCGAGGTGAATTCGATGGCGACCACCCGCGATCTGCCGACCTGGAAGACCTGCAGGCGGTCATAATAGACGTCGAGTACCTTCTCTTCGACGCTGGCCTGCCCCACCCTGCCCCCGAGACCGATCGCCGAGATAAGCCGCTTGACCGGGCTTTCGGTCGGCGGATTGAACAGCGGGTTTTGCGTGAGGTTGAGCTTGGCGATGGCTTCGCGCGCCAGATCTCGCGACATGATGACCTGGACCTGGCTCTGCACGGCCTCGTCGTCGATCTGCCGTTCCGCCTCGGGGGCACTGCCCGGGCGTGTGTAAAAGTTCTCGCCGTTCTGGAGAATGATGCGCGTTTCCGCCATATAGCGCGGGGGCAGCACGTTGACCGCGATCGCGGTGCCCAGACATGTCAGCAAGGTCGGTATGAGGATCCAGCGGCGTCTCGCAACGATTGCACGCCAGATCTGGCCAACGTCGAGATCATCCGCCGGCAAGGGCCGGCTCGTTCCATCCATCGTGCCGGCACCAAAGAACTTGGACATGACTTCACCTACGCATGAGCAGGACCCGAAGAAAATCACATCTTGGTTGCCGCACGGTTAAAACAGCAGGAGCTGCCGTTTGGCTTTTTTCGATGTTCATGGCCAAGAGCTTTGCGCAATGACTCTTTGTTAACCATGCGTCGCTACGGTCGCCTCGAACAATCATAGTAGCAAAGCCATGGCGCGTTCAAATCCGTTAGTTTTCGTCGTCCTCCTCCTCGGTCTTGTATGCAGTGCCTGTGCGCAGCAACAGCCGGTAGAGGTGTTCCGTGCGTTGCCGACGAAGCCTTATACGCTTGCCGCCGGCGACAAGTTGCGCATCATCGTCTTCTCCCAGGACAATCTGTCGAATATCTACGCGGTCGACCCCCAAGGGCGCATCACGATGCCGCTGATCGGCGTCGTGCCGGCCTCGGGTAAGACGACACAGGATCTCGCGCGGCTCATCGAGCAGAAATTGCGATCGAGCTATCTACGAGAGCCAAAAGTCACAGTGGAGATCGACACCTATCGTCCTTTCTTCATCCTGGGCGAGGTGGTGAATTCCGGCCAGTATCCGTTCGTCAGCGGCATGACCGTGCAGACGGCGGTCGCGATTGCCGGCGGCTTCACGCCGCGCGCCAATCAGACCGAAGCGCAGATCACGCGCCAGCAGGACGGCAAGGTCATCATCGGGACCGTCCCGATCACCTATACCGTTCAACCTGGCGACACCATCCTGCTCAAGGAACGGTGGTTCTGAGGCGGCCCCTTGCGCATCCTCCACGTCTTCCGCGCGCCGGTCGGCGGCCTCTTCCGCCATGTCGCCGATCTCGCGCGGGGACAGAGCGAACGCGGCCATGAGGTCGGACTGATCTGCGACGCGCGCACGGGCGGCGCGCGTGCAGAGGCCATGCTGGAGGCACTCCGCAGCTCGCTTGCGCTTGGCGTCAAGCGCGTTCCCATGAGCCGGCTTCCCGGCTTCGGCGATGTGGCGAGCTCGCTCGCCGTCGCCCAGCACGCCCGCCGCCTTCAACCCGACATTCTCCATGGCCACGGCGCTAAGGGCGGTGTTTTCGCCCGGCTCGCGCGCACGGCGGTGCGACCGCCTGCAGCCGCGGTCTACACGCCTCACGGCGGCAGCTTTCACTACCCGCCGGGGAGTGCCGCCCATATCGTCTATATGACCGCCGAACGGCTTCTGGCGCGCCGAACCGCCCTCTTCATCTTCGAGAGCGGCTTCGTGCGCGACCAGTTCCACGCTTTCGTCGGCCCGCCCGGCCAGCCCGAGCGGGTGGTGCACAACGGGCTCGCCGAAAGCGAGTTCGAGCCGCTGCCCCAGCGGGAGCCACCCTTCGATCTCCTCTTCATTGGGGAACTGCGCAAGCTCAAGGGCGTCGACGTTCTCATCGATGCGCTCGCGCTGCTGCGCGATCGCGATGGACTGACGCCACGTCTGGTGCTCATCGGCGCGGGCCCCGACGAGACGGCATTTCGAACGGACATCACAAGGCGCGATCTCGCAGGACAGGTAACGATCCGGCCGCCCTGCCCCATCCGCGAGGCCTTGGCGGAAGCGCGCGTCATGGTCGTTCCGTCGCGGGCGGAATCCCTGCCCTATGTGGTTCTCGAAGCAGCGGCAGCCGGCCGGCCGCTCATTGCGACGCGGGTCGGCGGCATCCCCGAGATCTTCGGCCCCAAGGCCTATCAACTCGTGCGGCCGGACGACAGCGCCGCTCTCGCCGAGGCGATCGCCGACCGGCTCCGGCACCTCGATCGCGCACAAGCGGACGCCGCAGAACTCCGCGCGCAGGTTCACGCCAACTTCTCGATTTCCGCCATGGTGGAGAACATTCTCGCGAGTTATACTGCGGCACGCAGCGTAACCTTTGCTGTCGAGCAGCATTAACCTTCCGCGAGAATTCGGCGGTAGACGGACTTGGCAGACCCCACTAACGGCGCAAATACAGATCCGATCGGACATTGGCGGGCGGTGTAGCCGACGCGAGGCAGAGTATGCCCACCTACGACATCCGTAACATCCTGAAAGAGCCGCTGGCCGAAGGCGAGGCACGGTCCTTGACGCCGCTGGCGGAGGAGATGGCTGCCCGGCCGATCAAGCCCACCTATTCGCCAGTTGTGCTGGCGGGCGCCGCTCGGCTAGCGGAATTCGTCATCGTGGCATTCAGCGGTCTTGCGGTGCACGCGGTTTATCTCATGCCCGCCATCGGCTTTCCGCTCATCCATGCGGCGGCCATGGTCGGCGTCGCCGCGCTCACCGTCGTCCTTTTCCAGGCGCTGGGCATCTATCACATCGGCGCCTTCCGCTCCTTCACGCCACAGAGCTTGCGGCTCATCGGCGGGTGGTGCGCCGTCTTTCTTCTGCTTCTCGCCGCGCTCTTCTTTTCCAAACGCGGAGAGGACTTTTCCCGCGTATGGCTGGCTAGTTGGTTCCTGGTCGGGCTCGTGTTGCTCTTGGCCGGGCGCTTTGCCCTGTCGCTCGCCGTCAAGGCGCTGACGCGCGCCGGCCGGCTCGACAGGCGCACCGCCATCGTCGGCGGCGGCCAGGCCGCGGAAGATCTCATCCACGCGCTCGAGGCCCAGCCGGATACTGGACTGCGTATCTGCGGCGTCTTCGACGATCGCAGCGACGACCGCTCGCCGGACCTCGTCGCCGGCTATCCCAAGCTCGGCACGGTCAGCGATCTCGTCGAGTTCGCACGCCGGGCCCATCTCGACCTCGTCATTTTCACCTTGCCGATCACGGCAGAGGAGCGGCTGCTCCAGATGCTGCGCAAGCTCTGGGTATTGCCGATCGATATCCGCCTCGCCGCCCACCGCAACAAGTTGCGTCTGCGGCCGCGGGCCTATTCCTATATCGGCTCGGTGCCGGTCCTCGATGTCTTCGATAAGCCGATCGCCGATTGGGACCTCGTGGTGAAGTGGCTGTTCGACAAGATCGTCGGCACCGCGCTGGTAATCCTTCTCTCGCCGATCCTGATTGCGACGGCCGTTGCGGTACGGCTCGACTCGCCCGGGCCCATTCTGTTTCGCCAGAAGCGCTACGGCTTCAACAACGAATTGATCGAGGTCTTCAAGTTCCGCTCGATGTATGTCGACAAGTCGGATGTCAACGCGGCCCGGCTCGTGACCAAGAACGACCCGCGCGTCACGCGCGTCGGACGCTTCATCCGCAAGACATCAATCGACGAATTGCCGCAACTCTTCAATGTCATTCTCAAGAGCGATCTGTCTCTCGTCGGCCCCCGCCCCCATGCCCTCCAGGCCAAGGCGGAAAACCGGCTCTACGACAAGGTCGTCGACGGCTATTTCGCCCGCCACAAGGTCAAGCCCGGCATTACCGGATGGGCCCAGATCAACGGCTGGCGGGGCGAAACCGACACCGAGGAGAAGCTGCAGCGGCGGGTCGAGCACGACCTGTTCTATATCGAGAACTGGTCGGTGGTGTTCGATCTCTATATTCTCGCACGGACGCCCTTCGCGCTCCTTTCGACGGAAAACGCTTACTGAGCGCCCGCACACATAACCCCTCCGAAATCTGGCCCGGCATAATTTAGCGACAGATCGGCAGAGTCATGAGGCACGATCCATGATCGAGGCGCCCTCGGCAGTGCTTGCCGCCCACGACGCGCCGGCCGTGACAAGGTCCGGACGGAGCGGTCGCATATCCTTACGCCGGCTGCAGCATGCGACGCTCTGGCTGTTCGTCTTCGCTGGCGCCTATGTCATCATCGAGCCCTCGGCCTACGAAATCCTCTTCCCGCTCGCCTTCATCGTCACCGCGCTTGCCGGCATGCGCCTGCCCATGCGAGCGATGCCGCTGATCATATTCCTGACGCTCTACAATATCGGCGGCGGGCTCGCGCTCATTCCCTATCTCGACGACGAGAAGAGCGTCACCTTCGTCCTGATTTCCATCTATCTGGCGATCACCGCCATCTACTTCGCCGCCCTCTTGACGGAGGAAGGCCTCACACGCCTCGCCGTCATCCGATCGGCTCTGATCTGGTCGGCCTGGCTCTGCGGTCTCGCCGGCGTTCTCGGCTATTTCGATGTCGCGGGGCTGGGCAGCCTGTTCACGGAATACGGCCGGGCGTCAGGGACGTTCAAAGATCCCAACGTGCTCGGCCCCTATCTCGTCCTGCCGATCGTCTATATCGTGCAGAGCTTCCTGGAACGGCGAACGGGCTTCATCAAGACCTTAGCCGTTCTCTCGGTGCCGCTGGCGGCGCTTTTTCTCACCTTCTCGCGCGGTGCCTGGGCCGATCTCGTCCTTGGCCTGGTCCTGCTCTTCGGGTTGACATTCGTCACCAGCCCAAGGCCGGCGGTCCGCTTGCGCGTCATGATCTATGTCGGGGCCTGTGTCGTCGCGCTGCTCGCGCTTCTCGCCGTTGCGCTTTCCATCGACGAGATCCGACAGCTCTTCGAGGCACGTGCCACGCTCACCCAGTCCTATGACGTCGGAGCGACCGGCCGCTTCGGCAACCAGCTGCGCAGCACTCCGCTCTTGTTGGGTGACGTCAACGGCTTTGGCCCATTGCGCTTCCATGTCCATTTCGGCGCCGACCCACACAATGTCTATATCAACGCCTTCGCCTCCTACGGCTGGCTCGGCGGCCTGTCCTATTTCGCCCTGATCGTCGCGACCTGGGTGGTGGGCTGGCGCACGGTGTTACGCCGGGGACCGTTCCAGTCTCACGCGATAGCGGTCTGGTCTGCGCTGGCCGCGATGACGATCCAGGGCTACCAGATCGATACGGACCACTGGCGGCACTTCTATCTGATGCTCGGCCTGATCTGGGGGATCGCCTCGGCGGCCCATCTCACCGAGCCGGCTCGATGGACGCGGATGCCCACCCCTGGCTTGCCGCGTCACCCCGCCCTGCCGCCGCCTCCCAGCCCGACCTGAAAAGCGTCACATCTGAACCGGACGCGGCGAGGCGGCGGCCGGCAGCCGAAGCGCACCGCGCCGACGCGCTTGCGCTCCTGAAAAAAGAAAGCCCCGGCGCGAGGCCGGGGCTTGCATGATCGAGAGTGAGCCGGATCAGAAGTCGCGCTGGAAACGCAGACGGGTCTGCCACTGGTCCTCATTGCCCTTGAGCACATAGTTCTGATTGCCACTACGGCCGGGATCGATGTTGACGTAGAGAACCTCGACGCCGATGTCGAAGGCCTTCGTCGGCGACCAGACCAATTGGCCGGCGAGCTGGTAGACCTTGAAATCGCGCAGGAGCGAATCGGGTGCGGAGGTGAGCGCGCCCGCATAGTTCACGTCGGTGTAGCTGCCCCAGACGCCCGACCGCAGGCTCGGCGTCCAGTAATGGGTGAAGGCAGCCAGCGCGTTCCAGCCGCTGGTCCTCTTGATATCGTCGCCGTAAAGAACCGCGTCCGTCGCGATCAAGCCGGTATAGGAACCGAGGGCGACATCGCCCTGGACGCCCAGATAGCTGAGCGCGCCGTCGGCATAGGCCGCCTCGAGCCACAAATTGTCCCCGGCCGCCAGCATCGGCAGGTTGATTTTCACGCCGCCCTGGATGGCATAGCCGTATTCGTTGTCGATGCGCCCGCCAAACGGATCGAGGGCCCCCGAATTGAGCTGATGGACGGCTCCCGACAGCTGGGCAGAGCCCCAGTCCTGGTCAGCACGCAAATTGGCGACGACGTCCGGCATGCGCTCACCCGCAACGTCGTAATAGACGCCGCCGATGTTCCGCTGGTTGCGATCTTCGAGCGACAGCGTGGCCGAGAAGCCATTGCCGAAGGTGGCGGTATAGGCGAGCAACTGGGTGGTGCCGGCATCCGAGCCGGGATAGACATTCGGCGCCGAACCGTAGTTCCAGTCCTCGGCGAAGAAGTCGAAGAACGACTGTGCCACACCCGCGGTGATACCAGCGAACTGGATGAAACCCTTGTCGAGGCTGGTCGACGTGATGCTGCCGCTCGGTCCGGGCAACCCGTTATAGGCGCCGGTGGTGCGCGTGAGCTCGAAGCGGAAGAAGGCGCGCACGATGCCGTATTCCGTCGCGGTACGCGCATCGACCTCAAGGCGTCCGCGGGCGAAGAAGCCGGTGGCGTCCTTGTAGCGACCATCGCCCGGCGTCGACCATTTGGGTTGGGCGTAAAGATATTCCGTTCGCAAATAGCCGCCGAGCTTGATGCAGGTGTCGCTGCCCGGAATGTAGAAAAATCCGTCACCATGCACGGAACACACGCGCACGTAATCGACTGGCGCGGCTTTCGTCATGGGAAGGTCGGCGGCGAAGCTCGCGCCCCCCGATGCGAGCGCGGCAACTGAACTCATGAGAGCAAGGGAAGCCAAACGCATTCCAGTTCCTCCAAGCCGCTAACGGCGGCCCTGGGGAGATTTGCTCAGAGTTCCTTTGCCGGCAACATGGAAAGGGATCGAAACTGTTGGTTTCATCTGAATGTGTCATAATAAACACATATAAAATGATCAAAATTTAGGCAAATGAGACTAATAACGTTAAACTGTTAATCACAAGAAGTAGAATTATTTAAATAAAAATTCCTGTAAGTGCATAAACTGCTTATATTTTGCTCGAACTTTGGTTTATCCATCGTGTTATATGTAATATGAATACATATTCACCTGATAATACACTTACAAGATGATGGTATTCGCTCGTTCAACGCGCAGGCTGATATCATAAGAGAAATACAACGGCGATATTTCTTGTCTGTGCTATTCGCCCCGCCGGTTGAACGATGCGAAAGATCGAGAGAGGTCGCTCCAAGCGCAACGGAGCAGGCAAGCGAAAAGCATCGCGTGGCCAGGCGCAATCATGCCGCAAAACCAGAATCGCTTTCTCTAAAACGGCGAAAGGGATGTTAGCGTCGTAGCTTATCGCGTTGTTCTGACACGCACCGGCATCCACGTCGTTCGAAACGGAGCCAGCTTTAGCCCATCGCCCGGATACCTAGGCGCAACAAAAAAGCCCCGGCACAAGGCCGGGGCTTCGCCGATCGATCCTTCGTTCAGATCAGAAGTCGCGCTGGAAGCGCAGACGGGTCTGCCACTGATCTTCCGAGCCCTTGAGCACGACCGGAGCCGCGTAGTTATGCTTCGCGTCGATGTTGGAATAGAGAACTTCCACACCGATGTCGAAGGCCTTCGTCGGCGACCAGACGAGCTGACCGGCCACCTGCAGGACGTCGAAGTCACGCAGCAGGGTGTACTGCGAGATCGCCGAACCGGAGTAGTCGACGCTGGTGTAGCTGCCCCACAGGACCGAGCGCAGGCTCGGGGTCCAGTAGTGCTGGAAGGCACCGAGGACGTTCCAGCCCTTGGTCTTCTTGATGCTGCCGTTGTTCAGGAGAACGGCATCAGCCGAGATCAAGGCGACCGGCCCGACTTCAACGTCACCCGTCACACCGAGGTAGTTCAGAGCGCCGTCAGCATAGGCGGCTTCCAACCACAGCTGATCGCCAGCGGCGAGCATCGGAAGGTTGACCTTTACGCCGCCCTGGATGGCCCAGCCGTATTCGTTGTCGACACGGCCGCCGAACGGATCGAGTGCGCCGCTGTTGAGCTGGTGCACCGCACCGGACAACTGAGCCGAACCCCAATCCTGATCGACGCGGACATTGGCGACCACGTCGGGCATGCGCTCGCCAGCGACGTCATAGAAGTCGGCGTTGACGTTGCGCTGATTGCGATCTTCGAGCGAGATCGTTGCCGAGAAGCCGTTCCCGAAGGTCGCCGAATAGGCGAGCATCTGGGTCTGGCCGGCGTCGGAACCGGGGAGAACGCCCGGAGCCGCGCCGTAGTTCCACGCCTCTGCCCAGAAGTCGAACATCGACTGCGCCACACCGGCCGTGATGCCCGCGAACTGGATGAAGGCCTTGTCGAGGTTCGTCTTGACGACACTACCCGAGGCGAAGCCGTTGTTGTAGGCGCCGGTGTCGCGGGTGATGTCAAACCGGAAGAAGGCACGGACGGTGCCGAATTCCGTCGAGGTACGCGTATCGACGTTCAGACGGCCGCGAGCCCGGAAGCCCGTGGCGTCGCGGTAACGACCGTTGCCGGCCCTGTCCCACTTGGGCTCGAGATACATATACTCGGCGCGCACACGGCCGCCGATGTAGATGCAGGTATCGCTACCCGGGATATAGAAGAAGCCCGCGCCATGGACCGAGCAGACGCGAACATAGTCAACTGGCGCAGCCTTCGTCATAGGAAGATCTGCGGCTTGAGCCCCGGCGACCGCGGCCAAGCTGGCAGCACTGCCGAGGAGAAGGCTCTTAACGAGCTTCATTCTGACCTCCAAAATCGAGACCCTTGGGAGCAGGTTCTACTTCGTGGGCGCAGTCTTACGACCGAACCTCAGAGTCCCTCTTCCCCGTTCTTTTTGAGGCGATCCTTCTTGGAGCTGACCTGGCCCTTTGAAGTAATCGACCCAGCGATGCGTGACGGGTGCCCCCGACGCTTCGCTACCATGCGGGACACCTTGATCAGGTTCAATCGGTTCTAACCCGTCCGGGCCGTCCTGGGGGTGTTTTTGCCCCCCATGTTGCATAAACGACACTGCAACTTTCCGGGAAGCAGATCAATTTCACCAACGAAAACAAGGCGTCGCTTCCGGCGATCCGGGCAGCTCTGTTGCGGCGCAATAAGCTCGACCTGCCGCTCTCCCGCACATGGCGGGGACGCGGCTCTACCGAATCGCGAAACAGCAACGCCGGCGCAAGCCCAACCTGACGCAAAGCGCGGAACAAGGATCCACCGAACGAGAGCATAGGAAACGAGCCCCGTTGGAATCCGGCGCCTCGCCACGACCCAGCATCTGGTGCGACTCGGCGCAGAGTGGCCTTTCGTTCCTTGGTAGCGTCCGTCGCGCAAGGAAGGCGTTGCATTCTGCGTGCAATCGACTGGCGGAACGGGGCTCCCCTCCCACCGCCGTGGTTGAGCGCCGCGCGTTACGCGGCGCTCCCTCGCTCACACCCAGCCGCCGTCAACGACATAGTGTTGGTTGGTGCACGCTGAAGCCTCCTCCGATGCGAGGAACACCGTGAAACGGGCCAACTCGTCCGGTACGAGCTTGCGCTTCAGGCATTGGCGGCGCATCAGCTCCTCCTCCCCTTCCGGCGTGAGCCAATTGTCGAGCTGCCGCTGCGTCATGATCCAGCCGGGGGCAATCGCATTGACGCGGATATTGTCGGGCCCGAAATCACGGGCGAGCGAACGCGTCAGACCGAGAACGGCCGATTTGGCGGCTGTATAGACGGCCATACCGCCCAGCCCGACCATCCACGATGTCGACCCGAAATTGAGGATGACGCCGCCGCCGTTGCTCTTCATGTCCGGCAGCACAGCCTGTGCCGCGAAGAACTGATGCTTGAGATTGACGGCAATTCGATCGTCCCAGTAGGCGGGCGTCACGTTCTCGGTCGCATGCCTCTCGTCGTGCGCGGCGTTGTTCACGAGAACCTCGATCGGACCGAAAGCCGTGCGGATGCGGTCGACAGCGGCGACCAAGGCATCAATGTCGGTCAGGTCGGCCTGCTCGAAGTGAACGCGCGCCCCGCCCGCCGTCAGCTCCCGCACCAAGGCGGCCGACTCCGTCCCTTTGATGTCGATGAATCCGACTTTGCACTTCTGTTCGGCGAAGCGCCGGACGATCGCTTCGCCGATGCCGGAGCCCCCCCCGGTCACGAGAACGGTCTTGTCGGCGAGGTCGGAATAGATGGCAGGCATGGACAGGCTCCTTGGTGCCGCGACGCGCAGGCGGCGTTATGATGGTCGCCACTCATCTTGGCGGGAAAGGCAACCGGCTCGTCAAGCGTAAGCCGACGCGCAACGGCTCTGAGCAAGGCGCCTATCGAGGCTCAGCAAGAGGCTGGGCCTTAGCTGCGGTTTCTACTGGTGGAATTTCGCTGCCTGATGTGCGCCTCTCATCAATCGTGTTATTGAACGAAGGGATGGCTTGCGAAATGTGAGGCCTTTCGCCAAGGTCCGGGCAAAGAGCTCCTCGATGGGGCCAGCCGGCCGTGTCAAACGGCAAGGGGAGGATAACCATTGACGCTCCTGGTCTTGGGTGGAGTGGGCAAGGAATTCGGAGCCATCAGGGCCCTGTCGGACATCGATCTGACCGTCGCCGCAGGCGAGGTTTTGGGGCTGATGGGAGACAACGGCGCCGGCAAATCGACGCTGGTCAAGATCATCGCCGGCAACTTCCCACCGAGCCACGGCACGATGATGTTTGACGGACGGCCGGTGCGCTTCACAAAGCCGATCGACGCCAGGGCCGTCGGCATCGAGGTCGTCTACCAGGACCTCGCCTTGTCCGATAACCTCACCGCGGCGGCGAATGTCTTTCTCGGCCGTGAGAAGCGACGGCGCTTCGGCCCACTCTCGATCCTCGACCACGCGGCGATGAACCGGCGAGCGGCGGAGCTGTTCCGGGAGCTCAAGTCCGAAACACGCGCAGACGATCTCGTCCGCCAGATGTCGGGCGGGCAGCGCCAGGCTGTCGCCATCGCCCGCACGCGCCTCAGCGATGCCAAGCTCGTCATCATGGACGAGCCGACGGCGGCGATCTCGGTGCGTCAGGTGGCGGAGGTGCTCGATCTGATCCGCCGCCTCAAGGATGCCGGCATCGCCGTGATCCTCATCTCCCACCGCATGCCCGACGTCTTCTCGGTTTGCGAGCGGGTGGCAGTCCTGCGGCGTGGCACGAAGGTGGCCGACAAGCCGATCGACCGCACGAGCCCCGAGGAGATCACCGCCCTCATCACCGGGGCCAAGGAGGCTGCCTGATGGACGACGTGTCGACCGCGGCGCGGCCTACGGGCGAGACGGCCGGCTTTGCCAATGTCGGCCGCATCCGCTGGTGGCAGCGCGGCTTCTTCGCCTCGCAAACCGCCTATGTGGTGCTGGCCTTCCTCATCATTACGATGGGGATCTCGCTGGTCGCGGACAATTTTCTCTCGGCGGAGAACCTGCTGCGCACCTCGCAGAATTTCTCCTATGTCGGCATCGTCGCCCTGGGGGCCACGCTCGTCATCATCACCGGCGGCATCGATCTGTCGGTCGGCTCGGTGATGGCGCTCACGGCCGTCGTCACCATGATCCTCATGAAGTGGTTCGCCGAGACGGCGCTCGCCTTCGTGTCGATGCCGCTCGCGCTCCTCATCGGGCTCGTCTTCGCCGGCCTCATCGGGCTCATCAACGGCGTCCTGATCGCCCGCCTCAAGCTGTCGCCCTTCGTGGTGACGCTGGGCATGCTCTCGGTCTGCCGGGGGCTCACCTATGTCATCACAAAGGGACGCAGCCAGGCGCCTGGCGGGCCGGGGGTCGACAGCTTCTACGCGCTGACCAACGGCAAGCTCTTCGGTCTGCCGGTGCCGCTTGTCTATCTCCTCCTCGGGGCCGCCCTCATGGGCTTTGTCCTGCATCACACCGCGGTCGGCCGCCACATCTTCGCGATCGGCGGCAACGAGCGGGCGGCGGCGCTTACGGGCGTGCCGGTCGAGCGCCGGAAGATCACGGTCTATATCGTCTGCAGCATCACGGCGGGGCTTGCCGGCATCCTGATGTCCGGCTGGCTCGGCGCGGCCCAGGCCAATCTCGCCCAGGGCTACGAGCTCACGATCATCGCGGCGGCCGTCATCGGCGGCGCCAATCTCGCCGGCGGCACCGGTGGGCCGATCGGCGCGATCGTCGGCGCGGCCTTGATCGAGGTGATCCGCAACGGCCTCGTCCTGGCGGGGGCCGACAGCTACTGGCAGACGGCCATCATCGGCATGATCATCATCTTCGCGGCAATCGTCGACAGGCTGCGCAGCCTGCGCGCCACATGAACGGCGGCCGGACGCGAGCGTGCCGGCACGCCCGGCGGAGAGAAGAAGAGCCTTGGAGGGGCAGCAAGGCCCATCCGGCAAAGGAGGAAGCTTGATGAAACGCATCATTCTCGCGGCGCTCGCCGCACTCGCCATGGCGGCACCGGCGGCGGCGCAGCAGAAGCTGCGTTTCGCCATCGTACCCAAGGCGATGAACAATCCCTATTTCGACCTGTCGCGCGACGGCTGCATGAAGCGCGCCAAGGAACTCGGGATCGAGTGCATCTACAAGGGGCCGATCGAACACGAGCCAGCGGGCCAGGTGCAGATCATCCAGGATCTCATCACGCAGCGCGTCGACGGCATGGCGATTTCCGTGTCGGACGCGGAAGCTGCGATCCATGTGATCAAACAGGCGCGCGATGCCGGCATCAATGTCATCACCTTCGATGCCGACTCGCCGAAATCCGCCCGCCAAGCCTATGTCGGCACCGACAACAAGGAGATGGGCCGCCAACTCGGCCGCGAGCTCATCAAGCGCAAGCCGCAGCCGGGCACCTTCATCACCCAGTCGGGCGGGCCCGCGGCCGAGAACCTGAACGAGCGCCTCGCCGGGCTCTACGAGGTTCTGAAGGGGGCGGGATGGAAAGAGGTCAGCGGCTCACCTGCCTATTGCAACGACGACTCGGCGCTCGCCAACCAGCAGCTTTCGGACCTCGTTACGGCCAATCCCAACGTCGATGCCGTTGTGCCGGTGGGCGGGTGGGCGCTGTTTGCGCCCGAGGCTTATAAGAGCTTCGTCGATGCCAACAAGAAGAACTACGAGAGCGGCAAGCTCGCGCTCGTCATGCCCGACACGCTGAAGGTCGAGCTCGAGCTGCTACGCGACGGCTATGCCAATGTGCTCGTCGGCCAGCGCCCCTTCGAGATGGGCGAGAAGGCCATGGATATTCTCATGGCGCTCAAGAAGGGGGAGAAGGTTCAAGATATCACCTATGTCGGGCTCGACGTCGTGACCAAGGACAACGTCGCCGAATTCCTGAAATAATGACTGCAAATCCTGCCGGCGCCGGGTTCCGGCGCCCCATGCGACTGCAATGGCAGGATGTGCAAAAGCGAAGACTGGAACAAACCTGTAGAGCGATGACGCTCTGCGACAGCTCACCATCCGGGACTGCCCGAGGAGATCTCCCAGTGAAAACCTTGACGCTCATTGCTGCCCTTATCGCCGGCGTATCGCTCGGCAGCATTGCGGCTCACGCCCAGTCCGGCGCGCTATCGAAGGCCGTCGGCGGCTATTCCTTCGACGAAGCTGCCAAGGAAGCGCCGACGACCAAGGATTTCCATTCCAAGGACGGCAAGCTGACCTTTGCGATCATCACGCATACGGCTGGCAACGGTTTCTTCGACCCCACCTATGTGGGCGCCAAGGCCGCCGCCGACGCCTTCGGGATCAATCTCATCACGCTCGGCTCGGAAGCGCCGGTCGATGACATTCCGCGCGAGATCGAGATCATCAATCAGGTGATCAACGATCCGACGATCGACGGCGTCATCATGACCACCCCGCAGTCCGGCGCTTACGACGACATCGTCCGGAAGCTCGAAGCCAAGGGCATTCCGGTCGCGACCACCAATTCCTTCGATCCCAATCTCTACGGCCGCTCGCATATCTCGCATACCGGCCAGGACGCTTCGGCGGCAGCGATCGGTGGCGAAGCGCTCGCCCAATGCCTCATCAAGAACGACGTCAAGGGCGGCTCGATCATCTTCCCCTCGACGACGACGCTCGGCAATGTCGAGGTCAACAACCGCATCACGGCGGCGTTCCAGGCAACGGTGAAAGCGCTCAACACCGCCGGCAAGCTGAAGGACTTCAAGGTCGACGCCGGCCCGCAGAACATCGGTATCGACGTCGACAAGGACAATATCGTCGGCTCGATCGTCACGCTCATCGAAAGCCGCAAGGACGTGGTCGGCGCCTTCGCCGCCAACGGCTTCGTCACGCCCGCCCTGGGCGATGCGATCGGCCAGTTGAAGCTCAACGGCAAGATCTGCGCTTTCGGCTTCGATCTCGGTCCCAAGCAGCAGGAGCAGATCCGCACGGGCGCCCTCACCGGCTCCCTCGGCCAGCAGCCCTTCCTCCAAGGCTTCTGGCCGGTGGCGCAGCTCTATCTGCAGATCGACCGCGGCATCTCGGCCGCCAATCTCGATACGCGCGCCCAGCTCGTGACAAAGGACAACGTCGAGAAGATCGGCAAGCGCTACGAGAACTGAGGCCCGGAGCAGCGCCAGCTTGGCGCTGCGCATCGCGCTGCCCCCATAAGGTGGGGCGCGCGGACATCGGCGGCGGCTCTCGCCGCCCTCTTCGTCCCTTGCCCGACAGGTGGCGATCGCCATCCTGCCGGGCGAAGGTTTCGACACGAGCCGTGTCGGCGGAATTGCGATCGGTTGGACGCCCTCGGCGTCGCGAGACAGTGGATAATGCATGCCTCTTGAAATGACGGCCGGACGGCAGCCCCCCTCCCATGGGTCCCACCTCCCCAACCAGCTCCTCGGAAGCTGGGAGGCCGGGCTCCTGGTCTTCATGGTGCTTCTCTACATCGTCGGAGCGGTGATCAACCCGGCCTTCTTCGGCACAACCGATGCGATCTCCGCCGTTTTGCGCGATACGGCCCGCTTTGGGGTGATGGCTGTCGGCATGACATTTGTCATCGTCAATCGCGATCTCGACCTTTCGGTCGGCTCCACCTTGGGATTCGTGGCGGTCGTCTTCTCCATTCTCTTCGCGCCGACGCATTTCGACCTCGGGGCGGGAACCGCGGCTGTCATCTGTATCGCGCTCGGGGTCGTGGTGGGGCTGCTCAACGGCGTGCTTGTGGCAGTCCTGCGCGTGCCGCCCTTCATCGCGACCCTGACGATGCTTTTCATCGGCCGCGGTGTGGTGCTGGGGCTCACCGGCGGCAAGACCATCGGCTACGACATCAAGGCGCGCGATTTCGGCTTCTTCTCCATCGGCGAAACCAATACCCTCGGCTTCAACAATCAGATCCTGATCTTCCTTGCCTTTGCGCTCGTCGGCGCCATCCTGCTCGCCAAGACGCGCATCGGCTACGAGACCTATGCCACCGGCGGCAACGACCAGGCGGCGCAATATGCCGGCATCGACACCCGCTGGGTCCGCATCCGCGCCTTCGTCCTGTCTTCGGTCTGCGCCGCCGTGGCAGGGCTGATGAATGTCGCCCAGGACAAGGGCGTGACCTCGCAATACGGCCAGGGCGCCGAGCTCATCGTCATCGCCGCGGTGATCGTTGGCGGCGCCTCGATCGCCGGCGGCCGCGGGCGGGTGCTCGGCGCGTGCCTCGGGGCTGCCCTCGTCGTGCTCATCGACAAGGTGCTGCGCGAGGGCCTGCCGACGACCCGCATCGTGGATGTGGGCGGCATCAAGATGGAGGTGGCGGCGCTCGCGCAACTGCCCCCGGGGGCCGTGCCGGCTTTCCTGGGCCTCCTGCTTCTGGGCGCCGTGCTGCTCGAACCGCTGGTGGTGCGCGGCAATGCGCTCGGTCGACTAAAGGCTTGGCTCTTCCGACAGCCGCGGCCGCACGCGCTGGACACGGGCGGCATCGCCATCGTCGGCGTGAAGACCATGGGCGGAGCGAGCGAAGCGCGCGGCGTCGGCGCGCGCGGCCTCAGGGGGCTGCTGCACCGCCGCGACGCCGCGGCCGTCATCCTCATGATCGTGCTCTGGATTGCCGGCTTCTGGCTCAGGCCCGATTTCTGGGGCTCCCTCGACAATTCCTTCAACCTCCTGCTCGCCTTCACCGAGATCGGCTTGCTGTCCATCGGCCTCACCTATGTGATCGCCAATGGCGACATCGACCTGTCGGTCGGCTCGGTGCTGGCCCTGTCGGGGGCGGTCGCGGCCTTCACCATGAAAGAGCTGGGGGGCGACCCGGCAACGGCGGTCCTCCTCGCGCTCCTCGCCGGGGTCGCCTGCGGCGTCTTCAACGGTTGGCTTACCGCCAGGCTCGGCATGCCGGCCTTCGTCGCCACGCTCGGCATGTTCTATATCGCCCGCGGCTTGGCCGCCTGGCTGGTATCGGGCCGACAGCTCTCCGGTTTCCCCGAGACCTATAATCTCCTCGGCCGCAGTTTGGCGTCGGTGCTCAACGCGATCGGATTATCGCCGGATGGCGGACCCTTCGAACCGCTGGCGCGTGCCGTGAGCGTGCAGACGCTGTTTCTCGGTCTCGTTGCTATCTTCGCCGCCATCGTACTCGGCGCGACGTCCTTCGGCCAAAAAGTCTATGCCACGGGCGGCAACGAGCGCGCGGCGAGCTATGCGGGCATCAATACGAAGCGCGTGCGTTGGCTCTCGCTCGTCTTTTCCTCGCTCTGCGCCGCTGCGGCAGGCGTGATCTATGTCGCCTATTACCGGAGCTACAATCCGGCAGCGGGCCAACTGCGTGAGCTCGATGCCATTGCCTCCGTCATCATTGGCGGCGGATCCATCTTCGGCGGTTACGGCACGATCATCGGGTCGCTTGCCGGCGCGGCGGTGATCACCCTGATCCGCGCGCTCCTGTCGCTGCAGATCTTTCTCGCCGACGGGTCGTCCTTCGTGATGCCGCAGCATTGGATGAACGTATTCATAGGCTTGATCCTTTTAGCCGCCGTAATCGGCGATATATGGTTCAGGCAGAACAATGTTCTCGGCGAGTGGCGACGCCGCCGCCATGCCCGTTTGGCAGGAGTGACACAATGACTCGTCCGATCATCTCGATGCGCGGCATCGTCAAGACCTTCGGCGCCGTGCAGGCACTGCGCAATGTCGACCTTCACCTGATGCCGGGCGAGATCCTCGGCCTCGTCGGCGACAATTCCGCAGGCAAGTCGACCTTGATGAAGGTGATGACCGGCGCTTACGTCCGGGACGCCGGCGAGGTGCTCGTCAACGGCGAACCGACCCATTTCAAGAGCCCGCACGAAAGCCGCGACCGGGGGATCGAAATGATCTACCAAGACTTCGCGCTCTGCGGAAACATGGACGTCGGCCAGAATATCTTTCTCGGCCGCTGGCCGAAGCGCTATGGTCTCTTCATCGACCGGCCCAAGATGTACGAGGAGGCGCGCACCGTCCTGTCGCGCCTCAAGGTCGACGTCAATTCCGTCTACCAGAAGGTGGAAAGCCTCTCGGGCGGACGCCAGCAGTCCGTGGCGATCGCGCGCGCCATTTCCTTCAATCCGAAGGTGGTCATCTTCGACGAACCGACGGCCAATCTCTCGGTGATGGCGACGGAACGCCTGCTCGAGACCATGAGCGAATTGAAGCGTCAGGGCGTTGCCCAGATCATCATCTCGCATCGCCTGACCGACATTTTCGAGGTCGGCGACCGCATCATGGTCCTGAAGCGCGGCGAGAATGTCGGCGATCGCTATATCGCCCATACCACAGAGCGCGAGATCCTCGAGCTCATCGTCTCCGGCACCCGCGAGACGGCCCTGACCGCCGACGAAGCCCTGAAGCGGGCTGCGTGATCCGCGCGACCCCGACAGGCTGCGGCGTCGCGCGGCAGTTCGTCAGGGAAGATTGTCGCGGATGAAGATGTCGATGCGAATACGTTCCTGTTCGGGGACGATCCTATCGCCGCTGCAATGGGCGAGGAGGAGGCGCGCTGCCGAGCGCGCTTCGTGGCCCGGATCCTGGTTGATCACCGCATCGACGATGCCATCGAGCAGGAACCGGCGCGTATGCGGCGTCAACTCATGCCCGACGACGATGATATCCTGATCGCGGCCGCGCTCACGCAAGGCGGCCGCCAGGCCTTCGAGCCCGGCACCCACGTTGTAGAGGCCGACGAGATCGGGATTGTCGGCCAGGAGTTCCTGCACCACCTGCCCAGTCCGGCCGATATCGTCCCGGCCCTCGCGCGCCTGCAGCACCTTGAGGCCGGGATATTCGGCTGAGATCACCTGGAAGAACCCGAGTTGCCGTTCGGCATGGTCGCGCAAGGCAAGGGAACCGGCAACGACACCAACGGAACCGCGGCGCCCGCCGGCAAAGCGTCCCATGAGCGTCCCCGCCGTGCGGCCGGCGGCTGTATTGTCGATCCCGACATAGCGCAGGCGCCGCGAGGCTGGCGCGTCGGAGACCAGCGTCACCACCGCGACGCCGCGGCCGACGAGATCGTCGATGGCGGCGCGGACCTTCGGATGATCGAGCGCAACGACGGCAACGCCCTGGTAGCGCTCATCGAGCCCCTCGATGGCGCACGCCAGCGTTTCGGGATCGAAGACATCGACCCGCTTGACCTCCACGAAGGCACGCTGACCGGCAAGCCACTCCGCTGCCGCCCCGATCTGCTCTTCCAGAAGATGCATGAAGCGGTTGATGCCAGCGGGCATGATGAAGCAGAAGCGATAGCTCTCCTTGCGCGCGAGCCGCACCGCCAGCGGGTCGGGCCGGTACCCCAGCCGATCGATGGCGCTCTGCACGCGTTGCACGGTGGTCGCGCGCACACCCGGGCGCCTGTTCAGCACGCGGTCGACGGTTGCCAGTGAAACGCCCGCCTCCTCGGCGACATCCTGCAAGGTGATCCGCGTGATGGGTATGATCATGACCCGATCATGCTGCCCTCATCGGCTGAGGTGCGCAACTCACGCGTGCCGGTTCAGGCGCGTTATAGACAATCGTTGCCGGGTTCCCCCAACTGCATCAATGGGTCAGGGCCGATACGGTCGATGACGTCGCGCCGTTGCCGGTCGCGGGTAGGATCACCATGCCGCGGCGAAGGCGAAAGTCCTGCTCGATAATGCGCCGGTCGAGCAACGTCAGCCTCTGATGGGCGATCGGCAGCAAGAGGCCGTTTTCAAAGGCGAGATGCCCCTCCGCCGCAAAGACGTAACGGAGTAGATCGGCTTTCAGCCGCTCTGGCAGGGGCGCCTCGCTATCCTCGATCAGTTTGAGCGAGAACGCAGCCGAGACCGCCATATCGACAATGCTGACGTGGTCTTCAATCAGCCGTTTGAGGAGGTCCCCGAACCCGTCCTCTCGCCGGGTCCGCTGAGAGAGCAATGGAAGAAGCGTCTCTTCCTCGTCAGCGCGATGCAGCACCGCGTCGTTAGCGAACGGGACCAAGATGGTCCGCAGGGCGGTGACGGCGTCCTGCTGCCGTTCGATGATGCGGACCATACGCCTAAACACCGTCCGATGATGGTGATGCTCGGCGAGCAGGAGGTCGACGGGGTCGTTACACTCGCCAAGCCACAAATCCGGTGCGCGGCTGTGGGGCCAAGTCTCCAGTTTCATGATGATCACTTTCGCCTTGATACATTCGGCGGGTCTTTACCCATTCAGATGATCATCCGATCATAAGGCGAATTTTGCAGTGCGGACAAAATGATAACAGCGGCAGAACGCCATCATCAAACTCGCAATTTGCGCACATCGAGCCGCAGCCAGGCTGATTGCAAAGCCCAAGCTCGGCTACTTCAGGTAATCATGTACCACCTTGCCGAGACCGAGCGTGAGATCGGCCACCACATGCAGCGCCGAGACGACCTCGAGCACGGGCAGCTCGGCGACGGGCGCCAGCGCATGCGGATTGAGGGACAGCGCCGCCGGTCCGGACCACGCGCCCTTGATTGTCAGATCTTCCAGGTAGTATTCGACGATCTCGCAGATGCGCGGGCTGCCGTCCACATGCGGGATGACCTTCAGGAGGAAGTTCGGCGCCGAGAGCGCCGCCCTGACGGTCTCTTCAGGCACCGTCTTGTGCTTATAGCCCATGGTGCCGGTCGCGACCCTCACCGGGCCGTAGTCGAGGGTCCCGACCAATGTATCGATCTCGGCACGGAGGGTCGGACTGGCGAGCTTCTTCGGAAACCCCCAAAGCTCGCGACCGCCGGCGATCGGCGGATGATCGTTGAGGAACATGCAGTGGGTATAGCCGCCCTTGCGTCCCTCGAAGGAGACCGGGATCACCTGCCCCGTCTCGGTATAATCGCCGAAACCCGTGGAGTTCGGCATTCGGATGAATTCGTATTTGACGACCGGCTCCGTCACCTCCAGCGGCTCCGGAACCAGCGCCCTCAGCTTTTCCGGGTCGGTGCGATAGGTGATGATCATATATTCGCGGTCGATGAACCGATAAGGGCCCGGCGGATAAGCCGGGCTCGTGAGCGGCATGGCGAATGCCTTGTCCCGAACCTCGTGTTCCTTCATCTGCTCGTTCCTCCGCCTCACCCTTGCGTCCCACGCGACCGCGTGCCGACGCGAAAACACACGAAATGCCGTCCGCGGCCGATCCGCTACGGTCAGTCGCCGCTCATCGCATAGTCGAAGGTAGCGACGCCTTCGATATTGGTCGGTCGCTCGAAGATCTCTGAATGCCGCAGCGAGCGCACCGCGTCGTTATACCCGGCGCGCCAATGGTCCTCCATGCTCAATCGCGAAAACTCGTAGTCTTTCGACTGACCCTCATAAGTCTTCGAGCGATAGATGAGATGGACGATGTTATAGAGATGCCGATCGGCGGTTGGCTTCAACAGCTCGTAATCCGGCCCGGCTTTGTATTCGTCGGGGACCCTTGCCAGAAAGTCGGCGAGCGCCACCTTGAGCCGCTGCATCCGCTTGAACTGGTCGGTGCTGGCGCGGGTACGGCTCGAGAACTGCACCTCCTTCTCGCGCACCGACACCTGCGGCAAGTCCAGCGGGAAGTGGCCGCGCGCACTCCACAGGTCGATCTGGAAGGCGAGCACATCCTGGCTCGAGTTCTCCACCACCCATTGCAAGGGCGTATTGGAGATAAGGCCGCCGTCCCAATAGAACTCGCCCTCGATCTCGACGGCCGGAAAGCCCGGCGGCAGCGCGCCGCTCGCCATCACATGCTCGGGGCCGATGGTGTGCGTGGTGGAGTCGAAATAGAGGAAATTGCCCGTGCGGACATTGACGGCGCCGACGCTCAATCGCATGCCGTCGTGATTGATACGGTCGAAGTCGACCAGCCGCTCGAGCGTGCCGCGCAGGTCGGAGATGTCGAAATAGCTCGTCGCCTCGAGTGTTCCCGGCGGCATCATCCACGGCGGCGGAACGCGCGGCTTGAAGAAGCCCGGCGCCCCCTGCGTCAGGGCATACCAGGCACTCGCCTGGTTGAAGAAGCCGCGCATCATGTCGCCACGCGGAACATTCGAGCCGAGATTGGTCAGGACGTCCCAGGACGGCCGGGACGTAATGCCCTCCCAGAACTGCCGAAGTTTCGCCACGCGTTCCTGCGGCGGATTGCCGGCGATGATCGCGGAATTGATGGCGCCGATGGAAATGCCGGCGACCCAATCCGGGTGGAGATCGGCTTCAGCGAGCGCCTCGTAGACCCCAGCCTGGTAGGAGCCGAGTGCTCCCCCTCCCTGCAGGAGAAGCGCAATGCACTCAAATGGCGGACGCTCGGTCTGGTGGTGGGTCTTCCGCAACCGGCGTGCCGTCATTCCAAACCTCCTGGGACTGCAGGTACTGCCGCCTGCATCGGCCCGATCTGAGACTTCACCTTAGCTTTGAATCGGGCCGATCCAAAGTCGCGAACATGGGCATCGGCTGGTCATCCAGGCGCCACAGAGGCGCTCGACAGTGCACCGCTCCGCCCCATCCGCTTCGCCCCGCCTCCTCCGAGCTTACTCTTGGCGATTTAGCCCGCAGTTTTATGACAGGTCTGGCCACTGCCCCCACCGGATGACCGTCACGAGCCTTGGCGCCAACTCCGTGCTTAGCGCCAAATCCTGCGCATGGGGCGGGACAAACACGTTGAGCGGGACGAAACAGTCTCGGGAGATAGCCGACGGGCTCAACGCGGCGCGCGCATGCGGTCGCTTGTCATCGGATCCAAATCCTGCTGGACCTAAGCGCTGCGGCTGGGCTCAAGTGCTGCGGCGCGGCTCCACTTCCGTCACCGTGGTGCGAATGAGTGGTGCGGGCAAAAAGAAAGGTGAAACGACCGTTTCACCTTTCAAGACTTCACAGAGGATCACAGCCGTGCGGCTGGCCTGCCTAGTCGCCATTACTGCAAACCGGCGCCGGCTCAGCCGGACCGGATCGCATCGGCTAGGCTTCAGTAGCTCGCCGAGATATTCGATGCCTCGCGGCCCTTCGCCCCGGCAACAACGCTCATCTGCACGCGCTGGCCCTCGGCGAGATCGCTGAGGCCGGCCCGTTGCAAGGTCGAAGCATGGACGAAGACGTCGCGGCCGCCATCGTCAGGTTGAACGAAGCCAAAGCCCTTGTCGCGGTTGTACCACTTCACGGTACCCTGGAGTTCCTCGGCCGGACCTTCCGCGCGGGGCGGATATCCGCCACCACCGCCGCCGGCGCCGAAACGGCCACCCGCCGCACGTGGCGCGCGCTGCTGCGGCGGCAGATCCTCGAGCTCCACGACCTCGGCCACCTGGGGGCCCTTGGGTCCGTCGCGCAAGCGCACGATGGCCCGTGCGCCCGCTTCCGCGCCGGCATGGCCGGCTGCTTCAAGCGTTCTGAGCGACAGGAACGCATCTCCCGAGCCATCCGAGCAAGCGACGAAGCCGAAGCCCTTGCTTGGATTGAACCACTTTACCGTCGCTTCGATGGCCGGACCTGCCGGAGGGGCGAACATGGCCTCTCTCGGATCGCTGCCTCTTGGATCGCCGCCTCTCGGATCACCACCTCTTGGATCACCGCCGGAGCGGGAATTCCCAAAGCCGCTATCGCGCGCCTCAAAACCGTCTCTACGGGCGCCCCGCCGGCGCGCGTCACGGGAATCGTCATATCGGTTCATACAGGAAGATCCAACTGAAGAGAGTAGCTCATATCCGAACAAGGTTTCGGCGCACCACACATTTACGCTGGTGAATTCTATTCAACCCGCGTGCTCGTGGCGAGTGAAATCATAACTCCGAATTGGCCGCCGCGCGAGAACCCAGATATGGCAAAATGCGCGGTTTTTGGCTCTTTTTGATAAGCCCTCGCCTCTCACCGCATCCCGCGGCCGTGGCGATCCCGGGCACGAAGCCCCGAGCGCCGGTGAAAATCCGGTTACTTTGCCGGTTTCAGGCCACACCCAGGACGCAGCTACACGCATTTTTGTATGTCGTGAAGCAAAAACAACTCAGGCAATGGTCATTAACAGGTCCTTGGCATCGATCTGGCTGCCCGGATGAACCAGGATTTCCGAGACGGTGCCGTCGCGAGGGGCATGCAGCGCCGTTTCCATTTTCATCGCCTCGATGCTCAAGAGCACGTCGCCCGCGCTCACCGTCTGCCCGACCGCGACCGCAATGGTCGAAACCGACCCCGGCATCGGCGCAGCCACATGCCCCTCATTGGCCTCATCCGCCTTGCGCCGGGCCTGACCTGTTGCCGCGGCAGACCGGTTCGGCACCTTGGCAATGCGCGGCTGGCCGTTGAGCTCGAAGAAGACGCGGACCTGCCCCTCCTCGTCCGTCTCGCCGATTGCTTGCAAGCGGACGACCAGCGCTTTTCCCTTCTCGATCTCCACCGAGATTTCGTCGCCGACCGCCATCCCATAGAAGAAGACGAGTGTCGGCAGCATCGAGACCGGCCCGTATTTACGTTGCGCAGCTGCGAATTCGGCGAAGACTTTCGGATACATGAGATGGGAAGCGAGTTCCGTATCGGCCGCCTCCCCCTCCAAGACCTTTGCCGCTTCGGCGCGTGCCACCTCGAGATCCGCGTCGGCGAGAAGCGAGCCCGGCCGCACCGTCGCGGGCGTCTCACCCTTCAGCGCCTTTCGCGTCAGAGCCTCCGGCCAGCCGCCAGGCGGCTGGCCGAGATCGCCGCGCAACATCTCGATGACGGAGCCCGGAAAGGCGATCTCCTTGGCCGGATCGAGCACGTCTTCGGGCGTCAGACCCTGGGCCACCATCATCAGGGCCATGTCGCCGACGACCTTGGACGATGGCGTCACCTTGACGATGTCGCCGAAAAGATCGTTGGCGGCGCGATAAGCCTTCGCGACCTCGTGCCAGCGGCTGTCGAGCCCGAGCGAACGCGCCTGTTCCTTGAGATTGGTGAACTGACCGCCGGGCATCTCGTGCAGATAGACTTCCGAGGCGCCAGCTTTCAGATCGCTCTCGAAACCCGCATATTGCTGCCGTACCGCCTCCCAGTAGAAGCTGATCTGGCGGATCGCCTCCGGATCGAGCCCCGTCTCGCGCTCGCCGTGTCGGAGCGCCTCCACCAGCGAGCCGAGGCAGGGCTGCGAGGTCAGCCCCGACATGGAATCCATGGCGGCGTCAATCGCATCGACGCCCGCGTCGACCGCCGCCAGCAGGCTCGCCGCCGCGATGCCGGAGGTGTCGTGGGTGTGGAGGTGGATCGGCAGCCCGACCTCCTCCTTGAGCGCCTTGACGAGCACGCGCGCCGCCGCCGGCTTGAGCAGCCCGCCCATGTCTTTCAGACCGAGCACATGGCAGCCGGCCGCCTCGAGTTCTTTGGCGAGGGATACGTAATAGTTGAGCGAATACTTCGCACGATTGGGATCGAGAATGTCGCCGGTGTAGCAGATCGCCCCCTCGGCGATCTTGCCGGCCTCCCCGACGGCATCGATCGCTACCCGCATATTCTCGACCCAGTTGAGGCAGTCGAAGATGCGGAAGAGATCGATGCCGGCCTTCGCCGCCTCGTTCACGAAGAACCGCACGACATTGTCGGGATAATTGGTGTAGCCGACGCCATTGGCACCGCGCAGCAGCATCTGCAGGAGAACGTTCGGCACCCGCTCGCGCAAGAGGGCCAGCCGCTCCCAGGGATCTTCGTTGAGGAAGCGCATGGCGACATCGAAAGTCGCCCCGCCCCAGCATTCGAGGGAAAGGAGCTCGGGCAGGCCGCGCGCATAGGCCTCCGCAACGGCGACGATGTCATGGGTGCGCATGCGCGTGGCGAGCAGCGACTGATGGGCGTCGCGCATCGTCGTGTCGGTCACGAGCACCTGCGTCTGAGTGCGCATCCAGTCGGCGAAACCCTTTGGCCCGAGCCGGTCGAGCAGTTGGCGGGTGCCGTCTACACCTCTCCCCGTTTGCGGGGAGAGGTCGGACCGTAGGTCCGGGTGAGGGGCAAGTCTTGACGCAGGTGCGTCCACCTCCCCCTTTAGAGGAGAGGGAGAAAAAACCGGCGCCACCGGCCGGCGGGCCTCGGCCGGCGGGCGCGCGCGGTTCTTCACCTCCGGATGGCCGTTGACGGTGACGTCGGCGATATAGGTGAGGAGCTTGGTCGCCCGGTCGCGCCGTCGGTCGAGCTGAAAGAGCGCGGGCGTCTCGTCGATGAAACGCGTGGTGTAAGCGGCGGACACGAAGCTCGGGTGTTCGAGCAGCGCCTCCAGGAAGGCCAGGTTCGTGGCCACGCCGCGGATGCGATATTCCCGCAGCGCACGGACCATGCGGTGCGTCGCCTCCTCCGGGGTCGGTGCCCAGGCGGTGACCTTCTCCAGCATCGGATCATAAAAGCGGGTGACCACCGCGCCGGAATAAGCGGTGCCGCCGTCAACCCGGATGCCGAAGCCGAAGGCACCGCGATACGCGGAAATCCGCCCATAGTCCGGGATGAAATTGTTGTCCGGATTCTCGGTGGTGATGCGGCATTGCAGGGCATGGCCGTTGAGGCGGATCGCGGCCTGCTCGGGGATGCCGGTCTCCTCCACGTTGCCAATATGGCCACCCTCGGCGATCCGGATCTGCGCCTTGACGATGTCGAGCCCGGTGACGACCTCGGTCACCGTATGCTCCACCTGGATGCGCGGATTGACCTCGATGAAATAGAATTGGCCGGTGTCGGCATCCATGAGGAATTCGACCGTGCCGGCCCCGACATAGCCGGTGGCGCGGCCGATCTCGAGCGCTGCCGCGGCGAGCGCCGCCCGTCCCGCCTCGTCCAGGAACGGCGCCGGCGCACGCTCCACCACCTTCTGATGCCGGCGCTGGATCGAGCAGTCGCGCTCGAAGAGATGGACGAGATTGCCGTGGCTGTCGCCGAGGAGCTGCACCTCCACATGGCGCGCGCGGGTGACCAGCTTTTCGAGATAGACCTCGTCCTTGCCGAAGGCGGACTTGGCCTCGCGCCGCGCGGTCGTGACGGCATCGATCAGCTTGTCCTCGCCGTCGATGGGGCGCATGCCGCGCCCGCCGCCGCCCCACGAGGCCTTCAGCATGACGGGATAGCCGACCTCGGCCGCGAGGCGCTTCACCGCGGCCGGATCGTCCGGCAGCGGGTCCGTCGCCGGCATCACCGGCACGCCGACGGAAATGGCGAGATTGCGCGCCGCCACCTTGTTGCCGAGCGTGCGCATGGTCTGCGGCCGTGGGCCGATGAAGACGACGCCGGCGGCGGCGCAGGCCTCGGCGAATTCCGGGCTTTCCGACAGAAAGCCGTAGCCCGGATGAATCGCGTCGACTTTGGCGGCCTTGGCGACGCGGATCACCTCCTCGATAGAGAGATAGGCCTCCAAGGGACCGAGCGTCTTCTCGCCCTGGGCGCCGCGGCCCACCAGATAAGCCTCGTCGGCCTTGAAGCGATGGAGCGAAAGCTTGTCTTCCTCGGCATAGATCGCGACCGTGCGGATGCCGAGCTCTGTTGCGGCGCGAAAGACGCGGATGGCGATCTCGGACCGGTTGGCCACGAGCAACTTGTTGATCTTCATTGCTTTCGCTCCCCTCAAAGCGGAAGTGCCGCCGCCTCGATATGCTGCAACGCAATATCAGATCAACTCAAGCGCAAATTCAAGCGGGGATATATCGGCCCGCCTCCACAAGCCGCGACAGCCCGGTTCGGAATCCAGAACGACGGTCAGGGTTCGATGGTCCAGCCCACCTCTTCACCGCCCCGGTAGACGTGGACGGCCTCGCCACCAACGACCGCGACATCCTCGGCCACGAAGCGAGGCTGCTTCACGAGCGTGACAGTGCCCGCATTGGGCGCGAGCCCATAATGGCGTGCGCCGTTGAGGCTGGCGAAGGCTTCAAACCTGTCGAGCGCCCCCTCCTCCTCGAAAACCTGGGCATAGGTCGGCAGCGCCACCGGCGCGACGAAGAGCCCTGCGCAGCCGCAGGCGGCCTCCTTGGCACTGCGGGTATGCGGGGCCGTATCCGTGCCGAGGAAGAAGCGCGGATTGCCCGAGGTCGCCGCTCGCCGCAGCGCCTGCCGGTGATGCTCGCGCTTGGCGATGGGCAGGCAGTAGTAATGCGGACGGATGCCACCTTGGAAAATGGCGTTGCGGTTGAACATCAGGTGATGCGGCGTGATGGTTGCGCCGATCCCCGCCCGCGCGCTCTCCACATAGCCGACGCCTTCGGCGCTCGTCACATGTTCCAGGGTGATCTTGAGGCCCGGGAAGCGCTTGGCGAGTGGGTCGAGCACGCCCTCGACGAACACCGCCTCGCGGTCGAAGATATCGACGGCGGGATCGGTGACTTCACCGTGCATGAGGAGCGGGACGCCCGCGCGCTCCATGGCGGCGAGCACGGGATGGATCGTCTCCATCTGCGAGACGCCAAAATTCGAATTGGTGGTGGCATGCTGCGGATAGAGCTTCACACCCGCAATGATGCCCTCCTCAAACCCGCGCACCACATCATCGGCATTCGTGCCGTTGGTCATGTAGAGGGTCATAAGCGGCGTGAAATCGCTGCCCGCCGGCAAGGCCTCCTGAATGCGGGCGCGGTAGGCGAGCGCATCGGCGGTAGTCACGACCGGCGGCACGAGATTCGGCATGATGATGGCGCGCCCGAACTGCGCGGCGGTGTGGCCGATCACGGCGCTCAACATGGCGCCGTCGCGCAGATGCACATGCCAGTCGTCTGGGCGGCGGATAGTGATGCGGTTGGTCATGCGATCGGTCATGGCGAGGCTCCTTGGCTGCCTCATAGACCACCGCCCGCCCACGGGGAATAGGCCAGATGGCGGACCTGTCCCCTCTCCTATCTGCAGGGACGGGGAAACGTCACTGCGGCAGCGCATAGGCGACAACTGCGTCGCCGATCGGCGTCTCCATGAAATGGTGGCCGCCGGCCATGACGACCACATATTGCCGGCTGTTCGCCTCATAGGTCATCGGCGTCGCCTGGCCACCGGCCGGCAGCGCATCCTGCCAGACGGTCTCGCCCGTCTCGATATCGATGGCGCGGATCAGGTTGTCGGTCGCCGCCGCGATGAAGATGAGCCCGCCTGCAGTCACCACCGGGCCGCCGTTGTTCGGCGTGCCGATAGTGATCGGCAGCCCGGAGGGAATGCCGAAGGGCCCATTGGCGCGGGCCGTGCCGAAGGGCCTGTCCCACAGCGTCTTGCCGGTCTTGAGGTCGATGGCGCGGATGCCGCCGTAGGGCGGCTCCTTGCACAGGAGCTTGGTGACCGGCAGGCGCCAGCCCGCATTGACGTTGATCGCGTAGGGCGCCCCGATCTGCGGATCGCCGGCGCCTTCCGCCCCGCCCATCTCGCCGCGTTCTTGGCCGCGTGGCGCCCAACCGAGCCGCTCCGCCTCCCCGCGGGGCACGAATTCGTTATAGTTCGGCATGTCGTTGTAGTTGGCGATGATGATGCCGCGGGTCGGATCGACGGCGACGCTGCCCCAGTCCGAGCCGCCGTTGTAGCCAGGATATTCGATCCAGTGACGATCGGCCGTCGGTGGCGTGAAGTAGCCCTGGTAGGACGCGGTGCGGAACTGGATGCGGCAGATCATCTGGTCGATCGGTGACATGCCCCACATCATCGCCTCGGTGAGTTCAGGTTTGCGCAGGGTGTGGTAGAGCGAGAACGGCTGGGTCTTCGCTCGCTGCTCGGGCTCGACACCGCCCTGCGGCACCGGGCGTTCCTCCATGCCGACGAGCGCCTGACCGGTCCGCCGGTCGAGGATGAAGATGTCGCCCTGCTTACTCGGCACCACAAGCGCCGGCACGGGGCCGTTCTGCGTCGGAAAATCGACCAGCGTCGCCTGCGAGCCGAAATCATAGTCCCAGACGTCGTTGTGCACGGCCTGGAAATGCCAGGCGGGCTTACCCGTCTCGACATTGAGGGCAACGATCGAGGTGGCGAATTCCTTCTCCAGCGAGGTGCGGGCCGAACTCCAGTAATCAACGGCCGAATTGCCCATGGGCAGATAGACGAGCCCGAGCGCCTCGTCGCCGGAGGCGATCGTCCACATGTTAGGCGTGCCGCGCGTATAGGTCTGCTCTTCCGGCGGCAGGCCGGTGATATCGGGGCGCGTCATGTCCCAGGCCCAGCGCAGCGCGCCGGTGACGGCGTCGAAACCCTTGATGACGCCGGATGGCGCATCGCGCTTTTGACCGTCCAGCACCTGGTGGCCAGTGACGATGACGCCGCGCACGATCGTCGGCGGCGAGGTGATCGACACCATTCCCGGCACGACTTCGCCCATGCCGACCTTGATATCGACCACGCCGCTCTGCCCGAAGTCGGGACATGGCGTGCCGTTGCCGGCGTCGACGGCGATGAGCCGCCCGTCGAGCGTGCCCTCGATGATGCGCCGGGCGCAAACCGTTGCGGGATCCGCGTTCGGCACCTCGTAATAGGTCACGCCACGGCAGGCCGCCGTATAGGGGATCCACTCATCCGGCACCTTGGGATCGTAGCGCCAGCGCTCGCGCCCCGTCGCGGGATCGAGGGCGATCATGATGTTCTTGGCGGAGCAAAGGAAGAGCGTGTCGCCTACCTTGAGCGGGGTCGTCTCCGCCCCGTACTTGCCCTCGGCGAACTCGCTCGACGGGAGGTCGCCGGTATGCGCCACCCAGACCCGTTGCAGCCGGCTGACGTTCTCCCGATTGATCTGGTTCAAGGGCGAATAGCGGCGCGCGCTGTCACTGCCGCCATAGGCGGGCCAGTCCGGCCCGGCCGCAAGCCGCACCGGATCGGACATGGCGATGGAGCTGGGCGCCGGCAGCGGCTCCTGCCCCACGGGCGCGTTGCGGTCGGCGATCACCACTCCGCCTCCGACGAGGACAACCAGCAGTACGGCCATGGCGGCGAGAATGCCCGGCCAGCGGTAGCCCGTAAGACGCGGCAGCGCCGCGAGGACGAGAAAGAGCAGCACCGCCGGCCCGACAACGCGCGGCAAGAGCGCCCAGCCGTTGAGCCCGACCTCCCAATAGGCCCATAGCAAGGTGGCGATGAAGACGAGGATATAGAGCCAAGCGCCGACCGCCCGGCCGCTGATCATGAGAGCGCCGGAGACCAAGAGGCCGATACCGGCCACCAGGTAGTAGGCCGAACCGCCGACCGCGACGAGCCAGGCGCCGCCGGCAATGAGCACGATGCCAATGAGCGCGAGCAACGCGCCGAGCAGAATGATCGGCCAGAGCCTGCGGCGACGTCCGGGATGGGAAGCTCGCGAAACACGCGTTGCGTCCGACATGGCATCCTCCGTCGCTGGTCACCTCACCGCATAAGCGGGGCAGCGACGGGCTGGTTCCAGGAGAAGGCGGAGGAAAAGTTGCTGTTTCCGTTACTTCGCAGCGAAGGTCACCGTTTCGACCTTGTTGCCGTCTGGGTCGCGCAAAAAAGCCGCGTAGTAATTATCGTCATATTCCGGCCGGACACCCGGCTCGCCGTCGCTGGTGCCGCCATGTGCAAGCCCCGTGTCATGAAAGGCCTGGACCATCGCACGGTCTCTCGCGAGGAAGGCGACATGCACGCCGTTGCCCGGCGAGGCCGGCCGGCCATCGACCGGCGTCTCCAGGCTGAACAGCACATCCCCTGTCCCGTAATCGGCCGATTTCTCGTCCGCCTTGATCAGTCTGAGCCCGAGCAGGCTCAGGAGGGGATCGTAGAAGGCGCGAGCGCGCGCGACGTCATTGGTGCCGAGGGAGACGTGATGAATCATGGTCTTCACCTCATAGATCGCTGGCAACGGGGAACTTCACTGCCGAAGATCGTCGGCGGTGGTCACAGCAGACGCTAAGGGCGCGGAGCCTTCAGTGATGCAGCGCTCGTTCGAGCTCGGCCTTCGACATCTTCGACCGGCCTGGAATATTGCGGCGCTTGGCCTCGGCGTAGAGATCGTCCCGGCTCTTGCCGTCGCCTTGTCCGTCACTCGCCTTCTTCGCGCTCCGGCGGGCCGTCGCCTCTTTCATGGTGCGGTTCTGCGCCGCCTTGCCCTCGGTGCGCGCCTCGGCGGTCTCGCCATGGCGCTCCTTCTGCTTCGTTCGGTGCAGGTTGTCCTTGTTCTTGCGCGGGCTCTCCTGGTTCGTGGCCCCCGCCTCGTGCAGGGCAATCGCGATCGCCTGCTTGGGGTTCTTGACCTTGGGGCCTTTCCCGCGGATGCGAAGTTCGCCGTGCTTATACTCGTGCATGACGCGCGAGACGGTCTCCTTCTGCTCCCCGGATTGATGCCGTGCCATGGTCGCGCCTCCGTCTTGTCTCGTCAAATGCATCCGCCGGGCAACCCTCGCCGCAAGGCTGCGCAGTCCCGCAGCCGCGGCGCGTGCACTCCGGCCCAGAGACCGGAACCTGCCGGTCCGCCCTTTCCGTTCTAGATCGTTGCTCAAGGGATTACCCATTCAGCATCGCTTGTTTTCTGGAGAATGCAGGTCTTCTGGAAAATGCAGGTCGCGGCCTGGTGTTCCCGCGCCGGCTCATTGCACCATCCGGGCGTGAGCGTGACCGGGCGGCGGAACCTCGCTGGGCATCGTTCGTTACAGCTAAGCGGTCTTGGCGCGCCTTTTAGAGGCCCTGGTTCATGATTCACGAAGCCGTAGCCGATGAGCCGAACGCCGCGCCCGTCCTTTCCTTCGGGGCGAAGGCCGAACCGACCCTCAAGGACCCGCAGGCGGAGGCCTTCTATACGGAAGCCGTGCGCGAGCTCATCGCCTCGGGCCTTCCCTTCCTCCTCGCCGGCACCTATGCGCTCAGCGCCTATACGGGGATTTCACGCGAGACCAAGGACCTCGACATCTTCTGCAAGGCCGGGGACTACCAGCGCATCCTCGCTCATTTCAGCGCGCTCGGCTATGTCGTTGAAATCGAGGACGACCGCTGGCTCGGCAAGGTCTACAAGGGCACCTGCTGTTTCGACGTGATCTTCGCCTCCTCCAACGGCACCATGCCGGTTGGCGATGTCTGGTTCGACCACGCCCGTCAAAGCGAGGTTTTCGGCATCCCCGTGCGCATCGTCGCCCCGACCGAACTCGTCTGGTCGAAATGCTTCATCCAGTTGCGCCATCGCTACGACGGTGCAGACGTCGCGCATATTATTCTCAAGGCGCACGACCAGATCGATTGGCACCGGCTGCTCGGCTATATGGAAGTGCACTGGGAGGTGCTGCTCATGCATCTCCTCAATTTCCGCTGGATCTACCCGACCGAACGCGACAACGTCCCGGCTTGGCTGCTCGACGAGCTTTTGGAGCGCCTCGCCCGCCAGCGCGAACTGCCGCCGCCCCGCATGAAAGTCTGCCGCGGCCGGATGTTCTCCCGCATCGATTACGAGATCGACGTCAAGGAATGGGGCTTCGCCGATGTCGGCGGCGAAGGCGAGTGGCGCAATAGCTGAACGGGAGACCGCGTCCGGCATGGCTGAGAACGGCACGCTCAAGGTCGCGGCGATCGGCGACCTCCACATGAAAGACGACGGCACGGTCTCCTACAAGGATCTCTTCGGCGATATCTCGCGAGCTGCCGACGTGCTCGTCATCACGGGAGACCTCACGGACCTCGGCAAGCCGCGGGAGGCGGAGCTTCTGGCAGAAGACCTGCGCGCCTGCTCGATCCCGGTGGTCGCGGTCCTCGGCAACCACGACTATGAATGCGATGCCGTGAACGAGATCACCGGCATCCTGCGGCAGGCCGGTGTGCGCCTGCTCGACGGCCAGGCGACCGAGATCGAGGGCGTCGGCTTCGTCGGCGTCAAGGGTTTCGCCGGCGGATTCGGCAAGGCGATGCTGGGATCTTTCGGTGAGCCGGCGATCAAGGCCATGGTGGCGGAAAGCATCAGCGAAGCCATGCGGCTCGAAAATGCGATGCGGCAGGTTCGCGCCGGGCGCGCGCTCGTGGTCCTGCACTACGCGCCGATCCCGGATACGCTGGCGGGCGAACCGCGCGAAATTTTTCCATTCCTCGGCTCTTCCCGCCTTGCCGAGACGATCGACCGCTTCGCCGTCAGCGCCGTCGTGCATGGTCATGCCCATCGTGGAGCCTATGAAGGCCGCACGCCCGGCGGGGCGCCGGTCTACAATGTGGCACGGCAGATCGAAAAGCCCACCGGCCAGCCCTATGCCTTGCTGGAGCTGTGAGACCTGGGACGCGCCGTGAAGCGCATTGACCTCGCCTCCTGAATCTGCAAGGAAACAAGCCGCCGGAGACGTGGCCGAGAGGCTGAAGGCGGCGGTTTGCTAAACCGTTATAGGGTTGTAAAGCCCTATCGAGGGTTCGAATCCCTCCGTCTCCGCCACCGCCGAATCTTTGAAGCCGGAAGAGGTTAGCGTCCCGAGCTCCAGCTTTGCTTGAGGGTCGCCGGTTCCGGGTCGCGATCGCCACCGAACACATGACATCCCGCCTCGACCTTCGCGGCCTCAAGTGTCCGCTCCCCGTCCTGCACACCCGCAAGGCTTTGCGGGGCCTCGCGCCCGGCGCGGTGCTCGTGGTCACCTGCACCGACCCCATGACGGCGATCGACATTCCCCATCTCTTGCACGAGAGCGGTGATGCCTTGGAGGCCGAGGAACGACAGGGTGACCTCCTCGTCTTCACCATCCGGCGCGGCGCCTCGGGCTCTCCTTAAGGCGTCGTGATGCCGATCGAAGCTGCGAGATCGTCAGCCATCGCCTGGTCGAGCGGTGTATTGACATTGAAAAAGGGATCGAAGGGCTCCGTCGGCCATTCCGCGACGGCGACGGCATAGCGGTCCGTGAAAGCGGCAACGGCACGCAAGCCATCGGCCGTCAGAGCCCTCTGGAGGCTGTCGGCGAGCCCGACAGGCCACAGCGCCGCGACATGATGACGGCGACCGCCTGACGCCGCGACGGCAAGATCGGCGCCGGCTCGCGCTCGCGCCTCGTGGAGCCTCCCGACGAAATCGGGCGGAAGGAAAGGCATGTCGACGGCCGCGCTCACCATCCAGGCGGCGTCGGGACGGGCGTGCCTGGTCCAGTTGAGCCCGGCAAGCAGGCCCGCAAGCGGTCCGAGGAAGCCCGGCAGGTCGTCAGCAACGACAGGCAAGCCGAAGGCCGCAAGGCGCGCGGGATCGCCATTGGCATTGATGACAAGGCCGGGCGATTGCTGCGACAGCCTCTCGACGACATGGGCTAACATCGGCCGACCGGCGACCTCGACCAGCGCCTTGTCTGTGCCGCCGAGCCGATGGGCACGGCCTCCGGCGAGAATGACCGCGGTCGTCGCCGGCACTGTCATGATGCTGCGGCGGTCTGGGGGAGGCAGGATGTTCTACGACAGCTGTGCATGTTACCTCCTGCCTCGGCCTGATCGTTGGCCGTGCAGCCCGCCGGCGTCCTCCAAGGCATTATTCATGATACCACCTGGACGCCGTCGAGGGACTTATAAATTTCATGTAACCGGTGCGATCTGGACTGCCTCACCTCCCCCCAGCGCATAGTTACCACTTAATACGTAGAAGCGACAAATATTCAAACCCGGATACTTGAGGCGCAGCGGTCCGGGCGGCTCCTGTGACCTTGTACTGCCAAGCTCTGGTCGGCGTATCCGATCTCAAACAAATGAAGGCCAATCGAACAGCCAGGTCATGCCGGCAACGAGATTGGATCCTTCGGCGGCAAATCAAGAGGATCACCCCATTACCCCAACCGCGCCTGCACGGGGCAATGATCAGACAATTAGCCGGCTGGAATTTCAGCAGAAATTGGCCAGCGATGCAGGAGATCCAGCCGCCCGGTAGCGTTTAGGACAAGCGCGCCGGCTGAACCGTCCTCGAGCCGGTCGGCGGATTTTGTCTGGATAGTCGATCGGGCATTTTTCCGCCATACCACCTCTCTTCAGGTACCACGGACACCGCCGCAGCCGGCGACGTATAAGACCGGTCCTTGCGAACTCGTCGTTCATCTGAGTGACGATTGTACACTATCGTTGTGGAAAATGTATACAATCAAGTTCTTCACAAGGTAATGGCGTTCCAGGATAATTTTTTCCGCGCAGGCTTCGAAAAAGCTGGTATTCGCCAAGAGGTACCGCGACGACGATCTCTGTCGCACGTGGCCCTCCGTTCCCCCGGCGGGCAACGGGCCGGAGCCGTAGGCTTTGCCTACGGGGCGCCGGAAGCTCCCCCCTTCCGGCGCCGACCCGCCCCGCTCTTACGGGTGCGAGACGACAGCCAGCGTCAGGGGCAGCAGTCCTCAGCCTCCGGGAAGTATCCGCAGTCAGTGCGGAATGGATTTCGGATCGATCCCGGTGTCCGCGATTCCCGATCCGGCATTCCCATGCAGGTCGCGGTCGCCAAGCATCCGACGGGCCAAGTCGTCGATGTCCTCGGCAAGCGTCAAAATATCAGGGGCATGAATGCTGGCGCTTGCCAGATAGACATTGCAGCCGCCATGGGCGATCGGTCGCACCATCAGGACATGCTCGGTATTGACCAGAACACGATGGCCAGAGGCTTTTTCTGTGACGGAGATGATCGACATGCCGCCCTCCCGGTGTTGATCTTCTCATTATGAACGGTTCAGTCTACCACACAGTTCCCGTTTCGTCAGAGAACAAAAAGACTTGCGCACAGCGCCATGGCAGTTTCCGCCAGCGCCGGCGCAATTGCGCACCGTCGTTCCATGCGAGATGAGCCGCCGCGCGACCCGCGAGAACCACCACGGGAGAGTTGGTCCTCGCTCACCGCTATTTCAGATTGCCGCCGACGAAGGCAGCGAGTTCGGGCGTTTTGGGGGCCGCGAACAGCTCCTCGGAACGACCCATTTCCCACACCTTGCCCTGGTGCATGAAGACGGTGGTGTCGGCGACCCGGCGGGCGAAATTCATTTCGTGGGTCACGAGCAGCATGGTCATGCCGGCCTTGGCGAGCTCCTCCATGACGAGCAGCACCTCGCCGGTGAGTTCGGGATCGAGCGCCGAGGTCACCTCGTCGAAGAGCATGACCTTGGGCTGCATGGCGAGCGAGCGGGCGATCGCCACACGCTGCTGCTGGCCACCCGACAGGTTGTCGGGATAGGCGTCGAATTTCTCCGACAGGCCGACTTGCGCCAGCACCTTGTCCGCGAGCTTGCGCGCCTCGTCTTTCGCGACGCCCTTGGTGATGCGCGGCGCGAGCATGATGTTCTGGCCGACCGTTAGATGCGGAAAGAGGTTGTAGCTTTGGAAGACGATGCCGACGTCCTTGCGCAACGCCCTGAGTTTCGCGTCGTCGGTCGTGACCACATGGCCGACCACCTCGATCCGCCCGGACTGGATGGACTCGAGCCCGTTGATGCATCTGAGGAGCGTCGACTTGCCCGAACCGCTGCGCCCGATGATGGCGACCACCTGCCCGCCTTCGACGGTCAGGGAGACGCCCTTCAGGACTTCGAGCGGGCCGAAGCGCTTGTGAACGTCGTCAATCAGTACGGCCGGCATGAAGCACCTTCTCGAGATGTTTGCTGAGACGCGACAGCGGGAAGCAGATCAGGAAATAGATAATCGCCACGGAGCCGAAGACTTCGAAGGGCTGGAAGGTGGCGTTGTTGATGAGCTGGCCGGCGCGGGACAATTCGACGAAACCGACGACGGAAACGATCGAGGTATTCTTCACGAGCTGCACGAGGAAGCCGACCGTCGGCGGCACGGAGATGCGCAGCGCCTGCGGCAGGATCACGTAGCGATATTGCTGCGCGCGGGTCATGGCGAGCGAGGAGGATGCCTCCCACTGCTGGAAGGGCACGGCTTCGATCGACCCGCGCCAGATCTCGGCGAGATAGGCGCTGACATAGATGGCAAGCGACAGTGAGGCGGCGAGTAGCGGCGGCACGTCGAAGCCCATCAGCGACAGGCCGTAATAGGACAGGAACAGCACCATCAGCACGGGGATGGACTGAATCACGATGATATAGACGGCGGCTGCCTGGCGCAGCGCCCGTGCCCGCGCCAGCCGGAGAATGGCGAAGACGCCGCCGACGAGCGAGCCCAACGCGAAGGCGATCGCGGTCAGAACGAGCGTCCATCCGGTCGCGCGCACCAGGAACATGAACTCGGGCCAGCCGAAGGAGGTGATCATGCCGCCTCTCCTTTGACCTGAACCCGGGAGAGACCGGAGACCCGCGGGAAGAGGAGCCGGCCGAGGCCGAGCAGCGCCGTCTTCAGCACGAGCGCCATGACGAGATAGAGGAGCGTGGCGACGATATAGGTTTCGAAGCTGCGGAAGGTCCGCTGCTCGATGATGGCGGTGGCGCCGGAGAGCTCCTGAACCGAGATGAAGGAACAGATGCTCGAGGCGAGCAGCATCAGCACGAACTGGCTCGACAGCGCCGGCCATACCTTGGCGATGGCCGGCACGATGACGACATGCTGGAAGATCTGCCGCTTGGTCATGGCGAGCGACAGTCCCGCCTCGATCTGCGAGCGGTGGATGGATTCAACGCCGGCACGGATGATCTCCGTGGAATAGGCGGCGAGATTGAGGGTCATGGCGAGCAGCGCCGCCTGATTGGCGTTAAGGCGCATGCCGAGGCTCGGCAGACCGAAGAAGATGATGAAGAGCTGCACGAGAAAGGGCGTGTTGCGCACCAGTTCGACATAGGCGTCGACCGCGATCCCCACTCCGCGCGGCCCGTTGCTACGCGCCGCCGAGAGAAGGATGGCGATGATCGACCCGAACAGGATGGCGCCCGCCGAGAGATAGATCGTCAGCAGCATCCCTTGCAGGATGAAGTCGCTCTCGGCGAAGACGCTGGCGAATTGAAACTGGAAATGCATCGGGTCGACTGACCTTTCCGCGCGGATCTGTGAGAGTCGGGCTCGCAGTTGATTGGCGGGCGCTGATCCACCTCTCCCCGTACGCGGGGAGAGGTCGGCTGCAAAGCAGCCGGGTGAGGGGCAACTTACGTCTGCGCTTCCGCGCCCCTCACCCTAACCCTCTCCCCGCGTACGGGGAGAGGGGACTGCGCTCACGCGTGAACCATGAACGCGATTGCTCAGAAGGTCGGCAGCTCCGGCAGGGGAATGCCAACCCACTTGCGCGAGATCGTGTCGAGCTCGCCCGAGAGCTTCATGTAGGCGATCACCGTATTCAGCCAGTCGCGCAGGTCCGTCTGGTCCTTGCGCACCGTCATGGAATTCGGCTGGCGGGCGAAGATGAATTTCTGCTCGACGTCGGTGACGTTGCGCGCCTTCATGGCCGCATTCGCCTGAGCATCCGGCCCGGCGATGGCATCGACCTGGCCGGTGAACAGCGCCATCATGACGGTCGCATCGTCCTCGAAGCGCATGACGGTGAGGTTGAGCTCCTTCTCGCGGCTTGTCAGCTCGTGTTCGACGCTCGATCCGCGGTTGACGCCGACCTTCATGCCCTTCAGGTCCGCCCAGCTTTTGATGTTCTTGTCCTTGTGGGCATAGATGCCCGGCTGAAACATGCTGTAGGGGATGGTGAAGAGCACCGACTTGGCGCGTTCCGGGGTCGGCGCGAGCGTCGCGACCAGGAAATCGACCTTGCCGGATTCGAGAGCCGGAATACGCGCCGGTGGCGTGAGCTGCACCACTTCGACGGGCACATTGAGATATTTGCCGACCACGGCGGCGACATCGGCGTCATAGCCTACGGCATTGCCCTGCGCGTCGACCGAGCCATACGGCGGGGCGCCGATCAGGACGCCGATGCGGGCTTTCCCGCGGTTGACGATGTCCTGCACGGTTTGGGCCGAAGCCTGGCCCGCACTCGCTGCCAGGCCGACGCCGAGCGCAAGCGTCGCAACGGCCAGTCTCAAGGTCTTGAACGACGTCATTCCTATCTCTCCCTGATCGCGGATATCCGCTTGTTGGTCTCTGGTTGGAGCGGGCGCGGACATGCGGCCGCCGAAGGCCGGGCTCACCCTTCCTGGGCTGCCCGCACGACATTGCTGCAGGGCTGGCCTGCTGTGCGGTTGAGGATATTCTCGGCGATGGTCTTCTGCCGTCTGCGGATGGTGCCGTTGGTCCAGCCGGACATATGCGGCGTCATGACGACGTTCGGCAGTTCGTGAAATGGCAGCGCCGACGGCAGCACCGAGGAATTGCCGGGCGAGGGATAGCGATACCAGGTGTCGATTATCGCGCCGGCGATGCGCTTGTCGCGCAGCGCCTCGTAGAGCGCCGTCTCGTCGATCGTGGGACCGCGCCCGACATTGATGATCACCGCCGCCGGCTTCATGGCGGAGAAGGCGGCGGCATTGACGATGCCGGTCGTCTCGGGCGTCAGCGGCACCGACACGACAATGAAATCCGCCGATCCCCAGAAGGCGGCGAGATCGTTCAAGCCGAAAGCGCGGTCGACGAGAGCCGACGAGGCAACCGGCGAGCGGTTGGCGACATGAACCTTCATTTCGAAGGCTTTGGCGCGGGCCGCGATCGCCTTGCCGATATGGCCGAAGCCGAGGAGCCCGATGGTCTTTTCGGCGAGCTCGTCATGCACCCGGTCGGGCGCGCCGGCCCAATAGGTCCAGTCGGCGCGGCGCAGGCGTTGATCCGCATCGGCAAGCGGCACATGCCGCGCCAGGATCGCCGCCATGACATATTCGGCGATCGCCTGTTCGTGGCCGAAGCAGTTGCACACGATGGCCGAGGCCGGCAGCGCGGCGAGATCGACCGCGTCATAGCCTGCGCCGGGCACGTGAAAGAGCCTGAGCCGGTCCGGCCGCGGGAAGGACGCCTCATAGCGCGTGCCGACGATCACGTCCGCGGCGGCATAGGCGGCGCGGTCGGCATCGCTCGCGAGCACATCCGGCAGGACGGCGATCTCCGCGCCCTCCCCGACGAGCGCGGCGAAGCCGTGGGAGAAGGAAGCGGCGTTTTCGCCGTGAAAGACAATGCGCATGCTGGGTCCGGGCATCAATCAGCTGAACGGGAGGGGATGAGCGAGGCGAGGCTGCAGTCGAGGAGCGAGGGATCGATCTCGCGCTCCAGGACGTCGAACATGCTGTCGACGAAATCCATGAGCGCGTCGGAGGCGGTGACCGCCCGCTCCACGTGACGATTGGCGACTGCGTCGAGCACGGCGAGATGGCTGTCGATGGTCGCAGCGAGGTTCGGATCGGCTTCGATCTCCGTGTGGAAGATCCAGCCGATGCGGCGGAAGATGGTGTGCAGCGGGCGCAGCGTATGTTCGAGGAAAGGCTCGCCCGCCGCTGTCAGGATGAGCTGGTCGAGGCGCCGGTCGAAGACGTTGAATTCGGCCAGATCCATGGCGCCGCGCCGCTCGCGCATCAGCCGCTCCAGATGCAGCATCTGGTTGCGATGCGACGGGCCGGAACGCTCTGCGGCAAGCTGGATGACGAAGCGCTCGAGATCGCGGCGCAGGCGCAGCAGCACCCGCTCACGCGCGAGGTCGATCGGCGCGATCTGCACGCCGTGCCGCGGCCGCACGATCACGAGGGTGTCGGCGGCAAGGCGGCTGACCGCCTGATGCACCGGCGTGCGGCTGAAGCCGGTCATCTCCTGCAGGTCCTGGATGGCGAGAAACCGGCCGGGCTTGAGCACGCAATTGACGATGAGGTCCTCGATCCGCTCATAGGCCAGATCGAAGAGATTGACCGGGTTGCGCCGGCGCGCGCGCGGCTCGGCGTCGGGCCGAACCTCTGCCAATCGAGGCTGATTGCGCGGGCGTGCCATCAAGCGTTTTCCTCTCCCTCGCCACGCGTCCGCCTCTGCGGACTTGTCGTCGTCGCGGGTCTTCACCCGCGTAGAACGGCCGACGCGCGGCCAATCGGGGAGATAACTCGTCCCCGTTGCAACTGCATTTTAAAACATGTTGTGATATTTTACAAACGGAAATATGATTGCAGACAGCCGGGCGAGAAGACCGGACGACGTTTCGGGAGTTGCAACGCCAACAGACAAAAGGGGTTGGCCGCTGCCTGCGTCCCACCCAGGGGCGTGCAGATGACGGCAGGGCCATATGTCGAAAAACAGGCAAGACCGCCCTCCCCTTGGGCGTGTGCCTGTCGCCTATCGCCATCGTATCGCGTCATGCGCATCGCCGCGGCCGGGCATCCCCGCTGTGCCGGCCGAGCGCCCGCATGGCATCCCAGGAGGGAGCTGACCCTTGAAAATCACCTCGATCGAGACTCTCAGGACGGAAGAATTCGCGAATGTTCTCTGGGTCCGCGTGCACACCGATTCCGGCCTTATCGGGCTCGGCGAGACCTTCTATGGCGCCGGCGCCGTGGAGGCGCATATCCACGACACGCTGGCGGCCCGGCTTCTCGGCCGCAATCCCCTCCATATCGAGGCGATCCACCGCGATCTCGTGAACCTGCCCATGGCGCAGTCCTCGACCGGCGTCGAATATCGCGCCGCCTCGGCGATCGACATCGCGTTGTGGGATCTGTTCGGCAAGGTCTGCGACCAGCCCGTGCATCAAATGCTCGGCGGGCTCTGCCGCGACAAGCTGCGCATCTATAATACCTGCGCCGGCTACGGTTATGTCCGCTCCACCAATATCAAGCCGGTCTCGAACTGGAACTTCGGCGCGGCCGAAGGGCCATACGAGGATCTCGACGCCTTCATGAACCGGGCCGACGTGCTCGCCGAAAGCCTGCTCGACAGCGGCATCACCGCCATGAAGATCTGGCCCTTCGACCCGCCGGCCATCGAGAACCAGGGGCTCTTCATCACCGCCGCGCAGCTCAAGAAGGCGATCGAGCCCTTCGAGAAGATCCGCAAGGCGGTCGGCGACAAGATAGACATCATGGTCGAGTTCCACTCCCTGTGGAACCTGCCGACCGCCAAGAAGATCGCCAAGGCGCTCGAGCCCTACCAGCCGATGTGGTACGAAGACCCCATCCGCATGAATTCGCCGCAGGCGCTCGCCGAATATGCGCGCTCGACGGATGTCTGGGTTTGCGCCAGCGAGACGCTCGGCTCACGCTACCCTTACAAGGACCTGTTGGAGCGCGATGCGACGCATGTCGTGATGGTCGACCTCTGCTGGTCGGGCGGCCTGACGGAAGGCCGCAAGATCGCCGCGCTCGCCGAAACCTGGCATCGGCCCTTCGCGCCGCACGACTGCATCGGCCCGGTCGGTTTCGCGGCGGCGGTGCACGCTTCCTTCAGCCAGCCCAACACGCTCATCCAGGAATCGGTGCGCGCCTTCTATACGGGCTGGTACAAGGAGCTCGTCACAGTGGTGCCGACGATCAAGGACGGTTATGTCTACCCCATGGAGGGGCCGGGGCTCGGGATCGATCTCCTGCCGGCCGTCTTCGACCGCACCGACCTGACCACGCGCCGTTCCGCGCTCTGAGGGGGAGTCATGTCCAAGGAATTGTTTGACCTCACGGGCCAGACCGCGCTCGTCACCGGCTCCTCGCGCGGCCTCGGCCGTGCCATGGCTGAGGGGCTCGCCGCGGCAGGGGCAGCCGTCGTGCTCAACGGCACCGATGCGACTCGCCTTGCCGTTGCTGCGGACGAGATGCGGGCTCGCGGCTTCACGGTTTACGAGGCGCCTTTCAACGTCACCGATGAGGCGGCAATTGCGGCGGCCTTCGCGAAACTCGACGCCCAGGACATTGCCGTCGATATCCTCGTCAACAATGCCGGCATCCAGCTGCGCAAGCCGATGGTCGATCTCGCCACGGAAGAGTGGCGCCGGGTCATCGAGACCAATCTGACCAGCGCCTTCGTCCTCGGCCGCGAAGCCGCCAAGCGCATGATCCCGCGTGGGCGCGGCAAGGTCGTCAATATCGGCTCGCTGACGAGCGAGCTCGCCCGTGCGACGGTCGCGCCCTATACGGTCGCCAAGGGCGGCATCAAGATGCTGACCCGCGCCATGGCCGCCGAATGGGGCGAGCACGGCATCCAGGCCAATGCCATCGGCCCAGGCTATATGATCACCGACATGAACCAAGCCTTGATCGACAATCCGACCTTCGACGCCTGGGTGAAAGCCCGCACGCCCGCCCGCCGCTGGGGCAAGCCCGAAGAGCTCATCGGCACCGTCGTCTTCCTCGCCTCGTCCGCCTCGAGCTATGTCAACGGCCAGATCATCTATGTCGACGGTGGCATGGCCTCGGTGCTGTGACGCCTCGACGGCGCCACACGACTCCGGCCGTCAGTCCTCGATACATCGGTTTCGTCCCCTCTCCCCGGTGGGGAGAGGGACAGGGTGAGGGGGTTTGAGCGTGAAGGACAATTCCCTCACCCGGCCGCTTTGCGGCCGACCTCTCCCCGCCGGGGAGAGGTAAGACCGGCGCGCCCCCAACAGTACGTCAGGAGAACTCGCCCATGCGCGGCGTCATCATCCATGCCCCCCATGATCTCAGGATCGAGGCGATCAGCCCCGTTGCGCCGGCCGCGCAGGAAGTGCGCGTCAAGATCGAGAGCGGCGGCATCTGCGGCTCGGACCTGCATTACTACCATGACGGCGGCTTCGGCATGGTGCGCATCAAGCAGCCGATGGCGCTCGGCCATGAGATCGCCGGTGTCGTCGAGGAGGTCGGCGCGGGCGTCTCCCACCTCGTTCCCGGCATGCGCGTCGCCGTCAATCCCTCCCGGCCCTGCAATCACTGCAGCTTTTGCCTCGACGGCCAGCAGCGCTATTGCCTCAACATGCAGTTCATGGGCAGCGCGATGCGCTTTCCCCATGCGCAAGGCGGGTTCCGCCAGAGCGTCACGGTCGATGCCGGCCAGGCGGTGCCGATCGCCCCGACGCTCACCATGGCCGAGGCGGCGATGGCCGAGCCGCTCGCCGTCTGCCTGCATGCCGCCGCGCGCGCGGGCTCCCTCATGGGCAAGCGCGTGCTGGTGACGGGCAGTGGGCCGATCGGCGTGATCACGCTCGCGGTTGCCCGCTATGCCGGCGCCGGCGAGGTGGTCGTCACCGATATCGCGCCCTTCCCGCTCGGCCTTGCCAAGAAGCTCGGCGCGACGCGCGCTATCAATGTCGCCGAGGAACGGGACGGGCTCGCCGCCTACACGGCCGACAAGGGCCATTTCGACGTCATGTTCGAGTGCTCCGGCAATCAGGCGGCGCTCGTCGGCGCGTTCGATGCCGTTAGGCCGGGCGGCATCATCGTCCAGGTCGGTATCGGCGGCGAGATGACCCTGCCGATCAGCGTCATCGTCGCCAAGGAAATCGAACTCCGGGGCACCTTCCGCTTCGATCGCGAATTCGCCCTCGCCGTCGACGTGATGGGCAAGGGGCTCATCGACTTGAAGCCGTTGGTCACCGCTACCCTGCCCTTCGAGCAGGCGACCGAGGCCTTCACCCTGGCGTCCGATCGCAGCCGTGCGATGAAGGTGCAGCTCGCGTTCTAAGACAGGTACGATCGCCGCAAAATACGCCTGCGGCACGTCTCGCCGCACGCGTATTGACTGTTTGTAGCCTACAGGCTACAAACTCGACGTGATCGAGATCCGCGAAACGTCCGTCTACCGTGACTGGTTCGCGTCCCTGCGGGATACGCGTGCGCGGATGCGCATCGTGGCTCGCATTTATCGGCTCTCGATGGGCAACCCCGGAGACGTGAAGCCTGTCGGAGAAGGGATCAGCGAGCTTCGCATCGACTACGGCCCAGGCTACCGCGTCTACTATACGGCTCGCGGAAAGACGATCGTCATCCTGCTCTGTGGTGGCGACAAGGGCACGCAGGACAGGGATATTCGAGCCGCGAAAGCGATTGCTGCGGATTTGGAGGACTGAACATGGGCGTCAAGACGACCCGATGGGATGTGACCGAACATCTCGACAGCAGCGAAGCGATCGCCGAATTCTTCGAAGCCGTTCTCGAGGAAGGCGATCCTGCCCTCTTGGCCGCGGCCCTCGGGGACGTGGCCAAGGCCCGCGGCATGACGCAGATCTCACGCGAGACGGGCCTCTCCCGGGAAAGCCTCTACCGAGCGCTCAGCAACGAGGGCAATCCGGAATTGGCAACCGTGATGAAGGTCATGAAGGCCCTCGGCGTGCGGCTGGCCGCGTTACCGTCACACGCCGCTTGACTGCAGCCTTAAAGGCCTACGCCGCACGATAGCGCGCGGCGGCGTGTTCCTGGGCGAAATTCGGCAGCATGGCCTGTCGCGCTGCCTCGAGCGCGGCCCACTGCGAGTCGTCCGGAAGCGGCGGAATGGTGATCGTCTCCCGCCGGTCAAAGCCGACGAGCGCAGCATCGACAAGTTCGCCGACCTCCATGACGCCCGTCAGCGTGTTCACGTCCCGGCCTGACCGCTCCCAGATCTCCGTGCGAGTCGCTGCCGGCAGGACCGCCTGCACGTAGACGCCCTTTGCCCCGAGTTCCAGATGGAGCGCTTGGCTCAAGAAGGTGACGAAGGCCTTTGTCGCGCCGTAGACGGCCATTCCGTATTCGGGAGCGAGCCCGACGACCGAGGCGATATTGACAATCGCCCCCTCGCCCGCCGCCACGAAGCGCGGTGCAACCGCACTGGCGAGCCGCGCGACCGCGGTCGTGTTGAGCGCGATGAGCTTCGCAACCACATCGGGGCCCTGATCGAGAAATCCGCCCGCCGAGGTCGCCCCCGCATTGTTGACGAGCACGCCGATGCGCGTCTCGTCGCGAAGCCGCGCCTCGACCGCGGCAAGATCCGCCTGCTCGGTGAGATCGGCCTTAAGGATATCGATCGCGACGCCCGTCTCACGCCGCAGGCGCTCGGCGATGGCCTCCATGCGCGCCTGGTCGCGCGCGACCAGCATGAGATCGTGGCCGCGCTTGGCGAAGCGATCGGCATAAACGGCGCCAATACCAGTGGAGGCGCCGGTGATAAGGACGGCAGGTTTCTGAGCCATGGAACGCTCCTTCGATGCGAGGGACATATTCATGATGACGATCATGTATGTGCATTGATGATATCGATCATGTATAATGTCAAGCGACATGGGAGGCGTGAGGTATGGAGGCTTGGAACATGGGAGGTTTGAATATGGGAGGCTTGGCATGAAGGTCAGTCGCGAGCAGGTGGCGGAGAACAGGCGAAGGATCCTGGAGGCAGCCGGACGGCTCTTCCGCGAGCGGGGTTTCGAAGCGGTCACAGTGGCTGATGTGATGAAGGCAGCCGGCCTCACCCACGGCGGCTTTTATGGGCACTTCAAGTCGAAGGACGATCTGATCGCCCAGACGCTCGCCAGCGCGTTGACATCATCCGTCCCTGACGAGATCGATCTCGCCGGCTTTGCCGCCGGCTATCTCTCCGCACGGCATTGCAACGATCTCGCCGGCGGCTGCCCGACCGCGGGTCTCGGCGCCGAGACGATCCGCCAGGCGCCGGAGGCGCGTGCGGCGATGACCGCGGGCCTGCGCCGGCAGATCGAGCTGCTGAGCCCGAGCGCACCGGGCGGCTCCGCCGCCGAAAAGCGGCGCGCCGCCATCGGCAGCTGGGCGGCCATGGTCGGCGCGGTCATTCTGGCGCGCATGAGCGACGATCCTGCGCTCTCGGACGAGATGCTCAAGGAAACCGGCGCCTGGATCGCGGCCAAGAGCATGAGAGCGCGGCCGGCCGATGCCTGAAGGCAGCGGCCGGCCATCACCGCTGCAGATACCAGCCATCTGAAAGCGTCATTTGCCGCGCGGGCCCGCCGGCGCGATGATGCCGCGCCGCGATTGCGGCGTCTCGGCATCCAGGAGATTCGTCGTGAGTGCGCTGCTCGACCGTGCCCAAGGCTTCGCCAGCCGTTTCGGCTTGCGCGCCCCGATCCTTCTCGCGCCCATGGCCGGTGCCTGTCCCCCGTCGCTCTCGATCGCTGTCGCCAATGCCGGTGGGCTCGGCGCGGCCGGCGTCTTGATGATGAAGCCGGACGAGATCGCAGCCTGGGCGAAGGAGGTGCGTGCCGGCAGCAACGGAGCCTTCCAGCTCAACACCTGGATCCCCGACCCGCCGCCGGTCCGCGATCCCGACCATGAGGCGCGGGTCCGCGCCTTTCTCGGCCGCTTCGGTCCGCCGGTGCCTGATGACGCAGGGGACGGCACTTTGCCGGACTTCGCCGGGCAGTGTGAGGCGATGCTGGCGGCAGGCCCGGCCATCGTGTCCTCCATCATGGGCGTCTACCCACCGGAGTTCGTGGCAAAACTGAAGGAGCGCCGCATCTCCTGGTTTGCGACCGTCACCACCGTCGCCGAAGCGCGCGCCGCCGAGGTGGCCGGCGCCGATGTCATCGTCGCCCAGGGCGCCGAAGCCGGCGGCCATCGTGGCGCCTTTGAGGCGGGTGAGGCCGAGCGTCGGCAGGTCGGCCTCTTCGCCCTCCTCCCTGCGGTCGTCGACGCGGTGAAAGTCCCGGTGGTGGCGGCCGGCGGCATCGGCGACGCCCGCGGCGTCGCGGCAGCGCTGGTGCTGGGCGCGAGCGCCGTGCAGGTCGGCACGGCCTTCCTGCGCTGCCCAGAGGCCAAGCTCCACCCGGCCTGGGCCGATGCGCTGGCGCGGACCATGCCCGAGGACACCACCGTGACCCGTGCCTTCAGCGGCCGCCCCGGCCGCAGTATTGCGACCGACTACGTGCATGCCCTGTTGGACCCGGAGGCACCCGCCCCGGCGCCCTATCCGATACAGCGCGGCCTCACGGCCCCCATGCGCACGGCCGCCCAAAAGGAAGGGGACGTCCAGCGCATGCAGGCCTGGGCAGGCCAATCCGCAGCACTCGCCAAGGCCGAGCCGGCCGGCGACGCCCTCAGGCGGCTCTGGGGCGGCGCGCAGGCCATTCTGGCGTGAGCGAGCGCCAGCTAGGCGAGCGCCTTGCGGTACTGGATGAAGCCGGCGTTGTCCGCCACCTGATCGTAGAGCGAGCGGGCGCGTCCGTTCGATTCATGCGTGAGCCAATAGACGCGTGAAGCGCCCGCCTCGCCGGCGCGCCGATACACCTCCTCGATCAGCAACCGGGCGGCGCCCCTGCCCCGCGCCTCCTCCGCCGTGAACAGATCCTGCAGATAGCAATAGGGGCTGATGGTCCAGGTGGAGCGATGGAAGATGTAGTGGGCGAATGCCACGAGCTGCTGCCCCTCGAAGGTCCCCAAAGCGAACACCGGCTCGTCGGGGTCGTGCAAGCGCTGCCAGGTGACATCCGTCACCCCCGGCGGGACGCTCGTCTTGTAGAAGGAGAGATAAGCCTGCCAGAGCGGCTCCCACTGGGATCGTTGCTCCGGCGTCATCATTGCGACAGTGAGTCCCGACATCTTCGGCTCCATCGGTCTGGACGAGGTCTAGTCGAAGGCGCTAGCCACGGCGAGAACGCCCCTGAATGGGGCCGCTGCGCCTCCCCTCAGAAAGAAGAAAACACCTCTTATGCAGCCGCGTCACATGCTCCTTGGCGTGCTGATCACCGCCACGTGGGGATTCAGCTTCGTCGTGATCCGGTGGGGGCTCGAAAGCTTTCCGCCGCTGCTGCTCGCCGCGCTTCGTTTTGCGGCCGCCGCGATCGCCATCGTCGTCCTGCCGAAACCGGCCCTGCCCTGGCGCTGGCTCGTCTTCGTCGGCATGATCTGGTTCACGGGCCAGTTCGGCTTTCTCTTCGTCGGCATGCGCATCGGAATGCCGGCGGGGCTTGCCTCCGTGCTCTTTCAGTCGCAAGCGATTCTCACTGTTCTGCTCGCGGCCGGCTTCCTCGGCGAGCGCATCTCCTCGCGGCATCTGGCGGGCATGGCGGTCGCGGTCGCCGGCCTCGCCACCATCGGCGCGACGGTGACCGACGCCGCCCACGACATCACCTATGCGGGCCTTGCCTGCATTGCCGCCGGCGCGACCTGCTGGGCCTTCGGCAATATCCTCGTGCGGCGATCCGGTCAGGTGGACATGCTCGCCTTCGTGACTTGGCTTTCGCTCATTCCACCGCTCCCGCTCGCCGCCTTGTCCGTCCTCTACGACGGACAGTCCGCCGTGTGGACCTCGCTCGCCCACCCGCATCTGGCAGGCTTGGCCGCGGTGCTCTTCCTCGGCTTCGTCGCCACGACCGGCGGCTTCGGCGGTTGGGGCCACCTCATCAAGCTCTACGGCGCGGCCGCGGTATCTCCCTTCGCGCTCCTGGTGCCGGTGTTCGGCGCTTCCTTTGCTTGGTTCTTCCTGGGTGAAACCTTCAATGCCACGCGGCTTACGGGGATGGCGCTCATCCTCGCCGGCATCGGCATCGTCCTTTGGGCGTCGCGCCGTCAGCCGGCGATCGTGCCGCAGGAGACCGCGACGTAAGCATCGGCGCGGCCTTCCCGGTAAGCTCACGCGACGAACCCGCGCCCATTTTTCTGCAGAGCGTCAGTATTTCGCGAGAATGACATGGACGTCATTCAGCTTGCCGGCCGGCTCGCCGGATAGCCCGAATGGATGACCCATACCTCTTCCGTGCAATGGCCAACACAGATCAACAGGGTCAAGTTTGCGGGCGCTCGTCGGCGCGTCCAAAAGGGGATATAGTTTCGGAAAATCCTGGGCATGCGGACAAGCGAAGAATTGCGCTCGGGGGAAGTCAGAGGGCGAGAATCAGATGAGCCGCGATAGATCGATCGTGAACGGGGCGGACGATGGAATACGTCGGTGCCAGTGGGGAAAGCCTACCAAGCTTGAGGTAGTCTGGGCCGCCTGCAGTATAGTTTTGACCGCCCTGCTGCTGCCTGCAGCAATACTCTCGCCCATTCGGCCGGCGCTTGCCGCCGAAGCGGATGACAAGGTCATTGCAATCCGCCTTGCCGATCTCCTCCGCTCCGCCCGCACCATCGTCTCGCAGCACCAGGATCTCATCAATAATCCCGATCTCGGCGACAAGGGCCTGACCGGCGAACGCGTGCTCGCCGAGGTCGCAGCGCTCTACCAAAAGCAGACCGGGCACGATCTGCGCACCATCGATCCCGCCTCGCGCGAGGGCCGGCTTCTGCGGGCGCAGATGGATGCGATCAAAGAAGTTGTAGATGGCAACCAAAGCACCATCAACAAGGCCGGCATAGGGTTCAAGGGCTTCATCCCGGCGGTCTTCGCGCGGCTCGTGAATGAGAAATTCGCCGAACGGGTCGGCAATGAAGCCCGCGTGAAGGTAACGGCGCCCGAGCCGCTCGTCCGTAATCGCAAGGCCCGGCCCGATGCCTGGGAGATCGCCGTGATCTCCTCGAAATTCAGCGATTCCCAGTGGCCGAAGGGGGCGCCCTTCGAAGAAAAGACGACCGCCGACAACCGCGCGGCTTACAGGTTCCTGGTGCCGGAATACTATGTCCCCTCCTGCCTCACCTGCCATGGCGCACCGAAGGGCCAAATGGACATCACCGGCTATCCCATGGAGGGAGGCAAGGCGGGAGATCTCGGCGCCGCCATCAGCGTCACGTTGTACGAATGACGATCGCCAATAATTCGCGAAGCCACGTGCGGGCCGAGGGCACTGTCCCCGTTGAGGGTGAGACGGCCGCCCAATCCTGGCTCGACCGGCTCGGCCGGCTCTTCCGGCGCACCTCCATTCCGCTCAGGGTCGCCGCCATTGCCGTACTGCTCCTGGCGGGAATGGTTGCTACGAATCTGATCGTCATTCGCGAGCTCGACAACAACGCCCGGCGGATCACGCGGGCGACCGAGCTGTTCGACCAGCTCGAAGCAGCGAATGGGGCGAGCACAGCCTTCGGCAATGTGCGCTATTGGCTCACCGATCTGGCAGTCAGCCTGCTGACCATTTCCGAACGCAATGCCGAGAAGGCTCGCACGGATCTGCAGCTTTATCTCGATCGGCTCGCGCCGAGCCATCCTGAGCTCGCAACCGAGATCGCGCGCGAAACCGACGCCTATATCGCGAGCGCCCGACAGGCCGTCGAAGCCTATACCAACGACAGCCGCGTCATCGGCAATACGCTGCTCGCCCAAGGGCGCGTGCACAGCCAGCAGGTCGAGGAGCGGCTCTCCGAGCTCACCCAGATGCTGCAGCGCGACGCCTGGTCGGCGCGCGACCTGGCGACCAGTAGCGCCGCGGCAGCGACCCGCATCGCCCTCATCGTGCTCGCCGCGGTGGTCCTGCTGGGCACCCTGCTGACCCTTCTGGTGCTGCATTCGATCGTCGTGCCGCTTCGCCATCTCAACAAGGCGATGGGAGCGATGATCGAGGGCCGCTACGACGTCGCGCTGCCGCCGGTTGGCTCCGACGAGATCGGCGTCATGGCGCATACCCTCAGGCTCTTCCGCGACAGCAATGCCGAACGGGCACGTTTGGAGGCGGTTGCCCAGGAGCAGCGCCGTACCATCGAGACGGCGATCGAGACGATTTCCGAAGGCTTTGCCCTGTTCGATGCCGACGATCGCCTCGTCCTCGCCAATTCGCGCTACCGGACCATCTACCCGGCATTGACCGATCTTCTTGTTCCGGGCACCCATTTCCCCGACATCGTCCGGGCAGCGGCCGAGCGCAACCTGGCGGATTTCGGCGACCTCACGAAGGAGGCCTGGATTGCCGAGCGCCTCAGCCGCCACCACGATGCGGAGGGCGTCATCGAGCAGCGCTATGCTAGCGGCCGCTGGGTGCGCATCAGCGAGCGCAAGACCGCCGACCGCGGCACGGTGACCGTCTATACCGACATCACCGAGCTCAAGCAGCGTCAGGCCGAGCTGCAGCTCGCCAAGGAACAGGCCGATGCCGCCAATCAGGCGAAAAGCCAATTTCTGGCGAGCATGAGCCACGAGTTGCGCACGCCGCTCAACGCCATCATCGGCTACAGCGAAATGCTGATGGAAGAGGCGGAGGACCTCGGTCAGAAGGACTTCGTGCCCGATCTGCGCAAGATCAGGAAGGCCGGCAAGCACCTGCTCAGCCTCATCAATGACATTCTCGACCTGTCCAAGATCGAGGCCGGCAAGACCGAGATTTACATCGAGACCTTCGAGGTTGACGAACTCGTCTCCCACGTCAAGGCGACGATCGCCCCGCTCATCGCCAAGAACAACAACCAGCTCACGATCGAGATCGCCGAGAACGCCGGCATCATGCAGTCCGATCAGACGAAGCTGCGGCAGAACCTGCTCAACCTTCTGAGCAATGCCTCGAAATTCACGACGAACGGCGCGATCACCTTGAGCATCAGCAGATCGACGGCCGAGGACGGCATCGACTGGCTGGAGTTCAAGGTCGCCGACAGCGGTATCGGCATGACGCCGGAACAGAAAGCCAAGCTCTTCCAGGCCTTCACCCAGGCCGACTCGTCGACCTCGCGCAACTATGGCGGAACTGGCCTTGGGCTCGCCATCACCAAGCATTTCTGCCTCATGCTCGGCGGCAAGATCGACGTCCAGACTGAATATGGCGAGGGCTCGTGCTTCACGATGCGCCTGCCCGCGGTTCACCCGCAGGTCGAGAAGCCCGCGGTCACCGACGTCGACACCGCGGCGGAAGCGACGATCCTCGTCATCGACGACGAGCGCACGAGCCGGGACATCCTGGGTGCCGCACTGATCAAGGAAGGCTACCGGGTCGTCGCCGCCCCGGGCGGACGCGAGGGCTTGCGTCTTGCGCGCCAGGAACGGCCGGATGCCATCATCCTCGACGTGATCATGCCCGACCTCGACGGCTGGACGGTTTTGCGCTGGCTGAAGAGCGATCCGGAGCTCAGCGCCATTCCGGTGATCCTCGTCACCGTTCTCGGCGACCAGGACATGGGCATCGCGCTCGGCGCCGCCGAACATCTCACGAAACCCATTGATCCGGCCGAACTGCTCCAGGTGCTCGATCGCGTGCGCCGCTCCGGGGACCGGCCGGACGTGCTCGTCGTCGACGACGACGAGACGACCCGTGACATGCTTCGCCGCACCCTCAGCCGCGAGGGCTGGACGGTGCGCGAGGCCGTCAATGGCGCCGAAGGCCTCGCCGAGGCCGCCGCCGCACGGCCGAGCGTCATGGTGCTCGACCTGATGATGCCTGAGATCGACGGCTTCGAGGTGCTCACCAAGCTCCGGCAGGACCAGAAGTTACGCGACATTCCGGTGGTCGTCGTGACCGCCAAGGAACTGACGTCGCAGGAGCGTGATTGGCTGCGCAGCAATGCCTTGGAGATTTTCCAAAAGGGCGCTTATGGTCGTTCGGAGCTGATCGAATCCCTGCGCGGCATGATCGAGATGGCGCGCGCAACCGCTGCACAGGCCGCGGCTCATTAGCACGACCGCCAAGGGGACCGAGCCATGACGAAGATTCTGCTCGTCGAAGACAACGACATGAATCGCGACATGCTTTCGCGGCGGTTGACGCGACAGGGCTATAGCGTGGTCTTCGCGGTCGACGGGGAGAGCGGCGTGGCCATGGTGACGAACGAGGCACCGGATCTCGTGCTCATGGACATGAGCCTGCCCATCATCGACGGCTGGGAGGCGACGCGGCGCATCAAAGCCGATCCGCGCACGCGCGCCATACCGGTCATTGCACTGACGGCGCATGCCATGGCCTCCGACGAGCAGCGGGCGCGTGAGGTCGGCTGCGACGACTACGACACCAAACCGATCGAGCTTCCCCGCCTTCTTGCGAAGATCGAACGTCTTCTGCAGGGCGCGGCGGACGCCGGCTAAAAGACCATCGCGGTCGGGTGCCGCCTTGCGGCGGCTCGAGCGCACCACGGGGACGGACCCATCGGCAAGCGGCCGGGCATGCCGGCCGATCGCTGCGGAGTTAAGGCGGCATGATGTCCAACACTGATTTCCAGAGATGGACAAGGCTCGTCACCGTCCAGCAGGATCTCGTCACGCCCATACGGGCGATCCTCGACTATCAGGATCTGTTACGGGAGGAGGCGCGCCGCCTCGACCTTCTCGACGTGCTGGAGCATCTCGACAAGGCAACCACGGCGGCGCAGGCGCTCGACGAGCTCGTCGGCCAGCTCATGGAGCGGGACGGCGAACTCGACATGGAGACCTGCATCGAGCTCGGCGGGTCCGGGGCGAAGCTCCGTCACGAACTGCGCACCCCGCTCAATGCCATTATCGGCTACAGCGAATTGGCGCTCGAAGACCTGCCCGACGGGCCGGCCCTCGAAAGTTTGGGCCCCGATCTCGAAAAGCTGCTGACCGAAGCGCGGCGCCTCATCGCACGCATCAACGCGCTCGGCACCACTGCTGCATCCGAAGGTCCGGCGCAGGACAGCGCGCAGGCCGTCATCGCCGATCTCCTTCGCACGCTCCGCTCCGATGGAGACGAGATGCGCGGCATCGAGGTCGGCCGCATTCTGGTCGTCGACGACACCGAGGCCAACCGCGATCTCCTGCGCCGCCGCCTGCTGCAGGAGGGCCACTGCGTCGAGCTCGCCGAATCCGGTCCGGAGGCGCTCGGCATCCTGGAACGGGAAGACTTCGACCTCATCCTCCTCGATCTGATCATGCCGGACATGAACGGCGTCGAAGTGCTGCGGCGGATCAAATCCGATCCGCGGCTCTACCAGATCCCGGTGGTGATGATATCAGGCCTCAGCGAGAGCGACGCCGTCATCCGTTGCATCGAGGCCGGCGCCGAGGACTATCTGCCGAAGCCCTTCAACCTCGTGCTGCTGCGCGCCCGCATCAATGCCTGCCTGGAACGCCGGCGCTGGCGCAGCCGGGAACAGGAATATCTGACGAAGCTCAAGATCGAGAAGGACCGCTCCGAGGCGCTGCTGCGCAACATCCTGCCGGACCCGATCGTGCTGCGTCTCAACGAGGGCGAGACGATCATCGCCGATCGCTTCGAGGATGTCTCCATCCTCTTCGCGGATATCGTCGGCTTCACGCCGGCGGCCGCGACCATGACGCCCGCCCGTCTGGTGGGCAAGCTGGCCGAGATCTTCTCGGCTTTTGATGATCTCGCCCTGCGGCTCGGCGTCGAAAAGATCAAGACCATCGGCGACGCTTATATGGCGGCCGCCGGCCTGCCCTCCCCCCGGTCCGACCATGTCGAGATCATCGCCGAATTCGCGCTCGGCGCCCTCGAAGTGCTTAGCCGCATCAATGCCTCCGGAGATACCGACTTCCACATTCGCATCGGCATTCATGCCGGCCCGGTGGTTGCCGGCATCATCGGCCGCCACAAATTCATCTACGATGTCTGGGGCGACACCGTGAATATCGCGAGCCGGCTCGAATCCCAGGGCGCGCCGGACCGCATCCAGGTCTCGGAGGCGGTCCGCGACGCGCTCGCCCATCGCTACGACTTCGAGCCGCAGGGGCTGTTGAACCTGAAGGGTCGCGGCGATGCGATGACCTATCTGCTGGTACCGCCGGTCAAGGTGTCGGCGCTGCCTTTGTCGCGATGAGCGTCGAAACTCCCAGAGGGCAGGGCTATCGCATTTGAAACGACCGGCGCCGATCCCTCCCCGGAGGGGAGGGTGTATCCGAGCGAAGCTCGGAGACGGGTGGGGTCAAAATCGCGGTCGTGTCCCCCTCCGGCGCCACTTGCGTGGCGCCACCTCCCCCTTCAGGGGAGAATCAGAGCCGCGCGAATCGGCATATGAGATAACGCTGCCTCAAGGGGGAGGTGCCAGCCGTAGGCTGGCGGAGGGGGCCCCATTTCGCCGACGTGCCCCTGTCCGCGCTACGCGCGAGGACGGCCGGGTCAAGCCCGGCCATGCTGAAGCGGATCTGCATTCCAACACTCTACGTGGGAATGACCCATTCCCCGAACAGCCGGTTCATCACCGCGCGCGGCTTGGCCGCTTCCTCGGGCGAGGCCGGCATGAAGGAGCTCTTGCCGCCCTGAAGCTCGAGCGGCAGCACCATCACCCGCACGAAGGCGCTGTTGCCGGTGTGGATATTGGTGCCGATCACGGGATCGCGGCCCGTTTCGAACCACGCCTGCCCGGCTTCGATGCGCTCCCAGGCCTCGCCCACCTCGGCGAGAAGCCGGCCGTAGAGGAGCCGCCGGATGCCCGGGCCGCGATGGCCGTGCCGCGGCGTCGCCGCGCCTGAGGGCGACTCGATGCGATCGGCGCGCATGAGCCATGGGCCGCCAAACTCCGGCGCAAAGCTGTGCGAGAGAATCATCGACGGGTCGAAGCTGGGCGGCGCGCCAGTCGGGTCGACCTGATAGATCCAGACCCGGCCCTCGCCGGCGATGCGGGTGGGCCCCGTCGCGAAAAGCCCGTCATCGGCGCCGCAGCTCTGCTCCGCCGCCTCGCTCGTGACGGTCGCCTGCCCTTCGCTCACATAGATGAAGCGATATGGACCCGGCGGCAGATCGAAAGCCTCGGCGCTCACGGACCGGTCGTAGACGCTCATGCGCCAGCGCTGGGTCATGGCGGCCTCGTTCATGGGCGTTTGAGAATCTGGCCGACGACCGCCCGCATGATCGGCGTGTCGCGGTCGAGATATTGCGTGATGATGTCGAAGTGGTTGAGGCCCGGCAGCACATGGACGTCCGGGTCGCGCCCGTGGCGCCTCAGGTGATGGGAGTAGCGGAAGGACTGGTCGATCCATTGCCAGGGCTCCAGCCCGCCGGCGATGATCGAGACCGGGCAATCGACGACCGGCGCGCGCTCTTCGACATTGTGGCGCCGCGCGATCTCATCGTTCAGGTTGAGCTCGGCATTGACGGTTGTGCGGATCGCCGGCGTCGGATCGAAGATCCCGCTGATGAGCACGGCCCCCTTGATGAAAGCGGGATCGATGCCGCGCGCGCTCCAGTCAGTCGCGATGATCTCGGCCCCTAGATGGGCGCCCGCCGAATGGCCGGACATGGTGACGGCATTTGGATCGCCGCCGAACTCGGCGATATGGCGGTGCGTCCATTCCATGGCAGCGAGCGCCGAATCGACGACCCCATCGAGGGTCGAGCCCGGGCAGAGCTCGTAATTCGCAATGACGGTGGTGATACCGAGCGGCACCAGCGCGCCGGCGATGAAGGCGAAATTCTCCTTGTCCTGCCCCCGCCAATAGCCGCCATGGAAGAAGACATGCACGGGCGACTCCGCACCCGCGGCGGGAAAGACATCGACCTTGCGCAGCGGATGCTCGCCGTAAGGGATGTCGAGCACGGCCTTCAGCTCCGTCCGCGCCGTCCGGTTGGGCCCGACCCGCTCGGCCTGGTAGTCCTTGAAATTCGGAAAGGCCTTTTGGGGGTTGTAGTGGAACTCGTGTTCCTCCGCCGACAAGGACGACCAGAGGGGGCTTTGATCGGTCATAGCGAGATCCTTATTGGAAACGTCCGACGAACACCTGCTGCTTCATCGCCAAGCGCCGCCGGTGCTGTCGCCCCTCCCCCTTGTGGGGAGGGGTGAGGGGGTGGGGGTCGTTCAGCTCGAACCGCTAAGCCCCCTTCCCCAGCCGCTCCAGCGCCGCCTGGCGGAATTTCGAGAGATTGGCGCGCACCGACAGCGCCTCTTGTGGGAGGACGAGCTCGATGAGCCCGCCGGTCGGGCTCGCGAGCGCCTCGGCGAGCGCGGCCGGAAAATCCTCGGTGCGCTCCACGCGCAGGCCGACGAGGCCATAGGCGCGCGCGAGCATGGGGAAATCCGGATTGCGCAGTTCGGTGCCGGAGATGCGGGTGGGATATTCCCGCTCCTGGTGCATGCGGATCGTGCCGTACATGCTGTTGTTGGCAACGATATAGACGACCGCCGCGCCGTGCTGCACGCCGGTCGCCATCTCCTGGCCGTTCATCAGGAAACAGCCGTCGCCATTGAAGGAGATGACCGTCCGCTCCGGACAGGTGAGCTTGGCGGCGACCGCCGCCGGCACCGAATAGCCCATGGCGCCTGAGGTTGGGGCGAGCTGCGAGCGGAAGGTGCTGAACCGCCAATATTTATGCACCCAGCCGGTGTAGTTGCCGGCGCCGCTGACGGCGATGGTATCGCGCGGCAGCACCTCCTGCAGATGCCGGAAGATCGCCGGCAGGTCGACGGGGCCTGGCGTCGGGATCGGCTCGTAGGAGCGTTCGTGATCCTGCTTGAGGCGCGCCACCCAGGCCGCGCGGCCGGCAGGCACCGCGCCCGGATCGAGCCGGCGCAACGCCGCAGCGAATGGCGCGAGCCCGGCATTGATCGGCAGATCCGCCTGGTAGACGCGGCCGAGCTCTTCCGGATCGGGATAGATATGCACGAGCTTCTGTCGCGGACGCGGCGCCTTGAGGAGCTCGTAACCGCCGGTCGTCATCTCGCCGAGCCGCGCACCGAGCGCGATGACGAGATCGGCCTCGGCCAGGTTCTTCACGAGTGACGGTTCGGCGCCGACGCTGAAATGGCCGGCATAATGCGAGTGCTCGTTCGGCACATAGTCCTGGCAGCGCAGCGAGGCGCTGATCGGCACCTCCGCCCGCTCGGCGAAGGCGAGAAGGTCGTCGCGCGCTTGGGCGGTCCAGCCACCGCCGCCGAGGATGACGAGCGGCCGCTCGGATCCGGCGAGCAGCGCCGCGAAGTCCCGCATCTGCTGCTCGCCCGGCGCGGCGGCGAGCGGCTTGGCGCAGAGGCCGGGATCGACCGGCTCCGCCACCTCTTCGCTCAGCATGTCTTCCGGGAGCGAGAGGACGACCGGGCCCGGCCGGCCGGCAATCGCCGTCTGAAAGGCGCGATGCACATATTCCGGAATGCGCCGCGGATCGGTGATCTCCGCCGCCCATTTGGCGAGCGGCCGAAACATGGCGACAAGATCAACCTCCTGAAAGCCTTCCCGGTCTTTGAACTCGCGCGCCACCTGGCCGATGAACAGCACCATCGGCGTCGAGTCCTGGAAGGCCGTATGCACGCCGATCGAGGCATTGGTCGCCCCCGGCCCACGCGTGACGAAGGCGACACCCGGCCGGCCGGTGAGCTTGCCATAGGCCTCCGCCATATTGGTGACGCCGCCCTCTTGCCGGCAGACGACGAGCGAGACCGCCTCGCGCGCGTCATGGAGCGCATCGAGAACGGCGAGATAGCTTTCGCCGGGCACGCAGAAGACGCGGTCGACCTCCTGGCGTCTCAGGCAATTGACCAGGATTTCGGCGCCGGTTCTCGGCTGCGGTTGCACGTCGACCGTCATGGGATCTCCTTCCGGGCGCCGCTCAGGCTTTCCCAACCAATATTGAACCATATATCATGCACTCGCGCGCCAATTGGCAACCCTGGGCGCGAGCGTGGGCCCGCTCACTTGCGCGGCCCTGGAGTTTCACGGCATGGTGGCGATCCATCGCGGGATGTCCAGGATCGATATCCGGCAATCTGCGCCATTGAAGGAGCGGACGAGCTTGCTCAGCACCGTCATGGACGAGAGCCGCGGCCCGGCGCCGAATATCCGGGCGCGCTCGGAGGCGGAATCGCGCGCGCTCTACCTGCGCATCAAATCGGCGATCAGCGAGGGTCGCTTCCTGCCGGGCACGCGGCTTCCCACCGAGCGTGCGCTCTCGGCCGAATATGGCGTGGCGCGCAACACCGTGCGCAAGACCATGGCGCGGCTGATGCGCGAGGGGCTCATCCTGCGGGAGGTCGGCCGCGGCACATTCGTCGCGGAGAAGCCCGAGGCGCAGCCGGCCGCCGGTGAATTTTCCCTGCCAGAACTGTTCGAGGCGCGCCTCCTGTTCGAGCCGGCGCTGGTCGATCTCGTCATCGAGCGCGCCACCGAAACGGATTTCGCGACCTTCGATGCGGCGCTCGCCGCCATGGAGCAAGCCGACAACTGGGCCGCCTACAAGGAGGCGAAATACGCGCTGCATCTCGCCATCGCGCGCGCCTCCCGCAATCGCTTCATCATTCATATGGTGGAGACGATCTTGACGTCGCGCCGCGCCGCCGGCTGGGGCCGGCCCGGCGGCCATCACACGCCGCTCGCCATGGTGCGCCAGACGGCCTGCCGCGACAATGCCGCGATCGTCGCGGCGCTGCGCGCCCGCGACGCCGCGACCGCGCGCGATCTCATGCGCGACTATCTCGTGCGCACCCTGGCGTCGGTCAGCGCCGCCTGACATCAGCGCCGGCCCGCGCTGCGCTGCAGGGCTCGGCCCGTGAGCATCAGGGCGAGCGCCGTGATCAGCACCGCGAGGCCGGGAAACAGCGAGATCCACGGCGCGAGCAAGATCGAGTCCTTGCCCTGCTGCAGAATGGCGCCCCAGTCCGGCATCGGCGGCTGCACGCCGAGGCCGAGGAAGCCGAGCGCCGCCTGGATCTGCAGCACGAGCGGAAAGAGCACCATGTATTGCATCAGCACGAGCGGCAGCACGTTGCGCAGGATATGGCGGCTGAGGATGACCGGCTCGGGCACGCCGATGCAGCGCGCCGCCTCCACATAAACTTTGCCGGCTTCGCTCAGCGCGCCCGACCGGGCGATGCGGAAGAACATCGGCGTATGAATGATGGCGAGCGCGAGCACGAGATTGCCCGTCGCCGGCCCGAGCACGCCGGTGATGATCACGCCGAGCACGATGGGCGGAAAGCTCAGCACGACGTCGATGAGCCGGCCGAGCACCTGATCGAGCCAGCCGCCAAAGAAGCCGGATACGGCGCCGACCAGGCCGCCGATGACCGCGGACACGAGCAGCGCGCCGGCGCAAATGGCGAGTGTCACGCGCGTGCCGTAGACGACCCGGGCAAAGACGTCCCGGCCCGTGTCGTCCGTGCCGAAGAGATGGGCGGCCGACGGCGGCTGCAGGGCGTCGTCAATATTGATCGCATAGGGCGACTGCGGCGCAAAGAGCCCCGGCGTCAGGGCAACGAGGAGCAGAAGAGCCACAACGAGGAGCCCGCAGACGAGGCCCGGCTGGCGCTTCGCCTGGGCGATCCACTTCGAGGATGCGGTCCGTCGCGGCGCGGCAGTGGCGTCGGCGTGAGCCATCGCGGGTCTTCTCCTCAGGTGAGCCGCACGCGCGGGTCGATGACGCTATAGGCGAGGTCGACGACGAAATTGACAACCATGGCCGTGACCACGACGACGAGCAGCGCCCCCTGCAGCATGGGATAATCGCGGGTCTCGATGGCGGTGATCAAAAGCCGCCCGAGACCGGGAATGGCGAAGAGCGATTCGACGATCACCACCCCGCCGAGGATCTGGACGAGCACGAGCCCCATGAAGGTGATGAGCGGGATCAGGATGTTCTTCAGAATATGGGTGAAGAACAGGATGCGCACCGGCACGCCCTTGGCCCGCGCGGTGCGCACATAGTCCTCGTTGAGGGCCGCCACCACGTTCTGCCGCACGAACTGGCTGTAGGCAGCAGCCTGCAGCAGGGCGAGCGACAGGATGGGCAGCGCCAGCATCGCGAGATTGTCCGACAGCGACTCGGCCGGCGAGACATACATCAGCGGCGGCGACCAGCCGGAGAGCGCGGAGACCGCGACCAGCAGCATCAAGCCGGTCCAGAACACGGGTGCCGCGAGCCCCAGCAGGTTGAAGACCTGGATGAGGTTGTCCGGCCAACGTCCTTCATAGATTCCGGAAAGGACGCCGAGCGGCACGCCGACGATGGTCGCGAGCGCGAGCGTCAGCAGGCCGATTTCGAGCGTCACCAGAAAGGCGGCGCCAACGGCCGGTGCGACCGGCTGTCCGCCCGTCCAGCTCACGCCGAGATCGCCCCTGAGCACGGCGCCGATCCAATGGGCGTATTGCAGCCAGACCGGCTGATCGAGGCCGAAGAAGCCGCGCAGCGATGCCGCCGCGGAGGGGTCGCTCGTCTGGCCGAGCATCTGCGCCACCACGTCGCCCGGCACCGCGCGGACGATGAGGAAGACGGCCATGGAGGCGATGAGGGCCGTGAGCACGGAGGCGCCCAAGCGCCGGACGAGATAGCCGCCCATCAAAGTGCTCCGGAACGAGCGAGATTACAAAGGCTGGCTCGGCCGCGCTGCGCCGTCATCCCGGGGCGGGCGATAGCCCGAGCCCGGGATCCAGAAACGATGGTTTGGGGAGTACGGACGCCAGCGCCCAATCCGGCTCCCACATCGGTTCTGGATCCCCGACAGCCGCTCTCGCGGCTTCCGGGATGACTGCAATCGGCGGCAGAGCGCCCCCTGCCCCGCCCAGCTCCGACGTTCAGCACCGACCGTTTCATTTCTTCAAGTAAGTCCGCACGAGGCCGTAATACCAGCCTGTCGGATGCTGCTTGTAGTTCTCAACCGCCTCGTTGCGCACCGTGACGTGGTCGGCGCTGAAGAGCATCACCGTGGGCGCGTCCTCGGCCAGGATCTTCTGGAAGTCGACATAGATCGCCTTGCGCTTCTCCGGGTCGGTCTCGGCAAAGCCCTGGTCGAGCAGCGCGCTCGCCTTGTCGTTCTTCCAGTTGCGGAAGTCGGCTCCCTCCGGCGCCTTGTGGAAGTGGCGATAGAACAGCAGATGCGGGTCGGGCTGGGTCGCCCAGTCGTTGAAGGTGAAGCCCATGTTCTTCGTCTGAAAATTCTTGATCCACACGCCGAGATCGACGCGCTGGATGTTGAGATTGATGCCGGCCTTGGCGAGCTGCTGCTTCATCGTCACGGCCGCCGGATCCATCCAGTCGTAGCCGTTGATGGTGGTGAGCGTCAGGTTGAGATTGCTGTGCCCAGCCTCGGCGAGAAGCTGCTTCGCCTTCTCGATGTCGACCTTCTGGTTGGAAAGGGCATCCATCGGCGCGCCCCAGCGGTCCTGCATGGCTGCGACCATGGTGCCGATCACCTGACCGTAGCCGCCGACCGCGGCGCGCATGATCTCGTCCTTGTCGATCGACAAGGCGATCGCCTGGCGCACGCGCACGTCGCCGAGCGGCGTGAGCTCGGAGCCGAGGTCGAGCGCCTTCTGGTTGAGCGAGGGCCAGCGCTCGAGCACGAGGCCCGGCGCCTTCTCAACCTGCTTGATGTCCTGCGGCCGCGTGAACAGCGCGAGATCGACGCGCTTGTTGCGCAGCGCCACGATCAGGCTCGCGCTGTTCGGCACGAAGAGTATGTTGATGCGATCGAGATAAGGCGCGCCCTTCTCCCAATAGTCCTCGTTGCGCACCATCGTGAGATTGCTGTTCGGCCGGAACTCGGAGAGCTTGAAGGGCCCGGTGCCGACGCTCTTCTGGTTCATCGCCTGCTGGGCGCCCTGGGTGTCGAAATAGCCCGCCGGCACCACGCCGCCGTATTTGTTGCCGAGCGTCATCGGCAACGCGGCATTCGGCTTTGACAAAGTGATGCGCACGGTCTGGTCGTCCGGCGCCTCGACTGCGGTAATGAGGCTCAGGTCGCCAGCGCCGGGCGAGCCGTTCTTCGGGTCGCGCAGATAGTTGTAGCTATAGGCGACGTCCTTGGCCGTCATGGTCTGGCCGGTGTGGAACTTGACGCCCTGCCTCACCTTGATCGTGTAGACGAGGCCGTCCGGCGACAGTTCATAGCCGGTGGCGAGCAAGGGCATCGCCTCGCCGGTCGGCGATTCGTAGAAGAGCCCCTGGTACATCAGCACGGTGAAGCGGATGCGCGCGTCCGCGGCCTGATGATAGGGGTCGAGACCCGGCGGTTCGACGAGCGAGCCGAAGGTGAGCGTGCCGCCCATGACCGGATTGGCCGCCTTCGGCCCGTAAAGGTCGTCTGCCCGGCCGGCACCCACCGAAGCGGCGAGCGCCGCCACGGCCAGGAATGCCGCGCAGGCGGCGCGGCGGAAGCGCCCCACCGGCGCCAAGGGGATTGTTCCCGCAATCATTGCTCTGCCTCCTCTGGATCTTGCTTGCGAAATTTCTTGTGCTCGGCGCTGGGCCGACCCTCACTCCCGATAGGCCACCACGAATTCGATCTCGACGGCGGCATTGCGCGGCAGCTCCGCCACGCCGACGGCCGAGCGGGCGTGCCGCCCGGCATCCTCGAAGATGGCGACCAGCAGGTCGGAGGCCGCATCGATCACCTTCGGCTGGTCGTTGAAACCTTCGGCCGAGGCTACGAAACCGGTGACCTTGAGGATGCGCTCGACCCGGTCGAGGCCACCGAGCGCCGCGGCGAGGCAGGCGAGCCCCTGCAGCACGCAGATGCGCGCCTCCTCGCGGGCCGCATCGAGCGCCACATCCCGCCCGACCTTGCCGAAGACGCGCACCTCGCCGTCGACCTTCGGCAGTTGCCCGCTGACATAGGCGACGCCGCGATGCAGCGTGACGGGCGTATAGTTGAAGGACGGCTTGGCCGCCTCCGGCAGCGTGAGCCCGAGCCGCGCCAGCCGCTCCATGGGGCTTCCCTCGGTCATGGATCCTCCTTGGGTCATTGGCCACCCGCCGATGCCATGTCGGCGACCAGCGCCGAAAGGTCGATGGCCGGCACGAAGCCCGTGTCGCGGCGGAAGCGCGCGTCGCTGACGAGCGGAAAGAGATCGCCGGGCTCGGTGCGCTCGAAGGTGACGGTGAGATCCGCAGACCGCGCCCGAACCTCCGCCACCAGATCGGCAACAGACGCCGTGAAGCCATTGATATTATAGACGGACGCAAGGGGGCCCGCATGCTGGAGCGCGGCGAGCGAAGCCGCCGCGACGTCGCGCACATGCATCAGGTCGATCGGCCGGTCGTGGAAGGCGATGTGATGCGCGCCGCGGCTGCCGGCGGCACGCAGAAGATCGGCGAGCGCAGCCGCCGCGCCCTGATACCAGAGCCCCGGTCCCAGAACGAGCGGCAGCCTCAGGCCGATGATGTCCAGCCCATGCCGGCGGACGGCGAAACCCGCGACCTCCTCGGCGAGGTGCTTGGTGAGGCCATAGACCGTGCGCGGCCGCTTCGGCGCCGTCTCATCGACGCGCGGCGCGGTATACTCGCGCGCCGGGCCGTAGACCACGGTCGAGCTGGTCCAGACGAGGCGGCGGATGCCGGCCTCCGTCACGGCCTCGATGAGCCGGCGGAAGCCGTCCACATTGATTGCGAAAGCCCGATCGGCATCACGCTCGCCGGAGCGCATCAGGCCCTCGCGCCCCGAACCGAAGGCGGCGCAGGAAACGACCGCAGCGGGCTTGAACCGCGCCAGCAGGTCGCGCAAGAGCGCGCGGTCCTCGAGACCACCCACGGTTTCGTCGAAGGCACCGCTAACATCGGCCAGGAGATCGTGCTCCATGGCCGGCCCGAGCACATGGACGCGCTGGCCACGGGCGAGCAAGGCGCGCACGATATGCGAGCCGACGAAGCCGCGCCCGCCGACGACGAGGACGCCGGCGCCCGCTTCAAGGGATGGCGCGTCCGAACTCGCAGTCATCGGTGCCAAAGCCTCACTTCACTCACCACTACCCGCGCCTCGCCTCAGTCGAGCCTGTGTGCCTTCACCGCGTCCCAATCGATCTCGATGCCGAGCCCAGGCCCGCTCGGCACGGCGATGGCGCCGTCGACCGCCCGGAGCGGCTCGGCGAGGATCGTCTCGCGCAGCGGGTTCTCGCCCACGTCATATTCGACGAGCATCGGCCAGGGCGCGGCCTGCGCCTGCGGATAGGGCGAGCGGGAGGCGACGTAATGCACGGCGGCGGCAAGCCCGATGCCGGAACCCCAGACATGCGGCGAGAGCCTGAGATGGCTCGCCTCGGCGAGATCGGCGATGCGCCGCCCCTGCCAGAAGCCGCCGCAGAGCGAGAGATCGGGCTGCAGCACGTCGGCCGCATGCCGGTCCGCGAGCCGCTTGAAGTCGAAGACGGTGTAGAGCGCCTCGCCCGTGGCGATCGGGATCGGGCTCATGCGCTGCAGCAGTTCGTAGCCCTCGACATCGGGCGGCGACAGCGGCTCCTCGACCCAGCCGATGCGATAGGCAGCGAGCCGGGCGATCGCCGCCTTGGCAAGATCGAGCGTGTAGTTCGAATTGATGTCGACCATGAGGTCGACCTTGTCGCCGAGGATCCGGCGGGCAGCCGCGACGCGCGCCTCGTCGGAATCCGGCCCCAAGCCGATCTTGATCTTCACAGCACGGTGGCCTGCGGCCGCGATCGCCTCGATCTGCGGCGCAAAATCGCGCTCCGGGTCCTCGGTGATATAGCCGCCCGAAGCATAGACCGGCACGGTGTCGCTGCCGCGGCCGCCGAGGAGGCGGCAGACCGGCAGTCCGACCGCCTTGCCGAGGGCATCCTTCGCCGCGATGTCGATGCCGCTGAGGCAGCCCATCAGCTGATTCTGGACGCCGAAATGGTAGTGCCGCGCGATGATGCGCGTGAAGGAGAGCTCGACGTCGGCGACATGTGTGCCGACGAGATAACTCTTGAGGAAGGGCAGATAAGCGAGATTGACCTGCGGCATCCCCCAGGCCTCGCCGATCCCCGCCGGACCCTCATCCGTGTCGATGACGACCAATGTGGTCTGCCGCGCCGGCGCGAGCGACTTCGCCATGCCGTAGGGCCGCGCCAGCGGCGCCGACAGGGGAATGAGGCGGATGTCGCGAACGAGCACGGGCAGGTCTCCTAGCAAGCGCGAGCGGGTCAGGCGGAATTCCGAACCAAATCCAACCAATTCTGGATTTGGCGTGAGCCAATCTTGCGGCTTTCCCGTTGCGCGTCAAGCGCCGCTCGTCGCCCGACCGGCTCAGGGTCCCCGTTGCATGTGCCGCGCGGCGATCACCTGCTCGGCGGCGGCGATGCCCGTGCGATAGGCGCCGTGCGCCGTCGAGAAGTCGTTGCGTGAACAGGCCTCGCCGGCGAAGAACAGGCGATCGTCCACCGGGGCGGCGAGCAGGGCGCGGCCGTCGGCCTTGCCCGGCAGAGCGTAAGAATAGGAGCCGCGCGCAAAGGGATCGCCGCGCCAGCCGTGTACGGCGAGCGGTCGGACGCGCTTGGCGAAATCCGCCCCGAAGAGCCCGACGAGTTCCCCCACGGCGAAATCGACGAAGGCGGCCTCACCGCCCGCCTCCAGCTCCTCGGCGAGGCTACCGCCGAAATAGACCTCGACCTGCGGCCGCCCGAAAGGCCTGAGGTGATAGACCCCCGTCGCCGTCCGGTCATTATGGCCGAAGAGGCGGCTATCCATCTCGAAATCCTCCGCCGCATCCAGCGCCAGGAAGAGCTTGTCGGCGAGGCCGAGCGGCAGGCCAGCGGCGGCCTCCACCTTCGCCGGCAAGGCGGGCGTGAAGCGAATGCGCTCCTCCGCGATTAGGCCGCTCGGCAGGGTGATGATCGCCGCTTCGGCCGTGACCGTGCCCATCGCCGTGCCGATGGCGAGGCGCGCCCCGCTGTGGTCGATCAGGTCCACCGGACAGCCGAACTCGACCAGCAGCCCGGCCGCATATCCGGTGATCACCGTGCCGTAGCCCTCGACGACGCGCCAATTGACGCCGCTATCCTCATAGCGCGCGAAATCCCGCACCGAGATGCGGTCGAGCTCCGCGCCGCTGAAATAGGTGCTGACCGCATCGATCAGGGCGCTCCAGCGGCCGGTCCGGTCGAGAAGCGTCGCGGCCGGCACGTCCGGTTCGGCTTCGGGATAGCCGCCGAGGCGATCGAAGAAGACGTTCAGGCTCTTCGAGAAGGCGAGCTGCTCGGCAATCGGAAAGCCCGGGTTGGGCGCGGGATGCGTCCAGGGCGGCGGCGTCTTGTCGACGGTTGCGCTTTGCCCCGCGGCCACCGTCCGCCAGGGGTTGCGATCGGCCGAATGGAGCCAGCCGCAGCCGAGATCGACGGGAAAGCCAGCGGCCTCCACCGTCCAGGCTCGGCCACCGAGCCGATCGCGCGCCTCGAGGATCAGGCAATCGACCCCGGCTTCCGCGAGCCTGCGAGCCGCGGCAATACCGGCCGCGCCACCTCCGACGATCGCAACTTCAGTCTCGCTCGCCATGCGCTGTCCCGCCGAAGATGTGTCGAAAGGCCATTCTAGCCTATTTCACCTCATCCAATCATATGGAGCGCGTCTCCCGCGCCCGCTAGCAGGCAAGGCCAGCGCCCTTGCCCCTCGCGCCCTGTGGTGCTCCATGCTAGAAAAGCGTTCGCATTTCGTTCCGGAGGCTCCGTGGCTCGACGCGCCGGCAGTGCCGATCTGCCCCTTCATAGCGGCCGGGTGCCCGCCTGGCTCGGCAGCCGCATGGCGCGCCTCGGCGCGGTCGTCACGGAGGCGATCGTGCACCATTACGGGCGCGAGGAATTCCTGCGCCGTCTCGCCCATCCCTTCTGGTTCCAGTCCTTCGGCGCGGTGATGGGCATGGACTGGCATTCCTCCGGCATCACCACCTCGGTGATCGGCGCCTTGAAGCGCGGCCTCGGCCCGCTCTCGGGCGAGCTCGGCATCCATGTCTGCGGCGGACGCGGCAGCCATTCCCGCAAGACGCCCCAGGAGCTTACGGCCATCGGCGAGCGCGTCGGCTTCGACGGCGAGATGCTCGCCAAGGCAAGCCGCCTCGTCGCCAAGGTCGACAGCGCCGCAGTGCAGGATGGTTTTGACCTCTATCTCCACGGCTTCATCGTCACCGATGACGGCAAATGGGTCGTGGTGCAGCAGGGCATGAATGGCGAGAGCCGCCTCGCCCGCCGCTATCACTGGCTTTCGGAAGATCTGAAAAGCTTCGTCGAGGCGCCGCATGTGGCGATCGACGGCAAGAACCAGGGCGAGATCGTCAACCTCACCGACCGTCGCGCCGAGGCCTCGCGCCGTGGCCAGCTCGATCTCCTGCGTGATCTCGGCCCCGATCGCATCGCCCGCGAGGCGGCGACGCTCGACGGCAGGGGCAAGACCCCCGCCCCGCCGGAGGCGCCCTTCCTGCCGCATCTCGTCATGCCCGCCCATCACGACGTCAGGCCGAAGGATGTGATGATCCGCCGCCTGCACGGCGCCTTGGCCGCTGCGGCCGACCGCGGTCCTGCCGATTTCTCGGAGCTTCTGCTGGTGCCGGGTGTCGGCGCGCGCACGGTGCGCTCGCTCGCCATGGTGGCCGAAGTCGTGCACGGCGCGCCCTGCCGCTTCGCCGATCCCGCGCGTTTCTCGCTCGCCCATGGCGGCAAGGACCGGCATCCCTATCCGGTGCCGCTCAAGGTTTATGACGAGACGATCGGCGTGCTGAAATCGGCGATCGGCCAGGCGAAGCTCGGCAATGACGAGCGGCTCGACGCCATCCGCCGGCTCGACGATCAGACCCGGCGGCTGGAGCGCACGGCGACAGGGCCGTCGCTGCCGGCCTTCATCACCGACGAGCGCCGTCGCTCCCACGATTACGGCGGCCGCAGCGTCTTCGGCTGGGAGCCGCCGCCGGCAGAGGCTGAGGATGGCACGGGGAGCGCGGGCTCATAATGATGCACCTGCCCCGCTACCGTCATCCCCGGCCTTGTGCCGGGGATCCCGATGGGAAAGGCGCCGATTCCCACTGATCGAGACGGCTCAGGAACTCGGCTGTGCCGGGTTCCGCACTGGGAAAGCGCTGAAGTCGAAATAACCGACCTAAGCCACAGCCATGACGGTGGAGGGTTTTCCGTCCATCGCGTTGACCGACGATGCCCTCAATGCGGCGTCACGTCGTAGCCGAAATATTTGTCGCTCAGCTTCTTGATGGTGCCGTCGGCGACCGCGGAACGGATCGCGTCGTCGAGCTTCGCCTTGAGCGCCGTATCGGACTTACGCAGGCCGATGGCGCTGCCCTTGCCGAGAATGCCGCCTTGGAAGCGCGGACCGGTGATGACCATATCCTCGTTGCCGGGCTTGGACGCCGCGGTCGTGAGATAGGCCATAGAGGCCATGATGAGGTCGACGCGGCCGGCGGCAAGATCGAGATCGTGCTGCTCCGTCGTCTTGTATTCACGGATGTCCACGACGCCCTTCAAATACTTGTCGAGAAAAGCGGCAGCGATCGACGAGCTCTGGACGCCGATGACCTTGCCCTTGAGGAGAGGCTTCAGCTTCTCGACCTCGACGATTGCCGCCGCCTCGTCGGTGGCGAGCGGGAAGAGCTTGCCCTTGTCCGGCAGATTGGCGAGCGGGCTGGACTTCAGGGTGGCGAAGCTCTGTCCGGTCGAGCCGTAGGACATCGTGAAGAGGATCGCCTCCGCGCGCTTCGGCGTCGCCGACATGCCGGCGATGATCGCATCGAACTTGCCGGCATTGAGGGCCGGGATCATGCCGTCGAAGGCCTGCGCCTGCATCGTGCAATTCAGCTTCGCGCGGGCGCAGAGATCCTTGTAGAGCTCGATCTCGAAGCCCGCGAGCGTGCCGTCCGGCTCCGTCCAGTTCCAGGGGCGGAAGGCGCCTTCGGTGGCGAAGCGCACCGTCTGCGGGGCTTGAGCCGCCGCGGGCGCCGCGAGCATCGCCAAGCCGGCGAGCGCGAGGATCATCTTGCGTATGAGCGTCATTGTTGGGTTCCCTTCTGAACGGGCATTGGGATGTTGTGATTGGGCGGGGTGGTGGAGAACTACCCCGCCAAGAACTGCTTCAAGCGCTCGGAGCGGCTCGCCCCAAAGACATCGTCCGGCGTGCCCTCCTCCTCGACGAGCCCCTTGTGGAGGAAGACGACCTTGTTGGAGACGTCGCGGGCAAAGCCCATTTCGTGCGTCACCACGAGCATCGTGCGCCCTTCTTCGGCAAGGCCGCGCATGACGCGCAGCACCTCGCCGACGAGTTCCGGATCGAGTGCCGAGGTCGGCTCGTCGAAGAGCATCACCTTCGGGCGCTGGGCGAGCGCGCGGGCGATGGCCGCCCGCTGCTGCTGCCCGCCGGAAAGATGGGCGGGATAGTGGTCGCGCTTGTCGGCGATGCCGACCTTGGCGAGCAGCGCCTCGGCCTCGGCGATGCATTCGGCGCGCGGCCTGCCCTGCACATGGATCGGCGTCTCGATGACGTTCTCCAGCACCGTCATATGCGACCAGAGATTGAAGGTCTGGAAGACCATGCCGATACCGGACCGCATGCGGTCGACCTGGCGCTTGTCGGCCGGCCGGCGTCCATGGCGTGTCTCTTCCAAGCGGATCTGCTCGCCCGCCACCTCGACCTCGCCCGCATCGGGCACTTCGAGCATGTTGATACAGCGCAGCATCGTCGATTTGCCCGAGCCGGACGAGCCGAGCACGGAAACGACCTCCCCTTCCTTGGCTTCCAGCGAGATGCCCTTGAGCACCTCGAGCTGGCCGAAGCTCTTGCGCAGACGGGTGAGGCGGACTGCCGGATTTCCGGTCGCGGCGCTGCCGCGGTCGGTGCTCATACGGCTCCTCCTTGATCGAGCATGACGGCCGTGGACGGCACCGGCGCAGCTCTCAAATGCGGCGACAGCCAATGCTCCGCGAACTGCACGAGCCGCGTGATGACGAAATTGATGGCGAGATAGATCGCGCCCGCCACGATGAAGATCTCGATGGCGCGATAGGTCTCGGAGATCAGCTTGGCGGCGATGCCCGTCACCTCCATGAGAGTAATAATGGAGGTGAGTGAGGTCGCCTTGATCATCAGGATGAGCTCATTGCCATAGGCCGGCAGCGCCTGGCGGATGGCGAGCGGCAAAATGATGCGGCGGAAGAGGAGGAAGCGCCCCATGCCGGCGGCGCGCGCCGCCTCGACCTGCCCATGGGGAACGGATTGCAGCCCGCCACGGATGATTTCGCTCGCATAGGCGGCCGTATTCAGCGACAGCGCAATGATCGCGCACCAATAGGGCTCGCGCAGGATCGGCCAGAGCATGCTCATGCGCACGGCCCGGAACTGCCCGAGCCCGTAGTAGATCAGGAAGATCTGCACGAGGAGCGGTGTCGAGCGGAAGAGGAAGACATAACAACGCGCCGGCCAGGCGAGAGCGGCCACGCCCGAAAGGCGCATCAGCGCGAGGAAGAGCGCCAGCACCGCCCCGCAGGCAACCGACGTGAAGGCGAGCTGCAAGGTGAGCGGCAGGCCCGGCAGCAGCGCCATGAAGGTCTCGCCCATGAAGGTGAAATCCATCACGCCCTCCTGAGGCCGCGGTTGAAGCGCAGCTCGGCGCGCTGCAGCGTCCAGCCGGAAACGGAGGAGATAGCGAGGTAGAGGATCGCCGCCGCCAGGAAGAAGGTGAAGGGCTGGCGTGTGGAGCCCGCGCCGATCTGCGCCTGGCGCAGGATCTCGACCAGGCCCGTGACCGAGATCAGCGCCGATTCCTTCAACACGAGCTGCCAGACATTGCCGAGCCCGGGCAGCGCATAGCGCAGCACGAGCGGCGCGACGATGCGGCGGAGCATCAGGAAGCGCGGCATGCCGGCCGCGGTCGCCGCCTCGATCTCGCCCTTCGACACGGCGCGATAGGCGCCGCGGAAGACCTCCGTGTGATAGGCGCCGGAGACGACGCCGATGGCGAGCGCGCCGGCAAGAAAGCCCGGCAGGCTGATGAAGCCGGTCGCGCCGAAAAGCCGGCCCAGCGGCGTCAGAAGCGCGCTCGAGCCGAAGTAGAAGAGATAGATGACGAGGAGATCGGGAATGCCGCGCAGGATGGTAGTGTAGCCATCGGCGATGCCGCGCGCGACCCTGCCGCCGGCGATCTTCGCCCAGGCGCCGAAGGTGCCGATCACCGCGCCGAAGACGAAGCCGGTCAAGGCGACGGCGATCGTCATCGCGGCGGCTGTGAGCATGGCAACGCCCCAGCCCTGCGGCCCGAAACCGAGCAGATCGAAAAAGCCGGGCTGGTTCATGATGCCGGCAGTCTCCTGATCCGGGTGATCTGGCGCGGAATGGTCGTCCCCTGCGAGGTAGGGCGGTGGCTTGGTGAGAAAGGCGCCGACGTGATCCTCCCCAGAGGGCGGCGTGAACGCACCTCAGGCTGGCGTCCCCTCTCCCCGCTCGCGGGGAGAGGGACAGGGTGAGGGGCATAGATCATCGGACGGCGAGAAATCCCCCTCACCCGGCCGCTTCGCGCCCGACCTCTCCCCGCAGGCGGGGAGAGGTAACCCAGCCTTTGCCGGCCAGGAAAACTCCCTTCTCCTACGAATGGAGGGAACGGTGCCCTTTCCCGCGGAGCGAGACCCCGCCTGAGGCGCCGTTCGGTTTGATCCAAGATCATCCCCTCTATGTCCCGCCGGGGAAGACGGCATTCGACGGCGTCGGCCGGTCCATGATGCGCTGGCCGAAGAGGCTCGCGACGAGCTCCACCGCGAGCCGCGCCGTCTGGCCGCGCTCGTCGAGGAAGGGGTTGAGCTCGACGACATCCACCGAGCGCACGAGGCCTGAATCGTGCAGGAGCTCCATCACGAGATGCGCCTCGCGATAGGTCGCCCCGCCCGGCACGGTCGTGCCGACGCCGGGCGCCACCGACGGATCGAGGAAATCGACATCGAAGCTCACATGCAGCACGCCGTTCGCCGCCCGCACGCGATCGATGACGCGCCGGATGAGCACGCCCGCGCCATATTCGTCGAGCGCCCGCATGTCGGCGACGTCGATGCCGCGTGCCTTGACCACGTCGCGTTCGCCCCGATCGATGGAGCGCGTGCCGAACAGGCTGAGGCGGTCGGGGCTGACGCAGGCGCGCGGCTCGTCGCCGAGCAGCGCGTCGAGGCCGCTCTCGCCGCAAAGAAAGGCCGCGGCCATGCCGTGCATATTGCCCGTCAGCGTCGTCGCTGGCGTGTTGTAATCGGCATGGGCGTCGAGCCAGAGCACGAAGAGCGGCCGGCCATCCTCCTGCCAATGGCGGGCGACGCCATTGACCGAGCCCATCGACAGGCTGTGGTCGCCGCCGAGGAAGATCGGCACCGCCCCCGAGCGCGCGAGCTCATAGGCCTTGGCGCTGAGCGCCCTGACCCAGGCGGCGATTTCGCCGTAGAAGCGTGCATTGTCGGGCGCGGCCCCGTCCACCGGCGTCAGATCGCGCTGCAGAAGGTCGCCGTGGTCGATCACCGTGTGGCCGAGTTCCTCCAGAAGCGGCGAGAGCCCCGCCGTGCGCAACCCCGCCGGGCCCATCAAGGTGCCGAGGCGGGAGGCGCCGACCTCGACGGGCGCGCCGAGAAGGGCGATACGGCGGGGGGTGGAGGATGTCTCGGTCATCGCATCATCCACCCGTCACTGCGGCGGCAGGGTCGGCGACAGGTCGATCTTGGCCCATTGCAGCGAGAGCTTCTGAATGGTGCCATCGGCAGTCGCTTCCTGGATGGCCTTGTCGAAGATCGCCTTGAGCTCCGGCTCGTTCTTGCGCATGCCGATGGCCACTTCGGTGGCGAGCATCGCGCCTTTCAGCAGCGGGCCGGTCATCGCGATATCGGCATTCTCGGGCTTGCTGAGGATGGAGGCACCATAGACGGCGCTGTCGAAGCCGGCATCGATGCGCCCGGCCTTCAGATCGAGATCGCGCTCGGGCGAGCTCTTGTAGGTGCGCACGGTGACATCGTCGCCGAAATAGGTGCGGATGAGTTGCTCGTGGCTGGTCGAGGCCACGACCCCGACGATCTTGCCCTTGAGAGTCTGATGGATCTCGCCCATCACCGGGTCGGCCTTCGCCTTGTCGTTGAGGTTGAGCCGCTCGCCGGTCATGGGCAGCGGCTTCACCGGCCCACCGTCCTTCAGGATGAGGAAAGTTGCGGCGCCGCTCGCATAGGGCACGGTGAAATCCACCACCTTCTTGCGCTGCTCATTGATGCCGAGCGTCATCACGAGGTCGAACTTGCCGGCATTGAGGCTCGGAATGATGCTCGACCATTCGTTCTGAATGAGCTCGCATTTCACCTTGGCGCGGGCGCAGAGGTCATTGGCGATCTCCACATCGAGGCCGGTGAGCTTGCCGTCCGGGCCGGTCGCATTCCAGGGCGGGAAGGCGCCCTCGATGCCGATACGCACGGTCGACCAGTCCTTGGCGGCCGCCGGTAGCGCCGCGAGCGTGACGAGCGCCGCGGCCGCAGTCGCGGCAAAGACGAACTTGTTCAACATCATAGTTCCCCTCATTGGGCGCTCCGAAGTTCGGCAGTCGCCTCTTTCAAGGCTTTGAGAACGCGGTTGCGCGCCTGGCGCGCGTCGACGGCATGGAAAGGCAGATCCACCGAGGCCGGCGGCTCGGCGGCGAGCGCCCTGATCGGCTCCAGCGCGAGCCAGGCCGGCAGCGGCACCGCCGGATCGTGCCGAAAGCGATCGCCCTGCGTGTAATTGATCGGCACGAGATGACGCGAGGCGTGCATGAGCACGCGGTCGAGCGCGCCCGCCCGAGCCTCGTCAGCCCGCGCGGCGGCTATCGCGCCGAAGATCCGGGCCGCCTCGCCAAGTTCCTCGGCGGCGGCGCGCAGCGGCGCGATGTCGAAACGGCCGGCGAGATCATTGTCTATGCGAGCAAGCTCCACCTGGAGCGCCTCCGCATAGCTCACATAGTCGAGGGGCAGAATAGGCCGCGCCAGGAGCGCCCAGAGCGTGCGCAGGACGATGCGCGTGTCGCGGACGAGATTGTCCGGGTCGATCTTGTCGGCGAGATCATGCGGCGTATGCCACCACCAGCCGAGCGCGGTCAGCATCTTCACCGGACCGGGCGGCTGATGGCTCAGACTGCCGAACATGGACGGAATGCCGACGCCCCAGAAGGACTGGTCGGCCGCCCTGCCCTGCCGGCGGCCGGCATGGACCTGCCCGGTCTCGGCCGCGATCACCTCGCGGGCGAGGCCGGCTAATTCGTCGACCACGCCGGAATTGGTCAGCACGCTCGCGCCGATCGCCCCGGTCGAATCGACATTCACATGGGCGGCGCAGCGCCGGTCGAGCTCCGCCCAATATTCGTCCGCATACCAGGCCGAGCCCGAATAGCGGCCATGCGAATGGCCGGACCAGAAGCAGACGCGCAAGCCCCGCCGCCAGGACGCGCGGGCGCCGGCGAGCAAACGCGCGGCCTCCAGCATCGTCGCATTGGCGCCGCCGTTGTCCATCACGCCGAAATGCCAGGTGTCGTGATGGCCCGAGAACAGCACGAAGGGCGCATCCGCGCCGCCGTCCGGCGCATCGAGATCGCAAACGAGGAGCGGCGTCTTGCGCCAGCCTGTGTCGACCTCCGTCTGCAGGGAGGCGAGAACCGTCTCGCCCGCGAGGCAACGCGCCCTGAGCGCCGCCCCTTCATCGCGCGGGATGGTGACTACAGCCGTCTTCGGCAGATGGCCGCGGGTCGTCTGCGACGGGCTTCCCCATACCGGCGAGATGCACATCTCGTAGAGATGCTCCGTCGGCGAGATATGGATTTCGCCGATCGCCCCGGCGCGCGAGGCAAGATCCGCCACGTTCTCTACGGCGATGCCGTCGACGAGCACGATCTTGCCCGCGACATCCCTGCCCGCGAAGTCATCGCGCCCGCCCTCGCCCACATAAACGAGCGGCGCGCTGATGCCGGCAGCGCCCGTCGGGCGTGACATGGAATGGGTGATGCTGCGGATTTCGGCGCCGTCGACGCGCAGGACCGAGCTGACCGGCAGGCTGATATAGGCGTCGTGCGAAAGAAGTGCCGTACGATAACCGAAGCCGCGCATTTCGGCTTCGAGATAGCGGAAGCTCTCGAGCTCCTCGGCCGTCCCGGAAAGCTTCACGCGCTTGGCGAATTCGCCGATATGCGCCATGAGCCGCTCGCGGTCCGCGGAAGCGAGAAGTCCGTCGAGCAAGGCCTCGCCGCCTTCGGCCATCACCGACATCCGTTCAGCGCGCAGCCATGTCGAGCGGCGGCTCGACATCGCCGATCGGATTGTTGAAGGGGTGCTCGTCGCGGAAGGCCTGGAACGCCTGCTTGGCGGCGCTCAGCAAGGCCCGGTCGCCGATGACCTCGACCGCCAGTCCCGCCATCGCCTTCGCGGCGAGCGCGATGCCCTTGTGGGCGGCAGGCGCCTGCCCCTGGGCAACGAGCTGCCAGGAATGGCCAGGCGTGCCCACCGCATAGCAGGCAACCCGGCACTGCACGGTGGGAACAACCCAGCTCACCGTGCCGACGTCGGTCGAACCGACCGAGGTGTCGTTGCCGGCATCGAGCGGATAGATCTCCTCGCTCAACGCTTCGTCGGGCTTCGGCACGAGCCCGAAGCGGCCGTAGGAGGCGATGATGTCCTCGCGGCTGAAAGTCTTCTGGATTTCGCGAGCGAAGGCGCGGTCCGCCTCGTCGAAGCCTGGCCCGCCGAGACGCTGGAGATTCCGGTACAGAGCCTCTTCGAGCGGGCGATTGCCGATGAGATTGGCATCGCCGCTGAGCTGGCGGACCTCGACCCTCGTCTCCGTCATGAGTGCCGCTCCCTCGGCGATCTTCTTCACGCGGCCGACGAGGTCCCACATCTCCTCCAGCGTCGCCGCGCGGATGAGATGGCGCACCGTCGCCTTGGCCTGCACCACATTGGGCGCGATGCCGCCGCCGTCGATGAGCGCATAATGCACACGCGCGGTCGAGGGCATATGCTCGCGCATGTAGTTGACGCCGATGTTCATGAGCTCCACGGCGTCGAGGGCGCTCCGGCCGAGATGGGGCGCCGCGGCGGCGTGCGATGCACGGCCGTGGAAGGTGAATTCCATCTCGACGCAGGCGAGCGAGAACGGCCGGTTGACGCCGGTGAAGGCCGCCGGATGCCAACAGATGGCGACATCGACATCGTCAAACAGGCCGGCACGGACCATGAAGCCCTTGGATGAACCGCCCTCCTCGGCCGGGCAGCCGTAGTAGCGGATGCGCCCTGCAAGCCCATGGGCGGCGAGATAGTCCTTGACCGCCGTGGCGGCGAGGAGCGACGCCGAGCCCAGCATATTGTGGCCGCAGCCGTGGCCGTTACCACCGGGCTCGATGGGCTTGTGCGTGGCGACGCCCGCTTCCTGGCTGAGGCCGGGAAGCGCATCATATTCGCCGAGGATGGCGATGACCGGGCCACCCTCCCCCGCCTCGCCCATGACAGCGGTCGGTAGATCGGCGACGCCCTGTGTTACCCGGAACCCCTCGCGCTCCAGCATCGCCGCGTGCTCGGCGGCCGAGCGGTGCTCCTGGTAATTGAGCTCCGGCATGGCCCAGATACGGTCGCTCAAAGCGTAGAAGGCCGGGCCTTTAGCCTCGGTCAGCCGCCAGATCTCGTCACTGTTCTGCATTTGAAAATATCCGGATGGCGAGGACGATCCGATGTAAATTGGCGCCAATTTCTGTCATAGTTCCGAACCGCGGGCAAGCCGCGGGCAGCGCAAGTTTTCGGCGGCACTTGCCGAAGCATTGGGCGATGCGTCATGGGGATTACCGCTGCGGCATGGCGGGGCATGCCGGCCGACGGAGTAAAGGGACGACCATGAGCCTTCAGTTGCGACCGCGCCCGCGGCCCAAGCCTTCGGCCGATTTCGAGGCGGTCGCCGAGATGATTGCCAGGGATATTCAGTCCGGACGGCTTGTTCCCGGCCAATGGCTGAAGCAGATCGATCTCGAGCAACGCTATGAGGCCAAGCGTATCGTGGTGCGGCGCGCCCTCGACCGGCTGGTCGAGAAGCGGCTCGTCGAGCATCTGCCCAACCGCGGCTATCACGTCCATGCGCCTGACGGTCAGCGCAGCGACGACATCCGCGATCTGCGGATCATTCTGGAGACGGCGGCCGTCGACAGCATCATCGAGCGCGCGACGGAGGACGATATCGCGGCGGCGCGCGCGCTAGCCTTGCGCTTCGCCGCCTTGCTCAGATCGGCCACTTTGCTCGAGCTCTACGACGCTAATCTCGCTTTCCACCAGCACCTGCTCGGGCTCTGTTCCAACAAGGAGCTGGTGCATCTGGTCAACGAGCTGCGCGGCCGCCTCTCCTCGGCGCCCGCCGGCCAATGGAATTCGCTCAGCCGGATCGAACAATCGAGCGCCGAGCATATCGCCATGGCCGAGGCCCTCGCCGCGCGCGACGGCGAGGGCCTCAAGGCACTGATATCAGCCCATATCCGGCAGGTGCCGCTGACGACGTGAGCGCGCCGGCACCACGGCGCCTTCAGCTTCAGCTATCTTTCAAGACGAGATCGAGGTTCTGGCCCTTGTTCGGAACCGTCCCGCGCAAGCTCAGGACGATATTGCCGCTCCGCCGCGTGATCGTGAGCCGTGCCGGCGGATTGGGCCTGACGCTTTCTGCCGTCTCGACGAAGGAGAAGGACAAGGTCTCCCCTTTGCGGGCGCCCGCCAGGTTGGCGATCGTACCCGTGCGCTCACGGAAGGACCCTACATAGCGCCCTGACTTGGGATCGTAGCGGATAGAGATCCGGATCGACGTGCCGAAAATGACCGCGGTCGAGCAATTGCCGTTCAGAACGACCTCGGCCCCTTGGCTGTCTCCGCTGAACTTGCAGGTCAGGTTGTGATCGGAGCCGTTTGCTCGCTGCAACCGGCCAGTGCCGGTAAAGCGGCCTTCGAAGCTTTGCAAAAAGGCCGACTCGCGGCTGGCGGTTCCTTGTTCCGGCTGCGCCCAGACCGGCAGAGTCGTGGCGATCAGGAACGCCGCGGCGGCTGCCTGTAATGTAACGGTATATCGGTGCATGGTTTACCCTCCGCTTCGATAACGCATTGGGACGCAAAAGGATCTACTTACCCGACCTCTTTTCGACCCATCGAGGCGCACGACATACACCAGGCCGCCGTTCACGGGCCGCTTGGGTCATGTCCGAATAGCCGATGCCTGTCTCCTCCCCGGAGACGCCTATTCCAAAAGACCGATGCCACTTTCAAAGCGAAGGACGCCTAACGATCGGCAACGGCGTTTATTCCAGCTTCCAGGAATATTTTTCAGTGCCGTCATTACTTGGAACTGTCCCGCATGTTCGCTGTTCTAGCCAATGTACACATAGACTGCGCAAATAGTCTTATGCGCAATACATTGGGAGATTGTCCATGAAGAGACGGCACTTCGTTCTTCCGACGCTTGCGGCGGCTCTGCTCGCCGGTAGCGCGGTGATCGCCTCCGCCCAGTCGAGCACGACGCTCGGAACCGGCGGAACCTCGGCCGGCGGCGGCACCAGCTCGTCGTCCATCGGCACGGGCGGTTCGGCAGCGGGCGCGGGCAACGGGTCCGGTTCGGCCTCCACGCTCGGCACCGGCGGCACGTCCGCGGGTGACGGCACGAGCTCCTCGTCCATCGGCACGGGTGGCTCGGCGGCAGGTTCGGGCAGCGGCTCGGGCTCGGCTTCCACGCTCGGCACCGGCGGCACCTCGGCCGGCGGCGGCAATAGCTCGTCCTCAATCGGTACAGGCGGTTCGGCGGCGGGTTCGGGCAGTGGCTCCGGCTCGGCTTCCACCCTCGGCACCGGCGGCAGCTCCGCCGGCAAGGGAACGAGTTCGTCCTCCGTCGGCACCGGCGGGTCGGCCGCTGGCGGCATGAACGATGCCACCGGCAGCATCGGCAATGGCAAGGGCAAGGGCAAGGGCCGCTTGGAAAATCCCGGGCGAGCGCTCGGCCACGACAAGAAGGACTGATATCCGGTCGGTCGCGCGGTCCTCGCTTCGGCGGGGACCCGCGTACCCACGAAGGAGTGCATCATGACCATTACGGCACTCGTTCGGCTCGCAGGCACCCTCGCCTTGCTGGCGTCAGGACCTGCCTTGGCTGAGCAGAGCAAGACGCTCACCGGGACGACCCAGTCCGGAAAGCCTTGCACGATCGTCCAGCAGCAAAGCGGCAATGCGGGCGGCTCGATGTCGAGCAGCGTGCAGGCCGGCGGTGGAACCGTGACGGGTTCGACCAGCGGGCCGGGCCAGTCGGTCACCGTGCAATCCGGGAACGGTCAGGCCAGCAGCAGCAGCAGCGTCGCGACGTCGAGTTCTTCGAATGGATCCACCATCGTGGCGTCGACCGGTTCCGGCGAGAACTGCATCGTCACGATCAAGCCCGGACAGAAATAGGAGATTTCAATGGGCAGTTATGTCTTACGCCCGCTGGTCCTGGCCGCCGGGCTGGCGCTTGCGACGTCGGCTTATGCGCAGTCCGGCACCATCGGCTCGGGTGGCAGCTCCGCCGCGGGCGGCACTTCGGCGACGACACTCGGCACCGGCGGTAGCTCGGTCGGCGCGGACGGCTCGGTCGGCTCCTCCATCGGCTCGGGCGGCAGCGCGGCCGCGGTCGACGGCAAGGCGCAGAGCAGAACCAAGCTCCACGCCAATCCGAACAATCTCATGGGACAATCAAAGGCCCAGGCGCACGACGGCGGCACCTTCTCGAAGTCGCAGACGAAGACGCAGGTGAAGCCCGGCGACGAGTTGCGCACGCGCACCAAGACGATGGCTCACGAGCCCAGGTCAAAGCCCGTGAAGAGCACGACGCGCAACAGCGTCGAGCTCGGTCAGTGAGGTTGGGGGGAGGACGGCGGCGCGGGCGCAATGTCTGCGCCGCCACTCTGCACCGGCACACCCGACCGCGCCATAGCCACTGGCTGCCGATACCCGTCCGACACACTCACGCCAATGTAGCTACCGGGCTTTAAATACCTGATGATGAGCCGAAATTCACAAGAAACCGGCCTTGTCGGCGGCTGGCCGGCACCCTAACCTACCTTGTTACCGCCCCGGACACAGGAGGTCCTCATGGAAGACGCTGGCGTGGGTTGGATCGCGGCCATTATCATCGGCGGCATAGCCGGGTGGCTCGCCGAGCAGTTCATGAAGAGCAACATGGGGATGATCGCCAATATCATCCTCGGCATCGTCGGCGCCGTCCTTGCCAATGCCATTCTCGGCATTTTCGGCATCTCTCTCGGCGGCTGGATTGGTTACCTGATCGCCGGCTTCATCGGAGCCTGCATCCTCATCGCCATCGTCCGCGCGATTCGCAGATAGCCTTCGCGCCTCGGTGACGATCGCCACGGCCGTGCGGGCACCTCGGCGGTGCCCGCCGGCTTTTCGGTATGCCGATTTGATCTCCCGGTCAGCTTCGCCGTGATTGCCCCGCCGCCCGCTGCGCGACCTTGCCGCGGGGCCAGAATTCGGGGAACGGCCCTGCTCCTCACCCGTTCTCCTCTGAGCAACAGAGGAGTGAGTCATGGCACGATTGGACCGCGACCCGCCGGAGCCCGATAGCGTCTACGCCAATACCGCCCAGGTGAGCAAGAACGACCGTCCGATCCTGCCTTCCGCGACAGGACGCGAACGTTCGGCCCAGGAAGAGCCGGCCAAGGAGGGTGAAGAGACCGTCTTCGACCAGGAGGTCCGCGAAAAGGGCGAAGGCGACCGTCCGGTCGGCGACAAGACCAATTTCCACCTCTCCGGAACCGGCGCCATCGAAACCGACGACGGTTTGGACGAAACCTCGGAAATGGCCCGCCACGCGGCCGAGGACATCCCGGACGAAGGCATTACCGACGAGCCGGAGGACCGACCTGTTTTCGACAGGGGATCGGATGTCTAGCGGGTCGGCATAGCGGCTGCGCCTTCATTCCAGCCGCTATGGAGTGACAATCTATGGTCGCCCCATCGCCTACCGAACAGACGGGCGTCGGGCAAAACCCGACGCGGCCGCCGCAACACCCCAACGGCCTGAGCTCGGTGCTGGAGCGGAACATCCAGTCACTGACCGAGCGTCGCAAGCGCGAGGACGCAGCGGCCAAGCTGCAGGAGGTCATCGCCGACCGGATCACGCGCTTCACCGGCAGCATGATCTTCGTCTATCTGCACCTCGTCTTTTTCGGCTTCTGGATCGTCGCCAATCTCGGCTGGATTCCAGGCGTTCCGCGGTGGGACGAGTCCTTCGTGGTCCTGGCGATGTGGGCCTCCGTCGAAGCGATCTTCCTGTCGACCTTCGTGCTGATCAGCCAGAACCGCATGGCCGCGGCCGCCGACAAACGTGCCGACCTCGACCTGCAGATCAGCCTTCTCGCGGAACACGAAGTGACGAGACTTGCAGCGCTGGTTGCCGCCATCGCCGAGCGGTTGGATGTGGAAACCGACGTCGATGGTGAGATGGAGGAGATCCAGCAGGACGTCGCGCCCGAGGCCGTGCTCGACGAGATCGAGGCGCAGCCGAAGCCTTGAGCGAAGTGAAGGAGACCGAGCGCCAAAATTCGCCGGCCTTGTCGGAGAAGGAGGTCATGGCACGTCCTCGGGAGGTTGGTGAACCAGACGTTGGCCTTTAGCCTTCCTCGCCCGCTGGACCCCGGGCCCGACAAGGAGACGACTGATGACCGCCGAAACCCCGTCCGCCTCGGACCGCGAGCTCGTATTGACCCGCCTCATCAATGCGCCGCGCGAAAAGCTGTTCAGGGCCTGGACTGACCCCGCGCTCGTGAGACAGTGGTTTGCTCCCCTGCCCTGGACGACGCCCCACGTGGAGCTGGATGTCCGCGCCGGCGGCTCGAATCTCATCGTCATGCGCGACCCGGAAGGCAATGATTTCCCGAACAGAGGCGTCTATCTCGACGTCGTGGAGAATGCCCGGCTTGTCATGACCGACGCCTATGAGACCGCCTGGCAACCGTCCGAAAAGCCCTTCATGACCGCGATCGTCACCTTCGCGGACGAGGCCGGCGGTACCCGCTATACCGCCCGCGCACTCCACTGGACCGTTGCCGATCGCGAAGCACACGAGAAGATGGGCTTTCACGAAGGCTGGGGCCGATGTGCCGATCAACTGGCGGCACTCGTCGCAAAGATCTGAGACGGGACGGCCGCTGGCATGACGCTCGCCCGCTCAACGAAGCCGCCGGCTCACCCCGGCGGCCCACCCCTGGCGACCTCCGCCTTTTCAGCGGGCGATCGCGCGGTGTTGGAGATTATTTTCATGTTTCAGCGATGATTATGAAGCGGCGTCGGGACCGCCAAAGGGTCTTGCGACAAAAAATGGCACCGGCTGTCGGCGGAACTCCAGCGGCTGTCGCACATTGTGTTTCGTAGGGGCCTGCACCGGACTGCCTTGGGGGAAAAGAAATAATATGAATGACATGACAGTTGCGGATAACGCTTCGCAGCCCTTTGCCGGTCCGCTCGGCTTTCGCGGCCTCGCATGGGATCGACTGGTCGACACGCTCCCCATCGGCATCTACATGTGCGATTCGCGCGGCCTGCTCGTGCAATACAACGAGCCCGCGGCCGCGCTTTGGGGCCATTCGCCCGAACTCGGCAGCACCGAACTCACCTTCTGCGGCGCCTACAGGGTTTTTGAGCTGGACGGCAGGCCGCTGGAACGCACGGAAACGCCTCTGGCGGAGGTGCTCCGCACCGGTCAACCGGTGCGCGGACGCGAGCTCGTTTTCGAGCGCCCGGATGGCAGCCGCATCTTCATCCAAGCCAATGCGGAACCGCTCTTCGATGAAAACGGCGCCATTCATGGAGCCGTCAACTGCCTTCAGGACATCACCGACCGCAGACAGGCCGAGAATGCCCGGGCACGCGATCAGGCGCTCCTGCGGACGGTGGTCGAGGCGACGCCGGAATGCATCAAGATCGTCGCCCGCGACGGCAGGCTCCTGCAGATGAATTCCGCCGGCAAGCGGATGATCGAGGCTGGTAGCGACACCAGTGTCGAAGGCGGCTTGATCTACGATCTCATCGCTCCCGAATCCCAGGAGCTCTGGCGAGCCAACCACACACGCGTCTGCGGCGGCGAAACGCTGACCTGGGAATTCGACGTCATCGGGCTCAACGGCACGCGCCGGCATATGGAAACGCATGCCGTGCCGCTGCGCCTGCCCGACGGCGATCTGGCGCAGCTCGCCATTACCCGGGACGTCACGCAGAGCAAGAACGACGACAGAACCATTCATGAGAGCGAGCACCGCCACCGCGCGCTTCTCGAGGCGCTGCCCGCCGCCGTCTACACGACGGACCTCGAGGGCAGGATCACCTTCTTCAACGAGGCGGCGGTGGAATTCGCGGGCCGGCGGCCGGAGCTCGGCGACAAATGGTGCGTGACCTGGCGGCTCTACAGCCCGGACGGCGCGCCTCTGCCGCATGAGGAATGCCCGATGGCGGTTGCGCTCCGGGAGCAGCGGCCGGTGAGGAATGAAGAGGCGATCGCGGAACGGCCCGACGGCTCGCGCATCTGGTTCGCGCCTTATCCGACGCCCTTGAGGGATTCGTCCGGCACTATGACCGGCGCCATCAACATGCTCGTCGACATCAGCCACCGCAAGGAGGCCGAACGCCAGCAGAAGCTCCTCATCGACGAGCTCAACCACCGCGTGAAGAACACGCTCGCCACCGTCCAGTCGCTGATGGTGCAGTCGGCGCGCCGGGCGGAGACCATCGATGATTATCGGCAGACGCTGGAAGCCCGCGTCCTCGCCATGAGCCGCGCCCACGACGAGCTCAGCCGCCGCAACTGGAGCGCCGCGGACTTGCGCGACCTCGCCGTATCCGGCCTGTCCCCTTACAGCACTTCGGGGAATATCGCGATTTCCGGCGCGCCGATCATCATCCCGCCGCGGATGGCCCTGCTCCTGTCCATGGTCTTTCATGAACTCGCGGCGAATGCGACGAAATACGGCGCGCTCACCCAGGCCGGAGGCAAGGTGGACTTCGGCTGGAGAACGGAACAGGGCGACGACGGCCGGGTGCTGAAGATCGACTGGACCGAGAGCGGCGGCCCGCCGGTCAAGCCGAATGCGCGGCGCGGTTTCGGCCTGCGGCTCGTCGAACAGGGCGTTTCAGCCGAGCTCAATGGCAAGGCACGTCTCGAACTCTTGCCGTCCGGCGCTCAGTGCCGCATCGAATTGCCCCTGGACGATGGCCGATGACGCCACACCAGCAGGGATAACGGGGCGTCGCGTTCTCCTGGTGGAGGACGAATTCCCCGTACTGCTGCTGATCGAGGAGATGCTGCTGTCACTCGGCTGCGAGATCACGGAAACCGCGTCCAATCTCCCGGATGCCGTGAAGCGCGCGCGCGAGTGCAGCGTGGATGTGGCAGTGCTCGACATCAATCTCGCCGGACAGAAGGTCTATCCGGCCGCGGCGCTCCTCCGGAAACGCGGCATTCCGATCGTTTTCTCCACCGGTTATGGGCTCACCGGCATAGAACCGGAATGGGCGCACTACCCGGTGGTGCAGAAGCCCTATGCGATGGAACAGCTGAGGCAGGGACTGGCGATGGCGATCGCGCGGGCAGCCTGAGCCGCGGCGCCGATGAAGATCGCGACTTTCAACATCAACAATGTCCGGCGCCGGCTGCCGAACCTGCTCGCCTGGCTCGCCGACGCGAAACCCGATGTCGTCTCCTTGCAGGAATTGAAGACGGCCGACCGCGATTTTCCGGAAGCGGCCATTCGCGAGGCGGGCTACGGTGCAGTGTGGCGCGGCCAGAAGACCTGGAACGGCGTCGCCATACTGGCGCGGGGCTGCGATCCCATCGTGACCAGGACTGAACTCCCCGGCGATCCGAGCGATGAGCAGAGCCGGTACATCGAGGCGGCCGTCAATGGCGTGCTCGTCGCCTCGCTCTATCTGCCGAACGGCAATCCGCAGCCCGGCCCGAAATTCGATTACAAGCTCGCCTGGTTCGAGCGTCTGATCGCGCATGCCGCCGCGCTTCTCGCGGCAAAGGTGCCGGTGGTCCTGGCCGGGGACTATAACGTCGTCCCGACGGACGCGGATATTTATCCCTCGAAGTCCTGGGGCAATGACGCGCTTCTGCAGCCGGAAAGCCGGGCGGCCTTCCGCCGCCTTCTCGACCAGGGCTGGACGGACGCGATCCGGGCGATCCACCCGCGCGAGGCGATCTACACCTTTTGGGACTACAAACGGGACCGCTGGCGACGGAATGCGGGGCTGCGCATCGATCATCTGCTCCTGAGCGAGGAAGCCGCCGAACGGCTCCTCGATGCCGGCGTCGATCGGGAGGTGCGCGGGTGCGAAAGCGCGAGCGACCATGCGCCGGCCTGGATCGTCTTGAGAAATGACCCGAAAGGCCAATAAAAAAAGCCCGGTAGCGGAGCAACCGGGCTTCTGGGCCATCGATATCTCAGGCCGTCGACACCGGGCGATTATGCGTTGTCCACAGCTCGACTGCGGCAAGGACAGCCACGATCAGGCTGATCACCACATGCGAGGCCATGGCGGCCGTTATGCCCGAGAAGCCCAGGATCCAGGGCGAGATGATCGCCCAGACGCCGAGCACGCCATTCGCCCATTCTTCCCATTCGGCGAAGGCGACGAGCGCGCCGATCGCGACAAGCGCCATCAAGGCGCCGACGATCCAGGCATTCCACGCGGCGGTCGCTTCACCCGTGAAGCCGAAGACCCAGGGTGTGAGCATCAAGCAGACGCCAGCAACGAGGTTGACGACGTCTAGTGCCTATGCTCCGCCTTGCGCATCACAGTGTTGGCCATGTCATCCTCCTTTCTCTGGTCACTGCGTTAAGACGGAACGGGAATGATCGCGACGGATCCGCGGGACCGTCGTCGCGGAGCGCGGCATCCGCCTGCGTCTCAGTGCTTGCCGTTGATCGCGATGCGCTTGGCCTTGGACCGCGCGTGCGCCGACTTCGGCAAGGTCACCGTGAGCACGCCGTTCTTGAAGGTGGCCGCTACCTTGTCCTCCTCGATCTCGACGCCGAGGGGGATGCGGCGCTCGAAGCGGCCGTAGAAGCGCTCTGAGAACTGGCGATCCTTGTCCACGGTCTTGCAACCGGCGCCATTGATCTAGTTGGGATTTTTCCGGTTTCAAGAGCCTTCAGGCGGCGATTTTTGGCACGTTCCCTGGCCCCCTGCGCCGCCCGGGTTGAAGTGTCGTCGCCATAGCCTATGTGACCTTCGGACCCGTTCGACCATCCCGAGAGACCGGAGAGGAGACGGTGATGCACCTGACGAAAACGGACGTTGTTGCAGTACTCGGACCTGTCGACGATGCGTTCATCGCCGATTTGGTCGCGACAGGGGCGACAACCGAAGAACTCACCCAGGCCTGGGCCTGGGTGAACAGCGACGAAGCTCTGATGGGAGAAGGGCGGCCACTTCCGAGCGGCAAGGTGGCGGAGCTGGTGGATCTTCTCGCTCCGCAGGAAGAAGAGCCCTAGGCCTCCGGCGAGATCCCACTCAGAGCGAGATCTCGGTGCAGACGGTGGGCTTCGCCCGGCGGCGGAACCGGGACGGCCGGACCTCGACGCCGTCGAGCTCACGAAGCGCCTGCATGACATCATCGAAGGTGACAGGGGCCGGCGCGCCCGGCGCCTGCCGCAGCGCTGGCATCGAATCCACTGCGCAGGCGTCGGACGCCCAAGAGGACAGGATCGCCCGTTTCTCGGCTAAGCTCAGTGTGTTGTCTTCGATTACTTGCCGTGGATGGGCATAGACCTGCGCAGGCCAGAGCAGACGCTCGACTTCCGGCGCAAAGGACTGTCCGTCTGATACCAGAACTGGTGGAGTGGTGTTTCCCGTCATCGCAAGCTCCGTCTTCCCAAACGTCGCGTTCCGCTGCGGTACCCCACATTGATCTGGTTACGCTCGCGGTTTCTGCAAGCCCCCTGCCCTCATCTGCGGGCGGCCTTGACGGTCGGTGCAGCGCCCGCCTCCGGCGGCCGGTTCATCTCAGCCGCAAATTGCTTCAGCTCGGCCTCGTCGAGCGTCTCCTTCTCCAGGAGGCGCCGTGCGGTCCGTTCGAGGAGATCGCGGTGGTCGGCGAGAAGCTTCACCGTGCGTTCGAAGGCCCGCTCGACAATGGCGCGCACCTCCTCGTCGACGGCGGCCGCGGTTGCGTCGGAATAGTCGCGCTCGCGCGGCATGCCGGCGAACTCGTTGGGCGTAAGATAGGATCTGCGGTCGCGATCGAGCGCGACATGGCCGAGCCTGTCCGTCATGCCGTAGCGGGTGACGATGGCGCGGGCGATATCGGTGACCTTTGCGAGGTCGTCGGCCGCGCCGGTCGAGAGGTGGTGGAACACGATCCACTCGGCAGAGCGACCGCCGAGCAGCACCGCCATCTTGCTCTCCAGCTCCTCGCGCGTCATGAGGAAGCGATCTTCGGTCGGCCGCTGGATGGTATAGCCGAGCGCGCCGATGCCGCGCGGAATGATCGAGACCTTGTGCACGGGGTCGACACCCGGCAGCGCCATGGCTGCTAGCGCGTGGCCCATTTCGTGATAGGCGACGATCTCCCGCTCCTTCGGATTGAGCAGACGATTGCGCTTCTCAAGGCCGGCGACGATGCGCTCCACCGCATTGTTGAAGTCCTCCATCGCCACCGCGTCGGCCCCGCGTCGGGTCGCGAGGAGCGTCGCCTCATTGACGAGATTGGCGAGGTCGGCGCCGGTGAAGCCGGGTGTCAGCGCCGCGATCTTCTCGGCATCGACATCAGGCGCGAGCGTCGCCTTTTTCAAATGCACCCCGAGGATCTGGATGCGGCCCTGCTTGTCCGGCCGGTCGACGAGCACCTGCCGATCGAAGCGCCCGGCACGCAGGAGCGCGGGATCGAGAATCTCGGGCCGGTTGGTGGCGGCGAGCAGCACGAGGCCGGTCGATGAATCAAAGCCGTCGAGCTCGACGAGCAATTGGTTCAGCGTCTGCTCCTTCTCGTCATGGCCGCCCATTCCCCCGATGCCGCGGGCGCGCCCGAGGGCATCGAGCTCGTCGATGAAGATGATGGCCGGCGCCTTGCCCCGCGCCTGTTCGAAGAGGTCGCGCACACGGGCCGCGCCGACGCCGACGAACATCTCAACGAATTCCGAGCCGGATATCGAGAAGAACGGCACCTTGGCCTCGCCCGCGACCGCCTTGGCGAGCAGCGTCTTGCCGGTGCCGGGCGGGCCGACGAGGAGCACGCCCTTCGGCATGCGCCCGCCGAGCCGGCTATGGCCCTTCGGATCCTTGAGGAAGGAGACGACCTCCTTCAGTTCCTCTTTCGCCTCGTCCACCCCGGCAACATCGTCGAAGGTCACGCGCGTGTCGGCCTCTACATAGATGCGCGCCTTGCTCTTGCCGATCTGCATGAGCCCGCCGCCGATGCCGCCGCCCATTCGCCGCAAGAGGAACATCCAGACGCCGAAGAACAGCGCCACGGGGATCACCCAGGAGAGGAGATCGCGCAGGAAGGTGCTCTCCACCTGGCCGGAGAAGCGCACGCCATACTGCTGCAGCTCGTTGGCGAAGTTCGGGTCGACGCGCGTCGTGACGAACTGGGTTTGGCCGCCGGGCACGGGCGGCGGCGCCTTGAAGGTGCCCTGGATGAAATTGTCGGAAACGGCGACCTCCGCGACCTTGCCCTCACGCAGATATCGCTCGAAGTCGCTGTATGGGATCGGCGCCACCTGCCGCGCGGTCACCAGGACATATTGCAGGAGGAGGACGCCAACGAAGGCCGCGATCCAGTACCAGACGTGGAAATGGGTCCGTTTGTCCATGGCCTCCTCCACAAGCCGTGCGCTCGTCCATCGCCGCGGCTGCCAACCGGCGCAATGCCCACCAAGCTGATGTGGAGTACCCCGCGCCGAAACCAAGGCCGGCCGCGAGCGGCGCCGGCCGGCTGCAGCCGGCGCCTATGGTCAGGCGACCACCTGCAGCCCGAAGTCCTCGCCGACGACGCGCCGCAGGCGCGCCGCCTTGGTGCGCGCGCCGGGCAGCCCGCGATAGATGGCGAGATAGTCGGCCGCCATGCGCTCCACCGTGAAGCGCTCCTCGAAGGTGGCGCGCACATCCGCGCGGTCGAGCTCGCTTGTGGCGCGGACGGCCGCGACCGCTTCGTCGATGCTGTCGACGATGAAACCCGAGATCCCATCGTCCACGACTTCGGGCACCGACCCGCAGCGGAAGGCGACGACCGGCGTGCCGCAGGCCATCGCCTCGATCATCACGAGGCCGAAGGGCTCCGGCCAATCGATCGGGGAAAGGAGAGCGCGCGCATTGCCGAGGAAGGCATCCTTCTCGCGCTCGTCGATTTCGCCGATGAACTCCACATGGGAATGCGCCTCGACCATAGGCGCGATCACACTGTCCCAATAGGCCTGGTCGGCCTTGTCGACCTTGGCGGCGATCTTGAGCGGCATGCCGGCCCGGGCGGCGATCTCGATGGCGCGGTCGGGCCGCTTCTCCGGCGAGATCCGGCCGAGGAAGGCGAGATAGTCGCCATCGGGCTTTGCCGTGAACGGCAGAAGATCAGCCGGCAGTCCGTGGTGGACCGTGCCCGCCCAATGGACCCGCGGCATGGGACGGCGCTGGTCGTCGGAGATCGACACCAGCGGATAATCGGGAAAGACGGAATAGAAGGGCATGAGATCCGGAAGGTCGAGCCGGCCGTGCAAGGTGGTGACGGTCCGGTCGGCGAAGCCGCGGATCAGGGGGAAATGCAACAGATCGATGTGGAAGTGCAGCACGTCGAAGTCATCGGCGCGCTGCATCACCTCATCGAGCATGATCATGTGATAGGGGATCGGATCCTTGACCGCCGGGTTGAGGCGAAGCGCGATATCGGAGCAGCGCACGAGCTTGGCGGCCGTCTTCGAATCGCCGCTGGCGAACAAGGTGACGTCGTGACCCTGCCGAACGAGTTCTTCCGTCAGATAAGAGACGATCCGTTCCGTTCCGTTCCGCCGTAGAACTTTGGCGGAACCCGTTCGGCAAGCGGGGCGATCTGGGCAATCTTCATCGGCTTGACCTCGTCGATGGGAGCAGAGATCGGCAACGGATTGCGCGCGGGGCCGCGGCGCCGCGCGGCGGGCCGCTCCGGAGAGCGGCAGATCGATAACGACCCGAACAAAGAGGCCCGGGCGAAATCTCCCGGGCCTCGGCTCGAACTCAGAAGTCCATGCCGGCGCCGGCCGGCGCCGCCGGGGCAGCTTCCTTCTTCGGCTTCTCGGCGACGAGGGCTTCGGTGGTGATCAGGAGGGCGGCGACCGAGGCCGCATCCTGCAAGGCGGTGCGCACAACCTTGGCCGGATCGATCACGCCGGCGCTGACGAGGTCCTCATAGGTGCCCGTCGCAGCGTTGTAGCCCCAGTTGGCGTCGTCCTTCTCCAGGAGCTTGCCGACGATGAGCGAGCCGTCCTCGCCCGCATTGATGGCGATCTGGCGCGCCGGCACCTGGATGGCGCGACGGACGATGTCGATGCCGGCCTTCTGGTCGTCATTGGCGGGCTCGATGCTGTCGAGCGCCTTTAGCGCGCGCAGCAGCGCCACCCCGCCGCCCGGCAGGATGCCTTCCTCGACGGCCGCGCGGGTCGCGTGCATGGCATCGTCCACGCGGTCCTTCTTCTCCTTCACCTCGACCTCGGTCGCACCGCCGACGCGGATCACCGCGACGCCGCCCGCGAGCTTCGCCAGCCGCTCCTGCAGCTTCTCGCGGTCATAATCGGAGGTCGTCTCCTCGATCTGGGCGCGGATCTGGGCGACGCGCGCGTCGATATCGGCCTTGGCGCCGGCACCATCGACGATGGTGGTGTTCTCCTTCTCGATCACCACCTTCTTGGCGCGGCCGAGCATGTCGAGCGTGACATTCTCGAGCTTGATGCCGAGATCTTCGGAGATCGCCGTGCCGCCGGTGAGGATGGCGATATCCTGGAGCATGGCCTTGCGCCGGTCACCGAAGCCGGGCGCCTTCACGGCCGCGACTTTCAGGCCGCCGCGCAGCTTGTTGACGACGAGCGTGGCGAGCGCCTCGCCTTCCACATCCTCGGCGATGATAAGGAGCGGACGGCCGGACTGCACGACGGCTTCGAGCAGCGGCAGCATGGCCTGCAGGCCGGAGAGCTTCTTCTCGTGGATCAGGATATAGGGATCATCCAGCTCCACCCGCATCTTCTCGGCATTGGTGACGAAATAAGGTGAGACATAGCCGCGGTCGAACTGCATGCCTTCGACCACTTCGAGCTCGGTCTCCAGGCCCTTGGCCTCCTCGACCGTGATCACGCCCTCATTGCCGACCTTCTCCATGGCCTCGGCCAGGAACCTGCCGATTTCGGTATCGCCATTGGCGGAGATCGTGCCGACCTGGGCGATCTCGTCGTTCCTGGTCACCTTGCGGGCGCGGCTCTTCAGGTCCGCAACGACCGCCTCGACGGCAAGATCGATGCCGCGCTTCAGGTCCATCGGATTCATGCCGGCCGCCACCGCCTTGGCGCCTTCCTTCACAATGGCCTGGGCGAGCACCGTCGCGGTCGTCGTGCCGTCACCGGCGAGATCGTTGGTCTTGGAGGCCACCTCGCGCACCATCTGGGCGACCACATTCTCGAACTTGTCGTCGAGCTCGATCTCCTTGGCGACCGTCACGCCATCCTTGGTGATGCGCGGCGCGCCGAAGGACTTCTCGATGACGACGTTACGACCCTTCGGGCCGAGCGTCACCTTCACCGCATTGGCCAGCGTGTCGACGCCGCGCAGCATCTTCTCGCGGGCGTCCGATGAAAATTTCACTTCCTTGGCAGCCATGATCGTCAACCTCCTTCCTTGGCTTCCAATGGTTCAGAACAAGGGTGGCGGTCAGGCCGCCTTCCTGGCGGTCGTGGTCCGCTCGATCACGCCGAGGATGTCCGTTTCCTTCATGATCAGCAGGTCTTCCCCGTCGATCTTAACTTCGGTGCCGGACCATTTGCCGAACAGGACGCGGTCACCGGGTTTCAGATCGATCGCCACGAGTTCACCCTTCTCGTTGCGAATGCCCGGACCAACGGCGACGACTTCGCCTTCCTGGGGCTTCTCCTTGGCCGTGTCGGGAATGATGATGCCGCCGGCCGTCTTCTCCTCGGCGTCAACACGGCGCACGACGACACGGTCGTGCAGAGGGCGGAAGTGCATGCCAATCCTCCACGTTGCGAACGATGATGCCATGAGCCCTGGAGAGCTTCAGCTGACCTGGGCGCCATCCAGCTAGGGAGCGAAATTCGGCCGTTCAAGAGGTCCATGCGAAAAAATTGGCACTCGAATGCCGAGAGTGCCAAGCGGCCGCGGAGCGGGTGCCGCGAAGCGTCAGTGGGGTCGACAAAATCCGCTGGAGGAAGAAAAATGCCGCCAGCCTGTCGGATCGGCGAAGCGGCGATCGTCCTTCGGCAGTTCCGATGAGAGGAGATGTCGAAATGGCCTATGTGGACGGTTTCATAGTCCCGGTTCCGAAGGACAAAATCGAGGCCTACAAGGCGCTCGCCCGCACGGCCGGGGAGGTCTGGAAGGAGCACGGCGCGCTCGCCTATGTGGAGTGCCTCGGCGACGACGTGCCCTATGGCGAGGTCACGTCCTTTCCGCGGTCCGTGCAGGCCACGGATGACGAGACCGTCGCCTTCTCCTGGATCGTCTACCCCTCCCGCGCCGAGCGGGATGCGATCCTTGCCAAGGTGATGGCCGACCCGCGGCTGAAGGGCGAGATGGACAACATGCCCTTCGACGGCAAGCGCATGATCTACGGCGGCTTTGAGGCCTTCCTGGAGATGTAGGCCGGCGACTTACCCTTGCGGTGGGGATCACCTATGCGGCTGTCGTCCCTTCCGCAGCATGCGGAGAGAGGGCCAGGGTAAGGGGGTGATCTTTCGATGGCAAAATTCCCCCTCACCCGACCGCTTCGCGGCCGACCTCTCCCCGCACGCGGGGAGAGGTAACCCGCGTCTGCCAATCCTACTCGACGGCTCTGTCTCTCGGGAGAGATGATCGAGAGCCCGGCAAAATCGCCGACCCGGCGTACCGAATTGCTCCGAGAGCGGAGCTCTCGCCCCTCAACGGTTCGGGGCGTTCATGGCCCAGAGCACGCCGAAGGGGTCGCGAAGCTGACCGTAGCGATCGCCCCAGAACATCACCTCGACCGGCATGACGACCTCGCAGCCGGCCTCTACCGCCCGCGTCCACCAGCTATCGATATCCTCGACCGGCAGCAGCAAGCTGAAGCCCTGCGCTTTCTCGTAAGGGTGGCCGTATTCGGGATAGGAGTCGCTGAGCATCACCGAACTGCCGTTGACATAGAGATGGACGTGCATTGTCCGGCCCTTGTCGTCCACCGGATGCGCGATGGCGAGCTCAGCTCCGAAAGCGCGCTGGTAGAACTCTGCCGCCTTCATGGCTCCGTCGACCTGAAGATAGGCGACGACCCCACCCTTCACGGGCATGGTGGCAGGCTGCGTCTCATTCGTGGCGGTCATATGCGATAGCTCCTTGTCGCTTGGCGTCTCGGGCATTACCGATGGCCCAAGGACGCAGCAGGCTCCCTGGTGCCGACACTACCGGCGCAGTTTTATCCTGCCCTCCCCCACGACGCGATTGGCGATCGCAGTGACGCAAAGACCCCGGGCTTGTATGAGAGATCGCATGGAATCCCGCAGAGCCCGCTTGTGAACCGATGAACGAACGGCACAGGGACAGGATGCCCTTCATCCGCATGCAGGACGTCGCGCGCGAGGCGGGCGTATCGCTGATGACGGTGTCCAACGCCTTTCAGCAGCCGGGAAAGGTGCGCTCCGATACGCGGGAAAAGGTCTTCGCGGCTGCCGCCAAGCTGGGCTATGTGCCCAATCTCATCGCCGGCAATCTTGCCTCCGGCAAGAGCCGGGTCATCGCAGCCATCGTCCCGTCCCTGCGCAACTCCAATTTCGCGCGCATGATCCAGGGCGTCGACGAATGCCTCTGCGCGCGCGGCTACGAGCTGGTGCTCGCCGTCGGCGACACACCCGACCGGGAACTCGATGCGACGAGAACCTTCGTCGGACGCCGGGCAGACGGCATCATTCTGACGGGCACGGAACACAGCCCCGAGATGCGCGACCTCCTGAAGGCGGCGCGCGTCCCGACCGTCGAGACCTGGAACCTGGATGGCCCGCTCATCGACATGGCCGTCGGCTTTTCGAACTACGATGCCTCTCGGGAGATCACCGAATTCATGATCGCCCGCGGACGCAAGGTGATCGGCTTCGTCGGCTATGAATCGCGCGACCGGCGCTTTCTCGAACGGCAGCGCGCGTTTCAGGAGACGATGCGCGGAGCCGGCCTGCGCGACGATCTCGTGATCTTCGCGCCGGAAGCCCTCGGCTTTGCCGGCGGACGGGTCGCGATCGAGCACCTGCTCGACAAGGAACCGGCCGTCGAGGCGCTCATCTGCGTCACCGACATTTTTGCCGTCGGCGCGCTCTTCGAATGCATGCGCCGCGGCTGGCCGGTGCCGGAGCGCTTCGCCGTCGCCGGCTTCGGCGATTACGAGATCTCGTCCGAGGTTCCGCCGGGGCTCACGACCATTCGCACGCATGGTTATGAGATCGGTCGCACGGCAGCAGAGATGCTGGTCGAAAAGGCCGAGCGCGGGCTTGCGGCGAGGCCAACCGAAAATGTCGGCTACCAATTGATCGTGCGTGGCAGTGTTTGAGCCCATGCCTGTTGACACCACGCTAGCTTTGCCGATTATAGCGCTAAAATAGCCCTCCACGGAGATCTCCCGTGACCTTTTCCCTTGCCGCGCTCGATCGCAACACCGGTATGTTCGGCATCGGCGTGGCGAGCTCCAGCATCGCGGTCGGCAACCGATGCCCCTGGGCGCGCGCCGGCGTCGGCACGGTGCTGACGCAGCATCGCACCGACATCCGCATGGGGCCGCTCGGCCTCGACCTGCTGTCGCGCGGCATCGCTGCCCAGGAGGTGGTCGACATGATGGTCGCCGGCAGCGAATATCCGGCCCAGCGGCAGTTCACCGTCCTCGATCGCGAGGGCCGCACGGCCTTCTACAACGGTCCGGGCATCGAATCGATCAACGCGGCCGCGACCGGCGATGCCTGCATCTCGGCCGGCAATTTTCTCGCGAATACCGAGGTGCCGCAGGCTATGGTCGAGGCTTACGAGAAGACCTCGGGCGCCTTCGTCGAACGGCTTCTCGCGGCCGTGGATGCGGGCGTTGCCGCCGGCGGTGAGACGCAGCCCGCCATGGCGGCCGCCCTCCTCGTCGTCGACCGCCATGCCTGGCCGCTCGTCGATCTGCGCGTCGATTTCGAGGAGAACCCGCATGTGGGCTTGCGCCGGCTATGGCGTGTCTACGAGCCGCTCACCGAGCGCTTCGTCACGCAGGTGCTCCGTCCGTTCGAGCTGAAGCCGCTCGTCAATTCGGCGCTGACCGTATGACGCCGGACCGGCTCCCCTGTCCCCATGAGCCACAATCGTGCCGCCGGGCTTGGAACGGCGCCGCGTTGCAGGCTATTCCCGCATCAGGTGACAATGCGGTGCCCCAAAGTGAGGGATACCGGCCGGTGGGATCTGGGCATGAGTGAGGAAGCGACGCGCGCGCCGGCGGACCTGCAGTTGCAGGATCTCGAAAAATATTTCGGCACGACAACCGCCGTGAGCCGGCTCAATCTCCATGTCGAACCCGGCACGCTCGTCTCCCTTCTCGGGCCCTCCGGCTGCGGCAAGACGACGACGCTGCGCATGATCGCCGGTTTCGAGCGCCCGGACAAAGGCCGCATTGTCGTCGCCGACGCGGACATCACCGCGCTGCCGCCGCACCGGCGCGCCCTCGGCATGGTCTTCCAGAACTACAGCCTCTTTCCCCACAAGACGGTCGGCGAGAACATCGCCTTCGGCCTGCGCATGGCGGGCCTGGCCAAGGCCGAGCGCGACGCCAAGGTCGTGCGCATGCTCGATCTCGTGCAGCTTGCCGGCTATGCCGACCGCTACCCGACCCAGCTCTCCGGCGGGCAGCAGCAGCGCGTGGCGCTCGCCCGCTCGCTGGTGCCGAACCCGCGCGTGCTTCTCCTCGACGAGCCGCTCGGCGCGCTCGACCGGAGCCTGCGCGAGACCATGCAGTTCGAGCTCCGGCGCATGCAGCAGCGCTTCGCCATCACGACGGTGCTCGTCACGCACGACCAGGAAGAGGCGCTCTCCATGAGCGACCGCATCGCGGTGATGAACCGCGGGCGCATCCTGCAGGTCGGCAGCGCCGCCGAGATCTATGACCGGCCGGCTACCCGCTTCGTCGCCGAGTTCCTCGGCACATCCAATATCTTCGAAGGACGCACGGTCGCCGACAGCGGTGCGGCTGCCGTCGAGATGGCCGGCACCGGTGGCCCCATCCGGCTGCGGCCGGCGCCGGACAGTGCTCAGCGTGACACGATGATCCTGTCGGTGCGCCCGGAGCGCGTCGTGCTCGGGCCGGCGGCCGAGAGCCTGCCGAACCGGCTTTCGGCCGTCGTGGTGTCGGCAGCCTTCCGCGGCACCTATGCGGCTTACCAGCTCGACGTGCCGGCGCTCGGCCGCGAGATCTATGCCTACCGGCAGGCGGATGGCCCGCTCGGGACGGTCGCCTTCAAGGCCGGCGACCAGCTCACGGCCGGGTGGCGCAGCGAAGACAGCGTGGTTGTGGAGGACGACGAGTGACAGGGATCTCCGACCCGGGACGCGTACGCGTCGGCATCGACGTCGGCGGCACCTTCACGGATTTCGTTCTCGCGGACGGCACAGGCCGGCTCGTCTACTACAAGGAACCGAGCACGCCGGACGATCCCGCGCGCGCCGTCATCGAGGGCCTCGCCAATCTCGTCGCCAAGGCCGGGCTCGCGCCGGCCGACGTCGATCTCGTGATGCACGGCACGACCATCGGCCTCAACGCCATCATCCAGCGCGCCGGCGCGCGCATCGGCCTCGTCGTCTCCTCCGGCTTCCGCGACATCCTGGAAATCGCGCGCAGCCGCATGCCCTCCTCCTTCGATTTCCACGCGACGAAGGAGGAGCCGCTCGTTCCGCGCGACCGCATCTTCGAGATCGAGGCGCGCTTCGATCCCAAGGGCGAGCCGACGCGCGTGCCGGAGGCCGCCGCGCTCGATGCGCTCGCCGCGCAGATCGCCGAAAGCGATATCGAGGCCGTCGCCCTCGTCCTCATCAACGGCTATGCCGCGCCGGAGGCCGAGGCTGCGCTCGCCACGGATCTCGAACGGCGCATCGCCCGCCACCGCAGCATCGGCGTTACCTCCGCCGCCCGCGTCTGGCCGGAGATCCGTGAATATGAGCGCACGCTCGTGGCCTGTCTCAACGCCTATATCCAGCCGCTGATGCGCCGCTACTACGGCCGGCTCGGCGAAGGCGTACGGGCTCGCGGCGCAACGGCACCCATCTTCGTCACCGCCTCGAACGGCGGCTCCATGAGCCTCGAATCCGCGTCCGAGCGGCCCGTGGAGACGATCCTTTCCGGGCCGGCAGCCGGCGTCATGGCGGCGACGCGCTTTGCGGCGGCAGCCGGCGTCGCGCGCATCATCACCTTCGACATGGGCGGCACGAGCAGCGACATCGCCGTTTCGACGGCGGGCGTGCCGGAATTCGCAACGCGCACCGAGATCGGCGGCCTGCCGCTCGTGCTGCCGGTCGTTGCCGTCAGCGCCATCGGCGCCGGCGGCGGCTCGATCATCTGGGTCGACGACCACGGCGTGCTCAAAGTCGGCCCGCGCTCGGCCGGTGCCGCGCCCGGCCCGGTTTCCTACCAGCGGGGCGGCACCGAGCCCGCGGTCACCGACTGCTATCTCGCGACCGGCCTCATCGATCCCACCCGCTTCCTCGGCGGCCGCATGGTGCTCGACCGCGCCGCGGCGGAGGCGGCGCTCGCCGCCATCGGCCAAGGCATCGGGCTCGGCGGACCGGATGCGGCCGCCCGCACGGCCTATGGCGCGCTCAGCGTCGCCACCGCCAATATGGCGACCGAGCTCTTCAAGACGCTTGCCCAGCGCGGGCTCGATCCCGCCGATTTCGTGCTGATGCCTTTCGGCGGCGCCGGCCCGACCCACGCCAATTTCCTCGCTGAGGAGGCGGGCCTGCCGCGTGTCGTCGTGCCGCCGTCGGCCGGCACCTTCTGCGCACTCGGCGCGGTCGGGGCGGATCTGCGCCGCGACTTCGTCCGCAGCCTGCGGCGTGCGCTCGACGCGGATGCCGCCACGGCCTTGGCTGACGTCCTGCGCCTCCTCGAACAGGAAGGCCGCGCCTGGCTCGCGGCCGAAGGCGACCTCGTCACCGGGGTCGGCGTGGCCCGCTCACTCGACATGCGCTACGCCGGCCAGGCCTACGAGCTGCGCGTCACGCTTGCCGATGACGCCGGCACGCCGCGTGACGCCGAGATCGCCGAGGCGTTCCACCGCGAGCACGAGCGCGTCTACGGCTTCCGCGACGCCGCGGCGCCGATCGAGATCACCACGGCCCGCCTCGCCGTCATCGGTCACATTCCGCCCGTCGCCCTGCCGGAACTCGCCCCCTCCCCGGTCCCACCCGCAGCCGCGGGTCGCCGCCCGATCTTTCTCGCCGGCAACTGGGTGGAGGCCGACGTCTTCGACCGGGAGACGCTCGCCGCCGGCCACATCTTCGCCGGGCCTGCGATCGTCGAGCAGGAAGACACCACCGTGGTCGTGCTGCCCGGCTGGACGGCGAGCATGGACACCGTCGGCAATCTCCACCTGACGCGGAGTGCACAGCCGTGACCGCCCCGACCATGCGCCTCGACCCCGTCACCCTGGAGATCCTCGGCAACAAGGTCGCCGCGGTCACCGAGGAGATGTGCTTCACCCTGCAACGCACAGGCCGCACGCTCTATGTGAAGGAGACGGCCGATTTCGCCTGCGCGCTCGCCGATCCGAACGGCGTCTTCTTCGCCTATCCTCGCTCGATCGGTGTGTCGGGCTTCGTCGCGCTCGACTGCCTGCCGACCATCAAGGCGGTCGGCCCGCTCGAGCCCGGCGACGTCATCCTGACGAATGACCCTTATGGCTCGGAAGGGCTCGCCACCCACCTGCCGGACCTGCACCTGATCGAGCCCTATTTCCACGAGGGCCGCATCATCGCCTACGGCTGGGCCTTCGTGCATTGCTCGGACGTGGGCGGGCGCGTGCCGAGCAGCATCTCGCCGACCAACCAGGAGATTTTTCAGGAGGGGCTGCAAGTCCCGCCGGTGAAGCTGGTGCGCGCCGGCCAGATGAACGCCGACGTGGAGCTCCTCTTCCGCGCCAATTCGCGCACACCAGACGCCAATATGGGCGATATCCGCGCCATGCTCGCGGCGCTCGCCACCGGCCGCAAGCGCGTGGCGCAGCTCCTCGCCCAGCACGGCGTCGACATCTTCCTGGAAGGCCAGAAGGACCTTCTCGACTATGCCGCCGAGAAGGCGCGCAAGGTTCTCAGGCGGGTGCCGGACGGCACCTATCGCTTCACCGACTTCCTCGACGACGACGCGACGAGCGGCCTGCCGGTCAGGCTCTCGCTCGCCGTGACCTTCTCCGACGGCACGGTGCATCTCGACTTCACCGGCACCGACCCGCAGGTCGCGGCCGCCATGAATGTGCCGAGCCATGGCAAGCCGCATGCCTGGCTGACGCTGCGCGTCCTCGCCCTCATCCAGACGCTCGACCGCACGGCGCCGCTCAACACGGGCCTGTTGCGCCATGTCTCGATCACCGCGCCGAAAGGCTCGCTCGTCAACCCCGAGCGGCCCGCGGCCGTCGGCGTGCGCCACGCGGCGGCCATCCGCGTCAATGACCTTCTGAACGGCGCCTTCGGGCTCGCCTTGCCGGACGTCATGCCAGCCGCCAGCAGCGGCCTCGTCGTGCCGCTCGTCGTCGCCGAGCCGAACAGCACCGGTGGCCAGAATGTGCAGGTGGTCGAGCCGATGATCGGCGGCACCGGCGCCCGTTTTGGCGCCGACGGCGTCGACGGCCGCGACAGCGGCATCTCCAATCTCGCCAATAATCCGGTCGAGACGGTCGAGGCGGAAATCGCCGTCGAGATCCAGCGCTATGCGCTGCGGCCCGATTCCGGCGGCCCGGGCCAGTGGCGCGGCGGCTGCGGCCTGGAAATCACCTTCCGCGTCCTGAAGGACGGCGCGATGGTGCTCGGGCGCGGCATGGAGCGCGCCAAGTTCCGGCCCTGGGGCATGCGCGGCGGCCAGCCCGGCCTGCGCACGGAAATGGTGATCAACGAGGGCACGCCCGACGAGCGCCGCTTCGGCAAGATCGACGTACTGCCGGTCAACCGCGGCGATGTCGTCACCCTTCGCACGGCCGGTGCCGGCGGCTTTGGCGACCCCTTTGCCCGTGAACCCGCGCGCGTGCTGCGCGATGTCACGCGCGGGCTCGTCTCGGTCGAGGCGGCCGCGCGCGACTACGGCGTCGTCATCCCCGACGGTCGCGTCGACGAGGATGCGACCCGGCAGCGCCGGCGGGACCATGTTGCCGAGGACACGCCGCACGCCTTCGGCGCGGAACGTGGGACCTGGCAGGCGCTCTTTGCGCCGGAGGTGCTCGACCGGTTGAACGCCGCGCTCTTCCGCCTGCCGGCGGCACAGCGCACCAAGCGCCGCACCGAGCTCTATCGATCCGTGCTCCAGGGGCTGCCGGCGAGCTTTCCCTTGGGCACGGAGGCCGGCGCGATCACCGCAGCCGATCGCGCGCGGCTCGATGCGGCGATCGTCGCGATCGAGCAGGAATGAGATAAACCAGAGCGGAACGAAGGGCCAAAGGCCATAAGAGGAGACGGAACATGAGCGGTTCGACCAGACGAAACGTCCTCAAGGCGGGCGGGGTGATCGGCGCCTCCCTCGCCGCGGGTGCGCCTTTCCGAGCTTTCGCGCAGGGCGGCGAAATCACCGTCACCGCGCTCGGCGGCATCTGGGAGGAGGCGGTGCGCAAGTGCTTCGTCGCGCCTTTCGAGGCCAAGACCGGCGCCAAGGCCAATGTGCTCCTCGGCTCGCCGCCGCAATGGCTGAGCCAGGTCGAGGCCAATCCGCAGAACCCGCCGATCGACGTGATCATCACGACGCCGGACCTCGCCATCAATGTGGCGAAGACGGACCTGATGGATACCTTCACCGTCGAGAAGCTGCCGAACCTCGCCGACATCCCGCAGCAATTCACGGATGCCATTCTCGGCAAGGGCACCGTCTTCGACTACGGCGTCGCCGGCATCACCTACAACAAGGACGCGGTGAAGAATCCGCCGAAGTCCTTCAAGGAATTCGTCGACCGCACGGCCGAGGGCGAATGGGTCGCTTCCCTCCCCGGCATCGCCTATGCGGTCACGCCCATCATGCTGATCTGGGCAATGGCGCGCGCGCTCGGCGGCGGCGTCGACAATGTCGACCCCTTCTTCGACGCCGTGAAGAAGATGCGCAAGAACCTCGTCTTCTGGAACGGCCCGAACGACTTCTTCAACCATCTCGCGAGCGGCGAGGCCGATATCGGCATCTATTTCGACGGCCGCACCTGGGCGCATTACGATTCCGGCGCCACCTGGATCGACTTCATCAACCCGTCCGAGGGCGGCTCCATCAATGCGCTCGCGGTGCAGAAGCCGAAGAATGCCAAGCCGCTCGCCTGGGACTACATCAATGTGATGCTGAGCCCGGAATCGCAGCTGCAGTTCGCGACCATGCTGAGCTACCCGGTCACCAACAAGAAGGTGCAGTATCCGCCGAACCTCGCCAACCGCTTCACCCCCTGGCAGCAGGCGCATTTCCCGCCCTACGAGAAGATCGCGCAGGTGCGCAGCCAGTGGGTCGACCGCTGGAACCGCGAAATCGGGGGGTGACGCGCTTGGGGTGAGGCCTGTTGGTCGCGGCAGCGATCATACCCACATCGTCATCCCCGGCCTTGTGCCGGGGATCCCGATCCGAAGGGCTGCTCCCTGGGAAATCGGGATGGCCGGGACAGGCCCGGCCATGACGGAGGAGGATAGGCGGCAAATCTCAAACGAGTTGATCCGACAGAATGACCAAGGCAGGCTACAGCGCGAGACTGAGGCTCCCGGTGCGGCAGATCATGCTGATCGCGCCGGCGGTGCTCTTTCTCGTCGCCTTCTTCGTCCTGCCGCTGATCGACAACGGCCTGCGTAGCTTCGTAGCGCCGGAAACCGGCGCCTTCTCGCTCGCCCGCTACGGCCAGTTGCTCACCGACGGCTTCTATATCCGCAGCATCGTCGAGACGATCATGCTGTCGGCCGTCGTCACGCTCGTCTGCCTCCTCGTCGGCTATCCCGTTGCGTTCTATCTCGTGCGCTATGGCGGGCGCTGGAGCGGGCTCATCATCTTCCTGCTGATTGCGCCGCTGTTGACCTCCATCATCATGCGCACCTACGGCTGGGAGGTGCTCTTTGCCCGGCGCGGCCTTGTCAATACCTGGCTCGTGCAGGATCTCGGGCTGCTCGAGCGGCCGCTGCGCATGCTCGACACGCCGGAGATCGCCGTCATCGGCCTGGTGCATGTGCTCGTGCCCTTCATGGTGCTGTCCATCGCCTCGGTGCTGCAGGGCATCGACCAGCGGCTGGAGGAATCCGCCGCGCTCCTCGGCGCGAGCCGCTTCCGCACCTTCCTCGAAGTGACGCTGCCGCTTTCGCTCGACGGCATCGGCACCGGCGCGATCCTCGTCTTCATGGTGGCGAACGGCAGCTTCGTGACTCTCGTGCTGCTCGGCGGCGGGCTGCAGACCCTGCCGCTGCTCATCTACCAGCAGTTCAACACCACGCGGGACTTCGCCATGGCGAGCGCCATGAGCACGGTGCTGCTCGCCATTGCGCTCGTCTGCCTCTTCCTGCAGCTGCGCCTGGTCCGCCGGAGGGGAGCCTAGATGTCTCGCGCTCGGTTCGATCTCCCCCGCTTCCTCCTTGCGGCTTTCGTTGTCCTGTTCTTCGTTTTCATGCTGCTGCCGATCGTCGTGGTGGTCGTCGTCTCCTTCACCTCGGCGGGCTATGTGGCCTTCCCCATTCCCGGCTGGTCGCTCCGCTGGTTCTGGCGGATCTGGGAGTACCAGCCCTATATCGACGCGCTCATCGTGAGCTTCGAGATTGCCTTCGGCGCGACCGTGCTCTCCTGCCTCATCGGCGTGCCGGCGAGCATGGCGCTGGCGCGCAGCCGCTCGGCCTGGGCGAGCGGCATCATGACTTTCCTGCTCTCGCCCTTGTCCATGCCGATGATCGTCATCGGCTTCGCCGCCTTGTTCTTCCTGTCGCGGATCGGCGTCGGCGTCTCCTTCACGGCGCTCCTTATCGCCCATACCACCGTTTGCCTGCCCTATGTCCTGCGCACGGTTGCGGCCAATTACGCCGGCCTGCCGCGCAGCTACGAGGAATCGGCGGCGCTCCTCGGCGCGGGGCCGCTGCGCGTCTTCTGGCATGTGGTGCTGCCGCTGATCCGCCCCGGCATCGTCGCCGGCTCGCTGTTCTCCTTCCTCGTCTCCTTCGACAACCTGCCGATCTCCTATTTCTTCGGCAGCCCGGACACGCTCACCCTGCCGGTCGTCATGCTGAGCTATATGGAAAACCAGTTCGATCCCTCCATCGCCGCGCTCAGCACCCTGCAACTCGTCCTCGCCGTGGTCGGCCTTCTCGTGGTCGATCGCATCTACGGCATCGACAAGATGACGGTGTCGGCATGAGCGCGACGGCCGCCGCTGAGCCCGTCCGGCTCGACCATGTCATCCTGCTGACGGAGAACCTCGATCGGGCAGCGGAGCTCTTCGCGCGCCTCGGCTTCACGGTCACGCCGCGCACCGAGCACAGCCCCGCCATGGGCACGGCGAATTGCTGCGTGATGCTGGCGGGTACCTATATCGAGATCCTGACCGTGTTGCGCCCCACCGAGCGTAGCGCCGGGTGGCGAGCGCTTCTCGCCCAAGGCGACGGGCTGCGCGGCATCGCGCTCAGGATCGACGATGCCGAGCAAACGGCGCGCGCCCTCGGGGCGGCTGGTTTTCCGATGGACCCGCCGATCGCCTTCGACCGGCTCGACGACCGCGGCCAGCGCCTCAGCTTCAAGGTCTGCCGCCTGCCCGCGGCCGAGACGCCGGGCTTCCGCCTCATCCTCTGCCAGCACGAGACGCCGGAACTCGTCTGGCGGCCGGAATGGCTCGACCACGCCAATGGCGCCCGTGACATCCGCGCGGCCTCGCTCGCCCTGCCCGACCCGGCGCTTGCCCGCGCCGTGCTCGGCCGCGTCGGCGCGGCCCTGCCTCGGGCGCCGGCCCGCGCCGAAGTCGCCTTCACGCCGGCGAGCGAGCCGAGCCGCCTGACCATCGCCGTCGCCGATCTCGATCGCGCAGCGCGCGCGTTAGACGCCGCAGGTTTCACTCCGTATCGCCACGGCCCGCGCCTCACGCTCGACCTCACGGCCACACTCGACCTCATGCTGACCTTGGATGCCGGGCCGTGAGCCGGCCCTGCGACGCGCCCTCCCCGCTCTGGGCGGCACTGTCGCGCGAAAGCTTTACGGCTGCGCCGCTCGACGGCGCGTGCGACATCGATGTCGCGGTCATCGGCGGCGGCATTGCCGGCTTGTCGACGGCGCTCCATCTCGCCCGGGCCGGCATCGCAACGGTCGTGGTGGAAGCCGGCGAGATCGGCGCCGGAGCCTCCGGCCGCAACAACGGCCAGGTCATCCCGACGCTCACCCGCCATGACCCGGATGCCATCCTCAAGGCGCTCGGTCCGGATTACGGGCCGCGCTTTCTCGACCTGGTGAAGGGCTCGGCCGACACCCTCTACGAGACGGTCGCCCGCTACGGCATCGACTGCGATGCCGTGCGCAACGGCTGGATCCAGCCGGCGCATACGCCGGGACGCGCCAGGCTGGCCGCCCACCGTGCTGCGCAATGGCAGGCGCAGGGCGTCGCCGCGGTGGCGCTGAGCGCCGATGACATCGCCGCCCGGCTCGGCACCACCGCCTATCACGGCGGCTGGTTTCATCCGGGCGGCGGCCATATCAATCCCCTCGCCTTCACCCGCGGGCTCGCCCGCGCGGCGGCGCAGGAGGGCGCGCGCATCCACGCCGATACGCCGGCGACGGCGCTCGCCCGTCGACCGGACGGCTGGCACATCACGACGCCGCGCGGCACCGTGCGGGCAGAAAAGGTGGTGCTCGCGACCGCCGCCTATTCCGGCGCGCTCTGGCCGGCAATGGCCCGCTCCATCGTGCCGGTGCTGTCCTATCAGGTGGCGACCGAACCGCTGGGGAGTGACGGGGCTTCCATCCTGTCGGGCAACGAGGCAGCCTCCGATACGCGCATGGACCTGCGCTATTTCCGCCGCGATCGCGAGGGCCGCATCGTCAGCGGCGGTGCGCTGGCGTTGCAGGTCCTGGGCCAGCAGCGGGTGACCCGCCTCGTGCTGGAGCGCCTGCGGGTGACCTTCCCGCAGGTTGGCCTGATGCAGGCGCAATATGTCTGGTCGGGCCGCATCGCCATGACGCCGGAGCGGCTGCCGCGCCTGCATCGGCGCGACGACGGCCTTCTCGCCTGGATCGGCTGCAACGGCCGCGGCCTGGCGCTCGCCATGGCCATGGGACAGGTCATGGCGGATGCGGTGCGTGGCGCGCCGGCCACCGACCTGCCGCTGCCCCTGACGGAGCCCAAGGGCATTCCGTTGTCGCCGCTCGTCAACCGCACCGCCCGGCTGATCCTGCCCTATTACCGGATGAAGGACCGGCGGGAGGTCAGCGCCTAGTCAGCGCCCGAGCTTCTCCCTCAAGGCGTCGATGCGCTTCGACGCTTCCGCCTTGGAGAGGTCCTCGGCGAAAGCCTCCGCTTCCTTCGCCTCCTCGGACAGGGTCTTCAGATAGGAGGCCTGCGCGCCGGTCATCGGCTCGTCGCCGGAGACCCAGTCTTCCGGATCTTTCTCCATATTCGACGGCGGCTCGGGATCGCGCTTCGGGTTGTGGGAGGGATGCTCGGTCGCTTTCGCCATGTACCAGTTCTCACCTTACCTGTTCGCGGTATGTTCCAAACAGGAACGCTGGACGTCCGGGCTGGTTCCGCCTTTCATCAGGACTTCGGTCGATCCGCTCCAATTCGGTCGTTTTTCCATTTGATGTGGCTGGACGCGCGACATAGCTTCCCGGTGCGGCCAATCACGATGCAAGGTTAGTGGTGATCGAGAACGTTCTGCTTCAGTCCGGCGGGCGCAAGCGCCTGGGTGCTCACTTTTTCGACGGCCGCGTGGAGGGCGCACGGTGAACGGCCCAACCCCTGCGGCAACGCAATGCGACCTTCTCGTCATCGGCGGCGGCATCAACGGCGTCGGCATCGCGCGCGATGCCGCGGGCCGTGGCCTCAAGGTCGTTCTTTGCGAGCGCGGCGATCTGGCGGGCGGCACCTCCTCGGCCTCCAGCAAGCTCATCCACGGCGGCCTGCGCTATCTCGAGCAATACGAGTTCCGGCTCGTGCGCGAGGCACTCACCGAGCGCGAAGTACTGCTCGGCATCGCCCCGCATATTGCGCGGCCCATGCGTTTCGTGCTCCCGCACAATGCGGGGTTGAGACCCGCCTGGATGATTCGCATCGGCCTCTTTCTCTATGATCACCTCGCCCGGCGCTCGAAGCTGCCGGGCTCCGCGGGGCTCGACCTCCGGCGCTGCCCCGAGGGCGCGCCCCTGAAACCGACGCTCAGTAAGGGCTTCGTCTACTCGGACTGCTGGGTCGACGACGCCCGCCTCGTCGTTCTGAATGCGATGGATGCCGCAGCGCGCGGCGCCGAGATCCTGACGCGCACGGCCTGCATCGCTGCGCGCCGCGAAGGCGACGGCTGGCAGGCGACGCTCGCAGCCGAGGACGGCACGCGGCGTGAGATCAGCGCTCGCGCGCTCGTCAATGCCGCCGGCCCTTGGGTCTCGGAGGTCCAGAGCCAGGTGCTCGGCGCCAATTCCGAGGACCATCTGCGGCTCGTCCAGGGCAGCCATATCGTGGTGCCCAAGCTCTACGAGGGTGAGCACGCCTATATCCTGCAGAACCCCGATGAGCGGATCGTCTTCGTCATTCCCTACGAGAGCGAGTTCACACTGATCGGCACGACCGACATCCCCTATCAGGGCAATCCGGCGAAGGTGCAGATCTCGACGGAGGAGATCGCCTATCTCTGCGCGTCGGTCGATCGCTATTTCGAGCGCCCGGTCACGCCCGCCGACGTGGTCTGGTCCTATTCCGGCGTGCGTCCGCTCTACGACGATTCGGCCAAGAACCCCTCCGCCGTCACGCGTGACTATGTCTTCGACGTGACCGGCGGCGGTGACGGCACGCCGCCGCTCCTCTCGATCTTCGGCGGCAAGCTCACGACCTACCGGCGGCTCGCCGAACATGCGCTGGAAAAGCTCGGTCCTTTCCTCGACATGCCCGAGCGCAGCTGGACGGGCACCGTGCCCTTGCCCGGCGGCGATTTTGCCAAGGGTGATATCGCCGCCTTCACGGCCACGCTTGCCGCGAAGCACCCTTGGCTGCCGCCGGATCTCGCGCGCCGCTACGCCCGCAGCTACGGCACGCGCGCCGAGGCGATCATCGGGCCGGCGCGATCGCTCGCCGACCTCGGCGAGCATTTCGGCGCGGGGCTTTACGCGCGCGAAGTCGAATATCTCGTCGCGGAGGAATGGGCGCGCTCGCCCGACGACATCCTGCGCCGCCGCACCAAGCTCGTGCTGCACGCCGACCCCACGATCGAAGGCAAGCTCGCCACCTGGTTCGCCGCCCATGACTGGACGCGCACCCGCGTCGCCGCATCTCCATAACGGCAGCGTTGTCGTGGCATGCGCTCAACCGGCTTGCGCCGGGCGCCCTTTGGGCCGACTTTAAGCGCCGGCACGGCGCAGACCGTCTGCCGCCGGCGCGTCGTGGAGCCTGCGGCCAAATCGAGACCGCGGGCCACGCCGCAGGACAGGCATGATGACCACCGACCTTCCCGTCAATCGCTTCAAGGCTCGGCTCAAGGCGGGCGAGCCGCAGATCGGCTTCTGGCTCGCCATGGCAAGCCCCGTCGCGACGGAAATCGCCGCCGGCGCCGGGTTCGACTGGCTGCTGATCGACATGGAGCACACGCCGAATGACGCGCCGGACGTGGCGCATCAACTGCGGGCAGCAGAAGGCGGAACGGCGGAACCTGCGGTCCGCGTGCCATGGAACGAGCCGGTGCTCGTCAAGCGGCTGCTCGATCTCGGCGCACGCACGCTGCTCTTCCCCTTCGTGCAATCGGCCGAGGAGGCGCGACGCGCCGTGGAGGCGACGCGTTATCCACCGGACGGCATGCGCGGCGTCAGCGGCATGTCGCGCGCCAACCGCTATGGCCGGGTGCCCAACTATTTCGCCCGCGCCGCGGATGAGATCTGCGTCCTCGTCCAGGCCGAAACCCGCAAAGCCATCGAGGCTGTCGACGAGATCGCCAATGTGCCGGGCGTCGATGGCGTCTTCATCGGCCCAGCCGATCTGTCCACCGATTTCGGCCATCCCGGCGAATGGACGCGGCCGGAGATCTGGTCCGCCATTCTCGATGCCGGCCGGCGCATCAAGGCGGCCGGCAAAGGCGCCGGCTTCCTCTCCGCTTCCGAGGCGGACTGCCGGGGCGTGCTCGAAGCCGGCTTCGATTTCGTCGCCGTCGGCATCGACAGCGCCATTCTGTCCCGACAGACGGATGCGCTCGTCAAAACCTATAAGGCTGCGAAGTAAGATCAGGGATGGAAATGCCGGAAGCGCGGCGCTGGCGAGTTGACCAGCCCCACCGGCGCTCGATGCAGAGGAGCTTGCCATGAAACTCGACGTCAATGCCCAGGGCGTCTATCCGATCGCCCCGACGCCGTTCCACCCGGACGGGCGTATCGACGAAGACTCGATCGACCGGCTGTGCGAGGCCTATATCGCGGCCGGCGCGACCGGCGCCACCGTGCTCGGCATCATGGGCGAGGCGCCGAAGCTCGAACCGGCGGAATCGCTCGCCGTCGCGACACGTTTCATCGAGAAGCTCGGGGATCTGCCGGTCATCGTCGGCGTCTCCGCGCCGGGCTTTGCCGCCATGCGCTCGCTGGCGCATACGGTGATGGAGCGTGGCGCCGCCGGCGTCATGATCGCGCCCGTGCCGAGCCTGCGCACCGACGACCAGATCACCGGCTACTATCGCCAGGCGATCGAGGCGATCGGCCCGGATATTCCTTTCGTCATACAGGATTATCCGCTGACCCTCACAGTTCAGATGACGCCGAAGGTGATCCGCTCGATCGTCCAGGAGCATCCCTCCTGCGTGATGCTGAAGCACGAGGACTGGCCGGGCCTCGAAAAGATCTCGGCCTTGCGCGGCTTCGAGGCCGACGGCTCGATGCGGCCTATCTCGATCCTCACCGGCAACGGTGGGCTCTTCCTCGATTTCGAGATGGAGCGCGGCGCCGACGGCGCCATGACGGGCTATGCCTATCCGGAAATGCTCATCGGCGTCGTCAGCCTGCAGAAGGCCGGCCGGCGCGACGAGGCGCACGACCTCTTCGACGCGCATCTGCCGCTCTTGCGCTACGAGCAGCAGCAGGGGGTGGGGCTCGCCGTGCGCAAATATGTGCTGATGAAGCGCGGCTTGATCGCCTCCGACGCGCAGCGCAAGCCGGGAGCAGCGCTCAGCGCCGCAGCGCGCGGCGAGGTGGACTACCTCATGGGGCGGCTCGCCAAGCGCGAGGCGGAACTCGGCCTCGGCGGACGGATCGTCGCGGCGGCCTGAGGCCGTCCAGCCCGGCAACTTCCGGCGCCGGGAGTGCCGGGCAATCAATTTCGCCAGATATGACAGATCTTTAACTTGTCGCCCGATAGCCGCGCTTGATAACGTCGCAGCGTGGCAATGACGGCAGGCAGCATCATGAAGCTGTTTTCTTCCCGGCGCTCGCCCCATGTGCGAAAGGTCCTGATCGCGGCTCATGAGCTCGGCCTCGCCGAGGATATCGAACTCGTTCCGCAGGCTGTCGCGGGCCTGACACCGGACGAGGAGCTGTGGAAGCATAATTCACTCGGCCAGATCCCGACGCTCGTCACCGACGATGGCCGGGCGCTGTTCGATTCCGGCGTCATCGTCGAATATCTGCAAAGTCTCAGGCCTGGCCTGCGCCTCATCGCTCTCGGCCCCTCGCAACGGATCGATGCTCTCCATCGCCAGGCCTGGGCCGATGGGCTGATCGAGATCTTGCTGCGCTGGGAGGGCGAGCGCCGCCGCGAGCTCGATCCGCGGCAGCCCGACTACATCGCCGCCCATCGTGCCCGCTTCCTCCACACCTTCGACGCGTGGGAGACGGTGGCCCAAGCCTGGGACCCGGCGCGCTTCGATATCGGTGACATCGCCATCGCCTGCGCGCTGAGCTATGCGGATTTGCGCTTCGCATCGCAGGCTTGGCGCGACGGCCGCCCGGCGCTGGCGAGCTGGTTCGATCGGGTGAGCCAGCGCGCCTCCTTCACGCAGACCGCCTTCGATCCGGCCTGACGAGCAAGCCGACGTGCATTATCCCCAGGCAGGGCGGCGCGTAGATGCTGCACATCGCCTTGCCGTGCCTGCGCCTTTAGCCTGCCGTCCAAGGCAAATCTTGCCGCTGTGGCGACCGGCAGGTGCTTGCCGATAAAAACACCGCCCAATCGTACCCTTCGTTAAGGATGTGATTCCTATTCCCTGCCAAGGTCAGCGGACAGAGCGTTGGCGTAACAGGGCGATCGACGGCACATGCACTCTCCGGCAAAGCCTCCGAAACACAGCAATCCGCAGGCCAATTCCTATTCGATCACACGTGAGAATCGCAGGCACGGGTCGGCCCCGACCCGGGACGCAAACGAGCAGGCCGCGACGGCGCCGGGCTTGAAGCCCGATCCCTTCGGCGGCCCTCCCGCGCCGAGCTGGCTGCAGTTCTTCGCGATGGGCTCCAACGCGCGCTTCACGCGCACGCCCGACTACCTGCTGCGCACCGATTTCGGCACGGTCACGGAAATCGCTCCCCTGCCCGCCGTCCCGGAGGACGCCGGCCGCTGGGCGGATCATCCCGCTGATTCCCCTGCCCCGCAGCATGTGCAGCACTATGTACGGCGGCCGGCAGTCTGGGCCCCGCCCCGGCCGGCAGAGACGGTCGTTGCGCAGGAACCTGCGCTCGAAAGCACACCCGCCATCGAGGACCCACAAACGGATTCCTGGCAAACCGATCCCTGGCAAACCGAACCCTGGATGGAGCCGGGCGAGGCCGATCTGGCCACGGCTGAGTTCCACGATGCCGACGAGGCCGCATCAGCCCAGCCGGAGGCGATGGTCGCCGACGACATTCCGCCCACGGACGAACCCGCCACGGACGAGCCCGCCACGGACGAGCCCACACCGTCGGAGGACCCGTTACAGGCTCGCCTGCGCACCCTTGCGCAGATGATCCAGGTCGGTCGGCCGCTCCGTCCCGTCAAAGCCGAGCGTCAGGACAACCAGCGGACCATGGGGCCCCGACGGGCGACCGCCCATGCTCCCCTGCCTCCAGCGACGGAGGCGGATGCCGGCCTGCAACACTCTGTCCAGGAGCCGAGCCTGCCAGCCTTGGATCCGCGTGGCCTCGGTGCCCTGCCGTCCGTCAGCGTGAACGTGTCTTTCGCGTGGCCATCCTTGTTGCCGTCCGCCGAGGATGCGCCGGACGAAGCACAGGTCGAGGACGAGAACGCAGTTGCAGAGCCTGTCGTCGAGGAGCCCCTCGCGGCGCGGCAGACCGACGAGATCATCGCGAGCGACCCGGCCCCCCAGCCCGTCTGGCCGACGGATGACTTCGGCGATGTGCCTGCCGGCTTCGAGTTGCCCCCTCTCTCGCTTCTCGCCGAGCCCTCGGCCGCCGAGCCGAATATCGAGCATTCGGCCGAACATCTCGACAAGAACTCCGTGACGTTGCAGCAGACGCTGCATGACTTCGGCATTCGCGGCGAGATCATCGACGCCAATCCGGGGCCGGTCGTCACGCTCTACGAGCTCGAGCCGGCGCCCGGAACCAAATCCTCGCGCGTCATCGGCCTCGCGGACGATATCGCCCGCTCGATGAGCGCCATTTCGGCGCGCGTCGCCGTGGTGCCCGGCCGCAATGTCATCGGCATCGAATTGCCGAACCAGCGCCGCGAGACCGTGTGGCTGCGTGCGCTCCTGGCGAGCCGCGAGTTCGAGATGGCGCAGACGAAGCTCGGCCTCTGCCTGGGCAAGACCATCGGCGGCGAGCCGGTGATCGTCGATCTCGCCCGCATGCCGCATCTCCTCGTGGCCGGCACCACCGGTTCGGGCAAGTCCGTCTCCGTCAACGCCATGATCTTGTCGCTGCTCTACCGGCATACGCCGGAAGCCTGCCGCATGATCATGATCGACCCCAAGATGCTGGAGCTTTCGATCTATGAGGGCATTCCGCATCTGCTGACGCCGGTCGTGACCGACCCGCGCAAGGCGGTCGTCGCCCTGAAATGGGCGGTGCGCGAGATGGAGGAGCGCTACAAGAAGATGTCGCGCCTCGGCGTGCGCAGCATCGACGGCTTCAATGCGCGCGCGAACGAGGCGCGGCTGCGCGGCACGGGCCTCGTCGGCAGTGACGGCGAGCCGATCGATGCGACCCCCCTCCCCTTCATCGTCGTGATCGTCGACGAGATGGCCGACCTCATGATGGTCGCCGGCAAGGAAATCGAGGGCGCCATCCAGCGTCTCGCGCAGATGGCGCGCGCCGCAGGCATTCATCTCATCATGGCGACGCAGCGCCCGTCGGTCGACGTCATCACCGGCACGATCAAGGCGAATTTCCCGACGCGTATCTCCTTCCAGGTCACGTCGAAGATCGACAGCCGCACCATTCTCGGCGAGCAGGGAGCCGAGCAGCTCCTCGGCCAGGGCGACATGCTCTATATGGCCGGCGGCGGGCGGCTCACCCGTGTGCACGGGCCCTTCGTTTCCGACAATGAGGTCGAGAAGGTCGTCGAGCATCTCAAGCGCCAGGGCCGGCCCGACTATCTCGACGCCGTCACGACGAGCAACGACGAAGAGGTGGATAACGAAGCCGAAGGGACGGACGAGGACGGCGCCGTCTTCGACAAGGGCACCTTCGGCGAGGAAGGCGCCGATCTCTACGACCAGGCGATCATGATCGTCATGCGCGACAAGAAGGCCTCGACCTCCTATATCCAGCGCCGCCTGCAGATCGGCTACAACCGCGCCGCCTCGATCATGGAGCGCATGGAAAACGAGGGCATCGTCGGCCCCGCCAATCACGCGGGAAAGCGCGAGATCCTCGTCGAAGCCGTTCCAGGCGGGTTCCGCAAAACCTGACGATTGACCCGGTTGGCACCGTCCGCCCACAGCGGACGGCCGGCCCCCATGCGGACCCTCGCCTCAGGTGCGCGTGAGAACGTGGACCTCGCCCTCACGGGCAAGCACATTGACGACCACCTGCTCGCCCGCGCGTCGCAAGGCCACATCGACCCTCCCATCGCCGACGGCGAGGCGGTGCAAGGTCACCTCGTTCAGAAAGTCCGGCAGAGCCGGCTGGTCGAAGATGATCTGATGCGCACCCATCTCGAAGCGTAGGCCGAGACAGGACTGGATGATGAGCAGCGGCGCAGCCGCAGCCCAGGCTTGCGGCGAGCAGGCGACAGGATAGAAGGTCGGCCCGCGGCTGCGCTGGCGCGGAAAGCCGCAGAAGAGTTCCGGCAGCCGACGCAGGTCGATGTGGAGCGAGGCCGCGAACAGCCCTTCGAAGATGCGCGCCGCCTCGCGCCGAAAGCCGTAACGGGCGAAACCCGCCGCGATCAGCGCATTGTCGTGCGGCCAAACCGACCCGTTGTGATAGCTCATGGGGTTGTAGCGCGCTTCCGTGGCCGCCACCGTGCGCACGCCCCATCCCGAGAAGGAGGAGCGCGCCATGAGCGTCTCCACCACAGCAGCCGCCCGCTCCTCATAGGCGATGCCGGTATAGAGTGCATGGCCGGCATTGGAGGCGCGCACGCGGCACGGCTTCTTGTCGCCGTCGAGCGCCAGCACATAGGTGCCGAGCGCCTCGTCGAAGAAATGCTCGTCGAAACGTTGGCGCAACAATTGTGTCTTGGCCTTCAGCTCCTTGGCGCGGCGGAAATGGCCGAGCGCGCGCGCAATGCGCCCCGCGGCACGCCAGGCGCCATAGACATAGGCCTGCACTTCCGCGAGGGCGATCGGCCCGCGCGCCAGCCTGCCATCACTGTGAAAGACCGAATCGTGGCTGTCCTTCCAGCCCTGGTTGATCAGCCCCTCGGCGGTCCGCCGGCCATATTCCACAAAGCCGTCGCCATCCCGGTCGCCGTCGGTGTCGATCCAGCCGAGCGCCGCCTCGATATTCGGCCAGAGCTTGCCGATCGTCTCGAGATCTCCGGTGCGCTCCAGATAGGCGCCGGCGAGCATGACGAACAGCGGCGTCGAATCAATGCTGCCGTAATAGCGGCGGAAGGGCACTTCGCCGAGTTCCGCCATCTCGCCCTGGCGCAGCTCGTGCAGGATCTTGCCGGGCTCCGCGTCGGCGACCGGATCGCTGACCGTCGCCTGGTTGGCGGCAAGATGGCGGAGCACGCCGCGGGCAAGCGTCGGATCGAGCCATAGCATTTCGAGCGCCGTGATCAGGGCGTCACGACCGAAGACCGTGCTGAACCACGGAATGCCGGCGTAAGGGTAGGCCCCCTCCGGCGTCTGCGTCATCAACATAGTGAGATCCGAGACGCTGCGGCGGGCCGCCTCGTTGAAGATCTCGTTAGAGGTCGTCACCGCCGCCGCGCGCGAGGAGACCGCGTGCAGCGCCCGGCGCGAATCGCGCAGCGCGATGAAGAAGGCGCGGCGGGTATCCGCCTCGACAGGCGCCGCCGTCCCGCATCGCACCTCCATGAAGAGGAGTTGCGCCTCGCGCGGGGCGAGTTCGAGGTCGAAGACGGCGCGCGCCGCCGTTAATTCGGCCGGCGCCGGATCGAAACGCAAGGCCGTCTCACGCCGAAGGTCGTCGAGGCCCGTATAGGCGAGGACGACGCCGCTTTCGCCGATCCGGACCGGGTGGAGGTCGCCGCGCCGCTCGCGCTTGGTGCCGCGCACCTCGAAGATATCGGCAAAGTCGGCCGCAAAGGCGAGCTCCAGCCGCACATGCCGCCGCTCCTCGTCGAAATTCCGGACGGCGAGACGCTCAAAACAGGATCCGTTCCATAAGAAGCGCGAGCGGCGGATGTGGATGAGATCATGCCCCAGCTTCAGCCGGCCGTCCTTGTCGTAGAGGTCGGGATTCGTCAGATCGCAGGTCAGCGCCGCATTGTCGTCGCGCAGGGTCGAGGAGAGCAGCATCGGCCGCACGCCATCGATCGTCAGATAGAGATGCGAGAGATGGCGCGTGTCGCGGTGGTAGATGCCTTCCGGGCTGCCCGGCCCGGCAAGTGCGTCGCCGTTATGATCGAAGAGCGCGAAGGTATCGTCATGCTTCAAGGTCCGCGGCCGGCGCTCCTGCAATGAAGCGGCCGCGGGAATGAAGAATTGCGCGAGCGGGCCATCGCCCGCCCCTACCGGCGCGGGCGCGTGCTCCACCCTGTCGGCGCTCACCGTCGGCATCGGTTCGCTCCGTTCATGCTCAGCGTGTTGTCCTCAGAACGCCGGATCCGAGGCTGCCGAATCAAGCGACCCCCTGGAGTTCGATCTCACCGCCTCCGACGACCCGCAAGCGCGTGCTGTCGTCGCGGATATGGGCAAGCTCGCGATAGATCGCGACATAGTCGCGCGCCATGCGCTCGACCGTGAAGCGCTCCAGGAAGGTCGCCCGGATTCTGGCCCGATCCAGCCCGTCGATCCGCCTGACGGACTCAACCGCCTGATCGACCGTGTCCACGATAAAGCCCGAGACGCCGTCGTCAATGATTTCCGGGACCGAGCCCGAGCGAAAGGCGACCACCGGCGTGCCGCAGGCCATCGCCTCGATCATCACCAAGCCGAAGGGCTCCGGCCAGTCGATGGGAAAAAGGAGTGCCTTGGCGTTGCCGAGAAAATCAGCCTTCTTGTCGTCGCCGATCTCGCCGATGAAGCTGACGTTCGGATGGGCGGCAACGAGGGGCGCGATGACCTCGTCCCAATAGACCTGGTCTACCTTGTCGACCTTGGCCGCTATCTTGAGCGGCAGCCCGGCTTGTGCGGCGATGGCGATCGCCCGATCCGGGCGCTTCTCTGGAGAGATGCGGCCGAGAAAGGCGAGATAGCCACCCTGCGGGTTGCGGGTGAAGGCGAAACGATCCCTCGGCAGGCCATGATGCACCGTACCCGCCCAATTGACCGGCGGCATCGGCCGGCGCTGCTCCTGCGAGATCGAGACCACCGGAATATAGGGAAAGGCCTTGTAGAAAGGCAGGAGATCCGGGAGATCGAGCCGGCCGTGGAGCGTCGTCAGCGTCGCCTTCGGAAGATGGCGGATCAGCGGAAAGTGCAGAAGATCGACATGGAAGTGGAGCACGTCGAAGGCGTGAGCGCGCCGGCAGACTTCCTCCAGCATGACCATGTGATAGGGGATTGCATCCTTGACCGCCGGATTGAGGCGCAGCGCCATCTCCGAACAGGCGATGAGCGCGGCACTGGTCTTCGAATCGCCGCTTGCGAACAGCGTGACCTCATGCCCCTGGCGTACCAGCTCTTCGGTGAGGTGAGACACGATCCGTTCGGTCCCCCCATAGAGCCGCGGCGGGCAGCATTCGGCAAGCGGAGCAATCTGCGCGATCTTCATCGGAACTTCCTCGCGAAGGGGTACGCGACATGGCGCGGTATAGTTGGGTAATGCGAGCGAGAGCTGCCTGGATCCCGACCTGCTTGTGGGCTCTTGCGCATTTTTCTGGGACAAACTGCCGAACGCGTTCCGGGATGCTCGAAGCCGAATGGCGCGAAACGCACCCGTCGCCAACCGCTTGCAGGCATTTTGGGCGAAGCTGCCCTTCCCTCTGGACAGCCCGCCGGGCGCTCTCTATAAGCTCCATGCCATTCGCCTTCCGGCACTGCTGGAATGGCCGATGCCCAGGTAGCTCAGTTGGTAGAGCATGCGACTGAAAATCGCAGTGTCGGTGGTTCGATTCCGCCCCTGGGCACCATTCACCTAATGAAATCAATATTAAATATGTGACCCTGCTGGCCTTTTGGCCGAGCGAGCTTCAGCTCGGCGTCATGCGGAGGGACACTGCTCGACCGCCCGCTGAGTGACCGTGTCACAGTCGTGAGCCGCTCACCACGGACAGCCGAGTGGCAAACCTAGCTCAAATGACGACGACGCGGCTGGAGGATATTCCACCGGGGCGGTCAAGGCTGCCTGAGGTAGACGATGATTTCCGGAGCCCCGCACGCCGATCGACCTGATCGCCATCATCCTGGTGCTGGTGCGGCGTTACCCGTTCCGGACATCGCCACCGCCGGTCCGTCCGTCCGCTCAGCTGCCCACCGCTTCCGCATCAGACTGATCGCACGCGCTGCAGCGACGGCTCACCAGGTGAGCTGGAAGCCGAGGCGACCGCCCACGGAGTGACCCTTCTGATCACCCAGGCCGACGTCGTAGTCCGCCGAGGCGAAGAGGTTGGCGTTCGCCGCGAGCGGGGCAGAGACACCGGCACCGATCTGTGCCCACGTGCCGCCGGCGCCCGGCTGGAAAACAACGGGATAGGCCCCGCTGAGCGTGGCGAAGGTCGCCGACGCGCCGTCGCCGAACGCATGCCAGAGGCTGACGCGCGCCCAGCCGTTGATCGTCCGGCCGTCCAGCATGGACCAGTCGCGCGACAGCCGCGCGCCAATGCGGCCGTAGGCGGTTCCGCCCGAACCGAAGGTAACCGCGCCGTATCGGTCGGCACCGCTGTCCAGCGACAGCTGTTGGTAGATCACCTGGGCTTGCGGCTCGATGGTCCACTGGCTGCCGAGGGCGATCGGGAGACCGCCTTCCAGCGACGCGGCGAATCCCCAACCGCTCGTCTTGAGCAGTTCCCCCAGCAGCGAGTTGGCACGCATCTGATCGTAGAAGGTGCCTTGCGCGGCCGCATCGAGATACCAGCCGGCCGCGTCCGTATGAGTCCAGTAGCCGCCCACCGTGTAAGCGTCCATCGAGGCTTGCCCGGCCCGGCCGCCATAGATGGCGTCTACGTCGCCGTCGAGGTGGCCGGCGCCGACGAACAGCCCGGCCACATCGCGAGGCGTCGGGTTTCCATCGCTTCGGTAGAGGTCGAGGCCAGCCTGGAAGCCGGCGAAGCGAAAATCGTAGCTCGGCCCCTGGCTGGCAAAGCGCTGCAGCTGTCCCAGTTCGCCGCCGCCCGACGAGCCGCTGTGGCCGACCTCGCCGAGAGCGCGCGCCCACCCGGCCGAGCCGGCTTCCGACGTTCCGGCCACCAGGGACCGGGCGTTGAGGCGCTCGTCGTAAGTGCCGAGCATAGCCAGTCCGAACCGCGCCGCCATGCTCGGCAGGGCAAGGTCGACGGCCACCTCGGGGCGCAGATCGGGGACGGAGACCCCACCGGCGCTTGGCCGAGACGAGCGCAGGAACCAATCGTTCGCGCCCGCGGCACCGCCACGGTAGAGATTGTAATCATAGGCACCGGCGCTGACGCGGCCGCCGTTGAGCGAGAAGGCGCCCGGATCGGTAGAGGCGTTGTTGCGCGCCTCCACGAGCATGATCCCATCGCCGATGGTCGGAGCGCCGCCGCCGGTCGGGCGCACGATGATCTGCGTCTGGCCAGTCGCCGTGCCACCGTCGATGACGAGCCGGTCGGACGGGCCGGCACCGCCGAGGAAGGCGTTCATGGCCAGCGTGGCGCCCGCGCCGGCGTAACTTCCCACCGTCACGCTCTGATAGCTGCCAGGGATCACCGGCGGCGCGAACACGATGCCGCTGTTGCGATTGACGATGCTGGAGAGCACGGAGGGCGGCGACACGCCCACCGGCCCGACCGTCCACGTGCTGCCATTGTCGAGCGACAGATCGACGGTGGCATTCGCGCCCATGATCGCCCCGCCAATCTGAGAGCCCGATGCCGAGAGCGCGAGATTTGCTCCCGAAGCGAATACCGCGATGCCGCTGGCCGCCGCCAGCGCGCTGCCGTCGAGCGACAGTGAGGAAAGTTGGGGCGCCTGAGCCGGGTCGAAGGGCATGACGGCCACCACCGCCGCACCCAGGCCATTCGCGGTGATACTGCTGTTGGCCAGGGAAATCGCGCCGCCGCTTAACACCGCCCCGTACGAGAATGGACCGAAGGTCGCGATCTGTGTGCCGGAGAGGGCCAGCGAGGCGCCGGCTCCTTGCACCATGGCGCCGGGGCTCGCAATCCCGAGCGTCGTCACCGATACGTCCTGCGCCGTAATGAAAGCCGGGCCATCACCTGCGCTCGCCAGCAGGCCGACGCCGTCGCCGCGCAAGAGGATCTGACTGCCGGACAATGCGATGGTACCGTCAGTCGTTGCCCACGCCCCATGCCCGCTCACCAGGTCGATGCCGACACCCGACGCCGTGATCCTGGCCGGGCCGGTGCCGCCTGCATGCAGCGCGGCCTGCGCCGAGCCCGTGATCTGCACGCCGTTCAGCGTCGCCATGCCCCCCTCTCGCACATCGACGCCGGTTCCGGTCACCGCATCACCGCGCAGGCTGATGAATAGGCCGGTCAGCGACAGCGAAGCCGTGCCGCCGTCACCACGCAGAAAAGCGCCGTCGCCACCCACGGAGGCGGTGATCGTTCCACCCTGATCGAGCGCGACCCGGCCGTTGCGCGCGACGTAGATGGCCGGCACGTAGTCCTGCATCGGTGCGAGCGTCACCGGCCCGTTCGCGACCACGACCCCGCCATTGGTCGCGTAGACCGCGGCGCGGGCGCCAAACGGGCCGCTGACGAGGCCGGTCCAGACCGGCCCCGCCGCCACGGTCTGGCTGGTGCCGTCTGCGACCACCTGCAGCTGATTGCTCGGCGGTGTCCATCCGAGCAGCGCCAGCAGCTCTTGGAACAGATGCGCTGGCGCGTCGGCATCATCCAGATTGCTGGCATTGAGCAGGATGGTGATAGTGCGGTCGTTGGCGCGGTCGTACATGACCAGCGCCTCGAAGCCGAGACCGTTCCCGGTGTGACCGATCCACCCCGAGATCTCGCCCATGCCGAAGCCGTAGCTGTCATACTCGGGGCTGTGCGGATCGTCCTTCGTTGAGCCGAACGATTTCAGCCGCGCGACGAACTCGGCTTCACTCAACGTGGCGCCGGTACCGACAGCCTTGCCCCAGCGCGCCAGGTCGCCAATGACGCCGGACAGGGCGCCGGCCGCGCCCAGGCCCGTGGAGTTGAAATCCGAGAGCGACTCCGGGCCGGAACCGTCGTCCATGTAGCCCACGGCGTTCGGCGACGGGAGCGGATTGGCGCCCGGATCAACCACTGACGACAGCCCCAGCGGGCCGGTGAGCCGCCGCTGCACCTCTTCCGACCACGGGCTCCCCGTGACCGCGGTGATGATCTGGCCCAGCAGGATCGTATTCGTGTTGGAATACTCATAGGCTGTGCCGGGCGTGAACTGCAGCGGCTCGGCGAAACCGTAGGCGAGCAGCTCCTGAGGCGTCCACACACGGGCTGGGTTTGCGACGAGGGCCTGTCCGAAGGCGGACGACGCCGTGTAGCTGAAGAGACCCGATCGCATCTCCGCCAGTTCGCGAACCGTGATCACGTCGCCGCTCGGCACCCCACTGACGTAGTGTGACACGGGATCATCCAGCTTGAGGCGCCCCTCCTGCGCCAGTTGCAGGATAACCGTGCCGACCAGCGACTTGGTGACGCTGCGATAGCCGAAATACGTGTCGGGCCCGGGTGCCGCGCCGGTCGCCACGTCGGCCTTGCCCGCGTTGAGAAGAATCTCCTGGCCGCCTTGGCGGATCGAAACCGCGGCACCGGGAATCCGCTTGTCGATGAGGAACTGATCGACGAACTGCTGCAGGTTGCCGACGCTGGTCGAACCGGCCCAGGGTGTGTCCGCCTGGGCCCAGGCGGGGAGCGCCGCCAGCAACAATGGAAGAGCCGACAAGACGGCCGGCCGCCACGCGCGCCGGTGGATCGCATACCGCATCGAAGGCCCCCAGCGTCGATCAGAATCTGACGCAAACTAGCAGAGTTGATGCCCTCGTCCACGGACGATGACGCAAAGTCCAGCGGAAGCGGCCGGTCCAGTCGAAGCCGCCACGCGCGACCAACAGGACAGTGTGGCGCTCGATGTGAACGACTATGCGACAGCCGTCACATTTCACCTCGTGCAGCCATCCCCCCCCCGGAAGACCCCTTCGGCATCGGCCTTGCGGCCATGACCCTACACGACGCTGGATCGGCGCGGACGCTGGACAGCGCTACTGGCCTACAGGCGAACACCGGCTGCGTTGCCAGCATGGGCTGGCTATGACAGTTTTTTGCGCTTCGGGTGCAAGCATTGACATCCGATGCATGGGGGAACGCATGACTGAACAGCCAGGGCGTTTCAGGCAGATCAAAAAGCTGCTCCGCGCCATCGGTTGGTGGCTTGCAGATGGCGCGCTGGCTCGTTGGCCGGCATCAACGCGGCAGGACGACGCGCGCGAACTGAGCGCCCGCCTCGCTCGAATTGAGGCGACCGTCCAGGCTCTACAGGACCGTCCGGTTTCGGCACCGGGCGTGGAGCGTCACCTCGCCGACATCATTGGACGCATCGAAGTCCTCACCGACATCATCATTGCGGATTCAGACGAACGGCGGGCTTGCGAGGGGGTGCGCGTCCTCGGCCCCACTTTCTTGGGAAAGCATAGCGCGCGGATGTACTCGCAGAATTACGAGGAGTCCGTCGTTACCGAAATTTTTAAACGCATTGGCACGAAAGACCGAACATTCATCGAGGTTGGCGTTGGTGACGGTCTTCAGAACACCACCCGCTTTCTCCTTCAAATGGGCTGGCGCGGTCTGTGGATAGAAGCCAATCCTGCTGATTGCGCCAAGATCCGATCTCGGTTCTCGACTGAAATCCAGTCCGGCGATCTGCAGCTCGTCGAGGCACTGGTGACCACAGAGAATATACAGGGCTTGATTGATCAAGCCGGGATCGCGCCGGAAGTCGATTACATGTCGGTCGACATTGACCAGAATACTTCCCACGCATGGAAAGCCATCTCAACGAAGGCGCGCGCTTGCTGTGTCGAGTACAACGCCAGTGTTCCACCCTCCGTCGACCTCGAGGTGCCCTATGATGCATCAGCGAACTGGGATCTTACAAACTACTTTGGCGCATCGCTAAAGGCCCTCGAGCGCATCGGTAGGGATAAGCGAATGTCCCTCGTCGGGTGCGATACGGCGGGTGTGAATGCATATTTCGTGGCCGCGGAACTGGCGGATGGAAAGTTCGTCGGGCCCTTCGACGCCGAAACCCACTTTCAACCGGCCCGCTACTACAATCGTCGTCGCGGCCATCGCCCCAGTCCATAGCCCCCCAAGAGCGGGGCACCGCCATTAGAGAACTTGTTCGCAGTTTTACACCTGGACTGCTCGTGACGGCCACCGAACAAAGGTCACGCGGCGATGAAACGCTCGACGGGCGGCTGCTCTCACCGGTCGACGACGCATTTCTGTGCCGGGTGGTGAACCGGTGTTATTGGATGCCGGGTCAATCTCCGCGTCATGGCAAGTGGAGCGCCGTAGTAACGGGTCTTGGGGATGAACCCGCCCGTCGATGACGAGCCCCCGGAACTTTCGATCGACCAAGCTCTTTCTTTTGCGACATCGCGACACAGCGCGCCGGGGATACCCGACGCAACTTGGCAGGCGGTCACACCTTCCGAGGAGGAAACCATGACCGAGGCGCATTCTGCCGACAACCGCCGCGTCAGCGACGGCGACGTTCATCGCAGTCCCATCACCCCTGCCGAAGACATCCGCACGATAATGCTGAACAAGGTGTCGTGGAGTGCCGTGTTGGCTGGCGTGGTGATCGCACTCGTCATCCAACTCCTCCTCAACATGCTCGGGATCGGCGTCGGTGCCGCTACGCTTGGCCCTGCAACGAGCGACAATCCGAGCGCATCGTCCTTCTCGATCGGCGCCGCAATCTGGTGGACTGTATCGGGCGTGCTGGCCGCCTTCGCCGGCGGCTATGCTGCGGGGCGCCTTTCGGGAAAGCCTAAGGAAGGCACTGCGGGATGGCACGGACTGACCACCTGGGCGCTGACGACACTCGTAATCGCTTATCTCCTGTCCACGGCGGTCGGCGGACTTCTCGGTGGCACCTTGAGCGCTCTCACGAGCGTGGCTGGTGGTGTCGGCAGCACCGCGGGCGGAGCCGTTCAAACCGTCGCACAGGCCGCTGCCCCGTCCCTGGCGCAGGCGACCGATCCTTTTAGCGACATTGAGCGCTCGATGCGCTCTGGTGCTGCAGGTCAAGATCCCGCCGCTCTTCGCGACGCGGCGGTATCTGCGATGCGCGCGGTGGTAACCGGCGATGAGGCACAGGCGCAAGCCGCCCGAGACCGCGCGGCTGATGCCTTGGCCAGGGCGCAGAACATCCCCCCGGATCAGGCACGACAGCAAATTCAGCAATATGAGCAGCAGTACCGCCAGGCTGTAGACAGTGCGAAGCAGCAGGCGGCGGCCGCCGCCGACGTCACCGCAGCGACCGTCTCTCGTGGTGCGCTGTTGGGTTTCGTCGCCCTCGTCCTCGGCGCGATCGCCTCGTGGTTCGGAGGCCGCATGGGAGCCGTCGATCCAACCCTGACCGACGGACGAGCGCGCTATAGGACGTGACGCTGCTAGCCGCCGACGCCAGCCTGCGCTAACGTTTTCCTATACGAGCTTCATGCCCCCCGGCAGGTCAGGCGCCGCCGTGCGCGCCGCAGCTCCGCGAATTGGCCGCTGTTCTCAGTCACGTTATCCGATCGCCTCGCGGTCGGGGTCGTGTCACCAGAGGCTATTGTGGGAGTGATCGAGATCTCGCCGCTCCGACCTGAGAATGCTTCCGCAGACCGGAACAAAGGCCGCAGGCCGCTCATTCGGTCTATCAGTGCTGGCCTGGAGTCATGCCCGCAATCATAGAGACGCGACCCGGCAAGAGGCTCGGATTGAGCCTGCAGTGGACAAGCTCTCTCGGGATGCTAGGTTCGGGTCGTTAACCATATCGTTCAGCCGGAGCTCGGGTGACTCCGGCCTGTATCACAGGGCTGACGCTCATGGGACGCGAGCCGCCTCGCGTGCGCTCATTTCGCTATCGGGCCTACCTCCTGGAGGATAGTTTCATCCTGCGGGAAGCATGCCCTCTCCACTGCGATTCCGATCAGCAGGCGGTGGAATTGGCTTCGCTGTTGTCGGACGGCTATGCCGTCGAGGTCTGGGAGGGCGACCGGCTCGTCCGCCGGCTGCCGCCCAAGGCATACGGGAAGACATACGGGACGTCGCAACCTCCTTGAAGGTCCTGCGGCCAGGTTGGCATCCAGCTGTTCAGCTCGAGACCTCGGCGCGACCGCCGACCAAGGGCGAACGCGAAAAAGCGCGCCATCGAGGTCCGATGGCGCGCCAGATTGCAAACCGCAACGTTTCCCGCTCAACCTTGGCCGGATGCCCGCAAGGTGCTGACGGCGATGCAGGCATTGCCGAACGGGACGAGCATCACCTGCGTTCCGTTCTCCATATTGATGACGCCGAGATTGCCCAGGGACGCGCCCTTGCCGTTCATCTTTCCCAGATCAGCGGCAACGGCTTGGCAGTTGCTGTTCGTGGGCGTCACCCGCACGAGCGTTCCTTCGCAGGTCTGGCCGATAGGGGCCGCGAAGACGACACCAGCCGCCTGCTGCGTGGGGTTTCCGGACCCTCCGTTCAGCGCCACGATGGACTGGACGGAGTGGCTATCGCCAGACGCCGATTCCCATTGAGTCTGAGCCGTAAAGGTCGAGTCTGCAGCCAGCAACCGGCCGAGCACGCCGAAGACCTTTGCGCAGGTCTTGATATTGCCCTGGCGCGCGTGCTCGTCGAACACGGTTTCAGGCTGCGCCTGCGCAGCAGCTTGGTTAGGCTGCTGCGTGGCCGGCTCGCTCGCCTGTGACGTGCTCGGATGGTTGGGCTGCGTCTGCGCTTCCGGCTTTGGACGAGGCTTCGGCCGTGCCGGCCTCGGCGGAGCTTCATTCGGCCCGCTCGGCTGGAGGGACAGCGGTGATTGCTGTGCGTCGACGGCGACGCTGAGGCCGACCCCGATGGCCGCGATCACGACAATCGCGGCCCCAACCCGCAAAACGGTCCGGTTCAATGGCATGGCGGCCCTACTCTCCTCTTCCAACATGACGCTAGGCAACCGCGCTGACAGTCGTCGGTGGCCGTGCTTCTGACAACTCGATCACTTCAAGGCCGCCAGCGCGCCGGCTAAACCGCCGAGCGGGGCCTTGAAAGCGATCGCCCCGGCCTGCGGTACCTCGTAGGCGACATCGCACTCGGTCCCAGCCTGGATATGGCTCTTGAGCACATTGCCGATAGCGATCGTGGCGTAGCAGAAAGAGGCGTCGCACCGATCCGTCTGGGCGACGATCCGATCGGGCTTCTCACCTAATGTCAGGACAATTGGGCGCGCTACGCCGACTGCCGCCGGGACGCGCATCATCATCAGCGGCTTGCCTTCCGCCGTGGCGATCAACGACCAATTGAACACCACCCCGCCTTCCGCATTGACGATCGACTGCGTGATATTGCAGATGCGACGTTTCGACGTGAGGCTCTCGTCGCAGATCAAGGTCCAGTTCTTGAAGGGCTGGATTACACGCCGGTATTCGCCGAGCTTCTCGCCGGGAGGGATCGCCACCTCTGACGGCTTGACGGCATAGGCTGGGGCAGAGCCCTGCTGCGCGGCGCCAGGAACTGCCCCCCCAATGAGGGGCAGCACCAAGCCTATCAGCCTCAGCAGACTGCGTGGCATCAGTTCAGCGTAATGCTCAAACCTGCGCCAAGACCCCAATGGCCGCCACTTGTCGTGGCCGACGCATTGAGACGCTTCAGACCATCTTCGCTGGTGTAGCCCAGGCCCATCGACAATGCCCCCTGTCCGTGCCACACGCCCCCGCCTGCAGCGACGCTGAGTTTGCCCGGACGCTCGTCATAGCGCAGCGAGGCGGCCGCGATGCCGATCGCCGCACCGCGCCAGGCCTCCTTCTTCGCCTGATAAATGCTTCCATTGAGCATGCCGAAGGCGCTGTTCAACTGGTTGACGTTGACGGCATCCGTCCCGTTCACGCCCGGCGCCACATTGCTGATCGTCACCGGGGCATTCGGGTCGCCGCCTCGCAGCGTGACCTGGTTGGTGACATTGCCGGTGTTGTCGACGTCATATTTGAGCGACAGATTCGACAGGCTCTGTAGCTGGCTCACATTGACTGCATCGGTCGGGGCTGCGCCGGCCGCGACATTGGTGACACGCCGCTCTGCACCCGCAGACCCCACCGACACCTCGCCCGTCGGCACACCGGCGGTGCTGGCGCCGACGACCGGTGTGTAGGCGGCGTCGCTTAGATTGGCTGTCGTCGTGGAATTGGCGCCCAGCGCCAGCGAATTGGCCTGGGTTGCCTTGGCGCCGGCGCCGATCGCGACCGAGTCGGAGGCCGAGGCCGCCGCGCCATTGCCCATCGCAATGGCGCTCGCACCGCTCGAGACTGCCTGCGGACCGACGGCCACGCTTTCCACACCCGAAGCCACGGAATCGGCAGCCGACGAATTGGAATGGAAATACTTGATGCCGCCGCCGCCCAGCACGGAGTTGTCGAGCACGGTCGCGAACGCATAGAGCTGCGAGCCGTTGATTGCGTCCGTCGAGGTCGCGGTGATCTGGCCGGCCGCGACGTTCTGCAGTTGCCGCTCGTTGCCGGCCGATCCGATCGAAACGGCGCTCGTCGGATTGGCCCCGGCAAAGCCCGAGATCGTGAAGCTGTTGAAGGTCGCGCTCGCAGTCGGCGTGACGGCAGACGTTTGCGAGCCTGAGCCGAGCGCCACGTCGCCGGCATTCGCGGCTTGAGCATTGGTCCCGAGCGCCATGCTGTTGGCGCCCTGGCCGTTCGCCCCTGCGCCGAGCGCGACAGCCCCGGCACCGGTCGTGGAAGCTCCCGTGCCGACGGAAATAGACTGAATGCCGCTCGAGGTGGCCCCGTTTCCGAGCGCCAAGCCATCCGCGAAATTGACGGTCGAGTTCTGACCGATGGCGATGCCGCCCGGCGCCGCTTGCATGACGCGGGCGCCATTGCCCATGCCGATGCCGTTGTCGCCGTTGACGACCGTGTTCGGCCCCACGGCGATCGCCTGATCTCCAACTGCGAGCGAGTCGGGGTCCGTGGAATTGGCGTGGAAGTAGCGCGTTCCGGTCGATGTGACCGACGTAATTGCGCCTCGCAACTGGCGAAGCGTCACGGCGTCCTGGTCCTGCGTGGCATCGGCGACATTGGTGACCTGGCGATAGGCCCCGGCACTACCGACCGAAAGTGTCCCGAGCAGCGTCATGTCGGCCGTATTGTAAGGAACGATGCCTGTGCCCGCTGTGATCATGCCGTTGGTCGGTGCGAGCGCCCGATCAGCGATCGAGCCGGCGCCCAGCGCGATGCTGCCGTCGATATTCGAGACCGCGTTCGGGCCGATGGCAACCGAGTCGGTGCCGATCGCCTGCGAATCCGGCTCGGTTGAATTGGCGTGGAAATATTTGATGCCGCCGCCGTTGTTGATGGCAGTAATATCGCCGGCGATGTCTTCGACCGCGGTATTGGTCGCGAAGAGCTGCGAACCGTTGACCGCATCGGTCGAGGTGGCGCTGAGCTGTCCCGCGGCCACATTGGTGATGGTGCGCTCGGCGCCCGGTGCGCCGACGCTGACCGTCGAGAGCGGGTTGATGCCGGCAAAATTATAGGTGGTGCCGGCTATCGTCGTGCTCGCCGTGCCGACTGCGGTCGCCGTGGTGGAGCCCGCGCCGAGGGCCACATCGCCCGTGTTGTTGGCGACCGCATTCGGGCCGATGGCCACCGAGTCGGTGCCGATCGCCTGCGAATCCGGCTCGGTTGAATTGGCGTGGAAATATTTGATGCCGCCGCCGTTGTTGATGGCAGTGATATCGCCGGCGATGTCTTCGAGCGCGGTATTGGTCGCGAAGAGCTGCGAACCGTTGACCGCATCGGTCGAGGTGGCGCTGAGCTGTCCCGCCGCGACGTTCTGGATCTGGCGCGGCGCGGTGGCAGAGCCCACGCTCACCACGTCGCCCGCGGTCGGCGCGCCGCCGGCGAAGGTGTAGGTGGTACCGCCGATCACGGCGTTGGGCGTCGGAACGGCCGCCGAAACCGTCGAGGCATTGCCGAGCACCACGGCACCGTCCAGCCCGGTGGGGATGGTCACGCCGCCGCCGACCACGAAGGCGTTGTTGGCGTTGATGGTGTTGTTGTTGCCGAGCGAATAGGAGCCTGCGCCGGTGATAGTGCTCGGGTCGCCAAAGGCGCCGGAATTGGCGCCGCTCACGACGTTGCCGGTGCCGATGCTGATGCTGTTTGCGCCGGACGCCTGCGCGTTCGCGCCCATGGCGATGGCGTTGGCGGCAGTCGCGCTCGCATTGTAGCCGATCGAGGTCGTGGCATTGGCGGTAACGCCAATGCCGGCGTTGGTACCGATCGCGACGTTGTCGTTACCCGTTACATTGGAGCCTGCGGCGGCGTTGAAGGTGTCACCGTTGCCAAGGGGGATGGTGTTATCGCCAGCCCCCATGGCCACGTTCCGCGTTCCCGATACGCGAGAACCTGCACCTCGCATTACGCTGGGAATGCCACCTCCGACGGCCGTATTCTG
>NZ_JBHTDB010000015.1:0-33570 GCF_042666455.1 Chelatococcus sp. GCM10030263 | reverse complement strand
GCATCCCGATGATCTGCTCTTCCGTGAATCGTGAGGGGCGCATCGTCCGTCTCCGTGAGTGACGGACTCTACTCAAATCTGGAGGAAGATCAGGGTCTCAGGTCACGTCCTCCACCTGCCGTTCGGCCGCAGCCAACAAATCCCTCCACCGGTTAAAGGTATCGGCAAGGCGTTGAGGCGCGGCAGCAACGACGCTATTTGTATTGGCATCAACACCAACAAACCAATCCGGCGGCGTGGAGCCATAGTCATCAGCGACAGCTGACAGAACAGCCGCCACGCGCTTTGCACCGGCACTCTTTGCCTCGTCAGCCGACACTCGGTTCCAGTGATGCGGCAAGAGAGGCTTGCCGAAGACCATCATGTCGAGATTATCGGCGATCGAAGCCGACAATGCCGCTCCGCTGGCAGCCAGCCACTCTGCGTGAAGATGGCTTTCGACAAGCTCAGGATTTTTCAGATCGATGGACGGCGGGAGCACCACGCCATCGACCATCGCGCTTGGGCGCTGGAAGAAGTATTGGTCATGCGGACTTTGTGCCGCGCAATACGTGACAATCAAGGCTGCCTGACCGCTGCGGCCCGCACGCCCACCGCGCTGAGCGTAGTTCGCCGGCGTCGGGGGCACATTCCGCATGTAAACGACGTTCATTGAGGAGATATCGACACCGAGCTCCATGGTCGGCGAGCAAAACAGGATTGGCAGGAAACGGCTATCTTCTCGAAGCTCCTTCAGTCGTTCGGCTTGGTCGACCAGAAGCTTCCGGTCATCTACCCAATAACGAAAGCGAGCCTCGCGGATCTCTCGTAGATCGCCCTCAACCTGCGCCGTATGCTCCCGACCTTCGAAGCCAAAGATTGCCTCGCCGCCGTCGGCCAGAAGCGTCGCGATATGTGCGTACAGACCACGGAAAAACGGATTGTCCCGATCCGGAGCTTGGTTTGCTGAAAGCGCAAAAGCGATCGATGACGGCACAAGACGCCAGCCATCTCCGCCGACAGGCGAGACGACTTGTGTCGCCAGCCCATAACGACCCGCCGCTTTCAACAAGCCTTCGACGATTTCCGTGATCTGCTTGCCGGTTGGCCGTCTACCACCGAAGGTCATCGACCGAAATTGTCGGCCGATCGTACTGGTCGGGCTGCCCCGAAGTATCAACTCTTCGTCTTTCGGGGACATTTCACGGCGGGTTGGAGGCTTCGGCATGAACACCGGGGCAGCCAAGAAGCGCTCCTCGTCCAATATCCATGGGGCCTTGATTACGCTTCGCATTCGACCGGCGAGGCTTTCGATCTTCAGTCGATCCAGGGCATCACATTCGACCGCCAAGCCCTTGCGCATCACGTCCAGCAACACCCGAAGCGCCGCCTGACGCTCAAGAGCTGAAGCCGCTCGCAACAACGGGTAGTTTTCAAATTCCTTGTCGTCATTTGCGAGGTCATCGAGTGAAATGTAGCGCGCCTCGATCAATCCAAGCTGCTCGAGGTTGGGATTCGTGTAACGCCACCCCCGCCGTTGATCGATCCAGAATCGATGCGTCAGCGATTCGCGGATCACCTTTTCGGCGGCCAGCAAGTTGGCCCCCTTGAGATCCGGCTCGACCAACCATTCGGATCGCCGAGATACACTGGATGCCACGAAGCCCAGCATTCGCTGGATCGCCTTCCCGACCTCGTCCTCTTGCAAACCTTCGTCACCAGCTTCCGAAACTGCGGCCAGGATTGCGCCTCGAAGGAGCGTGACGAATAGAAAGTCGTTGAAATGCCCGGCCTGAAGGGCAGCATCCTGTCGGTTGTCGGTGAAGGCCAAGAGTTTGCGGGTCGTCGCCGAGATGGAGTTTTCCGTATCGCTCATCCAACGCAGAATGGCCGCAATAATAATCGTTGTCGCCGAACTGCGCCCCTCAGCGCTCAAGGCGGCGAGCCGGTTGATGTCGCGGGTTGAATCGCTGTGGTGCTCACCGCATGCTGGGCAAAATTTGAACTTACCCGGCATGAACCAGGATCGTTGGCCACCATTGCCGCAGGTGCCGTCCGGAAGCACCGATACAAGCTCAGCCCTCGTCTTGCGGTATGTCGCTTTTAACCGCAATTCCCCCGATTTTGTTTCTTCAAGCCAAGCCTCGGGATAGTCCTCGTCCCGACCCTGGAACGTGAACTCACCATCGACGGGCTCAGGCATGAGGAAGCCCCAGCGCTCAACGATGCCTTCAGGCTCTTCGTCGTCATTGAGAGGGACATCATCGATCTCACGCTTCTCAAATGACTTTACGCCACTGTCATCGACCAGCGTGACGGGGTGGTTTTCCTGCCCACACCGCCGGCAGAAATGAGCGCTATATAGCCGTTTTTCCGGATTTCAGGATCGAAGATTTGTCCATCAAATGTGACGGTGCGCGAACCTGAGGGATCGAGGGTTGTGTACAGACGACCTGCGCCCGAAATAAATTGATGTAGCTTAAACGCGAAAAGAGGCTCGTCACCGCCGCCGCTATAGCCTCGGAGTTTCTCCGGTAAGCTAAACGCCAGTAGCGCGTTTTTTAATGCCAGTTCGCACGTCTCGACTGCTTCGCCGGATTCACCAGATAGTAGAACCGCCGCTGTCTTTAGCGACAGCGAGCGCGCCCGCCGCGGCTTCTGGTCTACATCGCGTAGGCCGAGCCTCTACCCAGATGGCAAGATCATCACGAGCGATCTCACCATTTGATCTACCGTCATAGGGCGTACTTGAAGCCGCGCTGACTACAGCGTCACTCAGTCGAGATAGCCCTCTGTCAGCGGATCGATCTGGATCCGTCGCGCGGCGCAAGGTTTCCGTAACGATCGCGTCTCGGCCGATGTTCGTCCCAAATAAGCGGGACGCGACATCAGCAACAACCTGATTGCGATCTTCTTCGCCGCCTTCGCTCGCCATTGTTGCCGAGGTGCCAATGCAAATCGGCGGATGTTGAGGATCGCCCACACGCGCCCGCAGACGGCGCATCAGCATCGCAACATCTGCCCCTTGGCGCCCTCGGTACGTATGTAGTTCATCAAGAACAATGAATCGAAGGCCGCTACAATTTTCCACGACACGTCGATCAAGATCTGACTGCCGTGTCATCAGAAGCTCAAGCATCATAAAATTGGTAAGCAGAATATCCGGGGGATTGTTCTCTATCCGCTCGCGTTCCTCGGAATTCTCTTGGCCGGTGTATCGAGCGAAGGTCACTGGCACTGGATGGTTCTGGTCTGCGAGATATTTCTTCAGTTCCTCAAGCTGGCTGTTGGCCAAGGCGTTCATCGGATAGATGATTACCGCTCGAGTCCGAGCAGCCTCGCCAGCCCGCTTCGCCTTAACAACGGCATCAACAATCGGAATAGAGAAGCAAAGAGACTTACCCGAACCGGTGCCGGTCGTGACGACGAAGCTCTTTCCGTCCAGAGCAAGGCCGATTGCCTGCTCCTGGTGGCGGCGCAACTTCAAAGTCTTGTCGGAGGCGTCGGTAGCAGCGCGTGAGTCCCGGAATATCTCAGCGCAATCATCGATCAGCCCTTTTGGGCCAACAAGGCTTAGGACCGAGCCGCCACCTTCATAGTGCGGATTCAGCTGAAGCATGGGTTCAGGCCAGAAACGGCGCCCGGCGTATAGATCGGTTACTTTCTCCAAAATTTCCGACGAACGTATCCGCGTAAAGGAACGGGCAAATCCAGTATATTGCGCCAACAGGCTATTATTCAGAGAAAATACGTCCACGGGCTTATTGCCCCCCAGATCTTAAGCCTGTATTCACAGAGAATTTTCTTTTTCTTTAAACCGTGGCGCGCTTGGCGGCCAGCGCTGCTCATCATTTGATGGCGACAATGTCTTGCCAGAGCGAATGGCTCGCCTGCCCCCCACAACTCAACGGTGGAAATGACGCGGCTCATTAGCCCGACCTCGCTGCGGCGGCGGCATGGGGCATCAGGAATTCGGCTATGTCACCTACGACGTTAGCAAGATCGCCCGGATCGTGGGCTACTCCCTGGACGAAAGCGCGCCATTGTCGCTGCTTTTGCGCGTCCTCGGCGAAGGCCGACGTCAGCGCATCCGGCAGGTCTTGAGGTATCGCCGTCTCGCGCCGCGCAAAAGTGGCGGCGATCGCTCTTGGCAATCTGTCGTCGTCGAAGTTGAAGGACCGGCTGAGAATCCAGATATCGTAGAAATCCTTCATCCGGGTATTAGCCCGCCCCAGGGCCACCATCGCCTGGAATTTCTCGGCAATGACGGTTTCCCGGGCGTAGCCACGCAGCCGGGGCATGGGAAAGTCCAGCATGGAAGGATAGTCGAGCTCTTCGGCGCCAGGCTCCACCGCATCGCCAAAGCCGATGTCGATCGTCAGAGCAATGCGAGCACCGCTGATCGATGCCGTCGTCCTCAATCGCAAGCCACCATACTCCAGCTCTTCGCGGATACGATCGACGTGGAGCCCATCGGCGTCGAACTCCACGCCATCGGCAGCCTCCTGCGCCAGGATTTCGCGGAATGTCGCCAGCATCGGCTCCGCGCCCGGATCACCAAAACCCAGCAGGTCAAGGTCGCGCGTACCGCGGTGCGGATCATCGAACCAACTCATCATCAGCATCGCGCCCTTCAGCACGAAGCGGTCGGCGTGGGGTGACCGGCTGAGCCGGAACAGCAGCCGCTCGAGGGCGAAGCGGGTCAGGACAAGATCGAAGGTCTGGCCGCTCGCCTTGGAGACCTGCAGCAGGCGGGCGCGAACCGACGCGCCGATATTCTTGATCTCCTTAGCCATTGGCGGTCAGCGCCTCGAGATACGGCCGAATGACTGTGGCGACCGTTCCTCGCTCAGCCTGCCTGGCAATCTCGCCCGGCGTCGTCTTGCGCTGGCGCAGCGCTTCCTGAAGGCCTTCGATCGCCACGGACAGGCCAATCTTGTTCCGATATCGGAAGCAATCGGCGATCGTCCTTGCAACGCCGAAGATCTTCACAGCCACCCCCTCAACAGCGTGGGTTTCAACACCCTCCGTCAGGAGACGATCTGTGAAACGTACCAGCCGTATGGGCGTGCCTTCGGGTTTCGGGGACCAGTCCTTCTGACCCACGGCGAGCCAAACCTGCCTCGGGAGTTGATCAGTCAGACCATGAAAAGCCAGGGCCGAAACGAGGCAAACCACGCCTTTGGGAACCCGTTTGGCGGCCTCTGCGAGACTGTGGTGGACGTCGAGGGGCGCATTGGAAAGTTGATAAAGTCCTCGCGCGAGCCGAAGCACCTCGCCGTCGCGTTCCATGCGGCTCATAGTGGCGGCTGTTACGCCCGCCTCGCGCAGCTCCGCCAGGCGCGAAATTCCGCGCGCGGTCAGCACGGTATGGGCGATCTGGCGTTGGGACATGGGTGTTGGCACGATACGGAAACTCGGAATATAGGAGCTATTATCCGAGGATTTGTATCACTCTTCGTATGCCAAAGAAAGGTGCCAGATCAAAGAGGCCGCCGCTTTGGTTCGAAAACCAAAAGCGTCTTGAGGGAAGAAGCGACGACACGCTATGTCAGCTTCGTGCTACAGTAAAGGTGGTAACGTCGCACGAAGATATCGGATGCCTACGCCACACTACCCATCTGTCGGGGTCAGACGCGCTTTGCGCAAGCTTGGGGCCGACCTACGGGATGCCCGGCGACGACACTTGCCGATGGCGGTCGTCGCGGAGCGCGCATTCACATCCCGATCCACCCTCCAACGCGTCGAAGCTGGCGATACCGGCGTGAGTATCGGCATCTATGCCGCGGTCATACATGCTCTTGGCTTTCTTGCCCACCTGCAGGAAATCGCTGACATCAGCCGTGATCCTGTGGGGCAAGTTTTGGCCAGCGGAGATCTGCCGAAACGCGTTCGGATCAAACGGACACCGGCACCAAAGAGCGACGACTGATCTTCGGATCGCCTTCTACGTCCGCACCGGGAGGGGAAAGCCTTGTATGGGGAATTCCTTGTCAAGGCTCACTGGCGATCGTTCGATCTTAATCCGAGGGAGCTCGCTGTGGGGCGCGATAGTCGCGCCGCACCCTTGTATTCAGTTGAGTGTCGAGGCAAGCCGAACCGCGGATGCCACATCACGAATTAGATCGGTGGGACCATGACAGTAGAAAAGGGCGCGGGAACGCCGCAGGCAAAAGGTGCCGAGCTTCTGGTAGCGATGACCGGCAAGGCGAGTCCCGCGAAAGCGGCCGAAGGCGACAAGCCGGTATTTGCCTATATCGAGAGCCTTCCTGAACCGCAGAAGAGCATCGCCAGACAGGTCGATGCCTTGGCCGCCAAGGCACTGCCGGACCTCAAACGAGCGGTGAAATGGGGAATGGCTTACTATGGCGTTCCCGATGGGTGGTGCTTCTCTTCCGGCGCCTTCGTCGGTCACCTGAAGCTGATGTTCATCCGAGGTAACGAACTGCAACCAGAACCGCCAGTGACACCGATCAGAATGGGCAAGGCCACCCGCGGCGTCGAGTTGGCCGCCGTAGACGAGCTCGAGGAAGGCCAGGTGCTTTCTTGGATGGCGCAGGCCGGCAAGAAACCGTACGTCACGGCGGCGATGAAAAAGAAGAAATAGGCCTCCTGGCGGCTTCGCGCGGCGACGTGGGTTGTGATCGCCCGCTCCGCGAACTCGCCAGATGCCAGCCGTGACGGCTGCGCGATGGTGCGGGTCGTTAAGGCGAGCGTACGATCTTAATCCGAGGGGAGCTCGCTGTCGGGCGCGATAGTCGCACCGCAACCTTGTATTCGGTTGGCCATGAGGGCCTGGACCATGAAGCAGCCATTCGCTTCGAGTGCGAGGCTCCGAGGCGGCGGGCACATTCTTCCCTCGGCGTATTGGCCACGGCGTTCCTCGTGTCACCGCCACCTCGGATCTTGATCGACGACGTCCGCGCCTGCGATCGCCGGCTAAACTCTGTTGCCCCCGCGGGGCGGCGCCTCCCTCAAGCCGGGCGCAAGATCAGGCCGTCCGGCACGGTGCCGGTCGTCACCAGCCGCCAGAAGGCGATCAGGAGCTTGCGGGCCAGGGCGACGATCATCGTTTTGCGCCGGGTCGGGGCCGCCTCGGTTCGGTAGCGATACCAGGCCGCCAGACCGCTGCCCTTCTGGAACATCAGGAACCGCCAAGCCAACTGGATCAGGCGGCGCCGCACACGGGCGTTGCCGGACTTGGCCAAGCCCTTCTCTCGTCGCCTGGCCCCGCTCTCGTCTGGCGAGCCAGTCAGGCCGGCGTAGCGGGCGATAGCGCGGCGATCCCGCAGCGGCCGCGACAGGATCTCCTGGACCAGCATGTCGGCGGTTTCCAGGCCGACGCCGACGACGCGGGCTAGCAGCATGACCATGGCGTTGGATCGCGACTGCGGTGCCTGCTGCAGGCGCGCCAGCCTATCGCGTTCGATGGACTCGATCTGCTCGCGCACCACGGCAAGACGTGCCAGGTCGCGACGGATCTCGTCCAGGGTGTTGGGCGGCAGCGGCGCACCCTCCGGCGTGACCAGGGTCTCCAGCTGCTTGGCCGCCCTGCGCAGCGCCGGGTTGAAGCCTCGAACACCCAGCCTGAGCAGCCCGGACTTCACGCTATTGATGATCCGGGTCCGCTCGCCCACCAAGCTCTCGCGCTCCCGGCTCGGCCGCTTGGCGTCCTCCTCCTCGAGGCTCGGGATCGCGACCATGCTGCAGTGTCCGCGCTCCCCGCGCAGCCAGCCAAGAAACACCCGCATGAGCATGGCAGAGTCCAGCCGGTCGGTCTTGGACCGGCGATGCTCACGCGACACCGCCACGCTGGTCGGATGAATGACGTGGGTCTCGCAGCCTCGGGCTTGCAACCACCTCGCCAGCCAGAAACCGTCGCGGCCGGCCTCGTGGGCGACGATCATCCGGCCGATCGACCGGCCGGCGCTCTCGGCCTCGCCCCGCCAGCGCGTCAGCAGCTGCTCCAGCGCCGCCGGATCGGGGTCCAGCTTCTTCATCGGGCCGGCGCGCGACACCGGGCAGCGTGCCGGCGACCAGCCAGCTTGCGTTACTCAGCTCGATCACCGCGACCACTGCGGACTCTTGGTCAAAGGCCACAAGCGAACGGCTTAGATCATCTACCGGCTTCATCGGGGCGTCTCCATCGGGTGGAAGAAGCGACGATGCTGTCAGATGCTCAGCACCGGCCCCATAGCTTCTTCCCCTGCGGCCGAGCCAATCGTCTCGGCCGACCCCTTCTGCGGGGACACCCCGCAACGCCCCGAGAGGAAGAGTGCGGACGGGTTTCCGTGACGGGTTGAAGACTGGGAGAGAGGCTCCCGGCGCCCGTCGCGGAGATCCGCGATGTCCAGACATGCCGCTCGCGCCCGGTTCCGGCTCCGACCGGACGAACCTCTATGACGAAATCACCACCAAGATCATCGCCGAGCTGGAGGCCGACCGCGTGCCCTGGGTCCAGCCGTGGGGCACGGCGGCGGCGAAAGCGCCGCTCGCCATGCCGAAGAACGCCGCCACCGGTCGGCAATATTCCGGGATCAATGTGCTGATCCTCTGGGGCTCGGTGATCGAGCGCGGCTTCCCGGTCCAGGGCTGGGTCACCTTCCGCCAGGCCCTGTCGCTGGCGGCAATGTCCGCAAAGGCGAGCACGGGACGACCGTCGTCTATGCCGACAGGTTCGTGCCCGACGACGAGAAGAAGCGTGCGCGGGAGACCGGCGAGGAAGCGCAGGCGATCCCATTCCTGAAGCGCTTCACCGTCTTCAACCTGGCGCAGTGCGAAGGGCTGCCCGAAGATCTCGCCGTTACCACGCCGCCGCCGGAGCCTGGACTGATCGAGCCCAAGGTCGAGGCGCTGATCAAGGCAACGGGCATCGACTTCCGCATCGGCGGCAGCCGCGCCTTCTACGCACCAGCGCATGACTATGTACAGGTGCCACCGCCAAAAGCCTATTTCGAGCCGATCAACTGGCACCGCACCGCACTGCATGAGCTCGGTCACGCCAGCGGCGCACCGCACCGGCTGAACCGCGATCTCTCCGGCTCCTTCGGCTCTAAGAAGTATGCGTTCGAGGAGCTGGTGGCGGAGATGAATGCCGCCTTTTGCTGCGCCTCGCTCGGCATCGCACCGACCGTGCGCCATGCAGACTATATCGGCTCGTGGCTGGAGTTATGATGAGGTGAGCATAACGAGAGTTATCCGCAGCAGCCCATAATGTGAAGGAACGCGGCTGCACCGCTTGAAACCTGCGGGATTCGGCGTTCGCGAACGAATTTGCTCAGCATTATTTTCTGCCGGACCTTTGCTGTCGTTTCGTCCCGAAGACGAAGCGCCGGCTGCCGTGGACGCCGAGGGCGAAGTGGAAGCCGATGTCGATCAGCACGACGGCGATGAACCCTCCTCGCCCACGGTGCAGCGCGCCGTCATCACCATCGGCGGCCAGACCGAGCCGGAGGACGACGAGGACGATGTCGTGAAGCCGCTGCCCGATCGACTCGTCAGTGAGTTGACGGCGTTCCGGACACTCGCATTGCGGGATGCGGTGGCCAACAACCCGCCTGTCGCGATGACGGCATTGCTGCACAAGCTCTGCCTTGACACCTTCCAGCACACGGCGACGGGCGCTTGTCTCGAGGCGTCTGTGCGGCATGTGTTCTTCTCCGTACAGCCGGCAGACCTGAAGGACAGTCCATCCGCCAAGGCCGTCGCGGAACGTCACGAGGCCTGGAAGGCCGATCTGCCGAAGGATGAGGCTGCGCTCTGGGACTACCTTGCCGCCCTCGACGAGGCCAGCCGCAGCGCGCTCCTTGCGCATTGCGTCTCGTTCGGCGTCAACGCGCTCTACGAGAAGGGCGATCGTTATGGCGGTCCTGGTGTCTCGGTTCGCGGCGTCCAGCACCGTCTCGTCCTGGCCGACCGGCTCGCCCGTGCGGTCGGGCTCGACATGGTGGAAGCCGGCTGGCGGCCGACCGTCGACAGCTATCTCGGCCGCGTCACCAAACCCCGCATCCTCGAGGCGGTGCGCGAGGCGAAGGGCGAGCAATCCGCTCAGCTTATCGACCACCTGAAGAAGGCGGACATGGCGAAGGAAGCCGAACGGCTGCTCGACGGCACCGGCTGGCTTCCCGAGCCGCTGCGCACGCCGAAGGCCGTGACCGCCGACTCTGTCGATGGTGATCCCGCCCGAGACGATGACGCACTGCCCGCCTTTCTCTCCGACGACGAAGAGGCCCGCGATGACGACGCGGATGAGCCGGCTGTAATCGCCGCCGAATGACGGCCTGGAGCGGGGCGGCGTCAGTCGCCCCGCTCACCCTTTTCTCCGAACACGCCCGGCCCATGCGCCGGGCTTTTCCATTTCTGGAGGCCATCATGGCTGATTTCTTCACGCACTTCTCATGCGTGCTCGATGTCGGCACGCCCGACAACGCAGCCCGCGCGCTCAATAAGTGGTTTGTCTACCAATCCACAGGAAAACACGACGAGTTGAAAACGCCGTGTTTTCAGCGGGTTATGAAGGAAGGAAAAGAGGCCGACGATATTCAGTTTTTGCTCTAGGTGCAGTATAGGTGCAGAGAGCGTCGGCTAGAATCGGCGGCAAATGTGCGGGTGTGGTGGAACTGGTAGACGCGCCGGATTCAAAATCCGGTTCCGAAAGGAGTGTCGGTTCGATTCCGACCGCCCGCACCATCCTTCAAAATCTTGCAGTAGCGATTCGTGTCGGAGCGAGGCTGATCGACCGCGCCGGAATGCCAGCAACGATATTTTAGCTGCCGCAGTGCGGTCCTTTCGATCAGGCAGCGGCGAATTCGTCCCGCACGCTTAGCGTCATTTTCCGTCCAGACCAAGAACCTACGTTGGTCTGTGAAACCTGCCCTCGACGGTGGGGGGCACGTTCGAATCGTGTCGGCAGCGCCAAATTTCAACCATTCCGGTACAGAACTGCGAACACTCGGGTCCGCCAAACGCCCGCTCATCGCCGATCATGGACGGTGAAACCCGATCCCATTGACGGCTTGTCGGATCAAATAGCTCACAACCCCGTGGCTGCCTTCATGGCCAGCCACGAGTCAGTTTGCCGCGCTTAGTCAGCCCAAAGGACCGGAAAACGCTAATGCGCCACGCCCCGGCCCGGCTTCATCAGTGCCAGCCTGACCATGTTGTTGAGGAGCTGGACGATCGCCATCGAGCTTTCGCCGTCGCAGCTGTCGACGATGAAGGCGGTGGAGCACCAGAACGCCTCGAGGCCGCCGGCATCGAGGCATTTGCGGATCGTCCGCTCCTCCTGCTGCGGGGTATGAATGAGGCTGGCGTCCTGAAGCAGGAAGGCAAGGGCTGCCTCGATGCCATAGGCACCCCAGTTCGACATGAGGCACGGGATCAGCACATCCGTCTTGACGACTGTGGCGAGCGTCTCGCCCTTCGGCATGATCCGGGCCACAGCCTCCCGGATGCGGCCGAAGCCCATCTCGTTGCCGTGGTCGCCGAGGCCGATGCTGAAGACACCGCGCTTCTCGGCCTCGTAGAAGATCGGCGCCAGGTCGACGATCCCGCTCTCGGGGCCCTTCGGGATACCCGTCGCATTATAGACGATGCCGTCGGCGGCCGGCCCGAGACGCTCGACCGAGATCAGGGCCTTGGGCTTATAGGTCTCATAGAGGGAGGCCGCCCAATCGGCGACTTCCGCCGAGGTGCCCGGCGCGGTCTCGAGCGCGGCGCCGAAGCCCTTCATCGCGGCCTCGCGCGGCCGGAGCATCAGCGTCGCCGCCTCGCTGGAAGCGACGATCGGGCCGGCATGCTGTTGCTCGCAGACGAAGACCGGAACGGCCCCGAGGCCCCAGTAGAGCGCCCGCGCGATCGCGGCGGCGCCGGGAGGGCCGTCGCTTTCGCCGTTCGGCATGCCAGGCGGATAGCCCGCGCCGGTGACCACGAAGACGACGTCGCCGCGCGAGACCTCGCGCAGCAGCCCTTCCGCGGCGCGCGTCGTCAGCGGGCGGCCACCACCCTCCTCGCGCGCGGCCTCGTACATAGCGCGGACGATGTCGTGAGGCATGCCGAGATTCTTGAGCTCGACCGTGATCAGGCGGTCGATATTCTCGCCGATGAAATCAGCGTGTTCCTTGCCCATGGCGTATGTCCCTGGAATGATGATGAATTCTGTCAGAAGGGGCGCTTGTAGCCGCGGATGAGCGCGTTGCGGACGATGCAGCCGAGCATGGACAGGAGCCCCTCCTGCGCAGCGAGCGTCATGCCATCGACTTCGACGATGTGGCGGCCGGTGGAGCCGTCGACCGCGCCTTGATCGACGCAGGCTTCCAGCATGCGCCGCTCGTCCACGGGGCTGTGCAGCAGGTCCGGCTGCTCCATCAGGATCGCGAGCGCCGCCGCGATGCCGTAGGCGCCCCAGTTGGAGGCGTTGGCGGGCACCAGCACATCCGTCTCGACCCGTGTCCCGAGCGTCTCGCCCTTCGGCTTGTGCTCATGGACGGCCGCAAGAATTTTGCCGAAACCCAGCTCGTTGCCGTTGTCGCCGATGCCCAGCGACGGCAGGCCGCGCTCCCGCCCGAGATCGAACAGGTATTCGGCGCGGGCTCGCGAGGCATGGGTCGGGGAGCCCGATGCGCTGTGGGCGCTGCCGGCGGGATTGGGACCGATCTTCTCGATCGAGATTAGCAATGTGGGGTTGAAGCGGTCGAGGAGTTCGGCCGCCTGCACGGCAGCGTCGTCGCCGGCGGAGAGGGCGAGGACGGCCGTGGTCCAGGGCGTTCCGTCCGCCAGCTCCGGGGAGCGGATGCCCAGCCCGGCCCCCAGGGCCGTCGCCGCGAGATTATCGACGAAGGCCGCCTCGGTCAGCAGGATCGGCGTACCGCCGAGCGCGGCGACGAGCCGCGCCAGCACGGCAGCGCCCGGCGGGCCGTCGGTCTCACCGGCCGGAAGGTAGCGCGGATCGCCCGCTCCCGTGGTGATGAGCACCGTGCGGCCGGGAACGACCTTCTCCTTCAGGAGGCGCGCACCGGCGAGGCTGAGCGGCGTGCCGCCCTGGGCCTCGACGGCGGCGGCGTGCAGATGCGTGATCACGCCGCGGGAATAGTCGGAACGGCGCATCTCGACCGTTGTCAGCCTGTCAATATTGGCTGCGGCGATGGTCAGGACGCGATCTTCTGCAGCGGCGGCCATGGCAAGCTCCGCCGTCAATGGGTGAGGCCGGTCGTGCCGGCTTCGAGATTCTTGCGGACGATGTTCCCGAGAAACTGCACACAGGCCATCGAGGTTTCGCCGTCGAGTCCATCGACGAAGAACTCGTTGGTGCAGAACATCGCCTCGACGCCGCCGGCATCGAGGCAGGCCCGCAGAATGCGCTCCTCTGCCTTCATACCGTGCATCAGCTCGGGCCGCCCGAGCAGGAAGGCGAGCGCGGCCTCGATCCCGTAGCAGCCCCAGTTCGACATCATGACCGGCAGCACGATGTCGGTCGCCACGGTGGTGCAGAGCTTCTCGCCCTTGGGCATCGCCTGCAGGACGGCCTCGCGGATAGCGCCGAAGCCGAGCTCGTTGCCGTGGTCGCCGATGCCGATCGTCAGCAGGCCCGCGTCCTTGGCCCGCATCACGATCGGCGAGATATCGACGGCATCGAACGGAAAGACCGTGTCCGGGCCCGACAAAGGCAGGGCTGTCGCGGTGTGCATGATGCCGTCGATGCCGGGGCCGAGCCGTTCGGTGCTGATCACGGCCTTGGGCTTCGTGCGGGCATAGAGCTCGTCGATCCAGGCGGGGATCGCATCCTGCGTCAGCGGCGCGGTCTCCAGCGCCGCGCCGAGATGGCGGTCGCGCGCATCGACGAAGCTCTTCACCATCAGGCCGGCGGCCTGGGAGGAGGCGAAGACGGGGCCGGCGTGGCATTCCTCGGTGACGAAGACGGGCACCGCGCCGAACCCCTTGTAGAGCACCTTGCCGAGGGACGCCGCGCCGGGCGGTCCGTCGCTTTCGCCGTTCGGCATGGTCGGCTGGTAGCCCGCACCGGTGAGGATAAGCACCGTGTCGCCCGGCGCGATCACGGTCTTCAACCGCTGCGCCGCCTCCATCGCGATCGGCTTTCCGCCGTTCAGGGCGCGCGCGGCTGCATACATCGGAGCCAGCACATTGTGCGGCATGCCGCGATTCTTGGCTTCGATGGTGATCAGTTGATCGATCGCATTCCCGGTGATTTCGGGCACTGAATGCTCCTGCGCTCAAGTATCCGCCCGGCCGACGGCCGGTGACGAAACATATTCGGCGCCAGCAGCCAATCACGCGGCCCTGCGGAGCGGTAGGCGCAATATTTGCTTCGATGCGATGCCGGCGCGGCATCGGCGCTGCCGCCCGTTTCCGTTTTCTGCCAGACGAGGACGATCGGATGCTGCTAAAAACCTCATTCCGCTACTTTGCCGCCATTGCGAACTCGGGATCGATCCGGGCTGCGGCGGACGAATTGCGGATCGTCCAATCGGCCGTGAGCCGCCAGATCCAGAACCTGGAGCGGGACCTCGGCGCGCCGCTGTTCCAGCGCGGCAGCCGCGGGGTGCAACTGACCTCGGCCGGAGAACTGGTTCGCGATTACGTGCGGGACATCTCGTTCCGTACGGATCAACTGGTTTCCGAGATCGAATCCCTGCGGAGCATCAAGCGCGGCAAGGTCAAGATCGCGGCTATCGAATCCGCGATCCCGAACCTGATACCGACGGCGATCTCGGCTTTTCACAGGACGCATCCCTACGTCCAGTTCGTCATCCAATCGACGACGACGGCCCACATCATCGACTCCATCCGGCGGGGCCAGACGCAGATCGGTGTCGTCTTCGGAGATCAGCATGCGCATGACCTGCGGGTCGCGGCGCGGATCCCCGAACCGCTCTTCGCCGTGGTCGGCCGTCATCACCCGCTGGCGCGAGAGCGCTCGGTCTGCGTCCGCCAACTGGTCGAATGGCCGGTGGCGGTTCCGGCGACGCGTGTCGGCTCGGGTCGGCACTTCTACGCGGCGCTGGAGGCCGAAGGGCTGGAGCTGAGCCCGGCGCTCGAGACGAACTCGATCGACCTGCTCAGGCGCTTCGTCCTGTCCGGTCCTGGCGTCACCTTCCTGCCGCGCCTGATGTTCGGCCATATCGCCGGCGACAGCGATCTCGCCGCCGTGCCCATCGACGACCCCGCGATGAACGACGGGTCGATCGAGATCCTGACCAGCCCCGGACATCAGTTACCGGCGGCGACGGAAGCCTTCCTCGGCTGCCTCGTCGCGGCCCTCGGCGCCCCGGCGGGGCCGACCCGCCCTGCCGTCGCGTTCGGCCGCGATGCCGAAAGAGCATCGCGGCCGCATATTTAATGCAGCTTCCGGAAAGCCGAACTCTGGAGTGATCTTTGTTGCAGCGCCGTTGTGCTGAGCAACCAGCCAGCCGATGGGCCACGACTTTCTCAAGTCCGCCAGGGAGAGATAGAGTGAGCATCATTCGACCGGGCGACCTATCGCGCCGCAAACTTCTCGGAGCCGCCGCCGGTGTCGGCACGCTCATCGCGGCGCCGTCCATCATGCGGCCCGCGCTCGCCCAGGGCACCAAGCGCGATCTGCGCGTCGGGCTCTTCGGCGGCGACTTCGGCAATCTCAGCCCGGTGGCCCGCTACGACATCCAGGGCGGCCTGGTGATGTTCAATATCTTCGACGGGCTCGTCCGCATCGACTTCGCCAACCGCAAGATCATGCCCTGGATTGCCGAGTCCTGGACGCAGACGGATCCGCTTACCTGGCGCATCAAGCTGCGCGAAGGCGTGAAGTGGCACCGCGACTACGGCGAGATGACCGTCGACGACGTGATCTATACCTGGAACTACCACCTCCAGACAAAGAGCTTCCAGGTCGGCACGGCCCTGTTCCCGCTCGACTCGATGAAGGCCGAGGGAAAATACGTGATGGAAGTCAAGACCAAGCAGCCCTTCGGCCCGTTCCCGACGGTGACGATGGGCTATGCCGGCCTGATCCTGTCCGAGCGCGCCCACAAGGAGATGGGCCAGCAGGCCTATAGCGCCAAGCCGATCGGCCAGGGCCCCTTCATGGTCGACAGCGTGCGAGGCAACGAGGTTTCGCTGTCGAAGAACCCCAACTACTGGCGCCCGGGCCTGCCCAAGCTGGACAAGCTCTCCTACATCGCCATTCCCGATTCGAGCGTGCGCCTGCAGGCCCTGCAGCGGCGCGAGGTCGATTTCATCACCCATCCCGACGCCAAAGACGTCAAGGTCGCCCGGAAGGACGCGAGCCTCGTGACGCGCTCGACGCCGGGCTGGAACTGGGACTACCAGCAGTTCAATCTGACCGTCCGCCCCGACCTGCCCTACCACAACAAGCTCGTCCGGCAGGCGATCTCCTACGCGATCGACCGCGAGGCCATCGTCCAGGAGATCTACGAGGGCGAGGCGACCATCACCGACAACGCGATCCCGGCCGGCTATCTCGGGCATCGCGAAAACCTGATGCGCTACCCGAAGAACGGCGATCTCGAGAAGGCCAAGGCGCTGATCGCCCAGGCCGGCGTCAAGGGCTACGAGGTCGAGGTCATCACTTCCGACAAGGACTGGCTGCGCAAGGAGCTGGAGCTCGTCGCGGCGATGGTCAGCCAGATCGGCATCAACTACAAAATCCGCACCCTCGACATCGGCGGCTTCAACAATCTCTGGCTGAACCGCAAATACGAGCAGCATCTCGAGGACATCACCCTCGTCTCGCCGGACCCGGACTCGACGGTCTGGTGGTTCCTGCACAGCAAGGGCGCCTCGTCGGGCTATGTGAACCCGCAGATGGACATGCTGCTCGACGGCGCGCGGGCCGAGGTCGATCCGAGCAAGCGCGAGACGATGTACCACCAGATCGTCGATCGCACGCTTGAAGAATGCCCGATCATCTATCACTGCAACGTCAACTACGTGCAGGTCTACGACAAGCGCCTGACCGGATTTGATCCCGGCAACCAGGAATACGCTGAATACCACGACACCACGTCCTGGGGCGCCTGAGGATGTGGCACTACCTGGCCCGCCGTCTCGCGCAGGTTCCCGTGGTGCTGATCGTCGCGACGCTGACCATCTTCGTGGTGGTCCGTTCGACGCCCGGAGATCCCGTGCAGATCATGCTCGGGATGCAGACCTCGCCCGAGGCGGTCGCGGCGATCCGCAGCCAGTTCCGCCTCGATGAGCCGATCGCGCTGCAATACCTGTATTGGGTCGTGGATGTTCTTCAGGGCGACCTCGGCAATTCGATCCGCCTCGGCCAGCCGGTGACGGATATGCTGGCGGAACGCTTTCCCGTCAGCCTGCAGCTCGCCTGCGCGGCGATGGCCTACGCCATCCTGGTCTCGATCCCGCTGGGCGTCCTGGCGGCCTTGTACAAGAATAGCTGGGTCGATTACTTGTGCACCGGTTACACGGTGGCCGGTTTCGCGATCCCGAACTTCGCGCTGGCGCTGATCCTGATCTACGTCTTCTCGATCAAGTTGGGCTGGTTCCCGATCACCGGCATCGGCACGAGCGAGACGGCCGCGTCGGGCTTTCCGGGGAACTTAAGGCCCTATGTCCTGCCGACGCTGGCGCTGGGAACGCTGCAGACCGCCGTGCTGACGCGGTTGCTGCGCTCCTCGATGATCGACGTGCTGTCGCAGGACTATATCCGCTCGGCCAATGCGCGCGGGCTGCTGCCGACCACCGTCGTGATGCTGCACGCCCTGAAGAACGCGCTGATCCCGTTCGTGACCATGGCGGCGGTGCAGATCGGCTATCTCGTCGGGATCCAGGTCACGATCGAATACATCTTCGCCATTCCGGGGATGGGATCGGCCGTGCTCAGCGCCGTCATCAGCCGCGATTTCCCGGTCATCCAGGGTTTCACGCTGATCATCGCGGCCTTCTTCCTCTTCAGCAACCTGATTGCGGACCTGCTCTATGGTTTCCTTGACCCCCGCATCCAGTACTGAGGCCATGAGCCACGCGGTCCCGGCTGCAGAGCTTCCGCAGCGCCGGCAGATGGCGGCGGGCATGCGGCTGTCGGCGCGGCAATTCCTGCGCAATCCGGCCGCCGTCGCCGGCCTCGTCGTGCTCGTCCTGATCTGCCTGGCGGCCATGTTCGCGCCCTGGATCGCGCCGCGCGACCCTGTGCGCATCAGCCTCGCCACCAAGCTGCGGCCGCCGGGGCCGGAATTCTGGCTGGGGACCGATTTCTTCGGCCGCGACGTGCTGTCCCGGCTGATCCACGGGGCGCGGGTCTCGCTTTCGGTCGGCATCCTCGTGATCAGCTTCTCGACCATCGTCGGCGTCCCGCTTGGGCTGTTTGCGGGCATGGTCGGCGGCCGGCTGGACAACATCCTGATGCGTCTGATGGACGCCCTGCTGACCTTCCCGCCGCTTCTGCTCGGCGTCGCGATCGTCGGGCTGCTCGGGCCGGACCTGCGCAACGTCACGCTCGGCCTCGGCATCGTTCAGGTCCCGGTTCTGGTGCGGCTCGTCCGCGCCTCGGCGCTGGCGGCGCGCGAGGACACCTATGTCATGGCGGCACGGGCCCTCGGCGCATCGAACCTGCGCATCGCCATGCGGCATGTCCTGCGCAACATCATGAGTCCGATCGTGGTCCAGCTCACCATTGGCTTTTCAGCGGCGATCATCGCGGAGGCCTCGCTGAGCTTCCTGGGTCTCGGCACCCAGCCGCCGCAGCCTTCCTGGGGGCGGGATCTGGCGGAGGCGCGGCGCTACATGGCCGATGCGCCCTGGCTGTTCCTCGCTCCTACCGGCGCGATCATGCTCTCCGTGCTGGCGGTGAACTTCGTCGGCGACGGGCTGCGCGACGCGCTCGACCCGCGCAGCTGGCGCAGCCGGCGCAAGGAGAAGGCCTGATGCCTCTGCTCGAAGTCGAAGGCATGCGTACCCGCTTCAGTACCGACCGGGGCGTGACGCTGGCGGTGGACGAGGTGTCCTTCTCGCTCGAACCCGGCGAGATCCTCGGTCTGGTCGGGGAGAGCGGCAGCGGCAAAAGCATGACCGCGATGTCGATCATGGGCCTCGTGCCGCATCCTCAAGGAGAGGTCACGGCGAGGCGGCTGCGCTTCGACGGGCAGGATCTGCTCGGCCTGCCGGCAAGGGCGATGCGCCGGCTGCGCGGCTCCCGGATGGCGATGGTGTTCCAGGACCCGATGCGCTCCCTCAACCCGGTCCTGACGGTGGGCTGGCAGCTGACCGAGGTTCTGCGCCGCCACCGCCGCCTCGACCGGGCTGCGGCCCGGCGTCGCGCGATCGAGCTGCTGGAAATGGTCGGAATTCCGAACGCCGAGAAGCGGCTCGCCGCCTTCCCGCACCAGTTCTCCGGCGGCATGCGCCAGCGCGTGATGATCGCCATCGCGCTCTCCTGCGAGCCGCAATTGCTGATCGCCGACGAAGCCACGACGGCGCTCGATGTGACGGTCCAGGCCCAGATCGTCGATCTGGTGCGGCGGCTGACGCAGGAAGCCGGGACGGCGGTGATCTGGATCAGCCATGATCTCGGCCTCGTCGCCGGGCTCTGCGACCGGGTCAACGTGATGTACGCCGGCCGCGTGGTCGAGAGCGGGGGCGTCGAGGACGTGTTCTTCCGCCCCTCCCATGGCTATACGCTCGGGCTGATGGGCAGCACGCCGCGCATCGACCGCGGCACCGGGCGGTTGACGCCGATCGAGGGCCTGCCGCCCCAGACGTCGAAGCCGCCGACGCTCTGCCCGTTCCTGCCGCGTTGCCGGGTTGCCGTTCCGGCGTGCGAGAACCTGATGCCCGCCTTCGCCGAGCGGCAGACCGGCCATGCCGCGGCCTGTCAGGCCGACCTCAGGCGCTTCTGGAGCAGCGCCGCATGACTGCGTCCCCACTTCTCGAAATCCGCGACCTCAAGGTTCATTTCGGCGGCTCGCGCACGCTGTTCGGTATCACCCCGCCGGTGGTGCGGGCGGTGGACGGGGTCAGCTTCACGCTGGAAAAGGGTCGCACGCTCGCCATCGTCGGCGAGTCGGGCTGCGGCAAGTCGACGACCGGCCTTGCGCTGCTGCGCCTGATCGAGCCGACCAGCGGCAAGATCATGCTGCATGGCGAGGACGTGACCGCGCTGCCGCGCGCCGCCTTCAAGCCGCATCGCCGCCAGATGCAGATGATCTTCCAGGATGCGGGAGCCTCGCTGAACCCGCGCATGCCGGTCGCCGATCTGGTGGCGGAGGCGCTCGACATCCACGGACTCGCCCGGGGCGCCGCGCGGGATCGCCGGGTGCTTCAGCTGCTCGACCTGGTCGGCATCCCCGCGCGCATGCTGGAGCGCTATCCGCACGAGCTCTCAGGCGGTCAGGCGCAGAGGATCGCGATCTGCCGGGCCCTCGCCGTGGAGCCGGAGCTGATCGTCTGCGACGAGCCGGTCTCGGCGCTCGATGTCTCGATCCAGGCGCAGATCGTCAACCTGCTCCAGGATCTGCAGGCGGAACTCGGCCTCGCCTATCTGTTCATCTCGCACGACCTCTCCGTGGTCCGGCAGGTGAGCGACGCCATCGCCGTGATGTATCTGGGCCGCATCGTCGAGACCGGCCCCTGCGACGAAATCTTCGCCGGCGCGAGCCACCCCTATACGCGCGCGCTGCTGTCGGCCGTGCCGGTGCCAGACCCGGCCGTCGAGCGCAAGCGCGAGCGCATCATCCTCAAGGGCGATTTGCCGAGCCCGCTCGCCCCGCCCAGCGGCTGCCGCTTCCGCACGCGCTGCCCCGTCGTCATGCCGGCCTGCTCGGAGACCGAGCCGCCCGCCGTCTCTCTCTCGGCCGCGCATCGCGCGGCCTGCCTTCGTCTCCCCGAATTCGCCTGAAGGACGTCCGCCATGACCGAGATCGCCGCCGACAACATCGATCGGCTCATGAATATCGAGATGCGCCGTCGCGGGCTGCCACGCGGCAAGAAATGGCCGTTGTTCCAGATGGCGCGCGAGGCGCAGGGCGGCTCGCTGGTGCTGGCGGCGGCGAACGCGCTCAACCGCCCGCCCTCCAAGATCCTGATCGCCACCGGCGCCGCCGTTCCGGACCATATGCCGGTCGGCGAGAATGACGGGCCGATCGGCTCGGCGGTTCTGGCCAAGGCGCTGACGACGCTCGGGCACACGGTCGCCATCGTGACCGATCCGGTCTGTGCGCCGCCGATCGAAGGGCTGCTGCGCTATCTCGATACCGAAGCGGAGGTCGTGCAGGTCGGGCTGGACGATTCAGCCAAGCAGGTCGCGCTGGCCGAGGCCCATGACGTCATCGTCGCCGTCGAGCGGCTCGGCGGCAACGACAAGGGCAACATCCACGGCGTCAACGGCGTGCCCAGGGGCGCGCACCGCGCCAACCTCGACCTGCTGTTCCGCACGGCGAGCCAGGCTGGCAAGACCACGGTCGGCATCGGCGACGGCGGCAACGAGATCGGCTTCGGCAAGATCCATGCGCAGATGGAGCAGCAACTGCCGGAATTCGTCTTCCGCGACGTGACGCCCTGCGGCGGCGGCGTCTTCAGCACGGTCGCCACCGACGTCCTTCTGGTGGCGAGCTCGTCGAATATCGGCTGCACCGCGACCGTCGCGGGGCTGGCGCTGGTCACCGGCAAGCCGGAGCTCTGCCATGCCCCGGAGCTCGACGTGGAGCTGCATCTCGTCGGCGTCGGCGTCGGCCTGGTCGATGGCGGAACCGGGCAGCCGCGCGCCTGGTGCGACGGCATTCCGCCGGCCTCGAACGCCGCGATGGCCGAGCTGATGCGCAACATCGTCGAGCGCACGCTCGAGGAAACCTTCCTGCGGCGCTTCTGAGGACTTCCGATGACCTACACGCTTCTGGGACGCTGTTCCCGAACCGGCCAGCTCGGCATCGCCGTCGCGACCTATTCGCTCGCGGTGGGCGCGCATGTGCCGCTGATCCTGCCCCATGCCGGCATGATCGCCACACAGGCATTCGGCAATCCGACGCTCCGCGCCATCGGCGGCCCGCTGCTGGCGGCGGGCTATACGGCCGAGAGCGTGCTGGCGCAGCTTCAGGCCGCCGATGCCAAGATCGGCTTCCGGCAGGTCGCGGTGATGGACCGTCGCGGCGCCGGAGCCTGCTGGACCGGCGAGCATTGCCGGCCCTGGGCCGGACACGAGATCGCGCAGGACGTCATCGCCTGCGGTAACGTGCTCGTCGGCCCCGATGTCGTCACCGCGATGAAGGAGGCCTTCTTCGCGACCGCCGAACTGCCGCTCGCGGACCAGCTTCTGGCGGGGATCGAGGCCGGACGCGACGCCGGCGGCCAGCAGGGCTCGGCGGGCCATTTGCCCGAGCGGTCCGCCAGCCTGCTCGTTCATGCCGACGAGGCGCATCCGCTGGTCGATCTGCGCGTCGACCTCAGCGACGACGCGGTCGGCGAGCTGCGCGCGCTGCACGACACCTACCGGCCCTATGTCGCCTTCCGCGAGCTGCGCTGGCGCGACCCCGAACAAGCTCCGCCCCAGGAAAAATTCGTCGCCTCGCTCGGCGGCAATGCAGGCTGAAGGAACCGCTTCATGACCAGAGAACCGACGATCTTCAACGAGGCCCGGCTGCGGGCCGCCATGGAACGGGGCGGGATCGACCTCGTCATCGTGCGCGGCAACGAAAACTCGCGCTATGTCAGCGAATTCTTCCACAATGGCGGCAATCTCGGCTACCGCCCGTTCACCGCGTTCTATTTTCGCGACCCCGCGCTGAAGCCGGCCCTCATCGTCCCGGCGGTGGACCTCCATCTTGCGATGACGCAGAGCTGGATCGAGGACGTCCGCGCCTATGCGATGGCCGAGTTCTTCACGGATGTCGACGCGCATTTCTACGTCGATTTCTTCGAGGCGGCGAAGGACGTGCTCAAGGAGCGCGGCGTCAGCGGCATGGTCGTCGGCACCGAGGGCGAGAACCTGACGAGCGGCTTCCGGCAGCGGCTCGATGCCCTGCTCGACGGCAACACGATCGTCGACGTCTCCTTCACCCTGGAAATCGTCCGGATGGTCAAGACGCCGGAGGAGATCCGCCGGCTGAAGCGGGCCTGCGACATCACGATCCTGGCCCATGAGAGTTTTCGCGAGGCGATCCGCCCCGGCGCGACCGGCGCGGATCTGCACCGCGCCACCTGTGCGCGGATGATCGAAGAGGGCGCGCATGGCGTGAACTTCATCAATATCGGCTGCGGCCCCGAAAACAGCTTCGCCGCGCATGCTCCCTTCCCGAACGACCATGTCATGCAGCGTGGCGACTTCGCCAAGGTCGACATGGGCGCGATGTATCTCGGCTATTCCGCCGATTTCGTGCGCTCCTATTTCCTGGGCGAGACGACGGAGCGGCATCGCGACATCTGGTCCTGGCTGAACGAGACCCAGCTCGAACTCGGGCACTGGATGCGCCCGGGCATGACCGGAGGGGAAGTGTTCGACCGCGGCTACAGCCTGATCAGCCGCCACCTCAACAAATTCCCGCGGGAGTTCGTCGGGCACGGCATCGGCCTCGGCAGCCACGAGCAGCCTCGCATGAATGCCGTCAATCGCACGGTCCTGGAGGCCGGCAGCGTGATCTGCCTCGAATACAGCTATTACCACGACGGTGTCCGCCATCACACCGAGGACACCTTCCTGCTGAAAGACGACGGCGTCGAGCACTGGACGGCCGCCTGCGGACGCGAACTGGTGGTGTCAATGTAGCTGGATCGACGTTGTGCAAAGATGTAACTGACGGATCTCGGCGCAAAGACGGTCATGGGCGAAACGGATCCTGGGTCCCAGAAATCGATGCTGGTGGCAAAGCTCGACCGGCGCAGTGCTTGCTCCTCAGAAAGCCCGTGGGAGCGCTGTCGCGGCCCCCACGGATGACAGCGATGAGCGCGGCGATTGATGATGTCCCAGTCGCGCAGCGTTTCCTGATGCCCGACAGATTGGCGCGCGCATGACGATTTCGAATTCGAACCGCCGCACAGCTCATCCCCGACCGATCACGTCCTCAACGAACTTCAGCTCTATGGCTACCGTCCCTTCCACGACGAGCCCGATCCGAGGCCCCTTCCGGAAGGCGATGCTGTCGCGGGCGCCGTCTCCGACATCTTCGACGCCCTAGTCTCGACCTTGATCGACACGCGCCTCGAACCCGACCTCGAAGACCTGCTGTGGTCGACCGTCAACCTGTTCCACCGCGCCACCGGTCGCATCGAACGCGAGCTCGACGACAACAAGCAGGCGCAGCAGAGGAGTCAGCGGGAACAGAACGGCTCGGAGGTGCGCTCGGTCGAGCTGGAGCGTCTCACCGCCGAGGGCATCACACTGATCGAACGCCGCAACAGCCTGGAGCTCTTTCGCGACCAGGCCGCCGAGCGCTTCGAGGTTCACACTGGCTCATCCTGGCGCCCCCGCTCTGGATCGCTGGTCAACCATCGCACGCTGACATCGGCAATGATCGACAGTCGGGATTTCCTCGCCGCCAAGCGCCGCGCCGAGACCGAGGTGCTGCTGCCGGCAGGACCCAAGATCGCCCTCACCGGCGGGCTCGACTTCGACGATCATCGGCTGATCTGGGATCGGCTCGACAAGGTCCACGCCAAACATCCGGACATGGTGCTACTGCACGGCGGCTCCCCGAAAGGCGCCGAACTGATCGCCGCCAAATGGGCGACCAACCGCAAGGTGCCGCAGGTTGCGTTCAAGCCCGATTGGACGAAGCACGCCAAGGCCGCACCCTTCAAGCGCAACGATGCGATGCTCGACGTGCTGCCAATCGGAGTGATTCACTTCCCCGGCACCGGCATCCAGGACAACCTCGCCGACAAGGCGAAGAAGCTCGGCATCCCGGTCTGGAAGCACGGCGAAAGCGGCGCGTGAGCGCCGCCCAGATTGATTACAAACCCCTCGTTTTTTAAAAGCACCGAAAAATGAGGGGGTTTGATTCTGCTCTGTTCGCGAATTGAATCTGAGACGTTCCGTGAATTTGACCTCATCGATTGAGGTCGTGAGGTTTGTCAGCAGTCTGAGCGGCGCGTGAGCGCCGCCCTTCGCATGGGCGAACAGTCATGCCGAAGAGGAATTAGCCGTGGAGCCGCGACTGAGGCGTCAGGAGGATGGCCATGAGGGCATGACGAATAGAACTCGCTATCGGGTACGTGAATCCCAGATTCGACATGACCACGACTGCTACACCTTCGCGAGGATCGCGGGCGAAATCGGTGTTGAACCCATTCGTCCCGCCGTCATGCTGAAAATAGGGCTCTTCACCTATTTCTCTATTCATCCATCCGCATCCATAAGACACACCGTTCGGTTCCGGGAAGAGCACGAAAGCATGTGCGCGGCAGTCCGCTACAATATTCTTGGACACCAGCGTGCCGCTTGATAGAGCGCTATCGAAATTGAACATATCCTGGGCGCTGGCATAGATCGCGCCGGCTCCGATCTGAACAAACTGAAAGCTGTTTGCCGATTCGAGCGCACCCGGATTGCCATTATAGCCTTGCGCAAGATTCAGGCTCGGCTGCGAGCCGGTGAGCTTTCCGTCCTTGATGGCGGGTCTTGCAATCTCGGCTGTGTCCATGTGAGCCGGATTGAAGATCTCTTTGGTGATCACTTGCTCGTACGGCGCATGGGACACGTTCTCAATCACGCGCGCCAGAATCTCATAACCAAAATTGTTGTAGAGGAACTTCGAACCGGGAACGCCAGAGATGGCCTTATCTTCCGCAGAGGCGCCGGAGAGCACCGTGTGCATTGCTCCATCGTATCCGGCCGATGGATTTGCCTGATACGCCTGAAGGAGCTTTTCGGTGAGATCGGGAATGCCGGACGTGTGGTCTAGCAGTTGCCTGATGGTAAGGCCGCTCCATTCGGCGGGCAGTTCAGGCACGTATCTCCGCGCCGGCTCGTCGAGACCAATGAGGTGACGATCTGCGAGCATCATCACCAATGTTTCGGTGAACGACTTTGAGACCGAAAAGATCTTATACCTGGTGCTCAGAGTATTGGGTTTTTGGCTCGTGACGTCGGCTAACCCGCAAGCATGCTGATAGATAACTTTTCCTGCTTTACGAGGAGCGACCACCCCGGCGAAGCGGCCGGCTGCACAGTCAGCAGACAACCTCTCATCAAGCTGTGCGAGGTTCGTGGCGTATGGCGGTGGTGGCGCCTCGTCCGCCCGTGCGGCGCCGATCGACAGCACCAACGACGCAATACCCAGACTCAACGCTCGCTTCATTCGGCTCCCCAAGCCTTAGCCACTCATCCGGCGGCGTGTAGGGAGATTGCATTGCGGCCTCAACTCACAGAGCGGTGAAAAAGATTAATTCGACGAAAGCGTTCATGGTGGGAACGTCAAACGTATCTCGGCCTTCCAAACCATCGTCGCCGCCTTAAGACTAGGTCTTGGTCACAGAAGGGACGCATCGGCGGATGTCTCACCTCGACCCAGCAGAGCGCCCTTTCTCCTTCACCACATCAGAGTCCGCGATATTGACGCTGTAAGCAGACATCAAGGGCCTGTCGCACTCCGGTCCGTTGTCGTATGCTTCGGTCGCGCCGTGGTGGTGGTGGAAGGCGCAACCGTCGCATTTCTTCTTGTTGCGGAGATCCACCATGCTTGTCATCGGACTCATTTTCAGCGTGTTTGGGATCGGCCTGTTCTGCTGGCTGATCTTCACGATGGCCGTCTATGCGCTGCCCTTTTTCGTCGGCCTTACCGCCGGCATGGCGGCCTGGCATAGCGGAGCAGGCGTTCTTGGATCCCTGGTCATCGGCATCGCCATCGGCGCGTTGACGCTCGGGGCAGGACAGTTCGTCTTCGCGCTCACAAGATCGCCCATCCTACGCGTAGCAATCGCGGCCGTATTCGCGATACCGGCCGCCATCGCCGGGTATCATGCCGTGCTTGGCCTGTCGCAAATCGGCGTACCGGCGCTCATGTGGCGCGAGGTGTTCGCCTGGGTCGGAGCGATCATGATAGGCGGCACCGCGTGGGTTCGTTTGACCGTGCTGGCAGGCCCCCCGTTCTGGCACGGCGGTGCAGCCCTCCAGACGCCGCACAGTCTTCCCGTCGCGACCAACAAGAGCTGATTGCACGTTCGTCATGGTGACGCATAGTGCGCGTGGAAGGCTTGGCGTCGGATCGAAGAAGCGTGAGTCGACTCCATCCAAACCACGATCCGGCGCTCCTCCGCCCGACCGGCTCCGCAAGAATACAAGCGCGCATGACGGGGCCTGCGCCCGACGCATCCCCGCCTTTTTCTAGCCTGTGACTTCCGGTTCTACGCTGGATTTCGTTGCCGCCTTGTCTAGCGAACCGATTGCCGCAAACCTTCTCCTGAGGATGCTGTTCGACGCGCGGACGCACCTGGCCTCGTGATGGCCTGATCTGGCCGAAGACCGGCTGCGCCTCGATCGCCTGAGCCGCAACGCCGTCGGATCGACTTTCTTCCCCTGGGCTAAAGCCCATTCCTCGCGAGGCAAGAAAGTCTCACCGCCGTCATCCTCCGCTGCGCTCCGGCCCGCGAGCGGGTGCGTCGTCGATCGTCCCCGGCCCGTCGATCGCCATCGAGGCCGCGGTGGTCGCGGGCTCGAAAACAGCAAGGAGAAGTGACATGGCTAACATCGGTTCTTTCAAGAAGGTCGGCAGCGACTTCCAGGGCGAGATCGTCACCCTGAGCCTCCAGACCAAGGGCGTGCGCATCGTGCCCGAGACCAACCGCTCCAACGACGACGCCCCCAGCCACAGGGTCTATGTGGGCCGGGCCGAGATCGGGGCCGCCTGGTCGAAGCGCTCCAACGAGGGCCGCGACTATCTCTCGCTCAAGCTCGACGATCCGTCCTTCAACGCGCCGATCTTCGCTAACCTGTTCGACGACGAGGACAGCGAGGGCTACACCCTCATCTGGTCGCGCCCCAGCAAGCGCAACGGCGACTGAGCCGGCCCCGTTTGCAACACCCCGCCCGGTCCCTCGGGCGGGGCTCTTGCGCCAAGCCTTGCGGACAGCCCCAGGGCATTTTTGCGGGTCGCCGACCCGTTTCTTGCGTCCGCTGAACCGTCGTGGACACGCGAACACCTGGTCCGCGAATCACTCGGCACGTTGAGCGCCGCCGACCCTCAGGGATCGGCTTTTCTGCTTTCACAGGGCGGTTGCAGCGTCGGAAGGCGACTATTATAGTCATCTTTCTGGTGCGCGCAGATCGTCTGTTGGAGGTGATCATGAATGATCACCGGCCGACAAGTTCGGGCCGCGCGAGCCTTGCTGAATTGGAAGCAGGAGATGCTCGCCGAAAAAGCCCTGGTGGCGCTAACCGCCCTGAAGCGTCTGGAGTCCGAAAGGCAGCTCCAGGTGCACGAGGGCACGCGCGATCAAGTCCGCCGTGTCTTGGAAGCTGCCGGGATCCTCTTCGTCGAATCCGACCGTGGTCGCGGCGTCATGCTCCTCCACGAGGCGGAGCCAGCAACACGGCCAGCCAGAAGACCGGCGACCTTGAAACGATGAAGCCGGTTTGTGTTAACGTTTGAGAAACCGTATCGCTGAGGAGCCTTGATGCAATCGCCACCCTTGGACCCGTCGGTGGACGATGTCGCCCCAACCGCCGCTATCCTGACCGGCTACGATGAGCGACATGCCATCACCTATCTCCGCTTGCTCGACGCGGAAGCTGACGGCGCGGATTGGAAGGAAGTTGCGAAGATCGTCCTGCATATCGACCCGGTACAGGAACATGATCGCGCACGGCGAGCCTGGGAAAGCCATCTCGCCCGCGCCCGGTGGATGACGGAAAAGGGCTATCGCCACCTTCTTCGGGGTGGCGCACCCCATTGAATTCCGTGCAGGTTTGGCAACGCATCCTGCGACTCCTGTGCGTTTCGGAGCGCTACCAGAGCGTGCATTCTCTGCGCGGGGCCGTGGACAACGGCTAATGGTAAGAGGAGACGTTGCCCATGGCTCGCGCCGATTGGCGATCGGCGAGCGCGTATGAGGACCTGCGGCCGCTCGATGCGCCTGCCTTCGCCTATGAATTCCTACTGCGGAACCCCGACTTTCTGAGCGACCACGCCGCCTGGCGCGCAGCAGTCGAAAGCGAACACTCGATCCCGTCGAGGCCGAGGTATTCGCTCGGCGCTGGGGGGGACGATTTCGAGCGAAACTTAAATCCCGCGCGACACGCCGCACTCTGGACGGTCCAGACGCTCCCGAGTGTGGTGACCCTGACCGAAGGCCCGGACGGCCTCGCCGATCCTAGATTCGGGCTCCACGCGCGCAGCCTCCAATCCATTCTGACCGTTGAAGAAGAAGATCAGGTCGTCGATCTGCGCGGCGCGCAACTGCGGCTTCACCGCGAGAATAAGGTCGGCGCGGCCGTCGCCGTCCTCCTGCCGCTTGACCAGCTCTTCGACATCCGTGCCGCCGCCGCACTGCGCCTGTGGCGCGCGCTAACCGGGCGCACGCCAGGCCCTGACCTGGGCGCGCTCACGCCCGAGCGGCGCAATCGGCTCATCCTCGCGCTACGCGCGCTTGATGGCCGGCTTGAGCGCGCGACCTACCCCGAGATCGCCGCCGTGCTGTTCGATACCGCCCCTATCTCCAAGCGCGACTGGATTTCGCACGAGTTGCGCGATCAGACCGGCCGCATCGTCCGGCTTGGATTTTCCATGATGCGCGGCGGTTATCGCCGCCTTCTGCTTCATCCGTATCGCCGCCGCGTCTAGCGCTTCGCCCATCCGGATGCGCTTTCGCAACCCTGCGAGATCGCCCTATTTCGGACCGGCCCCCTTCCGCCACCGTGATCGCTGACAGCCGCCGTCATCCGACGGACGCCCATACGATCACGGAGGTATCCCATGTCCACCAATCTCGCAGGCTTGCCGCCGCGCTACCTGCGCACGCCCGAAGCCTCACGCTTCGTCGGCCTCTCCATCCGCACGCTTGAGAAACACCGCATCTACGGCATGGCGTACTCAGTGCATAGCAGCGCAAAGACCCGGTTCTCGCTCCAGATTGCTTCAGCACCGGCCGGATGGACCTCTGCGGCAATCGCCTCCACACCGTCGCGGACCAGCACCGAGAGTTTCCGGCCCTGCAAACGCTCGGCCGCGCTGGCGCTGTCTCAGAACAGGCATGATTATCACGGAAGGGTGATTGCGCAGGAAGAGGTACGGACGATGTTGCGAACTTGCAGCCAAAGCTGAGTACCGGCGGCGCACAACCCCTGGTATATTGCCGCACACGAGAAGGTGGATGGCCAAACTACGGAGCTGCTACGAGGATGGCTCGCCGAGATAACAGAAATCGTACGAAGTATTGGTGCAACACTCAGGTTCCGGGCATGAGCCTGATGCGCGCAGACTTCACGACACATGATTATGCGCCACATACGCATGAGGCATTTGTCATCGCGATTACCGAAGCCGGCGGCGCAGAGATCGCCAACGGCCGCATCGTCGAGCGGGTTTACCCATCAATCCTGTTCGTATCCAATCCGGAGGAACGACAGTCGGCGCGTATGGGCAGAAGCAAGAGATGGCTCTACCGCTCATTCTACGCGGCCCGGCCGGCCACAAAGTTTATGACTCATCGCCTGCACATCGCAGACGTTCCCTACTTCGCGCGCTCAATGTTCAAGGATGCTGATTTGATTCACCGATTTAATTATCTCCATCACATCCTCGAAACAGAGAACGATCCCTTGGGTGCAGACGAAGCCCTCATCGATGCCTTCGGGTCGCTGTTCAGCCGCTATAGCGGTGATGGAAGTCGGCCCGAACCTGCCCCACACGATCGAGCGCTCGCCGACAGGATCATCAAGCTCATGAAAGACCGATACGAGGAAAGTCTTACGCTGGACGACTTGGCAAATGACGCCGGACTGACAAGTTTCCAGCTCATAGGCCTGTTCAAGCGCACTGTTGGCCTGACGCCACACGCCTATCTGACCCATATCCGGCTGAACGCGGCTTGCCGCCATCTGAAGCACGGATACACCCCAGCGGAAACTGCATCGGCGGCGGGCTTTTGCGATCAAAGCGCGCTGACCAAGCATTTCAAGCGCAGTTACGGAATCACGCCACTTCAGTTTGCTGAAGCGACCCGAACAAGCTAGCCGCAGCTATCTCTGTTGCCGCTTACCTCTACCGAGCAACAGGCCAAGTTAGCAGGCATCGGGTTCTGGGCACGGTCATCGAACCAAGCTCCCGCTTCCGGGAAAGCATCGAGATCAAACCCGCAGCCGTAGCTGCGCCCACGGCACCATACTCGACGCGAGCCGCGATGACGACCGCCCGTCTGCTCGCGATTGCGCCCAGCGCGGCTGCTTCCACGGAGCATTTTTAACTCGATGCAATGCGATCGGATGCGTGCCCGTTATCGCAAAATCCCGTGACGAACCCGCAATTTTTGCACCTTATCTTTGCGGCAGGATTTTTCCTGAAAGTTCAACGCTGGCGATTTTGTCGAAAAATCTAGGATTTCCGCGATAGTGCGCGATCAGCCTTCAACTTTGGTCATGCCATATACATCGGTAACATATGGAATCGTCACAACTTCACAGCCTTTCAGCTCCGGCGTTGCGTCGATCAGAGAGTGGACGTCGGCCACTACCTTGGTCTTTTCCTCAGCAGGAAGCGCCGCGATGAAGCTCGTGGAGCGCACCCGATTAATGATAACATCGTCCGCCCCGCCAGTGTGGCCATAACGGAAATGGGCCGTTCGCATTGGTCCGAAGCCGGGAAACGGAAATGCCCGCCCCCAGTCGCCGTTAGCGTAGCGTGGTGTATCGCCTTCGTAGCGATCAAAGATCGCGTTTAGTTTCTGGACCCATCCGACGCTTGCATTGCGCACGTTCCAGATCAACGTCAGCGACGTGAAGGCCGCACCCGCGCTCCTCAAGCAGACTGGGCGCATGCGCTACCTACTGGCCGACAAGGGCTACGATGCCGACCAGCTGCGGCGCTCGCTCCGCGACGCTGGCGCCGTTCCCGTCATCCCGGGCGCAACCGCAAGCGCGCCATCTGCTACGACAAGGAACGTTATCGCGGCCGTCACCTCATCGAGAACGCCTTCTGCCGCCTCAAGGACTTCCGCCGCGTCCACACCCGCTACGACAAACTCGCCGCCAACTTCCTCTCAGGCGTCGCCCTTGCCACCGCTATGGCGTTCTGGCTCTAAAGAAGTCTGGGCCCTAGCATCCTGGATGTCGAAGCGAGCCACCTTGCCCTCTCGAAGACGGAAAACGTGTCCGACCGTCTTGTCTCTAAGCCCGTGCGTCTGCCCCTGGAGCGGTTTGCCTTCGAGATCGCGGACGGACTGCCGGACCTCTGCGATGATCGCGCCATCCGCAGTTCGATGAAAGCCCACAGGCTCGACGTGCGGACTGACCATGGTCCACTGGCGCGTCCAGTACTCGCGTACGGCCTCGCGGCCATGGACGTGGCCACCATCCATACCGTTGGCCCAGGCGACATCATCGGTGAGCACGGTCAGCACGCCGTCTATGTCCCGCGCGTTAAAGCGATCGTAGATGCGCTTAAGGAGTTCGACATCACCATCCATTGGGTCTCTCCTTGCATAGTGCGGGTGTTGCGTTAGAGGCCAATTCCTTTATATATGCACATATGCATCATTGCGACGGTAGGTGCAAGGGGTGAGGTGCGATGGACCTAGATGTGCTCTCGACGCCTGGGCACCTGATCAGTCTCGCGGCGCGCGGGTTCGCCCGCCTCAGCGAAGCGCGGCTCAAGCCGCTTGGCTTCGGCGTTGGACATCTGCCAGTGCTGGTCGCGCTTCAGGATGGCCGGGCAAGCACGCAGCGTGATCTCGCCCGCTTCGCCAAGATCGAGCAGCCGCCGATGGCACAGATGCTCGCCCGCATGGAGCGGGACGGGCTGATTCAGCGCGCGCCTGACCCGGCCGATAGGCGCAGCAGCCGCATCACATTGACCGAGGTCGCAGAAGCGCGCCTGCCGGACGCGGTTGCTGCCCTACTCCGGGGTAATCATGAGGTACTGCGCGACTTCACGGACGAGGAGGCCGGGCTGCTCGTTGCCCTGCTAACGCGCCTGATTGCAAACCTCGATCGGGTCGCGAGCGCCGAAGCGTCGCCCGGCACGCCAGTTTCTGAGAAGGGGGACCGACCGGACCGTCCGTTGGGGGCTGATTGAGTCCGAACCCTAGATGTCTAGTAACATCGGGGCATACTAGAGCCAGCTTCTCCAGCATCTGCGGCACCGGTTCCACCGCAATCACTGACGCACCCGTGCAAAGCAGGTAGCTGGTGAACTTGCCGGAGCCGGCACCGAGATCGACCACAATCTGCCCAGACTGCAAACCAAGGCTGTCACGCAGCCATGCCGATATTTCTTTTGGATATTCGGGTCTTCCACGTGCGTAGAGATCGGCGCTTCTTGCATAGCCTCCAGCGGCCGCATGATGGATTGAACTTGAGCTATTTGCCATGGGTATTGACCTGAGACCCTTTTCTCCTCCGGTCTGAGGGAGAGTCCTAGGTTTCGTTTCTGGCCTCAGGCGGCCTCTTTTTCCAGCGAGGATTTGAGGGCGAACTCGGCG
>NZ_JBHTDB010000014.1:2500-5505 GCF_042666455.1 Chelatococcus sp. GCM10030263 | reverse complement strand
GCTCTTTGACAATTATATCTGAGAGGAAGAGAAGCGTAGGCGGCGGTGTCCTTGCGGGTTTCTTCTGGTTTCGGGTTTGGGTTTGATGCGGGTTTCGGCTTGTGTTGGATCTGGGCTTGGGGTTGGAGGAAGCTGAGTGGGAATACGGTGTCGCTACGTTTCATCTTAAAGAGGTTCACCTGACCACTGCCGCGAGGTGGTGGTTGGTGTGAGACTTCCGTCAAGATTTGAGTAGTGACCAGCCGGAATAGATTCTCATACAATCTGAGAGTTTGATCCTGGCTCAGAGCGAACGCTGGCGGCAGGCTTAACACATGCAAGTCGAACGCACCCTTCGGGGTGAGTGGCAGACGGGTGAGTAACGCGTGGGAACGTGCCCTTCGGTTCGGAATAACTCGGGGAAACTCGAGCTAATACCGGATACGCCCTTTTGGGGAAAGGTTTACCGCCGAAGGATCGGCCCGCGTCTGATTAGCTTGTTGGTGGGGTAATGGCCTACCAAGGCGACGATCAGTAGCTGGTCTGAGAGGATGATCAGCCACACTGGGACTGAGACACGGCCCAGACTCCTACGGGAGGCAGCAGTGGGGAATATTGGACAATGGGGGCAACCCTGATCCAGCCATGCCGCGTGAGTGATGAAGGCCTTAGGGTTGTAAAGCTCTTTTATCCGGGACGATAATGACTGTACCGGAAGAATAAGCCCCGGCTAACTTCGTGCCAGCAGCCGCGGTAATACGAAGGGGGCTAGCGTTGCTCGGAATCACTGGGCGTAAAGGGCGCGTAGGCGGACGTTTAAGTCGGGGGTGAAATCCCGGGGCTCAACCCCGGAATTGCCTTCGATACTGGGCGTCTCGAGACCGGAAGAGGTAAGTGGAACTGCGAGTGTAGAGGTGAAATTCGTAGATATTCGCAAGAACACCAGTGGCGAAGGCGGCTTACTGGTCCGGTTCTGACGCTGAGGCGCGAAAGCGTGGGGAGCAAACAGGATTAGATACCCTGGTAGTCCACGCCGTAAACGATGGATGCTAGCCGTTGGCGAGCTTGCTCGTCAGTGGCGCAGAAAACTCGTTAAGCATCCCGCCTGGGGAGTACGGTCGCAAGATTAAAACTCAAAGGAATTGACGGGGGCCCGCACAAGCGGTGGAGCATGTGGTTTAATTCGAAGCAACGCGCAGAACCTTACCAGCTCTTGACATGTCCCGTGTGGTTCCTGGAGACAGGATCCTTCAGTTCGGCTGGCGGGAACACAGGTGCTGCATGGCTGTCGTCAGCTCGTGTCGTGAGATGTTGGGTTAAGTCCCGCAACGAGCGCAACCCTCGCCCTTAGTTGCCATCATTAAGTTGGGCACTCTAAGGGGACTGCCGGTGATAAGCCGAGAGGAAGGTGGGGATGACGTCAAGTCCTCATGGCCCTTACGGGCTGGGCTACACACGTGCTACAATGGCGGTGACAATGGGCAGCGAACCCGCGAGGGGGAGCTAATCCCAAAAAGCCGTCTCAGTTCGGATTGCACTCTGCAACTCGAGTGCATGAAGGTGGAATCGCTAGTAATCGCAGATCAGCACGCTGCGGTGAATACGTTCCCGGGCCTTGTACACACCGCCCGTCACACCATGGGAGTTGGCTTTACCCGAAGGCGTCGCGCTAACCGCAAGGGGGCAGGCGACCACGGTAGGGTCAGCGACTGGGGTGAAGTCGTAACAAGGTAGCCGTAGGGGAACCTGCGGCTGGATCACCTCCTTTCTAAGGATGATCCCTCAAGGCCGGCCATCTTGGCTACGTCTTATCGGATCACTTGGAACATATCGGAGCCCGATGATCGCAAGATCGTCGTGAGCTCTTTGGCGGGACGTCGCCGTCTTCGTTTCTCTTTCTTTCAGGACTGACACGCATCGGGCGCTACAGCGGACTGCCTGTGGCGGTTTGCGGTGGCGGTTGTGCGCTTGTCGGCGGGCCTGTAGCTCAGGTGGTTAGAGCGCACCCCTGATAAGGGTGAGGTCGGACGTTCGAGTCGTCCCAGGCCCACCATTATCATCGGTGGTCGCCGTGCGGGTTATCCGGCGCGTAGCGCCGCAAGCCCGAACGGGCGCCGCGCCTGATGGCGCGTGAAGCCAAGCAGCCGGAGGCTGCGCCGGCGCTTGAGGCCAGGACGAACCATCCTGGCTAAAAGCCAGGAGGGGCCATAGCTCAGTTGGGAGAGCGCGTGCTTTGCAAGCATGAGGTCGTCGGTTCGATCCCGTCTGGCTCCACCAGATTTTTGGGTTCGGGTTGCCGGCTTTCGTCAGTCCTGTGGTTCACGTCAGACGAGAGGGCGGCATGGTCGCCCGGTCATCGTGACGTGATGGAATAGTTTGCGGGCTTTTGGCCGCTGGATGGAGCGTTGCTCGTTCGGGGCCTTTGGCTGTCTGCGGGTTCTTTGTCATCGTGAAGAGGGAATGCATCCGGCATCGGGCGCGAAAGCGCTGTGATGTTCGAGGATGCGTTCGGCAAGCATGTCCTTGAGATATGGGCCGGCTGCGGGCAACCGCGGCGGGTAACCGTGTTCTTGAGGACGGTCTTTCTGTCGATGTTATCGTCGCGTCATGCGGCGGACATCGATCATGAGAGCGATCAAGTGCCATAAGGGCGTTCGGTGGATGCCTTGGCGCTGAGAGGCGATGAAGGACGTGGTACGCTGCGATAAGCCTTGGGGAGCTGCGAACAAGCTTTGATCCGAGGATTTCCGAATGGGGAAACCCACCTTCGATACCTGTAAATCTGAGAATGGCGGAAGGGCCCGTGTTCACGAGCGATCGTGGTGGGGGATGATCCGGGCCGGCCGGCAGGCTGGCTTCTGGATCCTGTAAGGGATCCGGCGTTTTTGGATTTGCAGGTATCACCAAGAAGGTATCTGGCCCTGAATACATAGGGGTTAGAAGCGAACCCGGGGAACTGAAACATCTAAGTACCCGGAGGAAAGGACATCAACGAGACTCCGTTAGTAGTGGCGAGCGAACGCGGA
>NZ_JBHTDB010000013.1:0-1222 GCF_042666455.1 Chelatococcus sp. GCM10030263 | reverse complement strand
TGACCTGAGACCCTGATCTTCCTCCAGATTTGAGTAGAGTCCGTCACTCACGGAGACGGACGATGCGCCCCTCACGATTCACGGAAGAGCAGATCATCGGGATGCTGAAGGAGCAGGAAGCCGGAGCGGCGACGGCTGACGTCTGCCGCAAGCACGGCATCTCTTCGGCGACCTTCTACAAGTTCAAGGCGAAGTATGGCGGGATGGACGTGTCGGATGCGCGTCGGCTGAAGACCCTCGAAGACGAGAACGCTCGTCTGAAGAAGCTGCTGGCCGAACAGATGCTCGACAACGCGATCCTGAAGGATGTCGCCGCAAAAAAATGGTGACGCCCGATGCGAAGCGGAAGGCGGTGGCTCATGCCTGCACGGTGCCATTCGGTGAGCCAGCGTCGGGCGTGCCTGGCCTTGACGGTCGATCGCTCGACGGTGCGCTATATGAGCGCCCGTCCCGACAATGCCCTGTTGCGCGAGGCGATGAAGGCCGTCGCAGGAGAGCGCCGGCGGTTCGGCTATCGCAGGATCCACATCATGCTGGACCGCCAGGGCATCGTGATGAACCAGAAGAAGCTGCGGCGGCTCTATCGCGAGGAGAAGCTGCAGGTGCGCCGGCGCGGTGGCCGCAAACGAGCATTGGGCACGCGCAGGCCCATGCTCGTGCCTGATCGGGCCAATGCGCGCTGGAGCCTCGATTTTCTCTCCGACACGGTCACGGACGGTCGCCGCTTCAGGGTGCTCGCCATCGTCGACGACTACACGCGCGAGTGTCTGGCGCTCGTCGCCGACACCTCGCTCTCGGGCCTGCGTGTGGCTCGGGAACTGGATGATGTCATTCGGCTGCGTGGCCGGCCGGAGACGATCGTGTCCGACAACGGCACCGAGCTCACCTCGATGGCGATCCTGCGCTGGTGCCAGGAGACTGGCGTCGCGTGGCACTACATCGCTCCCGGCAAACCCACGCAGAACGCCTTCGTCGAGAGCTTCAACGGGCGATTCCGGGACGAGTGTCTCAACGACACGTTGTTCTCGACGCTCACCGAGGCCCGCAGCGCTATCACCTCATGGAAGGAGGACTACAACCACCACCGACCCCACTCGGCCCTCGGCAACATCACGCCCGCCGAGTTCGCCCTCAAATCCTCGCTGGAAAAAGAGGCCGCCTGAGGCCAGAAACGAAACCTAGGACTCTCCCTCAGACCGGAGGAGAAAAGGGTCTCAGGTCA
>NZ_JBHTDB010000012.1:0-737 GCF_042666455.1 Chelatococcus sp. GCM10030263 | reverse complement strand
GTCGAGCTCGAGGTGCGCGAGCTTCTGTCGAAATACGACTTCCCCGGGGACGACATCCCGATCGTCAAGGGCTCGGCGCTGTGCGCGCTCGAGGACCGCAGCCCGGAGATCGGGCATGACGCGATCCTGAAGCTGATGGAGGCGGTTGACGCCTATATCCCGCAGCCGGAGCGTCCGATCGACCAGCCGTTCCTGATGCCTGTCGAGGACGTGTTCTCGATCTCGGGCCGCGGCACGGTGGTGACGGGGCGTGTCGAGCGCGGCATCGTGAAGGTGGGCGAGGAAATCGAGATCGTCGGCCTGCGTGCGACGCAGAAGACGACGGTGACGGGCGTCGAGATGTTCCGCAAGCTGCTGGACCAGGGGCAGGCTGGCGACAATATCGGCGCGCTGCTGCGCGGCACGAAGCGCGAGGACGTGGAGCGCGGGCAGGTTCTGTGCAAGCCCGGTTCTGTGAAGCCGCACACGAAGTTCAAGGCGGAAGCCTATATCCTGACGAAGGAGGAGGGCGGTCGCCACACGCCGTTCTTCACGAACTACCGTCCGCAGTTCTACTTCCGGACGACGGACGTGACGGGCGTGGTGACGCTTCCCGAAGGCACGGAAATGGTGATGCCGGGCGACAATATCGCCATGGAGGTGACGCTGATCGTGCCGATCGCGATGGAAGAGAAGCTGCGCTTCGCCATCCGCGAGGGCGGGCGCACCGTCGGCGCCGGCGTCGTCGCCTCGATCAT
>NZ_JBHTDB010000011.1:0-686 GCF_042666455.1 Chelatococcus sp. GCM10030263 | reverse complement strand
CGCATCGGCACCGAGGAAGAAGCCGGTGGTCGAGCGGGTGAGCGAGGCGGCATTGCCGTCGCCCTCGGTGTGGCCCCAGGAGCCGAAGGCCTGGCCCCAGATCGTCAGGCGGTCGCTGTTGGGCGCGCAGTCCTGCGCCCCGGGCTGCGCCTGCGTGCCGGCGGCGGCCGCCCCGATCTCGCGGCGGGCCGTCATATTGGCGCCCACCGCGCAGAAGGCCTCGCGGATGCGATCGACCGCGGCATCGCGCACGAAGTGGCTTTCTTCGATCATCGCCGTCTTCACCGAGGCATGGATCTCGCCCGAGAGCTGGTCGAAGGCCGCCCGCGCCGCTTGATCGTCCGGCAGGTTGATGAGCGCCGTCAGAAGCGGGTTCGTCGGCGGCAGGCCGGAAAGGCCCGTCGCCACGGAGATCTGGTTCGCCGTCACGCCGGCCGCGGTGAAGGGCCGGATCTGGCCCACCTCGAGATAGGCGTTATTGGCGTCATAGATATCGGTGAGCCCGGCGAAGGCGGTGAGTGCCGTATCGCCGGTCACGTCGAAGGTGCCGTTGAGCCCCGCCGTCGTGGTCAGCACCGTGTAGCGCGTGCCGAGCATATAGGGCGCATTCGTCGTCTTGGCGACATTGATCGCCGCGCCGCTGGCGAGGCTGGCTGCACCCGTGACGGCGATCAGGTCGGAGGCGG
>NZ_JBHTDB010000010.1:0-650 GCF_042666455.1 Chelatococcus sp. GCM10030263 | reverse complement strand
TCGCAAGAATCGTTGGTTGCGGGGACAGGATTTGAACCTGTGACCTTCAGGTTATGAGCCTGACGAGCTACCGGGCTGCTCCACCCCGCGTCAACTGATGTCTGGCGTTGGTGGGCAGCCCGGTTTTATGGGTACCCGCCTTCGCTTCCGCTTCGTTATTGTCCCATCTTCGCTGTCGCTCGATGGGGCGGGATGCTGCTCCACCCCGCGTCAACTGTGTTTTGGCGTTTGTTTGATCGGCGCATGTACGGGGTATGGATCCCTGGCATGCGCGGATGCTTCAAAAGCGAATGCGGCGCTTTGCCTTTTGGGCGGAGCGCCGCTTGTGATCGTTTGGAGGGAATTCCTCTGTCCTTGGCAGGCCCGGCAACGACCTACTCTCCCGGGTCTTGAGACACAGTACCATCGGCGCTGAGGAGTTTAACGGCCGAGTTCGGGATGGGATCGGGTTTGGGCTCCTCGCTCCAGCCACCGGGCCGGCGAAGGACAGAGGGATGGGCCGTCGGCAAGGGACAGTCGGCAGTCGAAGACTGCGTCCTGTCCGAGCGGACGACCTGTTCGGCAAGCATTTGATGGTCGGTAAGGCTGGCAGCAATCATTATTCGACTGCCGACGGCCTGGTCTTTCGATTGCCGCTTTTGAGCGGACAT